>NZ_BATQ01000117.1 GCF_000739635.1 Verrucomicrobium sp. BvORR034 | reverse complement strand
TTCTTGAGCTGGATGCCATGTCCCGGTCCGGTCGCGAGCACCTTCCAGTCGCACTTGGACCGGAAGCCTTCAAAGGCAGATGTGATCTCCCCTGGGGCAGTGAAGGTCAGCCCATCGTCCTCACTGCGCATGTAGAAACAGCGCTTGTAGTTCAGGCAGTACAGGAAATGGATGACGCCCGTCTTGGCATCCACGATGGCCACCGGATTGTTCACCGTCTGTTCCTTCTCGCCACCTTCTTTCTTATGCGGGTTGCCTTCATCACGGGCACCGTGGTGGGCGATGTGCTGGGCAGCAGAGAAGGTCTTGCCGCCATCGCTGCTGCGGCGCAGGTGCACTTCGATCTCACCCCAGTCTGCAGGGCTGGTGCGGCGGGCCTCGCAATACGCCAGCACGGTGCCCTTTGGAGTGACCACAATGCCAGGGATGCGGTACAGGGAGACGCCATTTTCGCCACCCACAAAGAGGTCCGTTTTCTCCGCCTCATCTGCCGCTGGTGCAGCGGGGGTGGAATCCTTCCAGTCATCGGTGCGGAAGGGGGAGGCGGGCAGGCCGACGCCATTGACGAGATTGCCCGTCGGGTTGCTGTCCCAAGCATAGCGCACCGCTGCGGGCTGGGGCACTTCAGGGTTAGAGATGACGACGGTGCGGCCGGCGATGGTGGCGGTGGCAGGTTTCCACTGGCGGTCGGTACCGGCAATCAAGAAGTCTTTGAGCGGTCCGTCCTTCGCTGTCAGTCCTCTGTCGGCATGGTTGAACGTGACCGTCACCTTGCTGCCTTCGATCCTGTGCTCTGCTGGCAATGGGCCGGAGTAGGAAAGCAGTTTTTCGCGATACACCCGATCCAGCGCCCAGAGGGCAAGGCGGTTGCCCACGGCGGCCTTGTTGCGGGGGTGGTTGTCATTGGCTTCGCCCACGTCCACCGTGACGGCCATGCCGGTGTTGCGGACGGAGAGCGTCTTGAGCATGGCTTCCCTCACGAGCGGGCGGTAGTCCTTGCGCTCGAAGTTGGGGAGTTGCACCCAGGCAAACGGGAGTTCCCGTCCCCAGCGGGCGCGCCAGTCTTCGATCAGAAGGGGAAGTTGCTTGTCGTAGAGCCGGGCTTTCTCCTCGGTGGCCGTGTTGTGCTCGCCTTGATACCAGATGACCCCACGGATGCCATAGGGCAGCAGCGGAGAGATCATGCCGTTGTACAGGTTCGCGGGATGGTTCTGATCGGTGGAGGGTTGGGTTGGCTCCTGGGGTTTGCGGGGCGGGGGATTGCCAGCCGCTTTCGCCTGCTGCACGCGTGTCTTCCACGTGGCCAGCGCTTTTTCGTAGGATGTCTTTGCCTCGTCGGGTTTGAAGGCGGCGTCTTCCGTCTTCCACCGCTCCAGTTGCGCCTTCAGTTCGGGCACCTTCTTCTGGGCGTCTTCGCTGGTCCAGGCGGCGATGTCTGTACCACCCCAGGAAGAGTTGATCATGCCCACAGGGACCTGAAGCTTGTCCATCAGGTCCCGGGCAAAGAAGTAGGCCACGGCGGAGAAGTTGCCCACGGTTTCAGGAGTGCACACCACCCAGGAGCCTTCGCATTCCGCCTTGGGTTCGCGGCTGGACTGTTTGGCCACCGTGAAGACGCGCAGAGTGGGGCGGTTGGCAGCGGCGGCTTCTGCAGGGGGATACTGGCCGCGGCTGAAGAGGTACGCCATGTTGGACTGGCCAGATGCCAGCCACACCTCGCCGACCAAGACATCCTTTACACTGAGAGTTTTCGTGGGGCTCTTCACCTCCAGAGTCTGTGGTTCCGGGGATGCGGTGAGGCGACCAAAAACGACGCGCCATTTGCCATCGGCAGTGGTACGGGTGGCCTTGGTCTGGCCAGCCAGGGTGACGGTGATGGGCGTGCTGGGTTCTGCCCAGCCCCAGATGGAGGCGGCAGCGCCTGCTTGCACCACGGCGTGATCTGAGAAGAGGGCGGCGAGGCGCACTTCCGCCGGCGGGGGCTTCGGCCAGTCGTCACTGCGGAAGGGGCCGGCAGGGAGGCCGGCGCTGTTGTAGAGGTTGGCTTGCGGCCAGTCTTTCCAGGCATAGCGCACGGCGACTGGTTGGGGGATCTCGGGGTTCGAGATGATTACCTGACCGTTCTCCAGGCGTGCGGTGGCGGGCTTGAAGTTGCGGTCTTCACCCGCCACGAGAAAGCCCGTCAGCGCTCCCTCGGCTTTACCATCCGGACTGGTGGCGAGGCCATCGGCCGTGTTCTTAAATGTGAGCACCAGGTTGCCATCGCGAGGTTCGGCTTTCTCCAGCGCGGGACCCTGAGCGACCAGTTTTTGTTCGTAAACATCGTGAAGCGCCCAGAGCGCCAGGCGCTTGCCCACGTCTTGTTTGTTCTTCGGATGCACGTCCAGGGCCTCGCCGATGTCGATCGTCACCGCCATGCCCGTCTTGGGCAGCTTGAGGTTCCGGGTGTAGGCCTCGCGGATGTCCACCCAGGCGTCGTTGCGTTTGATGTTGGGCAGTTGCACAAATCCGAATGGCAGATCACTGCCCCAGGTCTTGCGCCAGTCATTGATCAGGAGGGCCAGTTGTGCCTCGTAGTAGCGGGCTTTTCCGGGTTGGGCATTGGCCTCGCCCTGATACCAGAGGATGCCCTTGATGGCATAGGGGGCGAGAGGGGCGATCTTGCCGTTGAACAGGTAACCGAGATTGGTTGAGCGATTGAGCGTTTCTGCCGGATCGCGGGGCTTGCGTGGGATACTCTTGCCAGCCTCTTTTGCAGCCTTCACTTTCACTTCATAGTCGGCCAGTACCTTCTGGTAGCGCTCGGCTTCTTCAGCAGCGTTGTAGTGGGTCTTGATCTGCTCCACGCCCGCGACGAAGTCCTTGAGGGCGGGATCGGCCTGTTGGGCCTCTTTGCGAGTCCACGCTTCAATCGGGGTGCCGCCCACCGAGGAGTTGATGACACCGACAGGGCGACCCAAGACTTGATGCAATTGCCGGGCGAAAAAGTAGCCTGTGGCGGTGAACCGGCCGACGGCTTCGGGTGAGCACACCACCCATGAGCCTTTGGCTTCCTCTTGTGGTGTGTTTGCACCGCGGGAGCCTTCCGTGAAGACTCGTATGCTGGGGAAGTTGGCGGCGGCCTTTTCTGCGGCGGCATCTTTGGCCCCCTGCACCATCATGGCCATGTTGGACTGGCCGGACCCGAGCCAGACTTCGCCTACCAGCACGTCCTGGATGGTCACTGCTGGGGAGTTGCTTCCTTTGACCGTCAGCGTTTGAGGGTTGGAGCTTGCCTCCAGCGGGGTTAGGGCCAGCTTCCACTTGCCATCGGCGCCCGTTTTGGTGGTCTGCGTCTGCCCGGCCACCGTAACCGTGACCTCCTCGCCCGGTGTGGCCCAACCCCAGACTGGAGGTGATTGGCCGGACTGGAGCACCATGTGATCTGAGAACAGAGCCGGTAGCCGGAGTTCAGCGGCGTGAAGCAACGAGCCACCCAAAAGGGTGGCGGCGATGCCCGGGAGAAGCTTGAGGAGCGTGCGGCGAATCATGCAAGGCAGGGTGAGGGGTTGAAGCGCGATCCCGGTAACGCGCCCAAACACGGCGAAATAGCGCAAAACATTCTGCGCGGACTGGAGAATTGATTTGACCAGTGAGCTGACGCTGGCCCAGGAGGTCTAGCATCGATGACGTTCAAGCCTCTTACCGTGAGCGAGGAGCCGCTCTTCCACGAAGGGAATCACCCCCACTGGAAGTAGGAGGAATCCGGGATGGACGACAATGGACTTCCCCAGACCATCCGATAGGAAAAGGAAGGGGATGCTGGTGTCTCCCGCGGGATCAGGTTTGTATTCCGCGCTGGTGATCTCGGCGAACGAAAGTGTGGTCTCGCCCAGGATGCCGACGAAGGTCAGGGAGCTTTCACCTAAAATGAGGCGCTGCTCCGGCTTGCAAATGTTCATCCAGATCTGGATGGCAAGCATTAGGAGGCACAGGATGCCGTCTCCGATGACCATCCAAAATGGAGCCCCAAAGAGCGCGAGGCCCATTCACAGCAAGGTATTACCCCCAATGACAGCCCAGCCAACCCAGGGAGCCTGTTGCATGAGGGGCAGTGTCAGAGTCCTGGTCATGGCCGGGGGGGCTGGATAAGTCGTGCTTTCCTAGAACGCGGAGTCAGGCGGTGATCAGGATTTCATGACCTCACGTCGAGCTGTAGCAAGTAGTGATCATACCGCTCATCATCAGGTGATGCGACGTCCTGAAATCCCACCCGTTGCAGCACCGCCCTTGATTTGTCATTGCCTCTTTTCGTGCGGGCGGTGAGTGCGCGAAACCCCGCCTTGGCGGCCTCTTGGCACATTAGCTTCACTGCATTGGTCATCACTCCGCGATGATGCGTGGAGGACCAATAGCCCATTTCGGCTCCTTCAAGGTCGTTGCTCTTGATGTCGCAAGCTGCGACCACCCCCCCGGCGTTGTCCTGCACCATGAAGGAGAAGTGGGTGTTGTCCTTCCAGCCTGCGTGCGTCCAGGTGATCCAACCTGCGGCGTCGGTCTCCTGGTAGGGTTCACCTTCAAACCGCTCTCTGAACAGCAAGTCATACACCAGCGGCTCATTGGCACATCTCGCGATCGCCAGGAGCTGGTCCGGCGTGGGTTCGATCTGATCCCCGCTGACCAGGAAATAGGTGGCACCAGTCAGGGCATTCTGAAAGGGGAGGCGCAGAGGGTAGGGGAAGTTGATCATGCTGCTTTGATGGTATCACCCTTCACCTCGCATCTGGGGTGCTGGCAAGACTCTCTCTGCCGGAAGTCAGCCACTCCCAGTTGTATCTCACGAAGTGCAGTTCGTCCCAGTAGTGTGTGGTGCCCTTGTCGCCCCGTTCGTAGAGCATGCCGATGGATTGATCGTCCAGTACCACCAGGTCCGCATAGGAGCTGGGGTGGGGCCAGATGGTGCGACCGGTGCTCCAGGTGGCCCCTTCATCAAGACTCCAGCGAACGGTGAGATTGTAGCGACCGTAGGGATGCTCGGGCTGCCGATAAGGTGAGGCCGGGCTGGCGAAGAGGAGACGATTGAGGGTTTGTCCCTGGAAATCTGCCAGCGTGAACCGCTCAACCGGACCATGACAACGGGGCGTGATCAGCTCCTCCAGTCGATGAAAATTCACCCAGGTCTCGCCACCATCATGGCTTACGCCTGTCAGGTGACGAAGATTGTCTGGAGCGTCTTCGCTGCTTTCATTACGGGAGACGACACGGAGGTCACCGTTGGCGAGCTCTACGATCTGGCATTCGCTGGTGTTCAGACCGATGTTGCCTCCGAGCTTCCACGACTTGCCCTGGTCGTCGCTGTAGAAGGTGTGGGCAAAACTGCGCAAGCGCCCCTTGCCGATGTCTTCGCGATGCCGGGCCGGTACGACGATTCGCCCCGCTTTTGCACCCCTCTGGAGCTTCAGGACGGTGTTGCCGGGGCCGATGCCATAACGCTGGGCCCAGTTCTTTTCCCATTGGGCCATGCGACCTTTGGGGTTCTTCGGCGGTTTCGCGTCTTCGTCGGATTTGCCTTGAAGTTGATCCCATTCCGGCCGGGTGACCTGGGCGTGAATGGAGTGAGGTCCTTTCCAGGTGACGCCATGGTCGTCACTCGTCAGCACATGAAAGGCCTTCTTGTCCCGTAGAAAGAACAGCCAGATGCGCCCTTCGATCACGCCAACCGTGATGTCGGTGGTCACATTGTCGCCATCGTCCAGAACGGTCACTTCCTCGCCCCAAGTTCGGCCTTGGTCGGTGCTGCGCTTGAGCACGATGTCGTGATTGCCGATGTCGCCCGGACCATCATTGCGTCGCTCGGCGATGACCAGGAGGTCTCCGGTGGTCGCCTTGATCAGTGAAGGAATGCGGTAGTTGGGTTTGTTGTCCGGCGTCAGGGTGAAGACCGGAGTTGTCTCGAAGAGAGGCTCGGCTTGAGTTGCCGAGGTGAGGAGGAGAAAACTAATGAAGGATATGAACCGCATGGCAGTTGGGGGAGTGGTTTCCTCCCGCCAACGTCCAGACGATGGACCATGTTGCACGTTTTCTCTGTGTAGGTGCGGCCGTCGATCATGACGGCCCAATGATTTCCAAGACTCTTACTTTTTGGCAGGCAGTTGCGACTCGATGCTAGCGGCCACCGTCTTTGCCAGTGTTTCTGATCCCGCAGGGGTGAAGTGGACGTCCTTGGGGATCTGCAGCTTGGCCACTTTGGGCTGGATCTCTTTGTAGAGATCATCCACTGCGACCCCTTTCTCCTGCATGACTTTGGCGGCGATCGCATTGTACTCGGTGACGCTGCCAAAGGTGCGGGGCGGATTGAGCGGTCCCTCAGGGATCGGGGTGGTCGTGGCCCAGATCAGTTTGGCACCCGTGGCCTTCATTTGATCCACCAGCTTGCGCAGATTGGCTTCATAGTCCGCAGGCTCCACCTGGCGCTTGCCATCTGGCATGTGCTTGAGGTCATGAATGCCCCAGTTGAAGTGGATGACATCCCATTTGTCATTTCCACCTGTGCTGAGCCACTTCGTCAAATTCGTCACGCCGTTCTTGGTGGGACCGCCATTGGTGGGAATGCGGTGCACATTGGCTTTCCCCTCCAGAAGTTTCCGAACCGGAAGTGTGTAGCCGATGGAGATGGAGTCGCCGATGATCAACACCCGTGGCAGACCGGCCACGTCCTGTACCTGGCCGAGGGAGGGCAGGGGAGCAGTTTTGGTCCCCTTCTTCGCGGCGGGTGCATTCGGATCATCGGGCAGGGGTACATCGGCCGGCGCGGCAGAGAGGGTGCCAATCAATGCGAGTGCCAGACGGGAAGCGAGGAAAAGGCGTGAGAACGGTGCATGCATGAATCCGAGAACGGTAGAAGCGAAGCAGAACTTAGCGATCTGGGAGGAGAATCCCTCATCGTTCTTGGAATTAGCGGACGATCAGGGCGACTGGCCGCTTGGTGGGCTTGGGCTCGCATGGACAGTTGTCTGATTCTGGAGGCGTTTACGCAGCCTGGTTCCAATCGCAATGCTGGGGCTTTCGATCCACCTGTAGGCGAGATAAGCCGTTGCGAGGACACAGGGATACATGGCGCAGCACAGCGCGAAACTCGTCAGCGGAGGGATGGGGGCAGAGGGGTAAACGCGGGTCAGCAACTGCCAGAACTTGGTGAGCACCGGTTGGTGAATCAGGTAAAAGCTGTAGCTGACCATCCCAAGAAAGACGAGGTGCCGGGTGAGGAAACTGGAGGCGACGGAGCTTTGGATTTGCCATCTGCCGGAAAGCAATCGTTCAAAGGCTACACCCGTACCCAGCGCTGCAATGAGAAATGAAAAAGGTGCTGTGGGTTTCGCGAAGGGGGCAAGCACGGCCATTCCCGCGACGCACGGGAAAGAGATTCGAGAAAGCAAACGTGGAGTGACTCCAGCGATTGCTTGCTGGGCAATGTATCCTCCGAGCGACCAGCTGAACCAGTAGGCGAAAGGGGAGCCTGCGATCAACATGGGCAGGGGTCGCTGCCCAGACGTGAGCAAACAGGCATCAACGAGCCGAATGAGAATCTCGCAGATGAAGGTGACGATCAGGCTCCGCTTCCATCCGAAGCGTTGACTCAGGAGCAAGAGAGCTGGATAGATCAAGTAAAGCTGGAGTTCGACGCCAATACTCCAGAAAGAAGGGTTGATGCCAAAGAACGTGCCCTTGCTCAGATTGTGAATGGACAGAACATGAGAGGCCAGCTGCTTGATTCGTTCTCCGGAGTCGATGTGCCATGAGCCCCACGGCCACACGAAAAAGAAGGTGGCGACGGCGAACAGGTACGGAGGGTAGATTCGGAAAAACCTTCTGCAGAAAAATCCCAACCATCCGGATTCATTGCTGCGGATGTGACTCAAGTGAATGCAGAAGCCGCTTACGACGAAAAAGATGGCAACGCCGTAGGAACCATAGGTGAAGGGATAGAGTGCGAGGAAAGACAGTGGGGCACTCCAATCTCGAAAAAGGCCCTCCCATTTCAGTTGATCAAATCCGAACGACGTTCCCAGGGCGTGGAACAGGAACACTCCGAGGATGGCTAGTCCTCTCATCACATCAACAAACGGCAGGTTCGATTTTAGCATTTGGGACACGTGGTCGAGGAATTCTCCTGTGAGGCAACCCTAGCAGGGAATCTGCAGGATCCAATGAAGAGAGTTGTGGAGAGCCCATGCCGGTCAAAATACTTGACCAGTTTCCCAAGAGCCGCTGAACTCCCTGAATGTCCGCTACCCCTGTTCGCCCTGCGAAGACCTCTTTGATCGTGGAGACCGCGAAGGCCTTGCGCTTGGGCATTGCCTCAGGCCAATGGAAGGGGCATCTCCCGGGGGAGCGCGTTTTGTGCAATCAGTGGCAGGTTAGCCGGCCCACCTTGCGAGCGGCGGTTGAGTTGTTGAAACGTGAGCTGCTGCTGGAGGTTGGCCAGGGGCGTCGCACCCGGATCCTTATGCAAGCTGAGGCGGTGGCGGCGCGTCCTTTGACCGTGGGATTGCTCAGTCCTGAGTCCCTGGAGTCATTGCCGCCGACCGTGATGCACTGGGTGGATGAGCTGAGGAGTCATCTGGCCGCTTCCGGTCAGCTCTTGAAGGTGACCGTGGGGAAGGGAGGGTTTGGTAAAAAGAGCCCGGTTCAGGCGCTGGAGGTCATCACCTCCGGCTCACCAGCCACGGTGTGGGTCTTGTATCAGGCGACTGAGGCAATGCAGCGCTGGTTCGAGGAAAGCGGGCTGCCCTGTGTGGTGGTGGGTTCCACCTTCCCCGGCGTGACGCTGCCTTCTGTGGATCGGGACTACCGGGCGTCCTGCCGGCACGCCGTGGGAACGCTGGTGCAGCGCGGTCACCGTCGGATTGCGTTTCTGCTTCAGGAAAATCGCTTTGGCGGCGACCTGGAGAGTGAGGCGGGTTTCCGCGAAGGTGTGGCTGCGGCCGTGCGCCGGGAGATCGCAGGGGAGATTGTGCACCATAACGGTGCCGTGGATGGCATCTGCACCAGTCTGGACATCCTGCTGGCAGGCCGGGCCCGCCCTACCGCCTTGCTGGTGGCGCGTTCAGGCTATGCGCTGACGGTGCACACCCATCTCCTGCGACGCGGCGTGCGAATTCCGCAAGACATGGCGGTGCTTTGCCGGGACGACGACGCCTTCCTGGACTGGGTCGTGCCCCGCATGACCCGGTATGCCGTGAGTCCGGTCGCCTTTGCCAAGCGGATTTACCACCTGGTGATCAAGCTGGTCGAGGAGGGGCGGGCCAAAGAAACGGGGGTTAAAGTGGTGCCTGCCTTCTTGGGCAGGGAGTCAGTGTGAGGGCCGAAGGAGGGCAAGGAGATTAACCCGCCGTGTGACAACTGCGCGACGCAAAAAATTTGCGCTCCCCAGTGAACCTTTTTTCCGGCAGACTCCACGTAGAGTTTGAAAGGAGGCGCTGGGCGACCGGTGCCGCTGCACGATCACCCGTCTGTCTTGTCCTTACACTCTGCCGTGGAATCCGCCCCCCATCCGCCTCTGCTAGAGCGCCTCTTCAGTGAGAGCTCCGGGGATCTCTCACGCTATTTCACCCGTCGCCACGGGGCAGGAGAAGCGGTGCAAGACCTCGTGCAGGAGACGTTTCTTCAGATGGCCCGGAGCCTGGAAGACGGGCGGAAGCTGGAGTGCGCCCGGGGATACCTGTTTGGCATCGCTCGCCGGATCAGCCAGGCCGCCTGGACGCAGCGGCAAAAGGACCAGAATGTGGTGCCCTTTGATCCTGAGGCGTCGAACTCCCACGGAGAGGTCGCCATCGCAGTGATGCCTGGCGATGACCGGGTCACGGAGGCGCGCGAGACCATCGCGGGACTTTCCCCCTTGCAGCGGGAGATCCTGGATCTGCGGTTTTCGCAGGACCTTTCCTATGCAGAGATCGCCCAAGTGCTGGGCATTCCCGTGGGCACGGTTCGCTCCCGAATTCATCACGCCGTCGCCGAAGTACGGCAACGTCTATCGGCGGACGCTTCAGGCTCCGCCCACCTCAACCCTTAGCAAAGAAACCCAAGCCTATGAATGCACAAGAACTACAGGCTCTGATCGTGGACTGGCGCATGGGAGAGCTCCGGCCAGAGGTCGAGGCACTGCTCGAAGCGTATCTGGCCCAGAATCCCTCTGCCAAAGAGGAATCAAAACGGATCGAGGAAACACTGGCCGTGACGAAAAAAGCGGTGCAGGCGCATCCAGAGCTGGTGCCATCTCCGGGAACCGAGTTGAAGGAGGCGCCCAAGGGGGCCGGTCCAGCCCGTCGATCTCAACTCCCCTGGCTGAAACTCGCTGCCGCTCTGGCGGTGGCAGGGGGGGTAGGTCTCTTCGGGTACCAGCTTGGTGCAGGAAATGCCAGCGCTTCTGGCGCACTCGCTCCGACCCAGATGGAGAAATCCCGTGGGCCTGCCTCCGAAGTACGACCGGCACTGGCGGTCAACGCAACGCCCAGTCCCTGGGCAAAATACCGCATCTCGGGCAACAATGATCGCCAGGGCCTTCTGTTCACCCGTGTGGAAAGCAACTAGTATAGAAATTTTTGAGTTCGATGAAACTGATATCCCATCTTGTTCTGTTGTTGGGCGGGGTCCTGATGATCACCGGCTGTCTTCCTCACGAGCGGGTCTGGTGGTCGCCTGACGGCGGCCAGGCAGCCGTGCTTCTGGAGGACGGGCTGCACGTGCTGAAGCCAGGCGAAACACCTGGTGCTCCGCTGGTGCCTGGCAACTCGCAGAGCGCGGAGCTGCCGGGTGGCGTGAGCTGGCTGCCCGATGGTTCAGGATTTGTCATGGTGCGTACTCGTGCCTTCCCCACCTGGGATCTGGCACGAGTTCACATTCCGGCGAAGGAGGTCGAGGAAGTAGAGCGCCTGTCGCTCGGAGTTCCTGGTTGGGTGGAGACCCTGATGGCCTCGGGTGCTACAGCGAAGACGTCACAGGAATTGCTCCAAGGCTCCCCGCTGACAAAGCGAGGTCCGCAGATGGCCGCCTTCCTCTGTGCGTATGAACGCAAGCAGCAACTCATCGACGCGATGCTGAAGCGCAGCCCTGCAGGCCAGGAGCTGATCAAGCAGATTCAAGAGGAGAAACCCCTCCACGTGGTGCATGAGATTTGTGTGGTGGATCTCAAGACGGTGAAGCCGGGGGGGGGCGGAGCCGCGCATCCTTCTGCGGAGCCTGCGGGCCCTTACCTCCCCCAAGGTTTCCTCGCGCCATGCCACGGTGGCGTTTCTCCGATTGATGGATGAAGATGAATGGGCCTCGCTCGAGGTGTGTCCGCTGAAAGGTGGAGAGTCCACCGGGCTCGCCCAGCAGGTGGGCGCAAGCTATGACTGGAGCCCTAATGGGCGGTCGCTGGTGTACACAGGGGCCTTCTCAGGGACTGGAAGTGTGATGCGCCGCGTTCACCGGGTGACGGCTCTGGATGAGGAGGGGAGGCTTGCGAGTGAGGACGTTAGGCAGAATCCCGACAACTTGGCGCTCGCAGTGATGCCATCGCCCTACCGGGTCCAAAGTTTGCCAGATGGCCGGGTCCTTATCTCCGCACTCCCACTCACGCTGCCCATGGCGGGCACGGAGCCAGAGGTCGAGTCACGTCTCTACATTGTCTCGGAGGACGGCAAGACGCTGACCCCCGTGCCAACAGCCCCAGGCAGTCTCCCCAGTGATCTGGGCTACTTTGTGGTTTCTCCTGACGGAAAACGGGTGGCTGTGGCAGAAGGGGGCTCTGACGCAGTTGCCGTGGTGGATCTGGGTTCAGGTAAAACGGCGATCGTCTCCCCGGCCCACCCGAACTGGCAGTGCCGCACGCTGCCCGCCTGGAAGTCGGCCACGGAGCTCACCTTCGCGGCACTCGATGGCACCCCGGCTGCACCCCGCTGGATGATCTGGTCAGAGGAGTCCGGCACCCGGAGCCTGAGCGGCTCCTGGCCAGCGCAAAGGACCACGGAATGGCTGGAACTCAAAGAGGATCGTAAATCTCAACCGGCAGCAGAAGCCAAGACGCCGTGATGCTCTGCAGGCACCTCCCATTCTGCCTGGCGGCAGCCAGCCTTCTTGGCCAGGTCTCCGCCAGGGCAGATGACGCCACCGCCGAGGGTGGAGTGCGCTTCTTCGAGGCGCGCATCCGCCCGATTTTGGTGGAGCACTGCTATGAGTGCCATTCGGCTGAGTCAGGCAAGGCCAAGGGCGGACTCGTGGTGGACACGAGGGAGGGATTGTTGAAGGGCGGAGAGGGGGGCGCGGCCGTGGTGCCAGGAGATCTGGCCAAAAGCCGTCTGCTCATCGCTGTAAAGCATCTGGATGCGGATCTGGAAATGCCACCGAAGAAGCCCAAGCTTCCCGCAGGTGTCATTGCAGACTTTGAAAACTGGATCAAAACCGGCGCATCCGATCCGCGCGTTGGGCAGGTCGCCAATCATAACGCATCCAGCATCGATCTGGATGAAGGGCGTCACTTCTGGAGTCACCAGCCTCCGGTGACCGTGGCCCCACCGCCGGTACATGACACAGCTTGGGCTCGTCGTCCGCTGGATCTCTATGTCCGGGGCAAACTCGAGGACGCTGGGGTGTCTCCATCGGACGACGCCAGTCCAGCCTCCTGGCTTCGGCGCCTGCACTTCGATCTTGTAGGTTTGCCCCCTTCGCCTGAAGAGGCGGCTGCTTTCGTGGTGGGGTGGGAGACGTCCTCGGCCATCTCCGCTTCTGCGCTGGATGCGCATCTGGCCGCTAAGGTGGATCGTTTGCTGGCCAGTCCCCGGTTTGGCGAGCGCTGGGGGAGGCACTGGCTGGATGTGGCGCGGTTCGCGGAATCAAATGGGCGGGAGTCCAATCTCACCTTTCCCCATGCGTGGCGGTATCGGGACTATGTCATTGATGTGTTCAATGCCGATCTGCCGTACGACCGATTTCTTCAGGAGCAGATTGCCGGTGATCTCCTGCCTGCTGCCGACAACGCTGAACGCGCAAGGCTGCTCATCGCGACCGGATTCCTGGCCATGGGGGCAAAGGGGCTGAATGAAATGAGCAAGGCGCAGTTCGCCGCCGATCTGGTGGATGAGCAGGTGGATACGGTGACCCGGGCGGTGCTGGCCAGCTCTGTGGCCTGCGCGCGCTGTCATGATCACAAGTCTGACCCCTACCGGATGGAGGACTACTATGCGCTGGCCGGCATTTTCCGCAGCACGCGCACTTACTATGGCACCTGGATCGATTCCGAAAGCAACAATGGCGGGGAGCTGCTGCGACTCCCCAATCTGCCGGGAGAGGTGATTCCCAACAGATCCCTGCGCGCTCAGGAGGTGGCAAAGCTGAAGGCAGATCTGGCCACGCTTAATCGCGAAGAAGAGGTGCAAAATGCCATGGTGAAGAGAGCGCTGGAGGAGGGGCGGGACATCAGCAAGGACTCCTTCAAGATGTTGCAGAATGCCATCCGGATCTACTGGAGCCGGGGAGGGATCGAAGGACGACTCCAGACGGTGGATGACGAGGGGCGGGCCCTTCCTCTGTGCATGGGAGCCACCGATGTGGAGCCGGACAAGGTACAGGATGCCGCCCTCCTGGAGCGTGGCGACATCAGCCACCCAGGACAAAAGGTGCCCCGAGGTCTGCCAGCGGTCTTCACGAGAAAGGGGCAGGTTGTGCCAGGAATGCCAGCGCGGCAAAGCGGGCGGTTGGAACTGGCCCAATGGCTAGGGTGCCGGGAGAACCCGCTCACTGCGCGTGTGATGGTGAACCGTATCTGGCGGCAACTGTTTGGCATCGGTCTTGTGCGCACAGTGGACAATTTTGGCACCACCGGGGAAATGCCCAGCCATCCTGGGCTGCTGGACGCTCTCGCGGTGCAGTTCATGGAGAACGGCTGGTCGGTGAAGTCCGTGGTGCGGGAAATCGTGCTGTCACGCACGTACCGGCAGTCAGCCGGGTATCGCGCTCAGGCCTACGAGCAGGATCCTGACAACCGGTTGCTCTGGCGCATGCGACCCCGGCGCCTGGATGCGGAGGTGATCCGCGATGCCATGCTCGCGGTTTCAGGGAATCTGGACGTGTCGCGTCGTCGGGGGTCTTTGGTTGCCGAGCTGGACGGCCAGTCGGTTTCGCTCATCGGGTTCAATGAAAAAATTCCCGCTGACCTGGACGGTTCCCGCCACCGGTCTGTGTACCTGCCCGTGTTGCGCGACCAGTTGCCGGATGCGTTGCAGACCTTTGACTTTGCCGAACCAAGCCTCGTGACGGGGGATCGGGACGTCACCAATACCTCGCTCCAGGCTCTCTACCTCCTGAACGGCCGGTTCGTAAGAGGGCAGGCGGAGTCGTTGGCCGGTCGGCTCAGCCAGGGAGCCTCGTCCACTGAAGACAGGATTCGACTGGCGTTTCAGCTTTGTTTTACCCGAGAACCCGATGCCGCTGAGATGCGCCTGGCCCGGCAGTATCTTGAGGCCGGGGGACAACCCAAAGTCTGGACAGCCTTCTGCCAGTCCCTGCTGGCCACGGCAGAGTTCAGGCTGGTGGAGTGAGCACACGCTCCGCAATCGATCTTCATCTGACTCCGGCTGCCATCAGCGCCGGTGTACTTTTTCACGACCCTTTCCTATTCCCTATGATACCCATGAAACAACTGATAGCAGGGCTCCTGACCCTGACGATGAACTCCCTGCCGGGCGCGGAGCCAGAGACCGTGCCTTCAGGTCTGTGTCGCATCCAGGTGGTGGACAAAGAGAATGGCTGGCCGGTGCCGCTGGTGGAGCTGAGAACGGTGAACCAGCAGCGTTACATCACGGACAATGCCGGAGTGATCGCCTTTGATGCGCCGGATTTGCTGGGGAAGCTCACTTGGTTCGATGTCATCGGGCATGGCTACGAGGTGGGCAAAGATGGCTTTGGCATGCGGGGCGTCCGTGTCACCCCTGAGTCAGGCAAGACGCTGAAGGTGGAGGTGACCCGGACGAACGTTGCCCGCAGGATTGGTCGGCTCACCGGCGCCGGACTGTATGCCGAGAGTCAACGCCTCGGCCAGATGCTGGACTGGCAGGAGCAGGGCATCGTGGGCTGCGATAGCGTGCAGAACGCGGTGCACAACGGCCGCATGTTCTGGGCCTGGGGGGACACGGCCATACCGGGCTATCCGCTGGGCGTGTTCGACATGAGCAGCGCCACCACCCCGGTGCAGCCTTTGGATCGGTTCGAACCACCATTGAAGCTGCGCTTTGATTATTTCCGCGATGACAAGGGGGCGGTGCGGGGCGTGGCCAAGATGCCGGGGAGCGGGCCAACCTGGGTGAGCGGCTACACCACGCTGCCGGACAAGGCGGGCAAGATCCGCCTGGTTGGCTCCTATGTGAAGATCAAGCCTCCCATGGACGCCTATGAAAGCGGCCTGTGCGTGTGGAATGAGGAAACAAATTCGTTTGTTCAGCACAAGGTCCTCTGGAAACAAGCTGCCGCCCAGCCGAAGCCGCCTCCCATGCCCTCGGGTCATCCAGCCCTGTGGAAGGATGAGCAGGGGAGGGAGTGGATCTATTTCGGCGATCCACTGCCCGTGCTCCGCTGTCCGGCCACGTTTGAGGCATGGGAAGATTCAACCCAGTGGGAGAAACTTCAGCGTCAGGAGTCTTTGAAGGGGACCGGCGGTCAGGAAAAGGTGGTGCCCCACAGCGGTTCCATTGCGTGGAACGCCTACCGGAAGCGCTGGGTGAGCGTCTTCATGGAGAGCTTCGGCAAACCTTCCGTGTTCGGTGAGCTGTGGTATGCAGAGGCAGATCATCCCACCGGCCCATGGGGGCCAGCGGTCAAAGTGATCACCCATCAGAACTACACCTTCTACAATCCGAGACTCCATCCAGAGTTCACACCGGAGGGCTCACCCATCCTGATCTTCGAGGGGACCTATACCATGCAGTTTGCTGATCATGCCCACGCCACGCCGCGCTACGACTACAATCAGATGCTGTATCGCCTGGATCTGGATGATCCGAAGCTGTCGGCGGCAAAAGAGGTGGCAAAGCGGCAGTGATGCGTCGTGCGATGGAGCCCGCTGCTAGCTCCATGCTGTGAGCAGCTGCCTCAGGGCCCTGGCTTGGGCAGAGGCTGAAGCCCGGCTGCTTGCAGGATCACATCGGCTGAGGGGGGCACGGCCAGAGTGTCACCCCGCAGCCGGTACAGCGAATAGTGGGGGCTGAGGAAACGCACGGATGCTTCAGACTCCTCCTTGGTCAAATGCTTGTGCTCGAACAGGATCACCCTGGGTCTCAGCGTGTTCAGATTCAACTGGCGGAGAATGGAGTAGTCAGCGCCTTCGGTGTCGATGTGCAGGATGTCCACATCCAGTATGCTGTGCTTGGCGAACAGCGTGTCCAACGTCATGCCGGTCAAAAGAGATTCCTTGATGTAAGGCTCCACGACAGGCAGGCAGTAGGTGATGTGATGACGCTTGAAAGATCCCAGTTGGTCAAACCAAGGGGGCAGATCTTTTAAGAGCTGACGGGCTGCGGGATCCACCCAGTAAAACTGGCAGGCACTGCCGTCGTTGATCAACGCGTTCTCGAAAGCGAAGCGTTTAGGGTCGTCGTAGTTTCCTTTCAGCCGCTCAAAAAGGTAGGGAACTGGCTCGACGAAGAGGGCTTTCCACCGGTGCCGTCGGCGGAGCAGGCGGTGGAGGGGATCCCCGGTTTTGCCATCGTTGGAGCCGATCTGCACAATCTGGGCACTGGCCGGGCCAACGATTTTACCAATCCAGATCGAAGGATCTTGTTTCCAAGTGCCTTTGATCCTCGCGTTGACCCAGCGCGCCAGCGCAAGCAGGGCGGGGCGGGATTGGATCGCTCTCTTGAGGTTAATGTTCAATGGAAAACAATGGAGGTATAACCTCAATACGTGTTCTTCCAGATTCTTCAAGCAACCTTGTTCAGGACAGTCAACTCACTGCGGCAGCGGAAGGTGATTCCTTTCTCCCCGGGTTTCAGTGTTGGGACGAAAAGAATTCTCTGCAGGAGGTGAACTTTCTTAGTGTGAATCGCCACGTTGATGGAGAGGAGACGGTTTGGAACCGTCCGGGCATCTCAACCCAATGGGGATATCCACCACCATGACCCGCACAAAACGTCTGAAGAGAATTTGCAGGGCGAGCTTCGCCGTGATCTGCGTCGTTCAGATGGGAGTGGCGTGTTTGAATGCGGAGGAGAAGCGTGTAGAGCCCGCCCAACGAGATGCGGGAGCGGACTGGGGTGCGTTGTTCAAGATGCACTGGCAGAACCGTGTGCGGGCCTTCAGCGAGCAGACCCCGGCCTGGCAAAATGTGGTGTTGCTCGGCGACAGCATCACGGAGGGCTTCGATGTGGCCAAGTTTTTCCCGGGGCGTAGGATTCTCAATCGGGGCATTGGCGCGGACGTAATTGGGAACGCCCTGCCGCCAGATGATCCGCGAGGGGTGCTTCAGCGGTTGGATTGCTCCGTTTTCGATTGCAGCGCCACGGACGTTTTTATCCTGATCGGGATCAATGACCTCAATTCGGGACGTACGGTGGATGTCATGGAGGATGGCTATCGGGACCTCCTTTCCCGCCTCAAAGCGGGGGCTCCAAGACTGAAAGTGCACGTGCAATCCCTCCTGCCCACAAGAGGTGATCATGACCGCCAGAACGAGCCGGTCCGGCAGTTCAACAAGCAGTTGAAGAAGCTGTCGGAGGAGTATGGGTATGATTTTATCGACCTCCATGCGCTCATGGTGGATGGCCAAGGACAGTTGAAGACGGAGTTCACTCCAGACGGGCTGCATCTGAATGATGCGGCATATGGGGTGTGGCGGGAACAAATCCTCAAATCCATGCAATGGCCATGAGCCCGATTCTACAAAGTCACCTCACCCAGCCGTTTCCACGCGTCGGCACCACCCGACGTGAGATGCTGGTGTCCCTCTCGTCAGGCATCGGCTGGCTGGCGTTTGCAGCACTTGCCCAGAACGGACGCGCGGCAACGGGTCAGGCCGAGCCTCTCAGGGCTCATTTTCCTGCGAGAGCCAAGCGGGTGATCTTTCTGACCATGCGGGGCGGCCCCTCCCATGTGGATCTGTTCGACTACAAGCCGGAGTTGACTCGAAGGAATGGTGAGGCTGTCAGCCAAGGGCGGGACGCGGCAGGAGCGAAGTACTTTGGGCCAGCTCACGGTTTTGCTCAGCATGGGGAGTCGGGGCATTGGATCGCCGATACCTACCCGCTCCTGGCGCGCCATGCGGACGAGCTGTGCATCATCAACTCCATGCACACTGACCTGCCCAACCACGCCCAGGCGTTCGGCCAGATGCACACGGGGAGTTTTCAGTTCGTTCGTCCGTCGCTTGGGGCATGGACCCTCTATGGGCTGGGCAGCGAGAATGCCAACCTGCCAGGATTCATCACTCTCAACCCTCCGGCGGACAACGGCGGGGCGCAGAACTATGGCAGCGCCTTTTTACCGGCAGCCTGTCAGGGCACACGCTTGGGAAGCAGCCAGCTCCCGGACTTGTATGCGGCTCTCCTGAAGAAAGACGTGGCTCCGGGCCCTCCTCTGAAGAATTTGATCAACGAGAATCTCGATCGGCCGGAACTGCGTCGGCAGGTCGATTTTATCCGGGCCCTCAACGAGCACCGGCTGGCCCAGGCGGGGCATCAGCCGGAGATCGAGGGGGCGATTGAGTCCTTTGAGCTGGCGTTTCGCATGCAGGCCGAGGTGCCAGAGGTGTTGGATCTACGGGGCGAGTCGGAGACGGTACGCAAACTCTATGGCGTGGGAGAGCCCAACGACCAGTTTGCGCGCCAGTGTTTGCTCGCACGCAGGCTCACCGAGGCTGGGGTACGGTTTGTCGAGATCGCGTCTCCCACGGGCTGGGACCACCACCATCTCCTCAAAGACGGGCTGGCCAAGGCGTGTGCGGCCACTGACCGGCCCATTGCCGCCCTGCTTACTGACCTGAAGGCCCGGGGGTTGCTCAAAGACACGCTGGTGGTTTGGGCGGGCGAATTTGGCCGTACGCCCTACGCCCAGAGTGGGGATGGACGGGATCACAATCACCGTGGCTACTCCATCTGGATGGCCGGAGGTGGGGTGAGGGGAGGATTGCGATACGGTGCCACGGACGAGTTTGGCCATCGGGCGGTGGTGGATCCAATGCACATTCACGACTGGCATGCCACGGTCCTCCATCTGCTGGGGCTGGATCACAAGCGCCTGACATTTAACTATGGGGGGCGGGACTTTCGACTGACCGGGACGGAGGGCAACGTCGCTCTGCCCACTATCGCTTCTTGAGACCTCTTGTCCCATGAAGGCGGGCGGGTTCAGGAAGCACGCCAACGGGAAAGGGTGGTCACGGTTTTGTAAACAACAGCACCATGAGTGGGTGCCACAGGAACCATCCCGGGTTCTAAGAAAGTGTGGACGCTGTGTGGCAGGGTAGATAAAAAAAGGACGGCACCGGGGTGCCGTCCTATCAGGTTCAAGAAACTAGATTTAGGATAATCTCTCCTAAAGCAGTTCCGGAGGCGAATTACTTGCGCTTGCCCTTTTTGGCAGGTGCTTTCTTGACCGCCTTTTTCACTGCCTTCTTAGCCACCTTGACGGCGACTTTTTTCACAGCAGCTTTCTTCACGGACTTCACAGGCGCCTTCTTGACGGGGGCCTTCGTCACTTTGACCGCCTTTTTAGCCACTTTGACGGCTTTCACCGCTTTTTTCACCACGGGCTTGGCAGCGGCCTTCTTAACAGGGGCGGCCACCGTTTTGCCTTTGGCTTTGGCTTCCTTGGCAGCAAGGCGCTTGGCGCTCGCACGCTTTTTGCGCATGTAGTCGCGGGCGTAAACGCGACGGCGCTCTTTTTCATCCTCAGTGGCACGCTCCGCCCACCAGGCGGCTTTCTCCGCGAGGTGCTTCTTGCGGAATTTGGCGTTGGCGCGGTATTCGTTGCGGAACCACGCGGCCTGGGCCTGTCTTTGTTTTTCTGGATCGGCGTAGGGCATGACTAGTATTGGTTTGGTTGCTAGTTCCTAGAACCTGTAAACAAAAACAGGACATTTGGCAAGAAAAAAATGAAAAACACCCCTTGACTAAGGGGTGTTAATTCGGCCGGAGGCGAACTTTGGCCCGCTTCCGGCCGCCTGAAACTTACCTAGAGCCCGGTTCGAGGGGACTAGGGTTGTTCCTCTGCCGGGGCGGGTTTCTGCCGCCCGAATTTAGCCCCAGGGGACTTGGCGGAGGCGGTTTTGGGCTTGGGCTCCCGGGGTGGGAACTCCCAGCCGAGGATGCGCTTGTCACCAGCCTTGCAGACCAGGAAGGCGCTGAAAGGACGGTTTTTCTTTGAGATCATGCCCTCGATGACATCCGTCTTGCCCTGGGTGAAGAATTTCCGGGCATTATCCTCGCTAATCCTCTTTTTGCAGAGTTCCAAGGGGAGCTTGGCGTTGCATTTCTTGGGCTCTGTGATGGCGGTGTGGCACACGTAGCCGATCGGCAGGATGTGGATGTTTGCCTTCCTGCCTTGTTTGGCACATACCGGGCACTCGCAGAGGACCGGGGCCTCCGCCCAGTTAATTTCATCGCTCTGTCCCTTCTCGAAGAGGAAGTTGACCTTCCGGTCGTCCTTGATCTCCAGGCCGGCGCTGAACTCCTTGCCGACACGGCTGCGGAAGCCGTCCATAGTGGGGAGCAACCGTTTTTCGATCAGCGTCCGGAGCTCGTCATCGTTCAGATTTCGGCCCGCCACGTTCTTGAAGACCCGCAGCTTGCAATCCTCTGTCCGGCAGGCCACAAACTCCTCCGTGTTCTTGAAGGTTTTGGCACCGCAGAAAGGACAGGTGGCGACAAAGTCCGGCAGGACTCGCTCTTTGGCGGCCTTGGCGTAGGCTTTGCTCTTGTCCACGATGTCAGCCGCCAGCGTGCGGATATCCCGCATGAAGCTGTTGCGGTCGAGCTGGCGGTGCTCCATGAGCTTGAGCCTGTACTCCCATTGCCCGGTGAGTTCCGGGGAGCAGAGGGTTTCGGCTCCCAGGTCGGAAAGCTGTTCCACGAGGTCGAGTCCCTTGGTGGTCACAATCAACTCGCGACCCTGGCGCTCGACGTACTTGTCCATGATGAGGCCTTCGATGATCGCGGCTCGCGTGGCCGGGGTGCCCAGACCTCGTTCACTCATGGCCTCACGCAGCTCATCATCGTCCACCAGTTTGCCTGCCCCTTCCATGCTGGAGAGCAGGGTGGCTTCGTTGTAGCGGGGTGGGGGCTTCGTGGATTCTTCTCGCATTTCCACGGTTTTGGCATCGGCTATCTCTTTCGGCTTCACGGGCACGAGGACTCGGCCGCCGCCTTCGCCTTCCTGCTCGTCGACAGCTTTCTTGCCATAGACTTCGAGCCAGCCCGCCTCGCGCAGAACTTTGCCGTCGGACTTGAAGACATCTTCGCCAATCCGGGAGAACCGGGTGGTGACATCGAACTCGGCCGCCGGGAAGAAGACGGCCAGGAAACGACGCAACACCATGTCGTAAAGTTTCTGCTCGGCCTCGTCCAGGCTCTTCGGCGGGGGTTGACCCGTCGGGATGATCGCAAAGTGATCGCTCACCTTGCTAGTGTCGAACACACGACGATTCGGGCGCACCCAGTCTTCGTCCAGGATCTTGTCGCAGAAGGGACGCAGCTCCACAGGGAAGGCACCGGCCTTGCTGGCTGTCAGATCTGAGAACCCACGGATGGTCCCTTTCACCGTCGCAATGTAGTCATTGGGGAGGTAGCGGGAGTCAGTTCGGGGGTAGGTGAGGGCCTTGTGCTTTTCGTAGAGGGCCTGGGCCAGCTGCAGGGTGCGGCGGGCGCTGAAACCAAAGCGGTTGCTCGCCTCGCGCTGGAGGCTGGTCAGGTCGTACAGGAGCGGCGCCACCTGGCGGGTGGGCTTGGTGGTTTCCTCCACCGTGGCCTTTTTCCCAAAGCAGCGGGCGACAATCGCTTCCGCAGCCTCGCGATCCCAGAGGCGCTCCGCCTTCAGGTGTTCGTCGGTGTCGTCTTTCTTGAACGTCTCGTCCAGCCAGCGCCCGGCATACTCTCCGGCAGCGACGCCGAAAAGCGCGTGCACTTCATAATAGGTGCGAGGTTCAAAGGTGGTGATCTCGCGCTCGCGCTTGGCCAGAATGGTGAGCGTCGGGGTCTGGACGCGACCGACCGGCGTCAGGCGGAAGCCGCCGTGGCGGGAGTTCAGGGCGGTCAGGGCCCGGGTGCTGTTGATGCCCACGATCCAGTCGCTCTCACTGCGGCACTTGGCGGCATTCGCCAGAGGCTGCATGTCCTCATCCGTCCGCAGCTTGTCAAAGGCCTCCAAGATGGCGCCGTTGGTCATGGACTGCATCCACATCCGGCTCACCGGTTTCTTCGTCCCAGTCGCCTCAATGATGTTGCGGAAGATCAGCTCGCCTTCGCGCCCGGCATCGCAAGCATTGATGATATCGACCACATCCTTGCGCTTGATCAGGCGGGTGACGGCCCGGTAGCGGTCGGCCGTCTTGTCGATGGGCTTGAGCTCAAACTTCTCGGGAAGAATCGGGAGAGTCGTGAAGCCCCAGCCGATTTTCTTGCCGTCCTTCATAGGCATTTCCTGCTCCAGCAGGTGACCGACGGCAGAGGTGATGACGTGCGTTTCGTTTTCGAAAAAGTCGCTCTCCTTCTTAAAAGGAGTCAT
This sequence comes from Verrucomicrobium sp. BvORR034, assembly GCF_000739635.1. GTDB lineage: Bacteria > Verrucomicrobiota > Verrucomicrobiia > Verrucomicrobiales > Verrucomicrobiaceae > Verrucomicrobium. The sequence goes on along the minus strand of NZ_BATQ01000117.1, from coordinate 116,019 downwards.
GCCGGGGGCCTTGGCAAGCGCGCGGGCAAGGTCCGCAGCGACGCTGGGCTTTTCGGCAATGATGAGGGATTTGGACATAGGAACAGGCACAAAGGCATACGAACGGCAGGGGTGTCAAGGGAAGAGAGGGATTAGGACAAAGGGATAAGGGAAAAGGAAGCCATAGGGGATCTCCCCGGCCTACTTCTGCTGTATTGGAGTCCGAAACGGACGTGCAAAAGTCCCCTTATCCCTTGACCCTCATGCCTTTTCCCTTGGTTATTGCAATGCCTTCCCCTTGGTCTCCGGGGCGAACCAGATGAGGATCATGCCCACCAGATAGACGCTGCACAGGACCGTGAAGGCGCTGGCGGAGGCTTGCAGCTTGGAGGCTCCGTCCCCGCCAAAGACAGCGATGAGGTTGGCCAACTGGAGGCCGCCGATCGCCGCAATGATGCGACCAACGTTGAAGCAGAACCCCTGGCCGGTGGCGCGAACGGCTGTGGGGAAGAGTTCAGGCAAATAGAGGGGGAAGAATCCGTAGAACGAGGCAGTGAGGCCGCCCATGAGGAAGGCACTGATGAAGAAGTTGGTGTCGATCTGGGTGTTGAACCGGAAGAAGAAGATGCTGGAGGCCATGGCCGTGATACAGCAGAAAAGGTAGGTGAGACGGCGGTTCAGAATGTCTGCAAGCACCGGTGTGAGGAGGGCAAAAACCGTGGCTCCCAATGCCGTGCAGATCTGGGTGTACTGCATGGGGTGAGAGTATCCATTGGAGGCAAGCTCTGTGGACCACTTGGGTGCCTGTTGGGCGGCCCCCCAGGTGCCGAGCAACGCAATCCCCGCGAGGGTGGCACCGATGACGAGGTTGGACCGCACCTTGCGGCGCATGTCCTCAGACATGTTTCCTGCAGCCGTGGAGCGCTGCAGGTAACGGCGCACTGGCAGGAGGAAGCCCCAGACCACGGCGCAGAACCCAACGACGGTGATGACGGTAGCCGTAGGGGTGGCTACACCCATCGGTGACCACGCCCAGATGATAATCATCGCAACGACGGCTCCAAAGAGGACGCCGAGCAGATCCGGCGTACTCCAGTGCGAGGTGGAGCCGGTTTTCTTCTCCTCCTCCCACTTGTCGGACTCCGGCACGAAGAGCCGGATGAAGAAGATGAGCACAGCAGGGAAGGCACCGCTGATCATGAGGAAACGCCAGGCCTGGTTGTGCAGCAGATAGTCCGAGAGCCCCTGCGAAGCTCCGAGGCTGGCGAAGATATCCTGAACCGAGGTGAGGAAGTTGTTCATGCCGAGGCTGAGGAAGGCCACAAGAAGGTAACCAATATTCGCCGCGGCGCCGATCGCACCTGCGACCCAGGCGCGGTTGCCTTTGGTCCAGAGCTCATTGACCAGGGCCACGCCCAAGGCCCACTCTCCGCCCATTCCCAAAGAGGCAATGAAGCGTAGGATCGCAACGTGCCAGGCCTCAGTGGCAAAACCACACAGACCGGTGAAGATGGCATAGGTGAAAATGGAGAAGGTCATGGCCTTCACGCGGCCGATCCGGTCACCCAGCCAGCCGAAGAAGACGCCCCCCGTGGCCGCGCCCACCAGGAAGGTGGCGATAATGACGGTGAACCAGCGGTCCACGCCCTGGCTGATCAAAGACGGATCCCCAGTGCCTGCCAGCAAATCCTGCAGCGCGGGTTTGCCAATCAAGGGGAAGAGCCCCATCTCAAAGCCGTCAAAAAGCCAGCCAAGAAAGGCTGCGGTGAGCGCCATATTTCGGCCGCGGGCGTTGGGAGGGGGAATGGAGGCCATGAGTCGGGAGTCGGAGTGTCAGGGGAGGTGGGTGTGAATGTAAGTGGGGCAGGAGATGCGATCGGAAAAACGATGACAATGGCCAGATGCGGCCAAAAAGGCCAGAGCTAAACGCGGAGAGGTGAGGGGAGCTATCACCTGTGCCATGCCGGAAGTGGAAATGTGTTTCGCGAACCGGGGGCGCACGGTGCTGGCGGGGGAGATCGTGGCGAACGCACGGGGAGCCCGGCAAGGAGTCCGGCAACAAATCCGGTCAAATGAGCGGAGGGGACAGGCAGATAGAGTCCGGGTTCCTCAGGGGCAAACAGGGTGGCGCCCGTGAGCAGCTCGAACCCTGTTTTTCCCACCAGCCCACAGGCACCCAGGACGGCGAGCAGGCGAGGGAGGGAGGTTTGGGTCCTCCATAGCGCCGCCACGACGAGGCCGAAGAGCGCGGAGTCCAGACCAGACAGTCCGCGGTACGAGGTAAACTGCGGTTCCAGAAGCCGGATCTCCAGGGGGATGAGGGCGGCTGCAAATGCCAGTGCCAGCGGATAGCGGGCTGGCAGAGCTCTAAGGCAGACGATGGAAAGTACGATGAACGCCCCCAGATCCCAGAGAAGATGCCCCCACGACCAGTGCGTGAGGTGACTTGTCAGCCACTGCCAACGTTCTGGCATGGGGCGAATGCCCCACTCTCCCCGTTGCCATTGCCACGTCTCAGTCAGGAGGGCTTGAAACCCCAATGCGACCGTGCTCACGGCAATCGCCAAGGCCAGAGAGGCCCCGATGATGACGGGCAGACGCGATGCGGGCATGCTGATCGATGGCTCAGAGGTTGAGTGGAGCATATGTCACGATGTGGGAAATGGTTGCAGAGGTTGAGCGGGAAATAGCTCCCACACCCCAAGCGGTTATCGTGGCCGCATGCAGGCAAGCGCAGCCACGAGTCCCCGCAATGGCCTAGTCCTGTCGTGCGTCACCCGAAATCCGGCGCAGACTCATGAGAGCCAGTCCGGAGAACAGAGCGAGCGCGAGCATCGCTGGCGGGGAGATCGCTCCACCACCACCGCCGATTTTTGGGAACCAGCTTCCGCCGCCCGAACTGCTGCTGCTTTCGCTGTATGACCGCTGCGGCGGGGCCACGCTCGGAGCAGCGTGCGGTGTCATGGGCTGGGCGGCGTCCACACGATAGTTGGTCGCCGCAGGTGCAGCCTGGCGAACATTGTGGGCGGCTTGTTCTGCCGCAGCGCGGCTCTGGTTTTGACGGTCGATGCCGTGACGGGAAAAAGCGTCGTCATTGAGCACCAGCATGGAGGTCTGATCTGTGACCAGTTGATATTGCAATCCCAGACCGAGGATGGCGTTGTTCGCTTCATGCTGGGGAAGGGCCCCGGTGTTGGCGCGAAGTTCGTATTGCTCGATCTGATCAAGTGCCCAGAGGCGTTCGATCTCGGGATTCTCGATATCGGTTTCGGGAAACTTGAAGGTGGTGCGGTACACCTTGTCTTCTCCCGTGAGACGGGCTTTTAGGACCAGCTCCGCGTCGCCGCCCTTTTCGTACTGGCCGAACATCACCAGCTGCTGTCCACGATAGATCTTGCCGGGAATGCTTCCCGTTGTGTTGAGGGTTTTTACGCCCTGGATGGTGAACTCCGCGTCATGAAGGCACTCGTGCAACACTTTGCCTTTGGCCTGGAGGATCTGGCCGAGGAGGTCGTCATCGTTGGAAACCCCGGCGTAAAAACCGCCGCTGGCCTCGCAAACGGTCCGCATCAGAGGCCAGTTGGCACTGTTGCCCATTAGGAAGCCGAAGATGCGGATGTCGTGTGATTTCACCAGTTGGTGAAACGCTGCCGAGTCCACGATGCCGGTGTTGGTGACGCCATCGGTCACCAGCACCACGCTGGTGGCCCGGTCGGCGTCCAGCTTCTGCATGGCCATGGAGAGACCATCGTAGAGATTCGTGCTGCCTGCGGAGCGCAGGGTCTGGATCTGGTGAAGGGCTCTCTCGACATGGGTCGGAGTCGCCTCCAACCAGCCGGTCACATCTGTGGCCCGGTCGGCAAAGGAAATCACGCGGAACCGGTCCTGAGGCGACATCTTGCCGATCACCTGACTTACTCCCTTGGCGAGGGTTTGCAGTTTGGAGCTCATGCTGCCGGAGGTGTCGAGGACAAACACATAGTCTGCACCGTGGCTGAGGGGTTGGAGATCGAGACCGGGAGTCACCACCATCATGAAGGTGCCAGGTCCGGTCTCAGAGGCGCGGAAGGGGATCACTTCCACCCGGCCGGGCAGGTTGTCTTCCAGGCGATAGTACACCACCAGGTCTTTGGTGAGTGGTCGGTTCTTGCGTTCCACGTGCACCTTGTAGTGCCCTTCAGCGATCTTGGTGGTCTGGGCGTCGCCTTCGAACCCCGGCAGCCGGACGTTGGTCACGGGCCAGGCCGACTTGACCTCTACATCCGCGGTGAACGTGCCATCCAGCGTGGAGTTGGCCGGTCCCCAGAAACTGGCAGCAGCGGCGTCATCCGTGCCCCCTTCCTCCAGGGGATAGAGATACCGGCAGACTCCTGTGTCGACTTCCAGTGGTTGGTAGTACACGAGTCTGAGGCGGGTTTGCTGCTGGGCTCGAACTGGGGTCACCCGGAACTCGTAGGCCTGAAAGGTCTCCTTCGTCGCCATCCCGGCGTCTTGGCCGTTCTTCTTCTCGTCTTCGTAGATGGTCCGGGCGCGGGTCTTTTCCACAACCTCTCCGTGAATCTCATGCTCGCCAAGGGTCAGGCTGACCTCAGAGAGGCTTGAGCTTTTTGGCAGAGGGAACCGGTACACGGCCTCCAGATCCTGGGCGTTGGGATTGTAGAACGACTGGGTGACTTCTGTACGGGCGAACCCGTTGTTGAGCGTGACTTGGACGTGGTGGTCCACCAGTCGGAGCGGCTCATGCGGGGAGCCCTTTGGGGTGAGCGCTCCGGCGGCTTGCGACGGGGTGGGGGAGGCGAGCGCGAAGGCCAAAGCTGCCGCCATGGGAATGGCTTGCGCTCTGAGCAGGCGTGTGAAACGGCAAGGTGTCTTCATACGCCGCCACCGTCCTTCCCTGGAGTTTGGTTGTTAAATACATAAAAAGGGAACGAGTATTGAGCAAAGCGATGGGGTGCCACGCTCGTTGAGACGCCATTTCCCGGCTGGCGATGTGGGTTGGAGGATCGAAAAAGTTCTGTTCGTTTCTGACGGCCCTTGTCAATGCTGGCTGTTCACGCCATCGTCGGCCCCATGAATTTCACGTGGGACATCCTGGTGCTGCTGCTCTATTTCGCCCTGATTCTGGGGATTGGTCTCGCCCAGAGCCGGAAGAACAAGAGCGTGGAAAGCTATGCACTCGGCGACCGCGAGATGGCCTGGTGGGCGGTGTTGGCGTCGATTATTGCAGCGGAGATCAGCGCGGCGACCTTCCTCGGAGCTCCCGAGACGGGCTTCAGCCGGCAGAACTGGAGCTATGCTCAATTTGCGATCGGGACCGTGCTGGCCCGCATCATCGTCAGCTTCTTGTTCATCCCAGTGTTCTACAAACACAATGTGGTGTCGCTCTACGAGTTCCTGGGGACCCGTTTCGGCCCTTGGACGCGGAAGTTTGCTTCGGTTACTTTCTTGGTCACCCGCGTGCTGGCCATGGGGACCCGGCTGTATGTTTCCGCGATCATTATCGTCCTTGCCTACGCTTTGTGGACGGGAGCCCCTGTCGAGCAAGGGACGAAATTCTGGCTCTATGCGGGTGCGGTGGTGTTGGTGACCTTGATGACCGCCATCTACACTTCTGTGGGGGGCATTCGAGCCGTGATCTGGACCGACTTCATTCAGGTGGCGGTTCTCCTTGCGGCACTGGCATTCACCATTCCTTACCTGTTGGGGCGCATTCCAGGCGGCATGGAGACGGTTGCTGCGGTGATCAAGGAACCGGCGTTCTTTGACTTTGCCAAACCTTCAGAACCCGGTGCCTGGGCCTGGATCAAAAACGTGCTCACCACGGAGTACACCATCTGGGCGGCGATCATCGGCAGCACCTTTGTGACCATGGCGACTCATGGTATCGATCAGGACACGGTCCAGCGCATGCTCACCGCCAAGAATCGTCGGCAGAGTGCCTTCGCCACCATCCTGTCCGGCATTGTCGATCTGCCCTTGGTTTCCGCCTTCATCTTCATCGGCGTTCTCCTCTACGCGTACTACAAGGCCCATCCAGATTCGGGCATGCCTGCGGAAACCCGGGAAGTCTTTCCCTACTTCATCATGAAGGAGATGCCCGCAGGTATGCGGGGTCTGGTGACGGCCGGCATTCTGGCTACTGCCATGGGGTCCCTGAGCACGGCTCTCAATGCCTTGGCCACCAGCTTCGCCCGCGACTTCATCCTCCCTCGACTGCCTGCGGATGCCCCGGAGTCCAAGCGCATCAAGGTGCTCCGCTGGAGCACAGTGCTCTTTGCTGTACTCATCATTGTCGTGGGGGTTGCCACAGCCTGGTACATGGCGCACCATCCTGAAGAGGAAATCATCAAGCTGGTGCTCGGTATTCTCGGGTTCACTTTTGGGTCGCTGTTGGGGATCTTCCTTGTGGCGGTGCTGACAAAGACTCGTGGTCGCGATGGGACGAACATCCTTGCTATGATCTGCGGCATCCTGGCGGTTCTGTTTTTGAGCAACCCGATGGATATCCAGACGAGAGTTGGAATGTCTGAGCCATTCATTCTGTCGTTCCCCTGGCGCATCACTTTGGGCACTTTCGTGACCGTGGGGGTGTCCGTGTTGTTTAGGACGCCACAGCACAAGCGCACCGAGATGGCGAATGTGGTGGATCACGGAGAGTAGGCGGGCTCACTGTCCTGATCTCCCATCCAACCTTTATCGCCCAAGGGCTTGTATCCCCGCCATTCGATGAGAATGTTGGGGGCTTCTACCTTCAATGAGCAAATTCGAAGACCTGAGAGGCATTCTCCAATACGTTCCCCAGTTCCGGGAGCGGATTTTTGTGATCGCGCTGGATGGCGCGGTGATGCGCCTGCCGAACTTCACCAGCCTGCTTCAGGACATTGCCGTCCTGCAATCTCTGAACATCCAGGTTGTCATCTCATTTGGTGCCCGGCTCCAGATTCGTGAGCTGGCCCAGGCCCGGAGCATCACCCTTTCCAGTGACGACGGCATGGGGCGCACTGATACCGCCACCCTTGAGGTGAGCGCAGACGCCATTTCCCGGCTTACGAGCGAATTGGTGGCGGATCTCACCGCGCTCGAACTCCGCGTGGCCGTGCCGAATGCTTTGGCCGTGCATCCTGCGGGCGTGATTGAGGGGGTGGATCTTGAACACACCGGAAGGATCGAGCGAGTGGATTCCCGGATGCTCATTGGTATGCTCAAGGAAGGGATCATCCCTGTGCTGCCTCCATTCGGCTATGATGGACGTGGCACCACCTTGCGGTTGAACTCCGATGCGGTGGCAGTGGAAACGGCACTCGCACTGGACGCTGCCAAAGTGATCTTTGTGGCCGAGGAAGGGCTGATGAACAGCGAAGGCCAGCGTCTGGCGCAATTGCCCATCAAGCTCGCTCGTGAAATTGCCAAACGCCGGGATCCTCATATGGACCCCAGCCTGGTGTCGAAATTGCGGTATGCCGCGCTCGCTTGTGGCGAGGGGGTGGCTCGCGTCCATATCATCGACGGTCGCCAGGACGAGGTGTTGCTTGCTGAGTTGTTCAGCAACGAAGGGGTGGGCACCATGATCCATGCGGACGAGTACCAGCAGATCCGTCGTGCCCGGGTGACCGACATCCCGTCGATCATGACCATGATGCGCCAGTCCGTGGAGGATGCTGCACTTGCTCCACGATCCCGCGAGCAGGTGCATAAGCGCATCAACGATTTCTTTGTCTTTGAGCTGGACGGGAATCTCGTGGGCACCGTCGCGGTGCACATGTATGAAACCGACGAGAAGGAGAAGGTGGCGGAACTCGCCTGCCTCTTCGTGAGCCGCGCGCACAAGAACAAAGGTCACGGGCGCAAGCTCGTAGCCTATGCCGAAGACATGGCACGGCAGCGCGGTGCCGTCTGGATCTTCGCCCTCAGCACCCAGGCCTCCCGGTTCTTTGAAGAGAAGATGGGATATGTGGACGTCGGCCCCGGCATCCTGCCCTCTGACCGGCGCGAGCAATACGACCGCAGTGGCCGGAATTCCAAGGTGCTGAAGAAGGAGATGTTTGGGAAGCCTGGCGTGTCCTGATTTGGTGGCAGAGTTTTTGAGCGTCCGTGTGAGGAGAATTGCAGAAGGCATCGCGTGCCTTGTCGCTCAGGCATGTCGATGCACTTTCCGAGGGAATGGCAGGAACGGATGATATTTCCGCTCTGGCGATGAAGTTGGTTGCCTGCATGGGGAAGCTGCGGATGATGGCCGGGCCTCGGCTCGGCACATCTGTCCATCCATGAAAAATAGCTTCAGGGAGTTCCTTTCAAAGTGCACCCGTGGCATTGTAGGGGGCTTGGGCAGGTCGCGCGAAATTGGACTGCTGAGCGTCGCGTTGTTTCTGATCGTGTTTGGCGTGCGACTGGTCTGGATTCATGACATGGCATCGCCTGCGCCGTTTTGGGATCAATGGGATGCAGAGGGACAGATACTCTATCCACCGTGGGTGGAAGGTCACTTCGACTGGCGCACACTCTTTGATCGACACAATGAGCATCGGATTCTCTTTCCACGGTTGATTTTCCTCGCGCTGCTGGATGCTCACGGTATCTGGGACCCTATTCTACAGATGGTGGTTTCTGCTGGGCTCCATGGGCTGTTTGCAGTGCTCTTGTTTGTATTGTTGTGTCACCTGACCCGGGGGGCGGCACGCCTCTGTCTCGTGGTGGCGTTGGGATTGGCCGCTGTGCCGATGGACTATGAAAACCTGCTCTGTGGGTTTCAAAACTCCTTCCCGTTGATGGGACTCTTTGGACTTGCTGCCATCTGGGTCGCGGCTGGAGCCGCCCGGCCTCTCGGCGTTCGGTGGTGGTTGGGCTGGCTGCCGCTGGTTCTGGGAGTGGGCACCATGGCGGGTGGGTTCTTTCCCGCGTTGGCGCTCGCCGGAATGCTGATCGTCGAAGCGCTTGCTGCGCCGCAGATGCGCACCAAAGCCCAAGTTTGGGGTGTTGGTTTGCTTATGCTCTTCGCTTTTGGGGCTCTGGCATTTCATCTTCCCGAAAGCACGGAGGCCAACATTCATCATTCCTGGTGGGATCGGTTGCGCGGTTTGTTCGTGTTCCTGTCCTGGCCTGTAGGAGCAGGGGGGTGGGGATGGTTGCTGGTGCAGTTGCCTACTCTGGCGGGCTTGGTCGCGATCTTCATGGGGCGGTTGGTGTTGGATTCCCGGGTGCGCATCGCCATGGCGCTTTCCTTTTGGGTGGCAGTACATGCTTTGGCGATTGCCTATGCGAGGTCGGAAGCCGTGATCGCCAGCCGGTACTTCCCCATCAATGTCTGCGGGCTGGCAGCAAATTTCGCCTGGGCGGTGCTTCTGTTGCGCTGGGCCGTGGCAGGGGGAGCTATTGTCAGAAGACAGGCGATCGTACGCGGAGCATTGATTGCATGGAGCGTGGTCGTATTGGGGGCAGTGTTGAGTGACTTCCTCGTCGTGCAAGCTCCGGCCGCTCGAAGCTTAGCCTGGCTGAAGAATCAGCACACAGTGAGCATTCGGCGCTATCTCAGCGTTGGCGATGACAGGGGGCTGTATCAGTCGAAGGAGAATCCACTTCCTCCATTGAGCAATGGAGGCCGGCTCAAGAAGATCTTGGGATCAAAGACGTTACTGGACTTGCTGCCAGCAGACCTCAAGGAGGCTCCGCCATCCACTGTGGTGGCCGGGGATGAGAGGGCCTTTGTGAGAAATGGTGGGGTGGATGCGAGGACAGGTCCGGCTCCGCATCAGCCTTATTGGGGGAGCTTTCTTCCACCTGCTGGCAGTGCGGCCACCGGGGAGTTGACGCTTGAGTTCGCCGGCACCCCTGCCACGCAGTGGGTGGAGATTTGGATGGCAGGGGCGCCATCCCCCAAGGGTTCTTCTCTGGAGATTCAGGACGCCACGGGCCGTCGCAAGATCCGTCTGTTGCCTGAAGAGCGCCCCGGGGATCAATGGAAGCGGTTTTTAGTGCGCATTCCTTATCGTCCTTACCGGATCAAGATCGCAGACCGCTTCGCGGACCGCTGGTTTGCCTTTACCGAGCCCAAAGCTGTGGGACACCTGGAACGGGAGAAAAAGTGGTTGCTCGACAATGGGATGAACCTGGTACTGGTCGGAGGGGCGCTTCTCCTTTTGTGTCTCTTTGTCGAAGGAGTATTGTCGTTGGGAGTTCGTTCTGAAACCGCTGGACTCTCCGGGGGGCGGAGAGAATAATCCGCGATTCCCTGATCTGTAGAGTGCGACCGAAATGCCTGAATCCCCAGTTGTGCTGCATGCAATCGAATTCCCTGTGGAGCGCAAGCTTCACAGCAGAAAGCTGACGATTCATGGCTGGTGTTTCGACCTCGCAGGGGAGTTTCTCAAAGGGGTGCGCGCCAGGGTCGGAGAACAATCCTTCACGGCTCGTCGCAAGAGACCCAGGCCCTATTTGGGCTATCGGTATCCCAATCATCCAGAAGCCGCCCTGAGTGGGTTTCTAATCGACGTAGAAGTGCCGCGAGGTCGAAGTGTCATCCAGGTGGAATGCAAACGGTCCGATGGCAAGTGGTTGTTGATGGAGGAACTCCCGGTCACCGCTCCATGGATTGCCTGGCCGTGGAAACAAAAGGATTCCGGGCAGGACTACGCAACGTGGGTGCACCACTATGACACGATTCATGCGGAGGATCTGGTCAAGCTGCGGCAGGAGGGAGCTGCGCTCACCGACGGACCTCTCATTTCCGTGTTACTGCCGGTGTATAATACCCCGCTCCGTTGGCTGAAGCGGGTGATCGAGACGGTGTTGGGCCAGGCTTATCCCCAATGGGAACTCTGCATTGCTGATGATGCTTCGCCTGATCCGCAAGTTCGGAAGACGATTGAGAACTATGCGGCCAGTGATCCGAGGATCAAGGTCGTATTTCGGCCCAGCAACGGGCATATTGTTGCGGCCACGAACAGCGCCTTGGAACTCGCCACCGGCTCCTTCGTGGCTCTGTTGGATCACGATGATGAGTTGCGGCCCCACGCTCTTCTGGAGATGGCCCGCGAGATCATGGCGAAGCCGGAGGCGGCTCTCATCTATTCTGATGAGGATCATCTGGATGAAGCGGGCGTGCGGTATGACCCATACTTCAAGCCTGACTTCAACTACGACCTGCTGCTCTCTCAAAACTGTGTCTGTCATCTCGGTGTGTACCGCACGGACCTGGTGAGGGAGTTGGGCGGCTTTCGCGCCGGTACGGAAGGCGCGCAGGACTGGGACCTGGCGCTGCGTGTTTTCGAAGCAGTGGGCCGGAATCGGATCCATCACGTTCCCAGGATCCTGTACCACTGGCGTAGCATCGAGGGTAGCACTGCCCGGGGAGTTTCTGAGAAGTCCTATGCTTCCAGCGCCGGAAAGCGGGTGGTGGAGGATCATCTTGCCCGAACAAATCAGGCAGTGGAGGAAGTGGAAGAGCTGAAGCAAGGGCACTTGCGGGTGCGCCGCAGTCTGTCCGATCCTCCGCCGGTTGCCATCATCATCCCCACCCGAAACTTCCGGCATCTGCTGGAGGTGGCGGTGGAATCCGTGCTGGCCCGCACCGACTATCCCCATTTCAGGCTGGTCATTGTGGACAATGATTCGAACGAGGAGTCAACACTGGAGTATCTGGCGGGTCTGCAGGCTCAGGATAAGGCAGAGGTGATTCGGGTCCCCGGGCCCTTTAACTACTCGCTGCTCAACAATCAGGCTGTTGCTGCATGCACAGAGCAGGTGGTTTGCCTGCTCAACAATGACATCGAAATTCATGAACGCGACTGGCTGCGAGAGATGGTGAGCCAGGCGGTCCGGCCAGACGTTGGTGCGGTGGGGACCAAGCTGTACTATCCGGATGGTCGCATTCAGCACGCCGGGGTGATCCTTGGGATGGGTGGGGCTGCCGGACACTTTTTGAAGGGGTGTGACAGCTCGAACCAGTCCCACGGGGGACGGCTTCATCTCTGCCAGAATTTCTCTGCTGTCACTGCGGCTTGTCTGGTGGTGGAGCGCCGCAAGTACCTGGAGGTGGGTGGACTGGATGAAGGAGATTTCAAGGTGGCCTTCAACGACATCGACTTCTGTCTGAAGCTGGATGATGCAGGCTATCGCAACGTGTACACCCCTTTTGCCGAGATGAGCCACCATGAGTCAGCCTCTCGTGGAGCGGATGAGCGCACTGATGCTGGCAAAGCACGAGCAACCCGGGAGACCATGTTGCTCCGCCAGAAATGGCAGCCGTATTGTGAGGCGGATCCGGCGTTTAATGTGAACCTGTCCATGGTGCATGAGGATGGTTCACTGGGGTTCCCGCCGAGAATCGGAGAGTGGCAAACGCGCCGCCAGCAGGGGAGTTCCCTATCTTCAGTGTTGCGGGAGGAGTCTGGAGCGGTGTGAGTTGCGTGGAGGCTTCAGCACCTGGCCCCGCTAGCGGGGCTTTGCTGAAGCGCGGCGAGAATCGCCGCTTTTGATGGCTCTTGTGGGTTCCTCGTACCGAGGGTGTGGGACCAGGGGAGGTGCGATCAGACTGGACAAAAAAAGAGCCGCCCCATGAGGGTGCGGCTCTGTCACCATGCTGGACCGTCGGTGGCTCGCCGACTCCTGCGTCAAACCTGTAGCGCTCGTTTCTCGGCCTCGGCAAGTTTCAGATCGGCATCGACCATGAGTTTGACGAGTTCTTTGAAACGAACTTTGGGCTCCCAGCCCAACTGACGCTTTGCCTTGGCGGGGTCGCCGATGAGAAGCTCCACCTCAGCGGGGCGCTCATAGCGCTGGTCATGTTTCACGTATTGTTCCCAGTCGAGATCCAGACATGAGAAAGTCTCCTCTACGAACTCCCGGACGCTGTGGGTCTCATTCGTGGCCACCACATAGTCATCGGGTTGGTCCTGCTGGAGCATCATCCACATCATCTCCACATAGTCCTTGGCGAAGCCCCAGTCACGTTTGGCATCGAGGTTGCCGAGGAACAGCTTGTCCTGGAGGCCCAGCTTGATGCGAGTGGCGGCACGAGTGATCTTGCGCGTGACAAAGGTTTCGCCACGGCGGGGTGATTCGTGGTTGAACAGGATGCCGTTGCTGGCGTGCAGATTGTAGCTTTCGCGGTAGTTCACCGTGAGCCAGTACGAGTAAACCTTGGCGCAGGCATAGGGTGATCTTGGCCAGAAGGGGGTCTTCTCTGTCTGGGGAACCTCTTGTACCTTGCCGAACATTTCGGATGAAGATGCCTGGTAGAAGCGGACCTTCTCCACTAGTCCGGTTTCACGAATAGCCTCAAGGATGCGGAGGGTGCCGAGACCGTCGATGTCACCTGTGCTCTCTGGGATATCGAAGGAGACCCTCACGTGGCTCTGGGCGCCCAGGTTGTAGATTTCGTCGGGTTTCAGGGCATAAAGCAGCTTCACCAGGGCCACCGAGTCCGTCAGATCTCCGTAGTGAAGAAAGAGACGGGTGTTGTCAAAGTGGGGATCCGTGTAGAGGTGATCGATCCGGCTCGTGTTAAAGGTCGAGGCGCGGCGAATGATCCCGTGTACTTCGTAGCCCTTGGCGAGCAGCAGTTCCGCGAGGTAAGAACCGTCCTGCCCGGTGATGCCGGTAATGAGCGCTTTTTTCATGAAATCGAGATTCTATGCCTAACCGTGAATCATGTCGCCAAATCGGGCAACGCCTTTCTCCAGAACATCATGCAGCAGACTGTGTCGTTAGGAAATCGGTAATCGCGGACACGACTTCCTCCTTTTGCTCCACCTTGAGTTCAGGGTAGATGGGAATGCTCAGGACTTCGCTGGCGAGCTGGTGGGAAACTTCGCAGCCAACCTTGGAGGAGGCAGGCAGGTCGGCAAAGCAGGCCTGCTGGTCCATGGTGAGAGGGTAGTAGATTTCACAACCGATTTGCCGGCTTACCAGATGGTCTCGCAACGCGTCGCGTTGTCCCGGACCAGTTACTCGCAGAGTGTATTGGTTCCAGATGTGATCATGACCCGGCAGAGCCTGTGGCAGAATGATGCGGGCTGCTGGCGCCGTGTCGGTGGGCGAGGAGTTGATGCATGCGCAGGCGTTCACGGATGCTTGGCCCACGCCTGGCAGAGCACTCAGGCGTTCCGTGTAGAAGGCGGCATTTGCCCGGCGGTTGGAGGTATAGCCGGCGTAGTGGGGGAGCTTTACGCGCAAGAACGCTGCTTGAAGCGCATCGAGACGGAAGTTGCCGCCAATGTGGGAGTGGTAGTACTTGGGGCTCATCCCATGGTTGCGCAGAGAGATGGCTTTCTTGGCCAGCTCGTCATCCTCGGTCACCAGCAGGCCGCCGTCCCCGAGCCCGCCAAGGTTCTTGCTAGGGAAGAAGCTGTAGCACCCGAAGTCGCCGATGGTCCCCACGCTCCGGCCGTGATAGCCGGCACCGATGGCTTGAGCGGCGTCTTCAATGACTCGCAGCCCATGTTCCGTGGCCAGCTCCATGATGCCATTCATGTCGGCACTTTGCCCAAAGAGATGCACGGGCACGATGGCCTTGGTTCGGGCTGTGACCTTCTTCCTGGCGTCGCGGAGGTCCAGGTTGAAGCACCCTGGACATGCGTCCACAAACACTGGAGTGGCTCCGGCTCGGGATACGCAACCTGCTGTCGCAAAGAAGGTGAATGCCGGACAGAGCACCTCGTCACCAGGGCCGATGTCGAGCGCCATCAGCGCCAGCAGAATGGCATCGGTTCCTGAGGAGATGCCGAGAGTGTGCTTGGATTTTACGAGGCCGGCGATCTCCTGCTCAAACGAGGTCACCTCCTGGCCCATGATGAAATGGCCGGTGCGGAAGACGCGATGAAAGGCGCTGTTGAATTCGGACTCGAGGGGGTGGTTCTGGGCGTTGACGTCGAGAAGTGGGACTGCCATTCGGAGGGAGGTGTCGAGGGTGCGAGAAATAACAAACCCGGGGAGCTGCCGCTTCGCCGGTATCAGGAGTGACGCTGCTCAATCATGGTGACCAGCGCCTTGGCCAGATCGTGGAAGGCCTGGCTCGCCGGGTGCTCGGCTGGGTTTTCCAGCGCCACGGGCTTGCCGCCATCGCCACTCTCCCGCACCTGGATTTCCAGCGGGATGTGGCCCAGCAAAGGCACGCCCAGACGTTTGGCCTCGCGCTCACCACCACCTTTGCCAAAGATGTGATAGATGTTGCCGTCGTTCGGGCAGACAAAGTGGCTCATGTTTTCAATGATGCCCAGAATGGGGACGTTCACCTTGCCAAACATGGTGGCCGCCTTGCGGGCGTCGATCAGGGCGACTTCCTGCGGGGTGGTGACCAGCAGCGCACCGCTGAGGGCCACGGTCTGTACGATGGTCAGCTGGATGTCGCCAGTGCCTGGAGGGAGATCGAGAATCAGGTAGTCCAGATTGTTCCAGGCGCACTGGCGGAGGAACTGCTGGGTGTAGCGGGTGGCCATGGGGCCGCGGACGATCACCGGAGACTCGTCATCCAGCAGGAAGCCCATGCTCATGAGCTGCAGGCCGTAGCGTTCGATGGGGACAATCTGGTTGTCGTCGGTGGCGTAGGGGCGCTCATCCGTGCCGAACATGAAAGCGATGCTCGGGCCATAGAGGTCGCAGTCGCACAGGCCGACGCGAGCGCCGGTTTTGCTCAGCGCCACTGCCAGGTTGGCTGAGACGGTGGACTTGCCTACGCCGCCCTTGCCTGAAGCCACGGCGATGACGTGCTTCACGCCCGGGATGCCCGCCTGCACGGCATTCTGGCCGACTGCGGCGCCCGGGGGCTCCTTTATGTCGAAGTTCAGTTTGATCTTGCCCACGCCCTTCAAGGCCTGAAGGGCTGCAGTGGCCTGCTCGTGGATCTGGCGGGGGATGTTGGCGTCCCTCGTGGCGATGGTGATTTCCACCTGCACGTCCGCTCCTTCCACCTTTACGGCTTTGACCAAACCGAACGAGACAATGTCCCGTGAAAAGCCCGGATATTTGACCGTGGCCAAGGTGGAGCGGACGAGATCTTCAGAAATCATGTGGGAGAGGTGGTCTTCAGTGTCAGAAATCAGGGAGTCAGGAGGGAGATACGCGCCACCAGTGCGGCTGGCGACGTTCTCCTTCGCTGAAATCCGTGCCCTGAAAACCGAAAACTTGCATCATCTCACGCACTTTTGCGCAAATGGCTGGGAAGCACCCCCATGGCCTCCCGGTACTTGGCCACGGTACGGCGTGCGACCTTGATGCCGCGCTGACCGAGGTGTTTGACCAACTGCTCGTCCGAGTAGGGCTTTTGTGGGGGCTCGTTCTTGATGATTTCCGCAATGGAGTTCTTCACCGCCGTATTGCTGACATCGTCTCCTGCCTCAGTTCGCACGCCACTGGTGAAGAAGTACTTCAGCTCGAACACACCGTGTGGAGTGGCCATGTATTTGCCAGCGATGGCCCGGCTCACGGTCGTTTCGTGCACGCCCACTGCCTCCGCCACAGTCGCCATGTTCAGAGGTTTGAGCTGGCTCGGCCCCTTTTCGAAGAAGTCGTGCTGGTGCTTCAGGATTTCTGCAGCGATCCGCTGGATCGTCTGCTGGCGTTGCGCGATGCTGCGGATCAGGAATTTGGCTCCGCGAATCTTTTCGCGGATGTAGCTGCGGGCTTCGCTGCCGGTTTCGGGCTGCGCTAAAATGTCCTTGTAGGCATTACTAATGCGGAGATGCGGGAGATCGGTGTTGTTCATCACCGCCACGAACTCGGAGTTCTGCCGCTCCACGTGGATGTCCGGTGTGACGTAATGATTGCGCATCACGGCGAAGCCCTGTGCTGGACGGGGGTCCAGCCCGGCGACAACCTCCACGGCGCGACTGATTTGATCAGGGGGAGCGGCGAGCTTTTTGGAAAGCAGAGTGTAGCGCTTGTGGGCCAGGTCTCCGAGGTGATGATCCACAATGCGGTAGGCCAGGCTGGCCTTGCGCCCCTGGCGCTCCAGTTGCAATAGCAGGCACTCGCGCAGGTTCTCCGCGCCGACTCCAGCCGGCTCGAAGCTCTGCACAAGTGCTTTGGCCTTCTCCAGATCATCCAGACGAAGGGCGTGACGCAGGCTCAACTCCTCCAACGTGGTGTGAAGCAATCCGTCGTCATCAATGTTCCCGATGATGAACTCGCACATCTCGCGCATCTGAGCGTCCTGCACCTCGCTCAAGTTGAGCTGGCTGAGCAGATGTTCCTGAAGCGTGGTCTGCGCCACAATGGAGTCCATCATGAATCGATGCCGTTCCTCGTCGTCAGACGTGCGAGGGGTGGACTGGGCACGATTCTGGGCATAGTACTCGCGCCATTCTTCATCCAGGCGAGAGAGATTCGAGATGTCCGAATCGGGGTCTTCTGAAGCTGTTTGATCGAGGGAAACTTCAGGGGACTCAACCTCGAGCACCGGATTCACGGCGACTTCTTGTTGAATGATCTGCTGAAGCTCCATAGCAGGAGCCTGCAGAATTTGCAGGCTCTGCTGCATCTGAGGCCCGATGACCTGCTTGAGCGCTTGATGCTGAAAGAGGCCTTGACTTGACATAGTGGAATGAGGTTTACCGCCTCATAGAATCCCACTTCAAGAAGGATGCAAGCAAAATACGTGCCAGATCGTCAAAATTTCCATAGCGAGCTATTTCCGAGCCGTGTCCGTACCAGTACAATCGAGGACTACGTGAGTGGTGCTCCCCCCGATTTCAGCCTTGCCCACGAGCAAATCCACCAGGTAGATCTCGGCCCACTTCAGGTGGGTTTCGAGAAGGCGGCCAGCGGGCAGGCCCTTGTTGACGTAGAGCACGGTGCTACCCTCCGGTGACAGGGAGCCCTGCGCTTCGAGACAGACATAGGCATCTTGAGTGTCCTTGGGCAGGTCAAAATCGTGCCGCCGTTTGCAAAGGACGGAGAACCACTCTGCCTTGCGCTGCTCAGGGGCCGGGTTTGATTTCACAAACTTGTCAAAATGCTGCTCATGCGTCTGCATGAACAGCGGCCAGTCAAGAAGCTGGGTGTCATTGGGGCCGGGCTCCATGCGAAGAACGGCCCCCTTGGCGCAAGTGGCTGTCACCAGGCGAAAGAGACGAAGTTTAGGGCCAGCGAGGAGAGGGTTGACGACGGCCGGGGTGGGATCGAGCAGAATCGGCTTAAGCTGGTTGCCGAGGGAGTCAAAGAACCGCTTCACGTCTGCCTTGTGATCCTGCGCGTGAAAGATGACCTTGAGACGGTTCTCCTCGGTGCTGGCGGCGTCCAGCGTCTTCACCAAGACTGCCGCACGATCTGCGGCGGCGATGTTATGGGTGATATCCGGCGTGGCGGCATCCAGAGGATCTATGGCTGGTTCGAGCGTTGCGGCTGGAGCGGGGTCGGGCGAGGCGGCAGGCGCGAACTCCAGGGAGGGCAGGGGGAGCGGGATGATGGTTTCCGCCTGGCTGGAAGGGGCCAGCTTGAGCAGCTTGGCGCGATTCTTCCACACGTACCAGAAGGTGCTGCCGATGATGGCGAGCAACAAGATCACCAAGACGGTTGAGGTGCGTTTGGTCGTTGGGGGCGGGGCGGCTCCGTCCACAACTCCTGACGCAATGGCGACCTGATCGGCCTGAGGGGGCGCATCACGGCCAAACAGATTGGCAAAGGGATGATTGCGCTGATCGCTGCCTTCCAAGCCCAGTCCGGGCCACATTGGTGGAGGGTGATTGACTGGCTCAACAGGCGGAAGAGGGTGATGGGCGAACTGTTGCGCCGCGTGAGCGATGGGTGGCGCTCCGGGTGCCCAACCCAAAGAGTTGCCGACTGCCGCTTGGGGAACTCCTGGTGCCGATTGCTGTGGTGGCCAGGAGAATGGGGCGGGCTGGACGGCTGGAAGTTGCTCTGCAGGCGGAGTCGGGTGCCCTGGAATGGCTTCCACCGGCTCCTCCTGTGCGGGTATGCCGAAGAACGCGAGAGGAGTGTTGGCAGGGGGGGCGGGGGTGCCAGCGGGCTTCGTGAGGGGATTGACGCCGCCAAACTCAGAAGAGGAGGCAGGTGGCGACGTTACAGCGGCATCGACCCGCGGCTCTGGGGGGGCTTGGTTGGGTTGAATCTGAATCGCACCCGGTGACCACTGCGGTGCGGCGGCCGGTGACACGGGAGGCCCCCATCCCGAGGGGTGGTTCGGCCCCGCAAATGCGCTGGGGGCCGATGTTTCCGCCGGTGGGGAAGGGGCAAATGTTGTTGGAAAGCCAAAGCCAGGGGGAGGTCCTGGCGCAGGTATGAATGCTGGTGGCGGCTCGGGCGCTATTTCCGGCGCGGGTGCCGGTGTGAAATGTGAGGTCGAAATTGGAGGGCCCACCGATCCAAAATTGGCGTCCGGTCTCGTATAGGCGGTGGCCTGCTGCTCTGGGGCAAACTGAGGTGGAGGCGGCAGTTGTAGAGGTGACGCCGGGGGTGCCATCGCTGGAGCTGGCCCGGACGGTGCCATGGGTGCAATGGGCGGAGCTGGTGCAGGAAATGGCAATGCCGCCGGGGGAGCGGCAAATCCGTGGGCTGCGGCGGGCGCGGGGTGCGGAGCGTGGTGCCAAGCGCCAAGTGCTGGGTCGGGAACTGGAGCCGTCTGCTGGGCAGGCGGAGCATCCCAAGTCACCGCGGGGAAGTGCAACTCCGGCAGCTGTGCTGGAGGTGGGGTGATGGTTGGCGCTGCCTCAACCGGGGGCGCGATTGGCTGCACCGGCTGTCCATAAGAAGGTGCTGAAGGCGTGAATGAGGGTGGGGCGGGATGGGGGGCGAAGCTGGCAGTTCCCGGTAGGCCGTGTCCTTGGGGAGCGAGTTGAGGCGCCGGCTCCCAGGTCTGGGGAATGGTCGCTGGAGGGGGGAGCGTATGGCCGATGCCCTGACTGGGTGTGGTGCCTGCTCCGGGAGTGATGCCTCTGCCGTCGGTGGCCGGGTTCTCAGTCTCCAGGTGTGTCAGTCGGGGGGGCTCGCCTGCAGCCCGGCGAGATGGCAGTGTGGTGCGATGCCGAGGTTGTGGTCCACCTTGAGCCGGGAGGAACAGGTTGCGGGGCGAGGAAACTGCGCAGTGCGGACAAATTTCCATGGGGCCGCTGCTCTGCTGCAAAGTGATGAAGATGCCTCCACAGCTTGGGCATTGCAGGGTAATGGCGGAGTTGCTCATTCCAGAATCAGCAGGAGTGCAAAAAGTCTTGTGGTTTCAATAGTCGTAGAAAATTGCAGAAACTGCACCTGCTTTTTCGGAATCACCCCGCCGTTTTGCCTTCCAAGGCTTCCAGCCGCTGCAAGACAGGAGGATGGGAGTAGTGGAGGAAAACGTAAAAGGGGTGTGGGGTGGGGTTGCTGAGGTGGTCGCGGCTCATGCGGGTGAGGGCGCTACTCAGAGGAGCCGGGCCACCCATCGCTTCCCTCGCGTAGGCGTCGGCTTCAAACTCGTACTTGCGGCTCAACCACGAGGTGACCCAGCCCAGTACGGTGCTGAATGGCCGGTAGAGAATGCCGAAAAAGAGCAGGCTCCAGGCGATGGTGGGAGGAGTCACGCCAAAGGCTGCGGTGAGGCGGGGATCGTGAACGGCGAAGTGGAGCAGCGCGAACATCAGTGCTGAGGTTGCCAGGCTGAGCGCGATCTGCCTAGGGACGTGCTTCCTTTTGGAATGCCCGATTTCGTGGGCCAGCACTGCCAGAATCTCCTCCCGGGAATGGTTCTGAACCAGCGTGTCGAAGATCGCGATGCGTTTGAGCCGACCCATGCCTGTGAAAAACGCATTGGCCTTCGCGCTGCGCCGGGAACCGTCCACCAGGCTGACGTCGCCCACGGGAAACTGCAACCGCTCGCTCATGGCCACGATCTCAGACTTCAGTTGTTCGTCTGGCAGCGGTTGGAACTTGAAGAACAAAGGAAGGAGGAGGCGGGGGGAGAGGAAGGTCATCGCCAGTGAGAAGCCGGTAAGGATGAGCCACCCGTAGAGCGCCGCCATAGGCACGTGGTCGAAGAGCCAGAGAATGATCGCCAGAAGAGGTCCGCCCAAGGCTGTGAGCAACACCAAGCCCTTCATCCGGTCCATGATGAAGGTGTGAATCGTCGTGCGGTTGAACCCGAACTCGGCCTCGACAAAGAAGGTGTGGTAGATCTCGAAAGGCAGGCTGAGGAGCGATTGGGCGACCGAAAACACCGCAAAGATGGCCAGCCCGGTAAAGAGAGCGTTCAGCCCCCAGCCCTGGATCCACTGGTCCATGGCATGAAAGCCGCCCGCCCACCAAAAGGTGATAAAGATGCCGACGCTCACGCTGCTCTCAATGACCTCAAGTCTGGCATTGGTGCGGGCGTATTCCTGCGCGCGCTCCAGTTGCTCCTGGTTCATCCATTCCTTGAACTTGTCAGGGACGGTGGGCACCAGGGATTTCAGATTGAGAAGGATGGCGAAAAGCTCGAGCTTGTAGAGCCCAATGGTAGCGAGGATCGCCAGCCAGAACCAGGGATTGGAAGGGTACATGGGGGGACTAAGGGTGCGTAGAACGCCGTGGCAGCGGGTGTTATGACACAACGGTCGGACCGGTTGCCAACAAAAAGTGATTGTGCGGGAGCGTCCATCAGGATGAACGAATGCCCGGGGAGGGGAGGGCTAGGCGACGCAGGCGAGTTCTTCTTTCCGGCGCAGGTATTCGGCAGCGATGTCCTCCAGCTCGGTGATGCTTTCGATGTGGCAGAACTGCATGCGTAGGTGCTTGCTGCCCGGCAGGCCTTGAGTGTAGGTCATCAGGCGGTTGCGCATGGAGCGCAGTGCCTGAATCTCGCTGCCGTATCGCTTGGAGTGCACCGCCAGCCGGGTGTGCCGGAGCATGAGCTCAAACCGCTGTTCCGTGGTAGGTGGCTGCAGGTGAGTGCCGTGCTGGAGATAGTGTTTGGCTTCGCGGAAAACCCAGGGGTTGCCCATGGCTGCGCGGCCAATCATGACGCCGTGTACCCCGGTTTCACGCTGACGTTTGGCCACATCCATACCGGTGGCGATGTCGCCGTTGCCGATCACTGGAATCTTTACGGCAGCGGCGCACTCGGCGATGACGTCCCAGTTGGCCTGGCCTGTGTAGCCCTGGGCCCGGGTGCGACCATGGATGGCGATGGCCTGGATGCCTGTGTCCTCCAGCAGTCGGCACACCTCCACGGCATTGATGGTGGTGGCATCCCACCCGATGCGTATCTTCGCCGTGACGGGCACGGGCACGGCCTTGACAATGCCTGCGGCCACACTGCTGAGAAGGGGACAGTCTTTGAGCAGGGAGGAGCCGCCATTTTTGGCCACCACCTTGTTCACGGGGCAGCCGAAGTTGATGTCGATGAAGTCGGGGCTCTTCCAGTCCACGATCTTCCGTGCGGCCTCGCCCATACGCTGGCCATCGGCGCCAAACAGTTGCACCCCTACGGTGCGCTGGGCGTCGTCGAACTCGGTGTACTTTCGGGTTCGCTCGTCCGCCTGCAAGATGCCTTCTGCGGAGACGAACTCCGTAACCATGACGTCAGCGCCCAGCTCCTTGCACAGACTGCGAAAAACCATGTCTGTGACGCCCGCCATGGGGGCGAGGTAGAGGGGGAATTTGCCAGGGGAGAGCCAGGGAAGCATTTCTGTAACATTGCTTCAAATTGCCAAATCCTCAAGAGGGAGCAATTTTGGCGAACAAAGTGCGCAATCCGGGTTGTATAACTATCCTCACTCTGAGAAGATACATCCCATGAAACTGAAGCACATCCTCATCATTGCTCTGCTCGCTGGCGGCATCACCGCCTGCGAAAAGAAATCGGGTCCGCAGACGGACGCCGACCAGAAGGCCAGCGAGGCCTCCGAGAAGGTTGAGCAGGCTAAAGACGCGATCAAGGACGCCACCAAGGCGGCTGGCGATGCTGCGGCTGCCAAGCTCGACGAAGCCAAGGAATCTGCTGCCAAAGCCTCTGAGGAACTCAAGGCCAAGGCTGAGAAGGCTGCGGCTGATGCCAAGGCCGCCGGAGAAAAGGCTGTTGAAGCCACGGCTGACGCCGTAAAAGAAGCGGCGAAGAAGGTGGAAGAAGCCGTCACTCCGGCTCCGACACCTCCGCCAGTTCCCGCTCCGGTGCCGACTCCCGCTCCTGAAGCTCCGGCCCCTGTGCCTGCTCCAGAAGCCGCTCCGGCTCCCGCGCCAGCACCTGCTCCGGCAGTTCCCGCTCCGGCCCCAGCTCCTGGTTCCTAGTCCTGGAGTTTGAGATCGTCTTTGACGATCTTGAAGTCATTCAAACGGCATCGAAGCAATTCGATGCCGTTTTTTGTTGTAATGGGGGTAGGGCGCTAGATTTCCATGAACCCGCTGCGGGTAAGATTTGGGAGACGCCATGCCCAATCACCCTACGAGAAGGCCCACCCCACTCGCACACCTATGCGCGAATGGGGCGGGCCTGGAGCTTGAGTGGACCTGACTCTTCCTTCTATTGGGAAGAACCTACCGCTTGTCCCTTCCCGCGGTTCGCGGAATGGACGAACATGCCGCCGATGGCGCCTGCAGCAGCTCCTGCAGCGCCGCCGCCGGCCATCGAGAGGGCGATGGGGGTGGTGAAAGTCAGGAATTTCCGCCAGTCCTCGGCAGAGAGGCTATTCCACACATCAATGGACTTGACCACATTCCAGCCGTAATCCACAAAAGAGTTGTTTCCAGAGCCCCCAGGGTGCAGCCAGAAGCTGGCGAAAAAGCCCATCGTGGCACCCGCCACCAGGCCCCACCGAATCCATCGAGAGGAAATGCGGTCGGCCGGCCAGGACAGAAGGAAGGGCAGATTCACCAGGAAGATGAACGCGAGGAACTCGTTGTTGATAAAGGCCACTCCCCCCATGAGCCAGTCGATGCTGCGGTGCATGACGAGCAGGGAGATGCCCAGCAAAAAGCCCATCACACGATTCCCGATGGCGAAAATGCAGAGGAACTCCAGGAAGAGTCCGCTGCCGAAAAACAGGCGGGAGAGCCAGGGGTGCTCCAGCATCCAGATGGCCTCTGGCGGATTGCCCGCGAATGAGGGGTCGAAGTTGTTCAAATAGCTCTGGCGGGCGGTCTTGAGCATATCCATCGCCACATTGTTCGAATTCCAGAGCCACATGCCTCCGGAGTTGTCGAGCTTCGTGAAGACGGAGATGAAGTACATCCCCGTGAGAATGACCTGGGCCTGCACAAACATCCAGGCGCGCAGTTTTTCATCAGGCGGGGCCAGGGTGAACTTCTCCCGGAAGTTGTAGTAGAGAACCGCGATGGCCTGGATGATGAGCGTGCAGCTGACGATCTGGTACCCGTGGTGGGTGAAGCCCTGGGAGTTGTACAGGGTGAAGGGCAGGACGTGCATCAGCGCCAGCACGGGCAGCACCAGCGGGAGCGCAGCCCCGGCGACGTAGAAGACGAGCAGGCCCGCAAAGATGGCGCGATAGACATTCCAGGTGGAGGGGTCTGCCAGCCAGGTGAGCCAGAGCTTTCCGTCATTGAAGCCATGCAGCAGCTTCAGCAGCCCGACGGGGTGTGGCTCCTGCGTGTAGTCGATGCTCAGCCGGAGGGTGAACAACA
Source organism: Verrucomicrobium sp. BvORR034 (assembly GCF_000739635.1). GTDB lineage: Bacteria > Verrucomicrobiota > Verrucomicrobiia > Verrucomicrobiales > Verrucomicrobiaceae > Verrucomicrobium. Next base: position 91,506 of record NZ_BATQ01000117.1, on the reverse strand, counting down.
AGAAGAGCGAAAAGAGGAAGCGGGAGAGAAAACCCTCGAGTGCAGAGACTTTGGGCAGGGTTTTCCAGCCGGAGAAGAGCCACTTGATCATCGTGCCTGAGGGGTGAGGGTTTCCTTGCCGATGAGTTCGACTTCTTCCACTACCTTGCTGTCTTTGTAGCTGATATATGACTTGATGATTTGAAGCTGCTCGGGCAGGACTTGGTTCTTTCCTTTGGCCTCGTGCCGCAACTGGACGAACATCTCATCACAAACCTGCTGCACCATGGCAGGGGGCAGATCTTTGGCCTTGATGTCGTGCTTCTTTGCGAGTTCTTCCGCTTTCTTGCGGTAGATTTTCCCGATCTTTGGGCAGGTGATGCCGGTCAGCTTCTGTACCGGGATCGGCTGCCCATTCCCATCAGCCACCGTGTAGTAGGGGCGTTCGGCACTCGGGTTGGAGTACATCGGGTAGTTGGAGAACGGGTAGTTCTCCTTCAAGATGAGAGAAAGGGCGGTGTAGATCAAAAGTGCGCCAATGGGGCTGCGCTTGAGAAAGCCCCACACTTTTTTGGCAAGGGGTGGTAAATGCGCCATGGGGGAAACCCTGATGGGCTCCTGAATGGCGGGAGGCTGGACAACGGAAGGCATGGCGGGTAGACGAGAAAAGTCGGGCGGAGAAAGCAGGTACCTTTTGCTAGTTGCATCACGTATCCATGACAAGTCGTTGATTGACAATGGCTCCGCGGATTTTGATTGTATGGAAAGATTGAGTGAGGTAATTTATCAACGGTCGTGAAGTATTTCTTTATGAAACGGCACGTTTTCCCCTGGCTTACAGTGGGAGGCGTTTGCGCCGCTGTCTTGCAGTTTAGCATTTTTAGCCAGGAACCGGGAGTTGCGACCTCCCCGGCGCCTCCTACGATCGCACCTGCGGCGGAAGGGGCAATCCTGGCTCCTCTGGCGTCACCAAGTCCTGCGGCGGTTGTCCCTGCCGCATCTCCAGCGGCTCCGCAATCTGCGGGGGGACCCGTCATTTCGCCGACGGTGGTCGCGGCATCCGCAGTTCCCGGAGACATGCCTGTGGGAACCATGCCAGAGCCCGTTCCGGAGCCGCGCCGTGTGCGGCAGCCCCTTCAGGAGTACTTTACGGTGTTCGATCCCCAGCGGGAGGCTCGCCAGAATGTTCACGAGAAGGTCAACCCCTTCATCACCTACACCCATCTCGGGACCGACTTTGGTTTCATTGGCAACGGGCAGGAATCCATCGGCTGCGAGCGGGGTGCCGTGCTGATCAACATGCCACAGGGCTATTGGGCGGGCATGTGGCACGGGCTGGCTGGCATGGGGACGGATCTGGACTCCCAACTCGATTTCCGGGCGTGCTACCCGCCTTTCATGAACACGAAGTTTCAACCCAAAATCGTGGGTTTTGAACTCCGCGGGAAGGGGAAGGGGACGCTGAAGGTTGAGATCAAATCCTCTCTGCAACAGGTGCTGTGGATGAAGCCCTTTGTCCTGGACACCCCGGACATGCGCACTCAGGTGGAGCCTGTGAGTGCGGATCAGGTCGGGAAAGCCAAGTACCTCAACTGGGTGGCAGAGTCTGGGACGGATGTCTCCTTGGATTCCATCTCTTTCATCGTCCAGGCACCTGCCATTCCCTTCGATGAGTACGTGTTTCTCACAAGCTATGCCAAGCTGGCCCGCTGCTTCAGTCTGCGAACGGCCTGGGTGAGAGACCGTGCCCACATTCGGGATGGTCATTTTGACAACGTCCCCGCCACGGGCCTTTTTGCCATGTGCACGGCGCTGGCTGCGGAACTGGGAGTGGTGGACCACAAGTTCGCGCGGGACCTCGTGTACCGCGTGAATGACAACATCACCCGGCTCGACAGTTCGCGCGGTCTGCTGCCTCACTTTGTGAAGGTATTCGAAAACGGGCACTACGGCATTGTGCCTGGAACGGAGTACAGCCTGGTGGACACGGCCATCTACTACCATGCCATGCTCGTGGCGGCAGAGATCCTGCGGGATCAGCCGCTCAAGGATCATCTGACCGATCAATTGCGGGGCATTGTCCTGGATGAGATGCTCGTAGATGGGGAAGGGTACATCCGACACGGCGTGCGTGAGGATCGGGTGACTCCGCTGCGTGCTGTCTGGCGTGACTGGGGTGGTGAGACCGCCCTGGTGCTTGCCATGGCTAACATGACGGCCAAGCCCCCGCCGCTGAAGATGGCCACCACTGGCCGAGTTTATGACGGCACGGGGTTCATCCCTGAAATCCAAAGCCTGTTCTATCCCGACTTCGACCAGGAAACGGCGGATGCGATCTCCAAGCAGAACTGGCCCGCCATCCGGCAGGACATGCTGAAGCGCCAGAAGGAATACTTCCCCAAGAACTGGCCGGACAGCCAAGTGGCCAAGGAGCGCTTCTTTGGTCTCTCCGCTGGCGAGGCGCAGCACGGCAACGGCTACATGGTGGGCGGCGTGGATCTGCCGCAGCAGACCGTCATTCACCCGCATTACGTCCTGATTTCCGGGAGCACTGATCCCGACCCAGAAGGCGTGTATGATCTGCTGCGCAAGATGGAAGACGATCAGCTCTTCCCTCCCTGGGGCATGGTGGAGAACTTCACCAAGGATCTCGACGAGTACCTGCCCATGCTCGGCGCTCTGAATGCCGGTTTCGAGTGTCTGGGGGCCTACAATCTCATGACCAAGCACCGGAAGGCCAAGAACCTGGTGTACGAGGCTTCGCGCTCGAACTCGGAGCTTCGCCGGGGTGTGAGCATCTTCTACCCGGTGGCGACCACCTCGGCTGAGGGAAGCAACACAGGCATTTCATTGACTGTCCGGTAGAGCCGGCTGCCGTCCTCTGCGGCCAGGGCTTCCTCGTCCGTAGGAATGCCGTGGGCACTCTTTTCCGCAGCCGTGGCCAGACGCAGCGGCTGCTTGGTATTGGGGCAGCGCAGCAGGGCGATCATGGCAGGAGAGAGCATGGGGCAACCTAGGATGGGGAAGGAATCCGGGCAATCGGGAAGTTGCCGTGGATGGGGAGTGGGAGAGGGGGGCAACACAACGCCGGGCAGGAGTGGAGAAAGGGATTGCCTTGGAGTGGCGGTTTTGTTGCAATGCCGCGCTTGGAACTCCGTACTGGGTTCCACTCGTTTTTTCCTCAGCCTCCTCGCTCTCTCCCATGACCAACCCGACGACTGCAATCCGGCCGGACATGCGCCTTTTTTGGGCGTGTTTCATCGCCCTCGTGGCGACCTCCTTCGTGTTTGGGGTGAGGGCGAATACGATTGGCGACCTTCAGGCCACATTTAACCTCTCCGAGCAGGAGAAGGGGGCCATCAACGGAGCGGGCATGTGGCCCTTTGCTCTCAGCATCATCTTCTTCAGCCTGATCATTGATCGCATTGGATACAAGACCGTTGCTGTCTTTGCAGTCCTGTGCCACGCGGTGGCCCTGGTGCTGACGCTGCGGGCAAACGGCTACCAGTCGTTCTACTGGAGCACCCTGCTGGTTTCTGTGGGGAATGGCACCGTGGAGGCCTTTGTGAACCCGGTGGTGGCGACGCTGTTCCCGCGGCAGAAGGCGAAGTGGCTCAATATCCTGCATGCAGGCTGGCCGGCAGGACTGGCCTTGGGCGCCCTCTTTGCTGTGTTGCTGGGCTCCGGTGTGGACAAGGCTGCCAACTTGAAATGGGCGTATGGAGCCTGCTTCATCCCTGTGGTCCTCTATGCAGCGCTGATCCTTCCCTGCCGGTTCCCGGCCAACGAACGGGTGGCGGCTGGCGTGAGCTACCGGGATATGCTGAAGGAGGTGGGCGCAGTGGGTTTCTTCATTATCGCGGCTTTGACGGTTCCCGCTGTGTCGCAGATGATGAGCCAGCCTGCGTCGCTCACGGTGGTGCTTTCGATTGCGGCAGTGGTCGCGATTGCCATGGGGCTATACACCCGGTCCTTCGGCAACTGGCTTTTCATCTTTGTGCTCATCACCATCGGACCGTTGGCCACCACCGAACTAGGCACGGATGGCTGGATGCCCGACCTCCTCAAGCTTAGTGGGCCGGACTTTCCTCATTTTGAGACTTGGATCTTCGTTTACACGTCCGTGATCATGACGGCGCTGCGCTTCTATGCAGGCCCGATCGTGCACAAGTTCTCGCCTATTGGACTGCTGGTCATAGGTGCGGCCATTGCGGTGGTGGGGCTTCTCTGCCTGTCGCAATCGGCGGGTTGGGTGATCCTGGGGGCCGCTACTGTGTATGCCTTGGGCAAGACCTTCCTCTGGAGTACGACGTTGGGTATGGTGTCTGAGCAGTTTCCCAAAGGTGGGGCGCTGACGCTGAATGGGGTGTCAGCCGTCGGGGTCCTTTTCTTGGGCGTGCTGGGCACTCCGGCGATTGGCTACAAGCAGGACCTGGACATGGACAAGCGTCTCTCCGCGACTGAGAACGTTGCCCTCTATGCCAAGGTCAAAGGCGAGGAAAAACCCACCATCTTCGGCAGCGCGCCGAGCTTGGACCAGACGAAAATCAAGGCTCTGACTCCCGAAGAGACCAAGCAACTGGAGAAGGCCCAGGCTGCGAGCAAGCTGCATGTGTTCGTGAACATCGCCATTCTCCCAGCCTTCATGTTCTTGTGCTATTTGGGCATGTTTTTGTATTTTAAGGCCAAGGGCGGCTACAAACCGGTTGCTTTGGGTCACGCCGAAGAGGCGGAACCCGGGTTCTAGGCCAGTTTTTCCTTGAGGGCTCCCTCCTTTCTGTTAAAAACGCGGCTGCTTTGGCCGTTCTCTGGGTTCTCGCGGGACTCATTCCCTCCAGACTCACCTCACTCACCAGACAGACATCAACCAAATACATAACACACACATGAGTAGCAACGCGGGGATTGTCCCCAACGCAAACCGTCTGCTTTGGGCAGGCTTCCTGGCCATTCTGGCCGCAGGTGTCGGCTTCGGCATTCGAGGCGGCATCTTGGCTAACTGGGCAGCTGAATTCGGTTTCACCGGGGCGCAGCTTGGAGCGATCGGTGGGGCAGGCTTCACTGGCTTCTGCTTCGGCATCATCATCGGCGGCGTGGTCGTGGACAAAATTGGATACGGCAAGCTGGTCGCAGCAGCGTTCCTGTTCCATGTGGCGTCGGCTTTCATCACTTTTGCAGCCACCAAAGGGCAGCCTCAGGAAGTAGCCTACAATTTCCTTTATTGGGGCACGTTCGTCTTCGCTCTGGCCAACGGTACCCTTGAGGCTGTGGCCAACCCGCTTGTCGCCACTTTGTTCCCGAAAAACCGCACGCATTACCTCAACATCCTCCACGCCAGCTGGCCTGCAGGTCTCGTGCTTGGTGGTCTTATCGGCTGGGTGCTGGGTGACGGTGCGCACTTGAGCTGGAAGCTTCAACTTGGCATCTTCCTCCTTCCTACGGTTCTCTACGGTGTTGCCTTCATGGGGCAGTCTTTCCCTAAATCTGAAGCTTCTGAAAAAGGGCTTAGCGTGGGCGAAATGCTCAAGGATGTGGGACTTCTCGGCGGTGCCGTGGCTTCCTACCTTCTGGTTCTCTTCTTCCAGAACGCTCTTCAGCTTCCGGTGGGTGTGTCCTACGGTCTCGGTGCGGTGATCCTCATCGTGGTAGCCCTCATGACGAAGTTCTCGGTGGGTTCGATCCTGCTGTTCATCCTCTTCATCACTCACGTACTTGTGGGCGCTGTGGAGCTTGGCACGGACGGCTGGATTCAGAACATCACTGGCAACATCCTCACGCCGGCTCAGGGCAAGATTCTCTTCGTCTTCACTTCCCTGTTGATGTTCCTGCTGCGCTTCTGCGCACACTTCATCGAGAAGAACCTCAAGATCTCCCCGATCGGTCTTCTGCTGATCTGCGCCATCCTCGCGGTGGTCGGCCTGAACATGGTCAGCGGTATCACCACCTTCATCGGTGCCATGGTTGCTCTCTCGGTTTACGCCTTGGGCAAGACCTTCTTCTGGCCCACCATGCTGGCGGTGGTCAGTGACCGCTTCCCCCGTACGGGTGCCATCGCCATCTCCGTCATGGGCGGCTGCGGGATGATGTCCGCCGGTCTTCTCGGATCTGCTGGTCTTGGCTATGCCAAAGACCGCTTCTCCAGTGAAGAGCTTCAGAAGAGCAATCCTGCTCTCTACTCGGAGTACAAAGCGGAGAAGCCGAGCTCGTTTCTCTTCCTTGAACCTGTGCATGGCTTGGACGGCACGAAACTGTCCGAAGCCCAGGCTGTGAAAGTTGAAGAGCGCAACCCCGCTCAGAAGTCGGTTGTGGAAGCCAGCATCGAGGGTGACCGCCGCACATTGAAGGCGGATGCCTACATTCCCGCCACCATGGCGTTGATCTATTTGCTGCTCCTCGGCTACTTCAAAGCCATTGGCGGCTACAAGCCCGTTTCGATCGAGACCGAGCGAATCACGGGTGGGGTCAATGGCCCTATGGAGGCGTAACGAGGCTGATCTGAGCCAACACTCTTAGGCAGACTACTCAGAGACGACAGGTGATTACCTGCCGTCTCTCTTTTTGCTCTTGTTCGAGGCTGCCCAGAGGCTTGCCCTCCTTGTGACTGTGGTGCAGTGTGCTGAATGCCACGCTGGTTCAGCCTGATCAATGATGTTCCACTTCGCAAATTGTGGACGACCCTTGGCCTTCTAGTGGTGATGTCGGCTTGGGGGACAGCTTTCGCAGCCACCGCCGACGAGGCTCGCGCTGCCCTGGAGAAATGGCTGGTCTCGGCCTCGAAGGTGACCTCTGTCCAGGCCAAGTTTGACCAGCTCCGTCAGCTCAAGAGCGTGCGCAAGCCGCTCAGGCGGGAAGGGCAGCTCTGGATGGAAAAGCCGGGTGGTTTCCGCTGGCAGGTCGGGCAGGGGCCCGATCTCCTGGTGCAGCGGGGGGCGGATGGCTCCTTGTGGGTGATGGACGGCAAGGACAAAAAAGCCCGGGTCTGGAGCAAGGAAGCCCTGGAGGCACAGGAGAAGGATGGAAAGGGACAGGGATTTGCCATGATCCAGTCCATGCAGGCGATCTCCTTGAAGGAGTTCGAGGAGCAATTCAAAGTTCGCGGAGGGGAGCAGGATGCCAACAACGCAGACCTTTGGACATTCGAGCTGGGATTGAAGGACAACAAAGCGGCGCTCTTTGTCATCAAGGTGACCCTCAAGGGAAACATCAAGGAAGGTTCCCTGCATGCGCTCACCATCCATATGCGCGATGGATCCAGCATGACCACCGCGATCACGGAGTATCGTCTGAATGGAGCCATCCCGGACAGCGTGTTCAAGGTGGACACTACGGGGTATGAAGTGGAGAAGGAGTGAGGAGCTCGGGTGTAGAATCCAAACTTCAGACTTTAATGATGCAGGGATGTGTGTCGTGGGCAGACTGGATGACGTCGGGAATTCAGCCCTCAATGGGTCTTTGACCTGCAGACCTTGGGCGTTGCCCAGAACTGCTGTGAGGCAGGGCCTTTGGTCCTGTTGAGGCGGCGGTCCCGCCAATGGGAATCTCCGCGAAGTGTTTCTTCTTGATGAAGCCGGCTGTGCATCGCACGCTCATTGGCATGCTGAAGACGATATTTAGGGGTGCCGTAGTCGCTGCCTGCATCTTGTGGGCAGCCAACGCCCTCCACGCTCAGGATGCCAAGGCGCGCAGTTGTCGTCTCATTGTTGATGGGGCCACTGGGAAGATCATCGTGCGCGAGGGTCCCTGTGACGTGGCACACAGCCCGTGTTCCACCTTCAAGGTTCCACTCGCTGTCATGGGCTATGATGCGGGCATTTTGAAGAACGAGCATGAGCCCGCTTGGGACTATCTCGCGGAATACAACTCGTCTCGCACGGAAGATCAGCGCACCATCGATCCCACCTCGTGGGAGAGCATCTCAGTGATCTGGTTCTCCCGGAAAATCACCCGCCAGCTCGGAACCGCCTCCTTCGAAAAGTACGTTAAGCAGTTCAACTATGGCAACCAGGATGTGTCGGGGGATCTGGGAAAGAACAACGGTCTCACCGAGTCTTGGGTCATGTCGTCCCTGTTGATTTCGCCCGATCAGCAGGTGGCCTTCCTGCAAAAGCTCCTGAAGCGGCAGTTGTCAGTGTCAGATCATGCCTGCGACATGACGCAGAGGATCCTGCCCCAGTTCAAAGCAGACGATGGCTGGACGCTTCAAGGCAAAACAGGCAGCGGCTTTCAAAGGAAACCGGATGGCACTTGGAACAGGAAGCGTCATGTGGGCTGGTTTGTCGGCTGGGCCGCCAAGGCAGACCGGAAGGTGATTTTTGCCGAGTTGCTGCTCGATGACAAAGACCAGGATGGATACGGAGGACCGCGCAGCCGGGAGATCTTGATCAAGGCCCTCCCTCAGATCATGAAGGACTCCTGATCACTGGAAGAGGAGGGGGCGAGCGAATCATCCCTCACTTTGAGATTGATCCCACTCCTTTCGTCATCATTGCTGGGGCATGGATTTCGATTCAGCGCTTCGTGCTTTGCCCCACGGTCCCGAGTTCCGATTTGTGAATGCTCTCGCTTCCCTTGAGCCAGGGAAGTCGGCGACCGGGACCTATAGGTTGCGTGGCGACGAAGCCTTTCTGAACGGGCACTTTCCTGGTCAGCCGCTCATGCCAGCCGTGCTGATGGTGGAGGCCATTGCCCAGGTCGCCGGCGTGGCCGCGCAATCGGATACAGTGATCCCGCCGCTCGCCGATCTTCGACTGACGGCGATCCGGTCGGTGAAAGTGTTTGGAGCGGCATTCCCGGGCGACGAGCTGCAGATCGAAGCCGAAGTGCAGGGGAGGATGGGGGGCCTCATTCAGGCCACGGGCCGGGTGAGGGTGGGGGACAAAGTGCTGGCGGAAGGTCAGGTGACCCTGAGTGGCGGCGCGGCGTCCGCTTGAATTCGTGGAGGCCCGTGGTATTTCAAGTCATGGCGACATACACCTACGAAACCATCCCCCAGACGGAAGGGGAAGCCCCGAAGCGTTTTGAGATCAAGCAGAGCATGCGCGACACCGCTCTGACGAGCCATCCCGAGACGGGAGTGCCCGTCCGCCGCGTCATCACTGGCGGGGCTGGACTGATGGGCGTGGGGCAGACCGCTCCGGTTTCATCCGGTGGTGGGCATTGCGGCACCGGTTGCGGCTGCCATTGAAAATCAGTTCATTAGAAGTGCAAAAAAGACTTGCGGGAATGCGGAATCTACGCAAACTGCGCGTCCTCAAATGAATTCCAAGGACAGGTGCCAGAGTGGTCGAACGGGCACGATTGGAAATCGTGTGTACTAGTGATAGTACCGAGGGTTCGAATCCCTCCCTGTCCGCCATTCATCACCAAAGCGTGATGTTGTGATAAAAGCCAGTCGGTAAAAAGTTGTCAATCGCCGGAGTGCGAATCACCGCCTGCTTGAATGCTTCGCGGGGTGCCGGGTCCGATGAAGCTTGCAGAAATCTGCGGTCCGGCGAGCCATCTTACAGCGACAACCTTGCTCACTGTCTGGCCACACTTTGTTGAATCAGCTATTGTGGAATGCCCTCCGTCTTCTGACCTAGCTCAATATCCCAGGCATGGTCATCTGAGGTGAGGATGAGCGGACGAGATGACCATAGGCATCGCACTGGAGATCGGCTCCATTGTTTTCGGCGATGGCTTGTTTGTTGCAGCGAAAACGGGCCAGCTTGATCAAGAGCTGGTCTGCGGTTCTTTCCTCCGAGAGGAGCTCTTGCAGAAGTCCGGTTGCTTCATCGTTCCTCAAATGCAAGGACCACTCGTGCAAGCAACCATACGAGGCGATTTCGAGGTGTTCAATTTTCTGGGCGGCCCCTACCAGGGCGGCGTTGATGGCCGGCGAATTGCCGAACGCATGGATCATGCGGTGGCACTCTTGAATCAGTTTCGCGGTGACTTCGCACTTGGTGGCAATGGCTGGCTGGTTGAAGGCCTGAAAGACATGCGTTAGCTTTTCGACCTGACGTACCGTTTCATGATGGTGAGACAGCATCAGGCTCTGCAACGTGGAGGCCGTTGCCTCCTCGATGATATAGGGCATTCCTCGTACCAGCTGCATTTCCGAGCTGAGTCTGCTGCCGAGCTGGTGGAGGAACAGTTCCTTGAGCGTTTTCATGAGTGTAGCGACGGTTGGTGGCGCCTTGTTGTTGTTGTCTGGTAACTTGGGGGACGATGCCCGTGCGGAACGAAGGACGTGCGGCCCTGCCTTTTGCTGTGAAACAGTCTTCCACCAAGGACAAGGTTATCCGGCATCTGTTTGCTCGGATGACAGGTCTTCCACCGGGGGATTTGGGGGTGGGACGAAGATGGAAGAACCAGTCAGATCATTGAGTGTCTGGCTGCTGGGCGCTTGTAGTTCGCTTGGGCTGTCCTCTTTACTCTGGGTGTCTTTGTCGGGTGGTTCGGTTGGCGGCAACCCTGGCGAGGTGATGCCCATTCCGGGGCGATATTCAGCGACGTCGTATTTGTGGTGAGTTTTCATGGAGAGGGCAGTTGGAGGTGTCTTTGTGGCACCACTCTCGAAGGATTGGTTGAAATTGTATATGGGGTGAAGGCCCCATCATTTTGGGGTAATGCGGGCGAAACAGCCTTTTCGTGGCTGTTAGGCTCTCAGATGTTCTGGCCTAAAACAGGTGGCGGTACCACCCCTCCGGTTGTTTTGGCAAGGGGGGCTCCCAAAGGAGATCCCGCCGAATGGCGCACTTTTTCTCTAGCAGACACTGGGGTCAGAATTTTTCGTGGACGAAATTTTTGTGGGTACTTAGTATTCACTCGCCGGAATAATCCCATTTCGACAATTTCTCATGAAGGTCTTCATTGTTTTCGCTTCGTTTCTTGCTGTTGCTCAATTACTTGTGCTGCCGGTGCATTCGCAGTCGGTGTTGTACTGGGATCTCAACGGCAACGTGGCCGGGTCGGGTGGAGGGAGCAGCCCCTCAGGTGTGTGGAACTCAAGTGCGGCTAACTGGAACCCTCAGGCTGACGGGACGGGTACAGTATCCACGTGGACAGCTAGCCAGATTGCGGCCTTTGCAGCGGGAACCAATGCTACTGGAGTTTATCAAGTCGTACTGAATTCAAGCCAGTCAGCTGTGGGTGTGGTGTTGGAGGAAGGGACTTTGACTCTGGCGGGCGCATCGTTGTCTTCTGGTGCTTCGCCCCTTTCCGTACAGGTGGCTGGTGGGTCACGCCTGACGTTCAATTCCGTCTTGGCGGGTACGGTCACAGCGGGATCCAACGCCCTGTCCATCAATGGCGGAGGCACCGTCAGGCTGATGGCACCCACAAGCACGTTCACGGGTGATGTTTTGGTGAATGCGTCCCGTCTGGAATTTCTCACCACCACCACTGACCTTCTCTCGCTAGGGGCGGGGGCCAAGGCTGTCACTCTGACCAATGGAGCGGTCGTTGCTCCGGTGAATTCCACGAACCCTTCTTCCACCAGTGGCAAGTCGTTTGTCATCGGGACAGGGGGAGGTGTTTTCAATGTGGTCAACGGGGTGACGTTGACGCTTGACGATGCAGGCCAGTTTGGCGGTTCGGGCAATTTGACCATCACTGGCTCGGGCACGGGCATGGTGATTCTAGGTAACACGGGCGTGGCTCACACTTTTTCCGGTAGCGTGAATGTGCAGTCCGGCACGCTGCGGGTGCAAAATGCCGGAGCAGTGGGAGCGGTAGCAGCGGGCAAGGCCATTACGGTGGCTGATGGGGCCTCGCTCGACATCCGGGCTGCGCTAAACGCCAATCCGATCACCGTGCAAGGCAGTGGTGTTAACAACAGCGGGGCTCTCACCAACTCCACGACTACTGCGGGCAGCAGTGCATCCGCCATCACCCTGGCTGGACACACCAGCATGGGCGTCACCAACACGGCCGCATTGACGATCTCCGGTGTCATTTCTGGAAATGGCATGAACCTGACCAAGGTGGGAGCAGGTTCGGGATCCTTGATCCTGACTGGTCTGAACACCTACACGGGCAATACGATTGTGAATGCAGGCACCCTGGTGGCCAGTGCCGCCACCAATGCGGCTCCGATCAACAGCGCCTCTGGTCTCGTGCTCAGCGGCACGGGAACGTTTCAGTATCTGGGACGTTCTGCCGCAAGTGTGACCATGGTGCTCAATGGCCTTGAGGTGGCTGGCGGTGCGGTAATCATCGACGTGAACAATGCGGGAACCTCGACGACGCTTGACTTAAGAGGTACGGGTGCAACGCTGGGAATCACCCGCACACAACGGGGAGGCACGGTTGACTTCAAAGCAACCACCGGAACTCTGGGCACGAATGCGATCATCTTGACCAATCAGTCCAACGACGCTTCCGGCATTCTCGGGGCGTGGGCCACGGTCAATGGGGGAGCCTCCTTTGCGATGAATGACGGCACCGGCAAGGTTGTTGCGCTCACCAGCTTCATAGACATCGCTGCACTTGGCGGGACGCTTGCCAACTCTGCCAACAGCAATGTCAGGATCAATTCAGCAGGTTCCGGGGCCAACATGGCACTAGCGACCGGTACGACCAGCATTAACACGCTGACCCAGAACACCACCACCGCTGTGACAGTGGATACTGCGGGCAAGACGCTCCGGTTCGGTGCTGCCGGCGGGGTATTGATGACGCCGACTGCGTCCACCACGGGGGCGCTGGTGATCGGGACGGCGGCCAACTCCGGCATCGTGACCGCAGGCGGAGCTGACAATACCGCGGGTGAACTGATCCTTTCCAACTTCTCAGGATCTGCTATCACCGTCAACTCGGTCATCGCAGACAATGGGACGGGTGTTGTTTCGGTGAACCGATCTGGAACAGGAGCGGGTCTCGTGACACTGGCGGGGACAAACACGTACACGGGCTCAACGACTCTGTCTGCCGGCACGACCAATGTCGCGGTGCTTGCCAATGTGAACACCGCCAGCAGCCTGGGCAAAGGCTCAGCGGCTGGCTCTGCCGCAGATCTTGTGCTGAACGGAGGGGCACTTCAATACACGGGGGCCACCGCTACGAGCACCGACCGTCTCTTTAGTCTGGGCTTGGGGGGCGGTTCGCTCGACTCCTCCAGTGCAACAGCGGCGGCCGTGATGACATTTGCTGGTACTGGGGCTATGGGGTTCAACGGGCAAAGCGGTGCCAGAAATCTGACGCTGACTGGCACCAATACCGGAGCAAACATTCTGGCTGCTGGCATCGGGGACAACGGTGGCGCGACCACCTTGACCAAGAGTGGTGCCGGTCTCTGGGTCCTGACTGGGGACAATACTTACAGCGGAATGACCACCATCACGGCCGGAACGCTTCGAGTGGGCAACGGAGGAGCTACCGGTTCACTGGGCTCAGGGGCAGTCAACTTGACCGGTACGCTCATCTTTAACCGCAGCGACAACTACACCGTCAACAATGCCATTTTCGGCACGAGTGGATCCGTCATCACCCAGGCATCGGCCAATGTGCTGACGCTGGCCGCTGCGGGGATCAATACCGGCGGTCTTCGCATCTCTGTGGACGGCGGAACGATCGACATTGCCAGCAACGATGTGATTCTTACGGGGAGTTCGTCCCTTACGACTTCCAACAGCGGCACCATCAATGCCACCGGAGGTGGCCGAATTCTGCTTGGGGTGGGAAATGGGGACTACGGGGCGGCAAGCAGCAAAACGCTCGTCATCAATGCCGTGATTGCTGACGGCATTGCCGCGACGATTGATTTCCATGGTGGCACAAACAGCTCGGGCGTGACGATCCTGACGGCGGACAACATCTTCACTGGAACGGCCAGTATTCAAGGGCAGGCGGTTTCCGTGTCAAAGATCGGGAACGTCGGAACGGCGGGAAATTTGGGGTTCAACTCGGTGATCAATCTCGGGAGTGGTGCCACCATCACTTCGCGAATCATCTACACCGGCACGGGTGAGACGACGGACAGAACCATCAATCTCTCAGCAACTACTGGTGTCGCTATCATTGACCAGTCCGGGACGGGATTGCTGGAGTTTGCGAGCGCGACCACTGCCGCGGCAGGCATCAAGTCGCTGACATTGCAGGGTTCCACCGCTGGTAACGGGCGCTTCAGCGGTTCGATCTCAAACGGTACTGATCCTGTGGGTGTCACCAAGGCTGGGACCGGAACCTGGACTCTCGCAGGAAACAACACTTACTCTGGTCCCACGACGGTGAATGGAGGGCTCCTTCTGGCGGGATCCACCAGCGCTTTTGGCAATGGTTCAGCGATGAACGTCGGTGCGGCGGGGACGGTGAGGTTGGATGGGTTCAGTAATTCGTTCGGTTCGCTGGCAGGCACAGGAATTGTGGAGAATGCTAACGTCGTTGCATCGACTCTCACGCTAGGAACAGATGGAAGTTCGACAGTTTTCAATGGAACTTTGCGTGACGGATCGGGCGGGGGCGTGCTCTCGCTGGTGAAGGTAGGCGCTGGCATTCAGACGCTGACGGGAGCCGACACCTCCTATTCTGGCAGTACGACTGTAGTGGGGGGAACGTTGAACCTGGCCGGGCCGCAAGGTTCGGTGGTGACGACGAGCAGTATCACTGTCGCAGGAGGGGGCACACTTAATCTAAACAACCAGACCGGGCAGTTGCACAGCTACTCGTCTGGCACATTGAGCTTCGGCACTGGGTCCGGCACAGCCGGCCTTGGTTTGGAACTTGGGGCCAGCACAGCTGGATCAGACCGGTTTGAGAGCACCGGCTCCATCATTACGGCCAACAACATTGCCTTCAACATCTTCGCGCTCTCAGGATTTGGCCAGGCATCGAGTTATGACCTGCTTTCGGCGGGCGGTGGTCTGAGCGGGGCGACCTATTCACTGGGCTCCGTGGCTGGCGGCTATCTGTACAATCTGGTTGTCTCGGACACGAAGGTGTCACTGCAACTGACGGCCATGGCAGCAGGCAGTCTCTACTGGCGGGGCGGGGTAAACAACAGCTGGTCCGGCTACAACGCCGGGATTACCAACTGGACGACCGACGCCGCGGGAGCGATCAATGCTGGAGGCAATCCGGGCACAAATCATTCGGTGATCTTCAGCTCAAGTGCTGCCACGGGACCCTCGATCGCCACCACGCTGGATGGGAACTACTTCATCCGTGATTTGACGTTCACGGCGGCACCCACAGGCGTCACCTCGGTCACCATCGCTCCGGGAGCGAACACGACCAATGCGCTGACCCTGACCCCTACAACAGACGCAACAGGCATCCAGGTTCAGGACAACGCAGGCAATGTCACCATCTCAGCGCCTGTGGTGTTGGGGGGAAATCAGACCTGGAATGTGGTGGGTACAGGCGCAAATGGGTCTTCCCTCACAGTGTCCGGTGGAGTGTCGGGTGCGGGAAGCCTGACGAAATCGGGAGATGGCACGCTGACATTTGGCGGGGTATCCAGCCATACAGGGGCAACGACGGTCAGTGGCGGCACCGTGGTGGCAGGGGGCGCGTCTGCATTCAGTGCCAGCTCCGCCTATGCGGTGAACAGTCCGGCGGTGGTGCGCCTGAATGGCTTCGCAAACGCCATGGGTTCCCTTGCCGGGTCCGGGATCGTGGAGAACAATCACGCCAGCACGGCAGCCACCCTCACGGTTGGAGGAAACAATCTCAGCACTGTCTTCAGCGGGACCCTGCGGAACAACAGCGGCGCCGGGACGGGAACACTGGCCCTGGTGAAGACCGGCACTGGCACGTTGACGCTTACGGGAGCAAACACTCTCACAGGCACGGTGACAGTGAGTGCCGGTGCAGTGACTGTGGGCAATGGAACGAGCGGTGGCATCACCACCACTTCCAACGTCATTGTGGGAAACACTGCCGGCAATGCCGTCCTCAACCTGGTGGCGGGCGGATCCATTTCCAGCCCCTTGCTGGTGGTGGGCAATGCCAACGGAGCCTCAGGGGCGGTGAACATCAGTGGAGGGACCTATACCGCGACAACGGGTGAGACCCAGGATACCATCCCGGCATTCGGCGCGGCAAACGGAGGCTACGGCAGCCTTGTCATGACGGGTGGCACGTTGAATTTGGCCAGGTTCCAGTTCGGAGGGGTTCAAGGCGCGAACACGACCGGCGGTATCGGGGTCGGCTTGATCACCGGAGGGACGGTCAACAACACCGGATTCCTGCTGCTGGCCCGCCACGGGGCATCCATCGGGGTGCTCACGGTTGCAGGTGGAACGTTGAATCATAGTGCAGCAGGACAAAACATTGCGCTTGGCTGGCAGGGGACTGGGCGGGCGGAGTTGAACATTACGGGTGGGTTGCTGGACAACACCGGGCGCAGCGTGCAGTTCGGTGGCGGTACCTGGACGGGTACAGCCATCGTAAATATGAATGCTGGCACGCTGGTGACGAACTCCTTCACCCGCACCTCAGGCACCAGCTACATCAACTTTAACGGCGGCACGCTGCGTGCCGGCGCGGCCGGCGCGACGTTTGTTCCGACGACGGTGAACCGAGTCACGGTGAACGGTGCCTTCGGTACCTTCGCGGGAGGTGCCGTCGTGGATACCAACAGTTTTGATCTGACCATTGGAGCCAACTTGCTTGCGCCCACCGGCAATGGTGTGGCCACCGTTCAGGTGGTGGATGGTGGTTCGGGCTACATCGGAGCACCGGCTGTGACCATTGCCGGCCTCGGTGCCGGAGCGACGGCGATCGCCAACATGGTGGATGACGGCACCGGGAATGGCACGCTGAGGGTGGCCAGCATCACTATTACCAATCCGGGGGTGGACTACACGGGCACGCCCAGCGTGACACTTTCAGGCGGTGGCGCAGCGACGGCTGCCACCCTGGGGACGGTGACGTTGGCGGCTAACACATCCGGAGGACTTACCAAGACGGGAGTGGGCGTGCTCACGCTTTCCGGGGCCAACACCTTCAGCGGGGCTGTCGGAGTTTCAGGTGGGACGCTAGCGTTCGCTGCAAGTGAGAATCTGGGTGATGCCTCTGCCACCAATACGCTGGGACTCAGCAATGGCAGTGTGCTTCGGTACACCGGAGCCTCAGCGCTTGATCTTGGCGTCAATCGGGGCCTCAACTTGGGCACGGGTGGGGGAGTGGTGGACGTCAACACCGCTACCGGCGTGCTTACCCTAGGTGGCAACGTGTCGGGTGCCGGGGCCACTCTGATCAAGACCGGAACGGGAACTCTGGTGATCACTGGTGTGGCGTCCCACACAGGGGCGACTGTGGCCAGCGCGGGTGTGCTTACCATCTCAGGAGACTTGAGTAGCACAAGTGCGCTAAGTGTTTCCTCCGGGTCTGCGTTGAATCTCAGCGGCGCCATGCTGGCCCCCGGATCCATTCAGACCGTGACCGTGGCGGGCGGAGGCTATCTCAATCTAGCCAACGGGGCGGGAGTTCCGCTCGCCAATGTTGCCACCTTGAACTTGGGGGCGGGCGGCGGCATGGCCCGGCTGGGACTGGACCTGGGAACCTCCTCTGACCTGATCACCACTGCTGGTGCCGCTGTCACTGCCAGCTCAGTGCGATTTGAACTCACCAAAGTGGCTGGCTTTGGAGTGGGCATTTACAACCTGCTTAGTGCGGGAAGTGGTCTTGGCGGCGCGAGTTACTCCGCACATCTCACAGGGTATGCCTACAGTCTCACCAGTTCCCCGACCGTGGTTCAATTGAATGTCCTTTCGGCCCTGGTGGGAGATGTTTACTGGCGCGGAGATTTGGGCAACAGCTGGGCTTCCTATTCCCCAGGCTCCACCAACTGGTCTTCCAATGCGGTCGGCACGACGGATGCCGCAGCATTGCCTGGCGTGGCCAACGGGGTGATCTTCAGTTCGAGCGCTGCGACTGGGGCGGCCATCTCAACCACGTTGGATGGTGATTTTGCCATTGCCAGTCTTCGCTTCACCAATGCTCCTGCTGGTGTCACCAGCGTCACCGTCGCCCAAGGATCATCCGGGACGCTCACCATCGCGCCTTCGGTGTCCGCGAATGGTCTTATCATTGATGACAACGCTGGTGCCATCACCATCTCGGCGCCGGTCGCGGTGGGGACGGATCAAACTTGGAATATCAGCGCCACTGGAGCCTCCCTGACGATCAGTGGTGCCCTGTCGGGGAATGGCATGCTGACGAAAACTGGTGCGGGCACCGTGACGATTTCTGGGGTGAACAGTCATGCCGGGGCCACAGTCGTCTCGACAGGTGTGTTGCAGGCCGGCTCGAATACGGGACTGAGCGCCAGCTCTGCCTACACGGTCAATGGAACTGCCATTCTGCGGCTCAATGGGAACAACGGCAACCTAGGCTCGCTGACTGGTAGTGGTTTCGTCGAAAACAACCACATCAGTGCTGCCTCTATTCTCACGGTGGGGTCTCTGAACACGATCTCCACCTTCAGTGGAGTGGTGCGAAATGGCGCAGCGGGCACGATGGCGCTGACCAAGGTGGGGATCGGAACTTTGATCTTGGGGGGAGTCAACACCTACACCGGCGCGACGCTGATCACGGGAGGCACTCTGCAACTGGCGACCGGGGGTAATCTTAGTGGTGGGAGTGCTCTCACCATCACTGCAGCAGCAGGAGCGACGGCAGCGTTTGATGTGAACGGTGGAAGTCCCGCCCTGGCATCGATCAACCTGGGGGGCGCTTCGGGGTCTTCCGCGGCGAACATTCTGGACACCGCTGGTGGTGGAGTGATCAGTCTCGGTGGCACGCTCACTTATAGCGCGACCAACAACCCTCAAGGTTCGGTTGTGAATGCGGGATTGCTCTATGCCACCCCCGCCGGCAGCCGGACCATCACGGCCGCCGCTTCCACTGGAGCGACTGTCGAACTGATTTTAAATGGAACCATCACGGGCACTGGATTCACCACGGACAACCGCGTGGTCTTCTCGGGCACGGGCGACATCACCCTCAACAACATCGTCTCCGTCACTGGCTCAGGCTCCGACCTGCAAAAGAACAGCACGGGTGTCCTGAACATCAACGCCGCCACCTCTGCAACTGATGACTGGGTGATTGATGCGGGCACCCTGAACGCCAATGTGAGCAATGCCCTGAACGCGACGGACGACATCGTCATTGATGGTGCTGGCACCCAGGATTCAGCGATCGTGAATATTGGTGGCACGGCAGGAGGTTCCGGGGTCCACCAAGGGGATGATCTCTTCATCCGCAACGGCGGACGGGTGAACGTGTTGGTCGCCAACGGTATCAGCACTGGCACGGACATGATCCTGGTAGGGGATGCCTCCTCTGCCTCAGCCGCTGCTGCGGGTCGGCTGGATCTGGCCGCAGATATCTCCATCGGGGCCAGTGGTCTTCAGTTGGGCAATGGCACCAATATCGGAAACGTCACCGGCACGGGCACAATTACCACCGCTGGGGCATTCTCCCTGCGAAATGGGGCAGTCGAAAGTGGTATCACCCTAGCAGGCACAGGGGCGATCACCAAGGTGAGCAACAGCATCGTGGTCTTTTCAGGCTCGCGAACCACCACGGGAGCTACCAACATCCAGGAGGGCACATTGATCCTGGATTATACCACTAACAACTCGAGTAAAATTGGGGGTGTCTTGACACTTGGGGCAGCCAATCCAGCCTTGGTGAATCCGGTGCTGACCATCAATGGCAGTGGCACGGCCGCCACCATCCAAGCTGTGGTCAGCACCACCCTTTTGTTGGGAACCACGGATGTCAATGTCAATGCTGGCGCTGGCCAAACTGCGACGTTGAATCTGGGGGCCATCACCAGGAGTGTGGGAGGTTCTGCTGTTGCATTCGCTTACAACAATGGCAGTGCGAGCGTCGCCACCGCACATTTGAATGCGATCCTGCCGTATGCCACCCTTTCGACTGGGGGCACCACCCGCCTGGCGGCAACGGATGGTACTGGGAATGTGGTGCAGATGACGAGCGTCAATAAAAACGACGTGACCACCTGGCTGGCAACTGACAATGTCTCCAACACGGGCGCTTTCTCGGGGGTGATTGGCACACAGTCAGTGGCTGCATCCACTTTAAGTTTCGTGGCTGGTGGGACGGCCTCAACGGTGAATGTTGACGCGGCAGGCCGCTTCACTCTGCGCAATGGCGGTATCTATGTTGATTCCGGGGTCGGTGCCAATGGCACCGTCATTTCCGGCGGACAGTTGGCAGGAGCCAACTCAGGGGTCACGGGCGAGATCATCGTTCATCAATACAACACCCTCGCCACGCTGACGATTGGCTCCCGGCTCTTCGGCACCACGACGCTGACCAAGAGCGGGACTGGGGCGCTGGTGCTTGCAGGAAACAACTACTTCGCCACCAGCCTGAACAATGGAGCTGCCAGCTTCGTGGCCCTGAATGAAGGCACCCTGATCCTCAAAGGTGGCAACGCGATTGGGGACGCAACCAGTGTGCACATGAAATCTGGCACCATCCTGGAATTGGAAGCGGGTGCGTCCGAGACGATGGGGCGACTGGGTATTGATACTACCAACACATCCAACGGTACCATTTCACTTGGTGCGGGCAGCTCGCTCACCATCAACCAAACTGGCAGCGCCACCTACAGTGGTGTCTTCACGGGCGGCGGCACCATCACCAAGGTGGGTAATGGCAACCTTCAGCTGACGGGCAACACCGCCGCGGGATTTACGGGAGCGGTAAACGTGAATGCTGGGATGCTCTACATCTCGGGATCGGCTGGTCGTCTGAATGGAAGCGTTGAGATCAACCTCAATGCCGGAAGCTCGTTCCTGATCGACAACGACGACGACTCCTCCAACACCACCCGTATCTCGGACTCGGCGGTGATTACGCTCAACTCAGTCAACTCTCCCTGGGCTGGTGAGACCCGGGCAAGGGGACTTTCTATTCGCACGGACAACAATAGCAACCTGACGGAAACCGTGGGATCGCTGGTCTTCGCCAGTGGAGCCAACTATGCTGGGCTCGAAGCCGCAGGTGGCAGCAGTTCCGTCTCGGGCATTATTGCGGCCAATGGCATTTCTCGCAGCATCGGTGCCACCTTCAACATCCGGGGCGCAGCTCTCGGGGCGACCAGCGGACAACGCTCTTTGCTCAAGATTGCGGACGCCAATGACGCGGCATTCATGACGTCCAATCTAGTAGGTGGTGGGGCTGCAACCGGTGGATCCAACAAGAACGTCAGCATTGTGCCGTGGGTGATCGGTGAGACGATTCTGGATGACCTCGCGGACAACAACATGGGCAATAGCTTTGTGACCTATGTGGACAACCGGGGCTTTGTGGTGCTGGATCTTGCGACCGAGTTTCGAACCTTCGCGGCAGGCGGCGTGGCCCAGGACAACATTCGGGAGTCACTTTCAGCGAACCTCACTGGTGTCAGCGGGCAGACCATCAATTCGTTGATTCTGCATGACGCGACCACGGCGGCGGGATCTCTGACGGTGTCCGGCTCTGGCGTGCTGACCAACACCAGCGGGGCATTCCTCTTCACCCTGAACACGGGGGCTACAGCTTCCAGTGCACATGGTCTGCTGGTCAGCGGATTCAGCAGCATTCAGGTGGGAGCCACTAACGAGTACATCATGCAGGTGGTGAATCCGATCTCGACGGCCACGACTCCAGCATTGACGGTGGAAATCGCCTCCAGCCTGATCAGTACTGGCGCTTCACTCAGCAAGTCGGGCCGGGGCACGCTGATCTTGTCTGGCGCAAACTCTTATGGTGGAGGCACTTTCCTGAATGAAGGGGTGCTGCAGGTAGCCAGCCTTGCAAACCTCGGATCAGGTGGGCTGACGTTCAATGGCGGTGTTTTGCGATTCGGCGGAGTGTTCGCGGATGACCTGAGCGGCCGGGCCATCAACGTGTCCAACGCTGGCGGCACTCTGGATACCAATGGAACCAGCTATGTGTGGTTGAACGGATTGGATATGACGGGGCCGGGGAACTTTATCAAGTCTGGCTCGGGTTTGTTGACGATCCAGGGCGCTTCGACCTACACGGGGACTTTCGTCGTGGGCCATACGTCGGTCATTACCGGGGGCAATGCAGGGGTGTCGCAAGGGGTGCTCTTGAACGGTGCCACCAATCAAACGATCCTGGGAAATCTTCAGATAGGTTCATCTGGAACGCCAGCGGGCGGGACTGCCGGCGCGGCGCTGGGCGCAGACGAGCAGATCGCGGATGGTTCAACCATCACCTTCAATGGGGTCGCTGCCAGCAGCCGGTGGGCTTACTTCAAACTTTTGGGGCACACCGAAACGGTGGCCGGCATCTCTGACGTGACGGGTGCTGGAGTCATTGAAAACCGGGAGACGGATACCGTGAGTTCTTCCGGTGCGTTGATTCTGAACAGTGACCGGGACTTCAGCTACAACGGCTACCTGAGAGACAACAACGTGGGCGGAGCCGATGCGAATCCGCTTAGCCTGACGAAGTTGGGCAGCGGTATGCAGATCCTCTCTGGATCTCAAATCAGGTATACGGGTGGAACCACGGTGAATGGCGGTACGCTCTACCTACTCAACACCAGTTCCTTTGCCAGTAGCATCGTAAACAATGCCCTGGTGGTGTTCGACTACACGAGCGGCACCGCCCTGAACCTGGGCAAAGACCTGTCAGGCAGCGGGAAGTTCGTCAAGCGAGGAACGGGCACCGTGGCCTTCAACGGTACCAACACCTTCTCCGGTGCCCTGGTGATTGAGGAGGGGGGGATCAGCTTCAGCAGCAGTCTGGGCAACAATGCGGTGGGCAACACCATCGCCATCCTTGAGAATTCCACCTTGACCAGTACAGGCGCTGCCTCGGTTCTCGGGAACAACCAACACCTCACGTTGGGTGGGGAAATTGCGAACATTGAGGTGACGGGAGGTTCCAACACCTTGACAGTGGCGGGATCTATTTTCGGTGGCGCTCAGACCAGGCTCGACAAGGAAGGCACCGGAACGCTGGTGCTTGCCGGAGCCTCTACCTACTCGGGTTCAACCCAGGTCAATGCAGGGCGTCTGGAGGTGAGACATGCCTCGGGACTCGGTTCAACCGCAAGCATCACGGTCGCTAACGGGGCCTCACTGGTGCTCAACACCGCCTCCACGGGCGGTGGTGCCAGCTACGGACTCACGGGCTCGGGTTCGGTGGTCACGCTGGGAACATCGGGCGGCACGGTGAGTCTGGGTTTTGGAATCAACGGAGCGAACAACGACAGGCTGGTGCTTGGTGCAGGGCAGTCTCTCAACGTGGCTGCTACCACCGTGAACACAGACATCTACATCTCGGGAAGCCCGCTGCTGACCAGTTACACCCTCGTCCAGAGTGCTGTGGCGACGAGCTACAGTGCATTCTCCCTCGGAGCGATCTTTAATCCTGGCTCGTACGTTTACACGTTGGACAATACACAGGCGAACAACTTGGTGTTGAACGTTACCGCTCTCGCGGGTCCCGCCACGGCTTACTGGAAAGGGGATCTCACCGGCTCCGGTACAGGGGTGTGGAACGCGTCCCAGATCAACGGCAACACCAACTGGGCCACGGCGGCAGATGGTCTCGTGGATACGCAGGTGGTGCCTGACGCGGGGACAGATGTTTTCTTCAACGCAACTGGAGCGCAAAACTTCACTACCTCACTTGGCGCGGATATCGCCGTGAAGAGTGTGACCTTCCTGGCTGGTTCAGGTTCTGGTGGAAACAATACCGTGGTTGCTGGTGGGAACACCCTGACTTTGGGCTTGGGTGGGTTCAGTTTGTTGACTGGCTCCGGCAATATCAGCTTCAGTCCCAACGTGACCCTGGCTGGAACTCAGACCTGGACCGTGACGGATTCCTCTACTGTCTTCACCGTATCGGGCTCTGTCTCTGGCACAGGCGATATCATCAAGACGGGGGCTGGGGTGGTGGTGCTCTCGGGCGCGAACACCTACACCGGCAAGACCGTCGTGAACGCGGGCTCCATTCAGGTCTCAGCGGAAGTGGGACTTGGCGGCAATCCCACGGGAGGTTTCCAGGCTGACCAGCTTACCTTGAACGGTGGGACATTGATCGCTACAGCCAACATGCTCATTGATGATGCCAACCGGGGCATCACGCTCGGGGCATTGGGCGGGATGTTCTCCGTGAATTCGGGGGTGACGCTGACGGTGGCCAATGCGATCGCTGGTGGTGGCACTTTTACCAAAGGGGGTGCGGGAACGATGCTGGCGAACGGCGCAAACAATTTTAATGGCGCGGTGGTGGTAAACGCTGGCACGCTCACCTTTGGGAATCAGCTCGCCCTCACCTCCGGCACCGTCACGGCCGGGACTATGAACCTCGGGGGGGCAGTTAACAGCTTCACTGGCACGGTGCAGGTGGGAACCCTCGCAACCGGTGCCCTGAATTACGCAGTGGCCGGCGGGAGTTTGAGCATCGGGAGTGGGGCCAGCAGCAATCTCGACATCGGAGTGATCAATGATGCTTCGACCACAGCGCGCAAGGGAACTGTGGACTTGAGGGGTGCCTCTAACTTCACTGCGAACGTGGGCATGGTGCGCGTGGGTGTTTACGTCAGCGGCGGCAACGTGGGATTGGAGGGGGACCTGTTCCTGGCCACGAACAACACCATTACGGCCGCGACCAGTTTTGTCGTGGCGAGCAGCAGCACGCCTGGGGTTGTGGGAGTCAACACAGTTGCCTTCGGCAGCGGCACCAATACGGTGAACACGCCAGTGATGACGATTGGTGGGTTCAAGGGTAGTGGCGAGGCCACCCTGGCCAGTGGCGGGACGTTGACGCTGCAGGGGCTGAGCGGTGGTTCGACCACGCTCAACATCGGTCGTAATCTGGGCAACACCGGGACTCTCACGACAAGTACATTCGACATGTCGGCGGGCACGTTTATCGCCAATCTGGGAGCCGTGGTCATGGGCGAGAAGACAGGAGGCGGGTTGGGGACCGCCACCGCTGTGATGACGCTGGGCGCCTCCAGTAACAACAGTGTTGTGGCTTCTTCGCTGGTGGTGGGGAGCTTTGCTTCCGGGACCGGGAGCACGACCGCCACTTTCGGTGCAGGGACGCTTAACATGGGAGGTGGCTCCTTCGAGGTGACCGGGGATGTCACCCTCGCAGCACACAACAATGGGACCGGGCTGTCGTCAGGCGCCCTGAACCTCACGGGAGGGACCTTCACCATTGGGGGGAATATGCTCAAGGGGATGAGTGCATCCGCCACCGCAACGGTGACGCTGAATGGGGGCATCCTGGACATGACGGGGGGCACGATCGGCTCCTCGGCTGCAAACGGTCAGGTGACCTTCCAAGCCCAGCAAGGGCGCATCCGGAATCTCCAGGAGCTTAATGGGGGCGGGGCCTTCGTCAAAACCACCGCTGGTACCCTGATCGCATCTGGAGTGAACGGTTACACTGGCGCGACTTCAGTCCAGGCGGGGGTGTTTCAAGTAGGTGAGAATCAGGCGGGATCCATCAGCAGTGCCGTGACGGTGCAGGCGAGTGCCACTCTGGCTGGTACGGGTACCATCAACAACCATGTGGATATTCAGAATGATGCTTTCCTAAAACCCGGAGATCTGGCAGGTGCCGGGAAGGGGCGGCTATCTATGGGCAGTCTGACCGTGGCTACCGGAGGGCAAATCCAGCTACAGTTGACGTCCGCAACCATTCCTCAGGACGTCGCATTGTACGGGGCGATCACGGGCGGAAGCTGGGTGGATGCGCAGACCTACTACACTGCCAACAACCCTGCCTGGAATGTCACCGCGAGCCCATTGTCCAGTCATGATGCGGTGGCCATGACTGGAACGTTGACGCTGGGTATCAGGGAGTCTGGCACCTACGGGAACGGCACCATTCTTCTTATCAATGAAGGATATTCGGCAAGCACCGGCGATGTGTTCAACCTGTTGGACTGGGTAGGGCTTCTTCAAGGTGGGTTTACCGTCACGAGCGGACAGTTCGCCGGGCTCACTTCGGCAGGTGATCTGGACTTGCCAGAGCTTGCCGTTGGTTACTACTGGGATACCAGCGCGTTCATGACCCAGGGGATCCTCGTGGTGGTGCCGGAACCGTCCCGTGCGGTGATGTTGCTGCTTGCTGCGGCGCTGGTAGCATTGCGGCGTCGCCGACACTCGGTCTGACAGGAAGCCCGATTCCCATCCAACCATCAAGTGGTTGTTCTCGCGTCAGTCTGAAGATTGCTGCAGAATCTGGCGTTTCGACCACTTACCTTTGCCCTCATATGAAACGACGTGAATTCCTTGGTAGTGTTGCAGGCGGAGCGGTGGCAGGTTCTGCAGGTCTGGTGCGTACGGCGGAAACGGCAGCAGCAGAGACTCCAGCGGGAGGTTCGCTGATGACGACTCCGGCCGTTCACATGGCCCCGCGTGCCGATGGTCTCGAGCTCGTCTGGGGAGTCAGTCGGCTGGCCTGCGGCTGGGTGGAGTGGAAGGCAGAGGATGGCAGCAATGGCAAAGCTCACGAGGATGCATTCGGTTTCGTGCCGCAGGGCGATCGCATTGTGCGCGTGCGTATCGAGGGCTTGAAAACTGGCGTGAACTACCAGATTCGTGCCGTCAGCGAGTCCGGCGATGGCGCAAAGGCCCGCGAAGAAAGCCCGTGGAGGCCTTTTCGCGTTCTGGATGCAAAGGCCGCCACGACCAAGTTTGCGGTCTGGAATGACACGCACCAGAACGAGGAAACCATCAAGAAGCTCCATGCTGCTACGCCGCAGGGGGATTTCCTGCTGTGGAACGGCGATATTTGCAACAACTGGGACAAAGAGGACTGGCTCGCTCCGACGCTCCTGAATCCCGCTGGTCAGGATGTGAGCACGGGCCGCCCCATGTTCGTTGTGTGGGGAAACCACGATGTCCGAGGCAAGTGGGCGTTCAAGATGCCGGAACTCGTTGCTACGCCAAATGGCCGCCCGTTCTACGCATTTCGCAGTGGTCCGGTGGCGTTCATCTGTCTCCATACCGGTGAGGACAAGCCGGACAATCATCCTAGCTTCGGAGGGCGGGTGGCGTTCGAACTCCTCCGTCAGGAGCAGGCCGAGTGGTTGAAGAAGGTTGTCGAATTGCCGGAGTTTAGGGATGCACCGTTTCGCGTGGTGTTCTGCCACATTCCGCTGCGGTGGAAGAACGAGGAGATCGCCGACTATGCAATCGGTGGCTACGATCACTACAGCCGCCTCAGTCGCGAGGCTTGGCACAATACCTTGGTCGCGTGGAAGGCGCAGATCGTGATTTCCGGCCACACCCACCAGACGGCCTGGATTCCAGGCACCACTGAATTCCCTTACGGGCAGTTGGTCGGCGGAGGTCCGAAGCCACAGGCCGCCACCTTCATCGAAGGCGTCGCCGACGTGAGCGGGCTGAAGTTCGTGATGAAGGATCTGGAAGGGAAGGTCATTCAGGACGTCTCTTTCAAGCCGATTGCTTGAGTTCGCATTGTTGAAACTGCCTGCATGTCGGTCGCGTAGCTTGCAGTCGGCATGCTCTTTTTGTCCCGGCGCTTTGAGTGTGGAAGGATTCAGTGAATCTGGACGAAGGGTGAACTCTGGTGCGCGAATCTAACGTGACAACCTTAAGCGTCGGCTAGTGGCCAAACTGGGCTGTGAAAAATCGATGAAGATGCCGATTGCCCGGGCTATTCGATGTGTGGCATTTTTTGGAGGTGATGATGGTGAAACATCTTTTCCGAGATGGCGTTGCGGCAGTTCTCGGCCTGAGCATCGCCGTCGTATTGAGTGGCATGCTCTCCTGCGTCTCTGCCCAAGCGAAGCAGGACGATGGTACCCAGGTGCCGATCAGGAAATCAGCGACGACAACGGAGATGGCCGCCGAAGTATCCGCCATGGCCCGATGGTCGGAACCTGTGAATGGATTGGCGGCGCGGGTGGACTTTGTGGATCCTTGGGGACCTGCTGGATATGTGGTGCTGGTGCAGCTGCGCAACGTCGGCAGTTCGCCATTGAGAGTGCCCATGGGGAACCCGCCTGATTCCCAACTCGCGCGCCTCTTCGAATTGCACAAGCATGACCGGAAAGGGGCGTGGCATCGGGTACCCTGGATGCCGGGCGAACATCTGGAGGGTGACGGTCCTAAGGTGGAAAGAGGAGGCGTGATCTATGCGGGACACTCCGCTGGGCAGGACATCGTACGGCCACCCGTTGTATTGCAGCCAGGGGAAGGGGCATTGGTCTATCTCTGGGGCGATCGGTCCGGAGGTGATTCGTGGAGACATCCTCTAGACGTGAAGATCGTCCTCCGTCTCAGAGAAGGTCAGAATTCAACCGTTGCCGTTGATGGGCCACCCTTGACGATGTCGAAGGGAGGTAAGAGCCCGTCTTCTATCAAGACATCCAATACGTCGGCCTCAACATGGACGGGAGTGCTGGAGACTCCTCCATTTCCAACGCGACGGGCCATCAAATTGCACGTCCATCGGCGCGGGCAGTTGGAGTGTCCGACGATTCTCCCTCCCGTCAGTTACGCCGTTGGGCACCCTCTCACTCGTGACTTGTGGGGCACCCAGTTCGAGGGTCTTTGCCAGTCCAACATTGCACTCGATGCTGCGGTTGACCTTTACCAGCCACTCCCGATGCGGAGTATCCTGGAGAAGCGAATGGCCGAGGCTTCTCCGATGGTGGTGAAACTCTTGATCGCCCTGCCGGCCCCACGAATGGGCAGTGAGCCTGCGACGAGCTTGCTCAAGAACTGGGCGCAGACCACGGAGTGGAGGGAGGTCAGGGAACTTCACCGGGCCTTGAGTCATCTTCTGCACTGCTATGGTCACGAAACTCCACCTTGGGTGCTGGTCGTGGTGGAGAAGGTTTTGACGGACGACCGCAAGCTCACTTTTGATCGCTCTTCTGCTGGGGCAGGGGGCGTAGCTGCCCGCACCGTTCTTGAGCATGCGACGGTAGAGGAACGGCTCCCGTTGGCGCTGGCGCGAACGAAGTGTCCAGGGGCGTTCTCGGTGTTGGAGGCGAACTTTAAGAAATACCCCAGCGACTACGGAGTGCTGGCGCTGACTTGGCTGGGTGACCCGCGCGCTGCGCCTTTGCTCATGGATGCCTTGCGGACCAGGACTCTCGCGTTGCAACCTTCGAGCTGGCCTGATGTTGACGATCTTTCAAGGGCCGTGGCAAAGTTTCGAATTCAAGAGGCCGTGCCCCTGCTCATGGAGCATTCGAAATCCCCTGAAGCGGTGACGGCATTGGGAAGACTCGGAGACCTTCGCGCCCGGGATTACCTTGAAAAATTGGTCAACAAGGAGCCGGGCCAGATGACCGAGGTATCCCTTGCCGCCAGGATCGCCCTGGCCGCGCTTGAGCCGGACAAACGACGGGCCCGGTTCGAGGAATTGCTGAAGGGGCCGTTCAATGATCGATGGAGAGCCATCGAAGTGGTGAAGAAGATGGCCGAGCTGGAAGACCCCAGCTTGAACCCCTTGTTCATGGCCTATGTCGCCACCAGCGATGACAAGCACGTTGTCTGTGCGTCAGTGGAGCACCTCGGCCGAATGAAAGCGCGTGAAGCGGTGCCGGTATTGCTCGGCAGCTTTGATTGCAAATTCGATCCGGAGACTGACAACAGCAAGAGCTCCTACACAGGTGGCGAACATCGTGCCAATGTCGTGGGTGCTCTCGAACTTATCTCTGGAGAAGAGCTGGGGCCCGACCTGGAACCTTGGATGATTTGGTGGAAGCAGCAGCCGAAGCTTTAGAACCTGTTTGGATAAAAACATCCGGGTGTGGCAGGTTCAATTAAGGGAATGAGATAAAAGCGGCTTCGCCGAGCCTGAGAACTGCCCCTCCGGGTTGCGGTCCTTTTGAGCCTGGACGGCGTTGCTCATCGGTTGTGAATCTCGATTTACGCCCTCTTCGCGCCTTGTCCAGACTCAAAATGCCTCGCAACACACCCAGCGTTTTTATCCAAACAGGTTCTAAGCAATGGTGAGCCGCGACGGAGCAACGTCTGCCGCTTGCCAGATTCACGGAGCAGGCTTCTCCACATGTTCCGGTGCGCGTGTGATATCATACTCACGCCACGCCACCTGATGTTTGTCTGTGGGAGGGAAACACTTGGAGCCGGGGGTGGTCGGTTTGGCACCTTCGGCTAGAATGCCAGCCTTAGTGAGGGCGTCGCGCTGATCCACGCCCCAGTCGAGCTTCAGATCCGCGATGGGTTGATGGGAGAGAATGGCAAAGACGATCTCACGGCTCTTGTTCACGCCTTCGGGGAGCGCCGTGTTGATGTCCCACATTTCCTCTGCGCGAAGCCCCGACTCCGGCGGAAGGTTGATGGTGCGGTCCTTGAACACCTTGCCGCTGGGCTGGGAGGGGTTGGGATAATAGAGGAGCACACCTCCGTCTGCATTGATGGCTCCCACATAGAGCCAGCCGCTCTCAGGTGTGCGGACGCTGACCTTCTGACGGTCGCCTGTCTGGTAAGAGGGCTGGTTGGTCGTAATCTGGAAGGGCCCTTCTGAGGCTCCTGCGGGATGGAGATTCGCGGTTTCGGCGGTCGTCGGGGCGGTGCTGGTCGATGGCACCCCAGACGCGGCGGCTTCAGCCGCAGGCGTGGCAGTTGCCTGGGTTGCTGGAGGAGTTGGTGATTCCTTTTTGCACCCAGCGGTCAAAGTGACAACGGCCACAGCACAGGCGATTCGGACGGCGGAGGAGAGGGAGGGACGGACCATGATCAAAGGTGGACGACAGCTTCTGTTCCGGAGGTGGGCGCATCGGCAGACTTGGCCCGACGCCTACTACTGGGACGGTCCCGGCAGGGCGTCAAGTTGTGCGTGGTTGGGCTGACGGTCGCGGCTTTAATTTCGACGTGACATTTGATTCACGGTGGTCTCCCGAGCTTCAATGAGCCGGGTGATGAAGAGACGGAAGTGGTCGTTCCAGATGTCGCCATGGCCATCGATGACTGACTTGTCTGCCTGGGCGACCATGAATGGACCGATGCTGCTGGCGTCGTCCACCACCCCTTGGGTCTGGAAAGGGGACATGAAGGCCCGGCCGTGTTCGCCTGCGGAGAGGGGCTTCATCCCGCCCAAGCTGGATTTGTCTTCCTGCTTGGGGATGGCCCGTAACATGGCACTGTCGCCCGATTTAACAAGGTCGTGGGTGGCAAAGGGGCGGTAGGCTCCCAAGGCCACGCGAAGCCGCTCTCCCTGCTCAATCCAACGAGTGCGTTGCGTGGAGCTGGTGAGATTACCCAGCGTTTGTCCGATGGGGAACAGGGTCTTGTTGGGGACGTCTGTTTTGGAGCCCACGACAATCATCCGCGGCAAGTAGATGTAGGGGACGCGGCGGGATTCGGCCAGATCCACGAGACGTTGGTCCCGACTGTAGCGGGCGATGGTGACATAACGCAGGGCTTCGAAGGCGGGGTTCACCAGTACCACCAGATCCCAGTTGCGATGCACCCAGGGGCGCTCCTTGCGCCGTTCGTGGTCGTACACCAACTCCATGAGATCATCCTCATAGGATCGCGAGACGGAGGAGAACACCGCCGCAGCTCCGAAACTGTGGCCCACAATGATGGCCCGGGAGTTCTTGTCTGCCGCACTGCGGGGCTCTGCTTCCTCGAACCGCCGGCGGATCAGGGAAATGCGTTTCAAGCTTTCTGCCATGGCGCGGTAGCCAATCTCCTCCGCCGTGCCTTTGCGATTCCAGAAGCTGAAGTAGTGGGGGATGTTGGCGAGGAAGCTGGCCCCTTTGACGTTCTCGATGCCCAGGGAGGTGGCGTTCTGGATGACGCGCCCGCGCCAGCTCAGGTAGATGGCGACGACAGGGCGCTTGAGGGCTCCGGGCTTGGTGTTCTCATCCTCCCACACTTCGTACGCGGCCTTGCGGAACTCCCGCAGGTTGTCATTCTTCTCCTGGGCGTTGTTGTTCCAGCCATGGGCAAAGGCCAGAAGGATGACCCCGTTGCGATAGCGGGCGCGGTTCTTTGCCAGATCAGCCTCCAGGGTCTCTTCCAGGAACTCGATCTGATTGCGTCCTCGTCCGGGCCGAATGCCTGAGTTGGACTCGACGTTGTCTGGCGTGGTCTCCCAGTAGCTGCCCTGGTCATCGCACTCGATGTGGGCGAGCTTGAAGGTGTCTCCATACACTTCGAAGACGCGGTGCTCGCGGCTGTCGGCTGGAACACTGACAGGGTCCAAGACGGAGTGGGGGCTGGGCAACGATTTTGGCGGCTGCCGCAGCTGTGTGGTGGAGTAGTCTGAGCGATATTGCTTGTGAGCAACACAGCTCGTGGCCGCGAGAAGCAGCGTTGCCCAGGCAAAACACAGTCCCATTCTCATTAGCACAGGTTATTGTGCGATGTGAGCATGTAAAGAAAAAATCTGACAGGGAACTTTGAACGCGCAAGGCAGTCTGACCGCCACAACTCCTTCGGAGTATAAACCTCAAACACCCATACCCAACGTAGACTCGCTGGAAGCTCGCCAACGTTGGGCTTGGAGCCGCATCCTCTTCGAGGAAGAGCTTCGACTGAGCATCTCCACTGTGCAGACTTCTGCTCAGTCCGCAGTTAATCCCCGAAGGGGATTTGTAGCACAGCCCAGTGGTTGGACGAGCCTTAAGCGAGTCAACCCTGGGTACCTTCAGTTCGCGACCACGGCACCCTGATGGTAAGGATTCCGCCAGGTTGCAACTCTGCTGTCGCCGCCGTGCCCAGCAGTTGGGCATAGATCGCCACCAGGGAGAGTCCGAGTCCTGAGTGACTGATGATTTCCTCTCCCTCGCCGTGCCGGGAATGCTTCTTCCAGAATCGCTCCATCAAATGGGGCAGATCCGCACTGGAGAGCCCAGGTGCAGGATTGGAAACCGCCAACTGCTCAGCGGAGGACTCCACGGTGATGGTCGCACCGGCGGGGGCGTGGGAGACGGCATTCTCCAGCAGGTTGTTGGCGATCGCCTCCCAAATCACCGGATCAGACCGCAGAGGGCCGGATCCCGGTTTCAATACAAGGCTGAGCCCGCGCAACTCCGCGGCAGCTCTGAAGCGCTCCACCGCTCCCTCGCCCAGCGCTGCCGGATCCAGGGATTCTAGGTGCACTGGCTGCCGACCTGCTTCAGCGCGGGAGAGCAGGGTGAGCTTTTGCAACAACTGCTCCAATCCCTTGAGCACCTTTTGAGCTTCTTCAAACTGCTCCGTGGTCCGTTCATCTGGCCACTCAGCCATGAGCTCGATGATGGCCCGCAGCTCTGCGAGAGGGGTGCGCAATTCATGAGCGGCGTGGCTGCTGAAGCGGCGCTCGCGTTCAATGGCCTCGCGGGCGCGGGAGAGCAGGTCATTGACCCGCCTTCCCACGGGGACCAGCTCGGCAGGGAGCGCGGTCGCGTCAATCGCACGCGCCGGTTCATCCACGGGTATTTCCTGAACCTCCTTGGCAAGGTCGGAAACGGGCTGCAGGCTTCTCCGCACCACACCGCGCAGTACGAGCAGTCCTACGAGCAATCCCACTGTGGCAGTACCAGCGACCACCATCCCAAGGGTATGCAGGGTCTGGCTTAGAGAGGCGCTGTCGCTGGCGACCCCCAGCTCCACCAGCGTAGCACCTTCGGGGTGATCGCGGGACTTCACGGGTACCACGAGCCAGAGCGCGCGCCCCGGGCGTCCGTCGGGCAGGTCGAGGAATCCAGATTGCGGCTTGCGCGTCAGCGGAGCAGATAGTGACGGAAGCCGATCCCGCCGCAAGGAGGGGGAGCGGGCCAGTAGCGCACCGTCTGGGGTGCGAAATTCGAAATAGTCGCCGCCCGCCGCGGAACCAAAGCCGGCAAACTCCTGGACCTCAAGGTCGGTCTCAAGTTTGCCCCGGTCCATTTCAGAAGTGGTGATCAGGGCATCCGCCTTCGCGGCCAGGATGCCATCGAAGTTTCTCAATAGCAGACGCTCTGCGGTGAAGTACACAAAGCAGCCGCCGGCAGGAAGGAGGAACCCTGCGGCCACGCAGAGTGCCAGAGTGAGTCGTGTGAGGAGTGAACTCATGAAACTGAGGGATCCAGCACGTAGCCAAGACCCCTACGAGTGTGGATGAGCTGGGGTGCGCCAGGCGGAGAGAGCTTTCTCCGCAGCGAATACACGGCTGCATCCACCGCATTGCTCAGAGGACTGTCCGTTTCATTGTAGAGCCGGGCTTCAATCTGCTCGCGACTGAAGATTTGCCCCGGATGTCTGGCCAGGCATTCCAGGAGGGCAAACTCCCGTGCGGTCAGCGTGATCGGATTGCCCAAGAGACTAACCGACCGGGCCGCGAAGTCTATCTCCAGCGGACCGATCTGGAGCCTGGAGTCAGGTTTGCCATGACGACGTCTGACGAGGGCCTCAAGGCGCGCTGCCAGCTCGACAATGGCAAAGGGTTTGATGAGATAATCATCCGCACCGGTGACGAGACCTCGAACCCGGTCGTCCACGCTGTCGAGCGCCGTCAGAAGAAGCACGGGCGTCTCCACCTGCTGCCTCCGCCAGGTGGCCAGGAGTTCCAGGCCAGACTGACCGGGCAGCATGATGTCCAGGATCACGGCATCATATTCGGCCAGCTCTGCCAGTTCTGCCCCCTCCTCAGCGGAAGAAGCTTCATCAACAGCATGGCCCAGGCGAGTGAGCGCCCGGGCCACGGTCTTGCGCAATCGGGTGGCGTCTTCAATGAAGAGCAGTCGCATTGGGCAAGGAGGATGAGGATCAGTCAGCTTTCTGGGTGAGGATGCTGCCGTCCGCGCTGAAGACCGCCTTGATGTCGCCGCCGTCCTTGTCCTGGCGGTCAATCTCCACACGGTACGTCACCTTGTCGCCTTCGGTTTCCTTTTCCACATCCTCGACACTGCCTGTGGTACTGGCCAGTTTCTTGGCGGCGTCCTGCACGGCGGCAGGGGCCTCGCTCAGGGCGATGTCGTCACGCACCTTGATCACGGTGCCGCTGGCGTTCAGGTAGAGCTTGCGTTCGCGCTTGGCGGTGGGGAGTTTGACCTCGGCCACGTACAGGTTTTGCCCCTGGATGCTGACGAGATCCACTTCATCCAAGGTGCCACCGGCGAGATTTTGATTGATCGCCTGCTGCACTGAAGCCGGGCATTCTGCCAGCGTGATATCCTTGGCGGAGAGCGCAGGGACGCAGCCGAGGGCGGCGAGAAGAGCGGCGGCAGGAACGAAGAGTAAGGATTTGGTTTTCATAGTCGGATGTTTTTATAGGGTTTGCTTGGAGTGTGGCTCCATCAGTGGTGACCACGCGACATCCTGCCATGCGAACATGACGCGAAGATGATGACACAGACATTTTCGATTTTGTCAGCGGGCCTGCGTGGCGCTCAGTGGCACTATTTCGGAAAGCGGACAGAGCTGTCGGCCTTGGGCGTCGAAGTTCTCTGGAGCCAGCCATTTCTCGAAGCGTTCCCGCAGGAGTGGCCACTCTCCATCAATGACAGAAAACCATGCCGTATCGCGATTTCGCCCTGTCACGACAATGGCCTGGCGGAAGATCCCCTCAAACTGGAAGCCCAGACGAAGCGCCGCTCGGCGGGAGGGGGCATTGAGGGAGTCGCATTTCCATTCGTACCGGCGATACCCGAGGTCGAAGGCATGACGCATCATCAAGTACATCGCCTCCGTGGCGGCGGTGGTACCCTGCAGGGCAGGACTGAAGTACAGGTGGCCCACCTCGATCACCCCGTTGGTGGGATCGATCCTCAAGTAGCTGGCCACTCCGACTGCGCGGCCTGTGTCGGTATCCACGAGGGCGAAGAACAGGGGATCTGTGCTCACGGCACGCTCGGCCACCCAGGCCGTGTACTCAGCCTCAGTCTGGAAGGGACCATAGTGCAGGTAGGTCCAGGAGTGTCCCATGGTGTCCGCTGAGGCCGCCGCAAACAGGTCCGCCGCATGAGCCACCGTCAGCGGCTCCAGGAGGCACCACCGGCCTTGCATGGGGGCGCGTTCAGGACGGGGTGGCGGGCACCAGTTGGGGAGGGGCGTGCCAGTGGGAGGTGCGGGAGTGATCATGAGCAGGGGAATTGAGGACCAGTTTTCCCGGCATGGCAATCTCTTGAGAGACGATGCTGTTCTCGACGTTTCACCGCGCCTCTCCTGACTTATGAAAAGACTCCTCGCTTCTGTTGCAGCACTGGTGCTGGGCTCGGTGACCGCGCCCTCTTCTGGCCTGCGTGCTGAAACTCCCACCCGCCCCAACATTATTTTCATCCTGGCCGATGATCTCGGGTACACCGATGTGGCCACCTTTGGCAGCAAGTACTACGAGACCCCCCATATCAACCAGATGGCGGCCCAAGGCGTGAAGTTTACGCAGGGATACTCCTGCGGGCCCAACTGCCAGCCCACTCGTGCCGCTCTGATGAGCGGGCAATACGGACCCCGGACCGGAGTTTACACCGTCGGAGGGATTGATCGATTTCCCTGGCAGACCCGCTCTCTGCGCCCGGTGGACAACGTCGTGAACCTGCCGCTTGAGAAGGTGACGCTGGCCCAGACGCTGAAGAATGCTGGATATGCGACGGCGATGTTTGGAAAGTGGCACCTGGGCAACGGTGAAGCCTACCATCCTTCCAAGCGGGGCTTCGACGAGGCCATTGTTTCCAATGGACGACACATCAACTTTGATACCAACCCGAAAGTGGACGTCCCCAAGGACGCCTATCTGGCGGACTTCCTCACCGACCGGGCGGTGGACTTCATCCAGCGGCACAAAGAAGGTCCGTTCTTCCTCTACCTCCCACACTATGGTGTGCATTCTCCCTATGAGGCCAAAGCGGACCTGATTGCCCGGTTCAAGGACAAACCCGCCGTGGGCGGACATCACAGCCCAGTCTATGCCGCCATGCTGGCCAGTGTGGATGAGAGTGTGGGCCGCATCTTGAAGCTGCTGGACGACCTGAAACTTTCCGAGAACACGCTGGTGGTCTTCTCCAGCGACAATGGCGGGGTGGGCGGCTATGAGCGTGAGGGGATCGAGGGCAAAGGCATCACCGACAACGCTCCGCTGAGGGGCGGCAAAGGGATGCTCTATGAAGGGGGCGTGCGGGTGCCCTACGTGTTCCAGTGGAAGGAGCACATCAAGGCCGGACAGGTCAACACCACGCCCATCAACTCTGTGGATCTCTATCCCACGCTGGTGGAACTGGCCGGGGCAAAGGCTCCTGCTGTGGCTGAGCAGCCTCTGGATGGCGTCAGCTATGTGAACGAGTTGATCCAACCTGGAGCAGCTCCTCGCGGTCGGGACGCGATCTTCTGGCACTTCCCTGGCTATCTGGGGGCAGGCGGAGACACCTGGCGCACCACCCCCGGCGGTTCAATCCGGCAGGGCGACTGGAAGTTGATCGAGTTCTTCGAAGACGGACGCCGCGAGCTCTACAATCTGCAACAGGACCCTGGTGAGAAGACCAATCTGGCGGCTCAAGAGCCGGACCGCGTGAAGGCACTGCACGAGCGCCTTGAAGCCTGGAGGAAGGATGTGAAAGCGCCCCTGCCCACGGCAAACACTCCGCAGACCGCCAAGGCCGCGGGCAAAAAAGGTGGAAAAAAGAAGGGCAAAGGCGATGCCGATGCCGACTGACGGACATTAATCAGACAGCATCCCTCATCCTACTCCAACTATCTGTCATGAAACAACTTCATGGATTGATCCACTACGCCGCCGCATTGGCGGGTGCGCTGTTCAGCTTTCACACGGCTACCCCTGCTAGTGCCGCACAAGGATCACCCAATGTTGTCGTGATCTTCGCGGATGATATGGGGTATGGTGACCTCGGCTGCTTCGGAGCCAAGGGGCAAGCGACGCCGAATCTGGATCGCATGGCAGCAGAGGGGGTGAAGTTTGAGAGGTTCTACGTTGCGCAGCCCGTCTGCTCCGCGTCTCGCATGGCGCTCATGACCGGGTGCTACCCCAACCGGGTGGGAATCAAAGGGGCGCTCGGACCGGGAGCCAAGGTGGGCATCAGCAAAGAGGAGACCACCTTGGCAGAACTGGTGAAGCAGAACGGCTATGCCACGGCGGCGTTTGGCAAGTGGCATCTGGGGGACGCTCCCCAGTTCCTGCCCGTCCATCATGGGTTCGATGAATATCTCGGCCTGCCGTACTCCAATGACATGTGGCCTTATCACCCCGAGTTGGTGAATCTGAATCCGGAACAGCGCAAGAAACGCCGAGGCTTCCCGGTGCTGCCCCTGGTGGACGGGGACCGGATCGTCCTGCCGGAAGTGACCGCAGTGGAGCAGCCCCGCCTGACCACCTGGTACACCCAGCGGGCTGTGAAGTTCATCAACGCGAACAAGGAAAAGCCATTCCTCCTGTACCTGGCCCACAGCATGCCGCATGTGCCGCTCTTTGTGAGTGACAAGTACCAGGGCAAATCCGCGAACGGCGTCTATGGCGACGTGATTGAGGAAATCGACTGGTCTGTGGGGGAGGTGCTGAAGGCGCTCAAGGAGAACGGGCTCGATGAAAAGACTCTGGTGATCTTTACCTCCGACAACGGTCCATGGCTCAGCTATGGCACGCATTCCGGCTCTGCGGGTCCGCTGAGGGAAGGCAAAGGCACCGTCTGGGAAGGTGGGGTGAGGGAGCCCTTTGTGGCGCGCTGGCCGGGTAAGATCCCGTCTGGCAAGGTTGTGACCGAGCCCGCCATGACCATCGACATCCTGCCCACCGTGGCGGCCCTGACGGGAAGCCAGCTGCCGGATCACAAGATCGACGGGCGCGACATCTGGCCGCTTCTCTCGGCCACGGACGGGGCGAAGAACCCGCATGAGGCCTACTACTTCTACTACAATGACAATGAACTGCAGGCCGTGATGAAGGGGCGCTGGAAGCTCTACCTGCCACACAGCTACCGCACACTGAACGGACGCCCCGGTGGAAAGGGCGGGGTTCCGGCCCTCTATGAACAGCGAAAGCTGGAGAAGCAGGAGCTCTACGATTTGGTGAGTGACATTGCCGAACGCACGGACGTGGCGGCTGCCAACCCCGAAGTGGTGGCGGAACTGGAGAAACTCGCAGAAGGCATGCGGGCAGATCTGGGTGATTCGCTCACCCAGCGCGCTCCCAGCGGCGCCCGGCTACCGGGAAAAGTGGAGTGAAGGGGCGGGCAGTTTGACAGAACTGTCACAAACTGCAGCGGATCAAAAAGAAGGGGGTAGATACATTAGACGATGGCGCAAAGGCTGCTGGCCAGCGCGTCGCCCCTGCTGTGTCTCCAAGTCCATTCTGAACCCAACATGAAAATCCATCGTGCTCTCTTTGCCGCCGCCTTGCTTGGCAGTGGCGCGTTTACAACCTCCACGATTGCTGCTGACCAAGCGCCTGCAAAGACTGACACCCATGCCCAGGCGGCTGATGAGGCGCAGCTCACACCTGCGCAGGCCTTGCAGCGCTTAAAGGACGGCAACAACCACTTCGTCGCCAACAAGCCGGAGCATCCCCACCTGACGCCCAAGTGGAGAACACAACTGGCGACCGGGCAGCATCCCTTCGCCATTGTGCTGGGCTGCGCGGATTCCCGCACCGCACCTGAGGTGGTCTTTGATCAGGGGTTGGGAGATTTGTTTGTGATCCGGGTCGCAGGCAATGTGCTGAGCGACGAAATCCTGGGGAGCATCGAGTACGCTGTCGAACACCTAGGCAGCCCACTGATCGTGGTGCTTGGCCATGAGCGTTGCGGGGCGGTGAAAGCCGCACGCGAGACGATTGCCGCCAAAAGCGAGGCCCCGGGGCATGTGCAGTCTCTGGTGAAGGCGATCGAGCCGGCAGTCGTGGCCACGGCCAATGCCGATGCGGAAACGACTGCCAAAGCGAACGTGATGAATGTCGTGAAGGCTCTGGAGAAGTCAGGGCCGTTCTTGAGCGACAAAGTGGCAGCGGGGAAGGTGACAGTGGTGGGAGCTCACTATGACCTGGACACGGGTGCGGTGGAGTTCCTGACCGCGAAGTAACCCTTTGGACGGTAGGTTTCGAGCTGCAATGCAGACACGAAAAAAGCGGAGCTGATGCTCCGCTTTTTTTACAGGGTTGTGGGTAACAACCCTTGTTCTAAAGTGTCTGTTTGCCAGACGGCTGACTATCGGGCCTGGGCGGCTTCAGCACCGCTGATGGTCCCAACGAAGGAACTCATGTCCGGGCTGTTGGAGACGCTCATGGCCTCGGCAACACGGTCCTGAAGGGCGCCGCGCAGTTTGCCTACGAGTTCCATGCCTTTTTGCGTGATGCGAACCAGCACCTTGCGGCGGTCGTCTGCAGCGTGCATGCGCTCCACGTAGCCGAGCTTTTCCAGACGATCTACAAGACCGGTGGCTGCAGCGGTGGAGTGGCCCATCTTGCGGGCGATGTCGGTCATGGTCAGTTCCTTGGATGTGCTGAGGTAGCTCATCAGGTAGAACTGGGCGAAGGATACATTGCCGCGGCTGAGATCCTTGGAGAGGTTCAGCAGGAATTCCCGCTGACTGAAGAGGATGAAGTCAGCGAGCTTGCCAGGATCGCTAAGGTTGGCTGCTTTGGATACGGGAGTTGCCATGAGTGATGAGGAATTAAAGGTTTGCAAAGCCTGAACGTCGTGGTGTTGAGATTACTATACCTTCTAAGTACATAGAATTACAAGATATTTTTCTAAAAACCACACTGGTAATTCCCCCTATTTGTTGAGGGCACACGCCATTTTATAGTCAATGGCTGCAAAATATCAAGCAAAAACGCGACCTTTTTCAAAAAATATACTGCAAACTCAATAATTTTCAAAATCCGGGCCTGAGAGTATGAAGTTTCAATATTGAGTGGAGCTTCCTTTTTCTGGGTTATCGCCAATTAAAAATTTGTCCCAGATGCCGAAAAATCAGGGCTTGGCGTGGAATCCCTCATCTTGAGAGTTTGATTGGATCCGCCTTTCAAAAATGAAATGAGCGAAGGGGAGGGCAGGAAGCCGAAAAAAGTGAAATTCTTTGGTTTCTTGATCTTCGATGCCTGTCACGAGGCGGGGACGGGCGGTCGGGCCGATTTTTGGGGTCCTGATCAAGGCACCGGGTCAGAAGGCGGCGGCAAGGGGGGCGATGGACCGCGAGACGACTCCCTATATATAGAGGAAGAGTGTGAGAAGCTCGATCGGCCCGGTTGCGATGTTGCCTCGCTATTCCCAAATGGCTTCCACTTCCTGGTGCCGGGCACAGAAGGCGGTGGTTTCCTGGCGGGTCATCACGGCAAAGGCTGTCGAGAGCGCATCCGAGAGCGCGGCGGTGGGGGCGCTCGCCCAGACACGTTCTTTCCGTACCGGCATGGGTTGGAACGTGCGTGGGTTCATGATGTGGTTCCCTTTGACTTGGAAACCGCTACCGCTCACGGCACGATCCGTGAGTCGGAGGGGGATCTTGTTTTCTCCGCCTACGCTGACGACCCAGCCCTGCTCTCCTGGCGGGGCCCCAATCGCGAGGATGCTGCTGTCACCCGCGTTGAGAAGCACATTCTGCACGCTCCAATCTTCCAGGACGGTCACCACCTGATCCAGGGCATACCCTTTGCCCACGGCTCCCAGGTCCAGAAGAGGATAGTCCACGTGGGAGGTGACGAAGCCGGTCTCATCGAGATCAAAGACGTGAATGCCTACGCGCTGCCGGGCGAACTCTACTTCTTCCGGGGAGGGCGTCCTGGGCGTGCCGTCGCTGTTGCGGAAGATCTTCATCAGCGGGCCCACCGTGATGTCGAAGGCCCCATTGGTCTCGGCGTGCACTGCTTTGGCGAGAGCGAGGCAGTCGGCTGCCGCCAATCCGACCGGAGCCCTCTCTCCCTTGCGGAGGTGGTTCACCCGCCAGATGTCGCTCATTGGGCGAAACCGGCTCAACTCGTCCTCCAACCGATCAATCTCCGCGAAGACCGCATCTGCTACGTTGCCAGCATAGGTCGCATCAACATCGTCCTGGGCGATGATGATTTCGAATTCAGTGGCCATCGCCTCATGGCGGGCGCGGTAGAGTGGCGTCATTGACGGGATCTTTTGGAGCGCTTGGGCTTGGGAGTGGCTTCGCCTTCCGGGGGAATCTCGGGCACGGGTTCCGCCTTCCGCACGGGGGCATCGCCCAGTGCTGGTTCGGCGGGCCGCGCCAGGGCAGGGGAGAGAGCCGCTGGTAGCGGCCCGGTGCGCCCGGCGGGAACGGGAAGGTGGCGAATTGAGGATTCCGGGGTGGCAGGTGCGGCGAGATCCGTGCTGCCTGTGGTGTCTCCGGGTGGAAGCACCGGCAGGGAGGCGGGAACCGGGGGGGCAGCGTCCTCTTCCACCGCCAATTCTGCCTTGTTCGGCGGGACCGCAGGCAGCTCAGGATTGAGATAGGCTTCCCAGAGGTACTTTTCCACGAGCAGAGACAGCATCACTCCCGGGCGTAGCCCGTAATCGCTGGAGATGTATTCACCCTGCAATTTGGTCAGGATCTCTTCGCCCCT
Organism: Verrucomicrobium sp. BvORR034; assembly: GCF_000739635.1. GTDB lineage: Bacteria > Verrucomicrobiota > Verrucomicrobiia > Verrucomicrobiales > Verrucomicrobiaceae > Verrucomicrobium. The sequence goes on along the minus strand of NZ_BATQ01000117.1, from coordinate 49,101 downwards.
CCCTTTGTCGGTGACGATGATGGGAGCTTCCAGTTTGGTTGGGATTTGATTTTGGTAGCCGACTTGCGTGAGATCACGCAGGTACCAGGGAAGGGGCCATCCATGTTCCGCCTGGATAATCTGGACAGGGGTGGATTTCCCAGCGGGGTGGCGGGCGGCCAGTTCGTGGATGCGCTTGGAGAGCGCCAGCAGGTTCGTAGTCGTATGGGAATAGACGTACGGGTTCCGGCTGTCAGCAGCATAGCGGGTGGTACCGGGAAAGGAGTAATCCGTCGCGAGGTTCGTCTGGCTGCACAGGTGGTAGATGCCCGTGGCGAACAGGATGATCAGCACCGTCTTGAACAAAGGTACCTGCACCGCACGGAAGAGCCGGCGCATGCCCAAGCCCGCCAGCAGGACGAAGGTGTACTGAACTGCCATCACCGACCAGGGAGTCTTGTAGGGAATGATGGAGTAGATCGCGAGCAGGACGAGCCCGTAGATTGAAAGGAACACCAGGAAGGCCCGGACGTTGTTGGCCCGCCGTTTGTCCAGCAGGGCGTCCATCATGCCAATCAGGGCCAGCACCGGAATGAGGGCTTCAGACCAGACAAAACCGTCCTTCCGCCAGGTCATGAGTTGCAGGTAGTAGTGCCACGGCTTCTCATGGCCGCTGCCGCCGGAGCGTCGCAGATAGCTGTCATAGGTGACAATGCTGTCGTGCACGCCCTGCCATTCCTTGAATCCATTGGAGAACATCCAGATGGAAGTCACTGCGCCGACCCCTGCCACGATGAGCCAGGCGAGCCAGTCGGGAATCGTAGGGCGGGCTCCCGCATAGGAAAGGCGGGCGTTCCGTGGCTCAAAGGAACCGATGCGGAGGGACACGAGCCCCCAAGCGGCCGCCATCGCCGCCAGGTTGAGGACAAAGGTCTCTTTCGTGGCATGCATGAACCCCAGGCAGAGCCCCGCCAGCAGCAGCCAAAGGAAGTTTCGCTTCTGAGACCATCGCCAGAGCGAGGCGATGAAGAGCCCCGTCTGGAAGACGAACGGCACCTCCATGATATAATAGCGGCTGTAGTAGTTCAGCATGGGCGAGACCGCCGCCAGCAATGCTGCGACGACCGCTCCCGTTCGGCCCAAGCCGTCGATCATCAGCAGGGGCAGAAGCACCAAGCCCAGGCCAAACACCGCCACCACCCAGCGGAGTTCCCCCTCATCCATGACGGTGGGATCCCATCCGCGCCACTTGCCGGTGAGATCTGCCGCGTGATGCAAAAACGGGCCGTGGTAGTCCTTCGGATCGTATTCAAAGGTGCGGCTCTGGGCGTACTCGTGCGTTTTCAGCGCCAGAATCGCCTCATCCGTATGCATGGGCTTCTTCGCCAGATCCGTGAATCTGTACAGAGATCCGAGCCCCAAGGCGAGGATGAGCAGAAGGATAAAGCTTTTCCAGTTCAGCGGAGCAGGTTCGCGCGCCATGGGGCGGCAAGGTTTAGACAGCATCTGTCACCCGTCAATGCAAGCGCACGGAAAACCGCGTGGACTGGGTGAATTCCTCGTGTCAGACTAAAGACATCCATGCGCTCTTCCCTCTACGCTTTTTTGCTGGCTGTCCTTGTCTCTGCCCGGTTGCAGGCCGGACTGGTGGTGGACAATGAACCCATCGAGCTCAAACCCCGGCCCGAGGACGACGAGGTCGAACAGACCTTCACGTTTAAGAACACGGGCAGCAAGCCTCTCACCATTGTGCGTCTGGAGAGCACCTGTTCCTGTCTGGAGGCGAGCCTGGACAAGCGCGTGTACGCTCCCGGAGAGAAGGGCCAAGGGAAGGCCAAGTTCAAGGTGAGCAGCTTTGTGGGCCGCCATGAAAAGTCACTGCGCTTGCATACAGATGACGACCAGGAACCTGAGAAGGTCGTGAACTTCGTGCTGGATGTACCTGAAGTGATCAGCATCGAACCCAAGCTTCTGGAGTGGACTGTGGGAGAGAAGCCACAGGCGAAGACTTTTGTGGTGAAGATGACCGGTACGGATCCGATGAGGATCACCAAGCTTTCGGCCACGCGGGAGAACGTCACCTTCGAGTCCAAGGAAGTGACCCCCGGGCGCGAGTACGTGATCACCATGAAACCTGCTTCAACCTCCGATGTCACCATCGGAGCGCTGAAGATTGAGACTGACAGCAAGATCCCCAAGTACAGCCGCCAGATGGCGTTCTTCAACATCGTGCGTCCGGAACTGGCGGAGAAGAAGAAGGCGGCGGGGAAGTAGTCGAGGACAGGGAATGAAGATATTCGTCCAAGCAGGGATGATCCTGGTACTGACACTGGTGGCGGCTGCTGTTACGCAACGTTGGCACCCTCGTGCCCCGGCGTGGTATGTCGCGGACGAGAGGCTGGCTGACGATGAGGTGACGCTGGCCCTCGTGCAGGAGAAATGGAAGGGAGAGGTCTTGTGGATCGATGCCCGGCCGAGGACCGACTATGAGGCAGGTCATGTTCCCGGGGCGGTCTTGCTCAACGAACAGGAAGCCGACAGCCTCATGTTTGATCTCTTTGAGAAGCTGCAGGACAACACCAAACCGATTGTGGTTTACTGTAGTGGCGAGGCTTGTCAGGCCAGCCGCAAGATCCGCCAATACTTGAAGGATCGTGTGGGCGCGCAGGAGATCTATGTGTTGCGCGGCGGGTGGAAAGATGCCCAGTCGTTGGGCTCTGCTCAGAAGTAGGTCAGAGGTGCTTAGCTCGGCAGCCGGTGGCAGATCTCAAGGCGGTTGCCGCACGGATCCTCGAAGAAAATCGCGTAGTAGTGCGGTGCCTCATGGTCGGGACCTTCTACAGCAAGAGCCCCGGCAGCCACGGCGATCGCTCCGAGCCGGTCCACCTCTGAAGGCGACTCCGCCCAGAAGGCAATGCGGTTTTCGTTGGCCTGGTGTTGCGCAGATTCAGTGACGCCAAAGAACTCGGTCACTGGTCCCTCTGAAGCTTCAAACTGGAGCCAGTCTTCAATCTTCGCGTCCCGGGTGAACCCAAGGGCTGGCAGGAGCGCTTCGTAAAAAGGCTGCACTTTGGCCAGACTGGATACGCGAAGGTCAACGTGATCGAAGCGACGTGGCATGAGACGGAGGGCGGAGGGGAATTGAGCGATTGGTGGGCTCCAGTGTCGAATCTGCTGCCATGGAGACAAACACTCAACGCGTTCGGCTTTGCCGGTGGATGCTTGTTGTCGCAGGTTTGGGCGTGAGTTTGTTCCTTCCTATGGCGCTGCTTCTGTTCTTTGTGCCGCTGCGACAGGTGCTTTGGGGTTTTGACGATCAGCCTATCGGGGACGTGCTCTTTTGGCTGGTGGTCGGCATCGTGGCGGCGATTGCGCTTTTCATTCTGACTTGTTTGTGGTCGCGGGATGACCAGAGACGGACCGCTCGAAATCTCCTGGTGGCTGTGGCGGTTTTTGAACTGATGGCCCGGCCGTGCGGTGTGCTCATGACGCACTACGTCGAGCGGGTGAATGTTCGCGGGATTCTGAATTCGGGTCCGGAGTGATGGTTGAGGGGCAATGAGTTTGGGGGGGAGATGTATATGGTGCGTAGTGAGGTCCGTGGCGATCGGTAAGCCCTGCTTGGCTTTTGTCGTAGTGGGCCATCACAAGCTCCGCCATAGCGGCGGTTCCCGCGCGCACTCCCAAAAGCGCTGCGCGCTTAGGTGGTGGAGACGTTCTGGTGATGGTACGCAGCGCCTCCGATGTCGGAAGCCGGATTCTCGTCCAAGGCGAATGCGCACCCATCACCTGGTTGCGAAGCAGCTGTGGAGTGCGTGCAGGAACCGCCGCTTTGGTGGATCGACGAAGCTTCCTCGAACCCGGGCGAGGGCAGCAGGGCGGGGATATCTCCTGGGTCGCGCGCCTCCTGACCGCATCGATGCGGGACTCCAACCCTGCTGGCGGAACAGAGGGGGGAGGTCAAAGGCCAAGCATTGAGTGACGCGAGTGAATCAGGCAAGCGGAAGCGGCGCTTCACAGCGACTCCGTCCCCAAGCTACCGCCGCGGACGCTGACGCCGCATGATCGCTGCAATGCCCGTGAGGAACAGCAGGAGGCTGCCGGGTTCTGGAACAGGGGCGACGGCCAGGTTGATTTTGGTGAGAGAGGCGCTTTGGCCGAGAGCTCCGACCAGGGTGCCGCCTGCGATCTGGACGTTGACGGGTTGGACATTGTCCACGTCACCCGTTGTAAAACTGAAGACAAAGGACTCCGTGGCAGTTTGGTCCAAGAGTCCAAGCAGGGTGCTGGTCGGCGTCTGGTAGACGACACCTCCATTCACCAGAATATTGACGTTCAGTGCGCTGAGGATGGCGACCGTAGACGATGAGTTGCCGCTGATGGTGAGATTATAGGTGGTGTTATCCAGCAGGGTGATTCCCGTAAAGGCCTTGGTGGCTGAGAAGCTTCCTGCGACCCCCGCCAACCCGCTCTGGGCAATCTGGAACAGTCCTCCGGAGTCATTTGCAATCCCCGGGTTCAGCGTCAGCGTCTGGCTGGACGCGACTCCGACGAAGGTGTTGGAGGCAGTCCATCCAGCGCCAAGATTGGCACTGTTGGTGGTGCCCACCGTGGCGACAAGGGCTGTTTGCGTGACCGTCTCCGCAGGAGTCCGGTCCAACGCGTTCGCAATGAGCACCTGAGCCGATGCTGTGGAAGCACCGATCCAGAGCCCTGCCGCCAGGATGATTAGCAGGGTTTTCATGAGTCGCCATAAAGATAAGAAAAAGTAATGCTAAAGGCAACATCTATTTATTAGCAGCGCTACTGCACAATGAAAAACCCGTCTCCAGAAGGGGTCCGGAAACGGGTCTAATGCGCCGTCAGGCTTTGGGAAGGGTCACCTTAACTTCTGTCCTGCCTCCTCAATCCAACCCGCATCGGGCATCGCGTAGGGACGGAAGGTTTCCAGGGTGCCTTCGTGCTCGTTGTAGAACAGAGCCCGGTGCAGCCCCAGATTGCTGGCCTTGGGCGAGTCAATCAGGCTCGCGGAATCGTTGGCGCTCATTTGGAAGACCACCCGCATCTCAAACTCGCTCAGCGCCTTCCGGCTCAGGGACCGGTTGACGTTGTTAAATGTATCCACCGTCGTGAGGACGTGCATCCCGAGCGAGCTGCCCTCGGTGATGAGATCCACGAACTGACTGCCCGGATTGCCTCCGCCCTCGTCGTCGCTGCTCATGGAGAAGCTGAAGTCATCCTCCTGACGCAGTTTCTTGTACTTGTGCAGGCCGTGAATGAGCAGAAAGACCGCAGGGGCACGGGTGGCTTCGACTTCACCGCTGCTGCGAGCCTTCATCTCGGTGGACAGTTCCGACATGATCGTGCCGATGTCCTGCCCGCGTGAGACAGTGATTTCGTGGGGCACCGTTGCGATGACCCGCTCGATGAAGTCTGAATCCGTCGTGCCTGGGGTGCACCCGTGGAGCACCACAAACCTGGCTCCCCCCACGGGATACTGGGCGGCCAAGGAAAGCAATGAGGTGCCCAACAAGGTGAGGGCGGCTTCGTCCCTCTGCCCGACAATGAGCAGGTGGTTGCCGCTTTGGCGGTGGAAGGCGGCTTCCGTAGGTCCCTTGATGGAATTCGGCGCTCCCAGCCAGGCTTTGCCAGCCAGGGGCTGATTGGCCGGCTTGGTGTCGAGGGCAAAGCGGAGCAGTTGGTTCTCGCGAAGATCGGCGGGGGCGTTGCCTTCGAAGACAATGGGGGAGGTGTATTCGTGACCGCGCTCTACGGCCAGATCGTGGACCTTGTCCAGCCACTCGTCGCGTTCGTCATCTCCCAGCCAGACCACCTGGAACGGACTGTTCCCTTCAATCGCGCCAGCGGCATCATTGTAGATGCCCTCGCCCGGACGGGTGAGGAGACGCGGTGCGGCGTTGTTCTCATCCATGATGAGATAGGCATCTGCTTCATTGCACTGGAGGGCCACACGAATGACCATCTGGCCCAGAGTGGCGCGAGCCAGCGAGTAGGCGCCGCCCAGTGTCTGTGAACCCAGCAGTACATGAATGCCAAAGGCTCGGCCTTGGCGGACGATACGGTCAAAGAGCAGAGAGGCCGTCTGGGCGATGGTGTCATCGTCCACGAAGAACTCTTGGAACTCGTCAATGAGCAGCAGGGATCGCGGCATGGGCTCAGTGCCACCGGCGCGCTTATAGCCGGCGACGTCCTGTACCCCGAGCTTGCGGAACATGTCTCCACGACGTTTCAATTCTCCATCCACGCGCTGAAGCACGCTTAGAGCGAAGTCGCGATCACTCTCAATGGCGACCACCTTCGCGTGGGGCAGTTTTTTCGAGGCATAGCATTTGAACTCGACCCCTTTCTTGAAGTCGATGAGATAGAACTCCACTTCCTCCGGACTGCAGGTGAGCGCGAGGTTGGTGATGATGACGTGGAAGAGCGTCGATTTCCCTGAACCCGTCTTGCCGGCGAAGAGGGCGTGTTGCCGGGTGCCTTTGCCGATGGCCAGGTACTGGAGTTTGGTGGCCCCGGTGCGACCGATGGCAATGCGCAGTTCGTTGGTGGTTTCGCCCGCCCAGAGGTCTCCTGGTGGCGGGGCAATCTGGGAAAAGGGCACCTGGACGATGTTGGAGTCGATGCTGCTTTTCCCGATCCGGTGCACGAGTTGCACGGCGAGGTCCGGATTGGGCGGAGCGTCGAAGACCAGAGTGGCCCCAGACTTCTTCACCACATCATTGGCCAGGACAAAGCCGTTCCGTTCCTTGCGCATGCAGATGCTGTTCTGACGCAGTTCATCTGGCGTGAAGCCATCGGGCAGGGGGTGGCGCTGATCCCAATGAATGAGAGTGTAGATGCCACAGCGAGGGCCGCTGGTGGCGATGCTCTGAAGGCGCTTGGCTGCGGTCTCGCTGAAGTTCACCGGGAAGTCGGCGATGACGAGGAAGTGATACTTCTCCGCCACGCTTCCCGCTTGCTCATTGTACTCCGTGATGGAGGCATACTCATTCCGAAGGTACATCTGGATGACCTTCTCAATGTGCTCGCTCAACTCAGCGAGACGCTCCTCGATCTGGTCGCGTTGCGTCCAGATGCGGCGATTGATGAGCGTTTCCTCGTAGTCGGAAAGGTGCATGAGGCCGGCGAAACTCTGGCCCAGTCCCACCGGGTCAATGATTGTGAAGCTGAGCTTGCCGGGAGGGGTGGTGGCCAGGAGGCGGAGGATGATGTTGTTCAGCGCATCAATGGCGGTGGTGCCACCGGGTTCATTGGTCTCGAACAACAGAGAGCCCTGATAGGGGAAGGAGAGCGAAAGCGGGATGGAGAGCTTCGATGGTCCGGGGAGGGCCAATCGTGGATCCTTGGGCAGAGTGGCGGTTGGGCGGGCCAGATCCACTTCAAGCTGGGCGAAGCGTGTGGCGGGGGTGAAGTCAGTCGGGGGCTTCCAGCCCTCTGCATAGCCCGGGTGCCATTGGGGGAACCTCGCGGCGGTGGCCGAGTTCATCTGGCTGATGGCATCATAGATCGGGGTGATCTCGCTCTTCCATTCGGTCTCGATTTGATGCCAGCGTGCGCTCTCGCCGGACTCCAGCGAGGCAACATCGGCCTGCTGGGCAGCGCGCAACTGGGAGATGGCGGCGGAGTCCGTATTCGTGACGGATTCGATCCTGTGGGATTGGTCGGCTTCCACGCGTGCCAGGCGGCTGGCCAGGGTGTGGTCAATCTTTGCCAGCAAGCGCGGGTATTGTGCCGCGAGTTTGGCCTTGGTGCGTTCCTCGAACTCCTGGGCGACATCGTCGGCGCGGAGCTTCTGTTCCTCGATCGCCGCCACTTCACGGTCAAACGCGTCTTGCAGGGCTCCGCGTCCCTGCTGGGTATGAGAGTCCACGGTGGCCCGGCAGCTGTCCTGGAGGAAGCGGGCTTCCTTGATGGATGCGGCGAGTTCCTTTGCCACTGGTTTCACCTTGGACATGCCGATGAGGTAAATGATCCAGACGGAGACGAAGGCCACGGCGCATCCGGTGGCGACGACGCTGTAGTCCTTCGGATGGAGCCCCATCCCATACAAGGCGCCCAGGCCGATCAAAATGATGCCGAGGGCAAAGAAGGTGAGCGGGACCTTTGCAAACAGCCGGGGGAGGGGGAACTGCTTGAACTCTTCCAGCTGCTTCTCCCCGGCGGCCAGATGGGCCTGCAGGTTGTTGAGCCATTCTGCCTCCTCACCCGCAGGCACGGGGCCCGGAAGAGGGGCCTTGCGACGCACCCGGATCATGCTGATGAACGAACTGGAGCCTGCGAAGGCATCCCGCGTGCGGTGCAACAGATCGGTGAACTGGGACTGATAGGTGGCCAGGCGACGGGTGAACTCCGGATTGACCACGCCGGAGGCTTCCAACTGACGTTCCAGGCGGAAGCGACGCATTTGCAGTTCGCCCAGCCAGCTCTCCCGCACTTCACGCACGCGGCGAGGCAGATGCCGGGTGAGCACCAGGTGGGAACGTTCCACACGGGCGCGCCGACGTTCATAGACGCGTTTGAGCCGCGCTGATTCTGCCTCCAGATGGGCTTGGGCCTCGGAAACTTCGCGGTCGAGCCGGCTCTGGGCCTGATCAATGGTGACCTGATGTTTTTGCGTGACGGTATTGCGCTGGGTGCGCAGTTCCTTTTGCAGCAGATCCTCGCGCTTGGCGAAGTCTGCCACTTTACTTTCCAGTGCGCCGAGCAACTCGACACTCCGGCTGGCTCTGAGATCCAACCCGTTACTCACAGTCGTTTTTCACCTTTCTAAGCAAATTGTCCATCTCCTCCATGACGTTCCGCGCATGGGTCACCAAATGCGGAAGTTTTTCGAGGTAGTGTTCTTGAAATTCGAGGGCCTTTTGGTCCCGCCAACTGGACCGCGTTTGCTGCCATTCCACCGTTAGTTCACGGAGGGCTTGGGCGAGATTGGAGGCGCTGACGCGAGTGCTCATGCGATAGGAAATAGAAGCGGCTGAAAAGAATCGAAAACGCCGTGGCGAACGAGGAGTCTTAAGGGACAAAACCTCAGGAAGGTTGTTCAGATTCCGCCGCACTCGGCAAGGCGGTGCTTGGCCCGGAGGGCGCGGGGCCTCCCATCTGATGGTAGGACTCCAGAATCTTCTGAACTTGGTCCAAGTAGGCGACGGCTTTGGGCAGGTCGTGATCTACATAGTCCCGCAGCATTTCCATCTTCCGAACATGGGGATCAAAGGTGCTGTCGAAGTTCCGGTTCCACGCTTTGACCCGCTCCAGTTTCTGCTCCGCCTCGGCGACGGCTGCCTTGGCCTTCCGCACAGCGGCCTGTTGTTGGGAAGGGGAGTCCACGAACTCGGACATCCGGGCGGTCATCAGTTCTCCCTCCGCCTGCTCCAGCATGCGCCGTCGCCGACGAATCTGCCCCTCCCAATGAGTGCGCTGTTCCGTTTGCACCCAGGCGCGGGCACGGCGGACTTCGTCCCCTGACTGGTCAAGTGAGCGCCGGGCCTTCGTGATGAAAATGACGAGGTGCGCCCGGAAGCTCTGGAGGGCGTCGAGTGAGGTGATTTTTGCCTGATCAGCCATGATATGCCGGAAAGCAGCTTAACGTTGATCGAGGTATTGTTCGATGCGTTGCGCCTTTCGCAGGAGAAATGGGGTGTGCTTCTCAGAGATCTCCACGAATTTTCTGAGGGCTTTCATGGTGGTGATGAACTCCTCGGCAAACTTCTCATGCTCCTGATCCTGCCAGGTGCCGCTCAGCGCCGTGAAACGGGCATTCAAAGCCGAGGCCTTGGTCTGCACGTCGTCGTTGAAGCGCTTCAGCTCCTTGGCGAAGCGCCGCACCTCCTCTGGATCCATGATTGCCTGTGCCATATGTATGAAAGTACGTCTGTGACTCGTCGCGGACCTTGATTAGAACCGTCGCAATTTGCCTTTGGTTGTACCATTTATGCATATTCGAGGGAGAAGGGGCGAGGCAAAAATCCCAGCCCGTTCGGAAAAGCGCCTTGCTCGGGAAAGCGTGGTCGCCTCGCCTTCATTCCAAAAAATAAACCCTCCTGCCGACGGGCGGACAGGAGGGTAGATAATTCCGGGATCAATCGGGCGAGATCAGGCCTCAGTCGATGGGGGCGTGATGATGAAGTGCCGCCCGCACGAAGCCGTAGAAAATCGGGTGCGGATGGTTTGGTTTGGAGAGCAGCTCCGGGTGGAACTGGCAGGCCATGAAGAAGGGGTGGTCCTTGAGTTCGATGATCTCCGCCAGGGTGCCGTCCGGAGACATGCCGCTGATGATGAAGCCCTTGGACTCCATCTCCTCTTTGTAAATGGAGTTGTACTCGTACCGATGACGGTGGCGCTCTGTGATCGTCGCGCTGTGGTACAGGTCGTAGGCCCTGGTGTTTGGTGCCAGATCCGTGACCCAGGCCCCCAGTCGCATCGAGCCGCCCTTCTGGGTGACGTGCTGTTGTTCCTCCAGCAGGTTCACCACCGGGTGGGTGGTGGTCTTGTTGAACTCGGTGCTGTTCGCGTCCGTCCAGCCGCAGACGTTGCGGGCGAACTCGATGACGGCGATCTGCATGCCGAGACAGATGCCAAAGTAGGGGATTCCGGACTCACGAGCGTACTTGCACGCGGTGATTTTGCCTTCGGTTCCCCGGTCGCCAAATCCGCCCGGGACCAAGATTCCCTGCATGCCTGCGAGGTGCATCTCGGGGCCGCCTTTCTCGATGTCTTCAGCATCCACCCGCACCACCTCGACCTTGGCGTCATTGCCGGCACCCGCGTGCACGATGGCTTCATAGATGCTCTTGTAGGCATCCTGCAGTTCGATGTACTTGCCCACCACGGCGATCCGCACGTGATGCGTGGGATAGATGACGCGGTTCACGAACTTGCGCCAGCGGGCGAGGTCGGGCTGCTTGGTCTCGATGTGAAGCAGTTTGCAGACGAGGTCGTCGAGCTTTTCCTCGTGCAGCTTGAGCGGTACCTCGTAGATGGAGTTCTTGACGTCAGCGGCCTCTATGACGGCCTCGGGTTCGACGTTGCAGAAGAGTGAAATCTTGTCCTTCACGTCCTGATCCAGGCGCATCTCAGTGCGGCAGAGGACAATACCGGGGCTGATACCGATCTCGCGCAGCTTGGCGATGCTCTGCTGAGTGGGCTTGGTCTTGAGCTCTCCGGCGGCGCGGATGTAGATGATCAGCGTCGTGTGAATGTAGAGGACGTTCTCCGGGCCGACTTCCTGGCCGAACTGGCGGATGGCCTCCAGGAAGGGCAGGCCCTCGATGTCCCCCACGGTGCCGCCGATCTCCGTGATGATCACGTCGGCGGTCATTTCACGGGCGACTTTGCGGATGCGCTCCTTGATCTCGTTGGTCACATGCGGAATGACCTGCACGGTGCTGCCCAGATAGGCACCGCTGCGTTCCTTGGCGAGGACGTTCGTGTACACCTGACCGCTCGTCAGGTTATTGAGGCGGGAGAGATTGGTGCTGGTAAAGCGCTCGTAGTGGCCCAGGTCGAGGTCGGTTTCGGCCCCGTCATCCAGCACGTACACTTCGCCGTGCTCGTACGGGTTCATGGTGCCGGGATCCACGTTCAGGTACGGGTCGAACTTTTGCAGGATCACTTTCAATCCACGGTGCTCCAGCAGGGTGCCGAGCGAGGCGGCGGCCAGGCCTTTGCCTAGCGAACTGACGACGCCACCGGTGACGAAGATGTATTTCATTGAGGAGATTGTGTGTGGGATGTGGGTGTTAAGAGGACTGTAAAGCTTTCTCGATGGCGATGGCCTGCTCAGGAGTATCTACGCCGGGGGAGGTCTCGTGGGTGAGCACGACGCGGATGGTGGCTCCGTTCTCCAGAGCGCGGAGTTGCTCGAGGGATTCGGTGCGCTCCAGCAACGATGGCGGCCAGTTCACAAACTGGAAGACGAAGTCGCGCTGGAAGCCGTAGATGCCCAGATGGCGGTAATAGACAATGCCGGAGTCCGGATTCCGCGGGTACGGAATGAGCGAGCGTGAGAAATAGAGAGCGTCACGCCGGGCGTTAAGCACCACCTTCACCACATTGGCGTCTTGAAGCAGCGCCGGATCCTCGATGGGGGCGGCTGCGGTGATCATTGGGACAGCTGGCTCCTGCACCAGAGTCTGGGCCAGCTCGTCGATCAGGGCGGGGGAGATCAAGGGCTCGTCACCCTGCACATTGATCACCACTTGATGGTTCGGGAAAGATGCCGCCGTCTCGGCCACGCGGTCGGTACCGCTGGGGTGGTCGGGGTCCGTCATCACCACCAGCGCATTGAAGCGGCGGGCGGCATCGGCGATCCGCACATCGTCGGTCGCGATCACAACACGATCCACCTGTCGGCACTGGAGACAGCGCTCCCAGACGTGCTGGACGAGCGGCTTTCCGGCGATGAGGTGCAACGGCTTGCCAGGGAACCGGGTGGACCCCCAGCGCGCAGGAATGACAACGAGGACTTGCGGACGTGATGAGGACAAAGCAGGCGGCGCGGTTTCATGTTCATGGCGCGAAAGGATTGCAGAAGCAAACATTTTCCGCACCTTCCGCCCCCGCCAATTGAGGGTGGACGGACATCCTGCTTGCGGTGACCGGTTTCCCCGGCAAACTCAATCTATGTTTCGTGCGTGGCCATGGTGGATCTCCCTCATTCTGATTGCGGTCAGCCTGGGATGGTTCTGGCTGCTCAGCCTTGATCTGCGGTTAGTCAGGGTGGAGCCTGACGTGCGCCCGGCGACTGCTGAGGCGAAAAAGTAAAGGCTTCCTGAGCCCGTCCTCCCCTACTGGTCAAATGAATACCATTGCTTGACGTTGGGGGGAATCGGGTTAACGAAATGTTCAACCTCTCCCACTTTCCCCCCTTCTCTCATGGCTGACCACGGATATACCGAAGACTCCATTCGTTCACTCGACTGGCGGGAGCACATTCGTCTGCGCCCCGGCATGTACATCGGCAAGCTGGGGGACGGCACTGCTCCTGAAGATGGCATCTACGTGCTGCTCAAAGAGGTGATCGACAACACCATCGACGAGCATGTCATGGGGTACGGCAAGGAGGTTGAGATCACGATTGAAGAGAATGTTTGCACGATTCGCGACTACGGACGCGGCGTCCCTTTGGGCAAGCTGATGGAGTGCGCCGCCCAGATCAACACGGGTGCCAAGTACGACAGTGAAGTCTTTAAGCGGAGCGTGGGCTTGAACGGGGTGGGTATCAAGGCGGTGAACGCCTTGTCCGACCGCTTTGACATCCAGGCCTATCGTGAGGGCAAGACCCGCGCCATCGAGTTCTCACAGGGGCTGGTGGTCAAGGAAATGAAGAACCCGGTGGCCACGGCGGACCGGGATGGCACGAAGATCACGTTTCATCCGGACCCGACTTCATTCGCCGGCGACTATGCCTTCCGCCTGGATTTCATCCGGGAGATGCTGCGTTTCTATGCCTGGTTGAATCCAGGCCTGACGCTGACGTTGAACGGTGAGAAGTTTCGGAGCAAGGACGGTCTCATTGACCTCCTCAATGCCAAGCTGACAGAGGAGCCGCAGTACCCGATCATCTATCTCGCCTCGAAGGAGGTGGAGGTGGCCTTCACGCATGGCGTGGGGTATGGCGAGGAGTGCTACAGCTTTGTGAACGGCCAGCACACCACGCAAGGGGGGACGCATCTGGCAGCCTTCCGTGAGGCGCTGGTGGCCGAGGCGCGGGAGTTCTTTAAGAAGCAGTTCGATCCCAGTGACGTGCGCGGGAGCCTAGTTGCGGCGGTGAGTGTGAAGGTGCAGGAGCCAGTTTTCGAGTCCCAGACGAAAACGAAGCTGGGCAGCACCACCATGGAGCCCAATGGCCGCAGTCTGCGGACCACGATCGTCAACTTCGTCACCTCGCAGCTGGACAACTACCTGCACAAGCATGGCGACGTTGCCAAGGCCATGCTGGAGAAAATCCAGGCTAACGAGAAGGAGCGCAAGGAAATCAGCGGCATCCAGAAGATTGCCCGCGAGAGCGCCCGCAAGGCCAAGGTGCACAACAAGAAGCTCCGTGACTGCCGCGTCCATCTGGACACCAAGCATGCCGACCGTGAGAAGAGCACGCTCTTCATCACGGAAGGGGACTCCGCGAGCGGAAGCATCACCAAGAGCCGGGATGTGAACTTCCAGGCCGTGTTCAGCCTGCGGGGCAAACCGCTCAACTGCTTTGGCCTCACCCGCAAGGTCTGCTATGAGAATGAGGAGTTCAACCTCCTCCAGAACGCACTGAACATTGAGGAAGATCTCGAAGAACTGCGTTATCAGAACGTGGTGATGGCGACAGATGCTGATGTGGATGGCATGCACATTCGGCTGCTCATGATCACCTTCTTCCTGCAGTTTTACCCGGAACTCATCCGGCGTGGGCACCTTTACATCCTGCAGACGCCGCTGTTCCGTGTGCGCAACAAGAAGGAGACCTTTTACTGCTACAGCGATGAAGAGCGCTTCAAGGCGATCGCGAAGTGTGGCAAGGCCGCTGAGATCACCCGGTTCAAAGGGTTGGGCGAAATCTCACCGGATGAGTTCAAGCACTTCATCGGTCCCAAGATGCGGCTGGAGCCTGTGCTCATGCCAGAGCACAAGAGCATCAAGGAACTGCTGACCTTCTACATGGGCAAGAACACCCCTGACCGCCAGGAGTACATTGTGCAGAACCTGCGGGTGGAGCACGATATCGAGCTGGAAGACAAGGCTCGTGATGAAGAGGAGCGCAAGAAGAAGCAGAAGCAGGTGATCTCTCTGGAGGCTCCCTTCTGATCTCGTTTTCCGCCTCGTCTTGAAGTTTGCCCGTTGAGTATCGAGTTTTGATTTTTGCCTTTTGTTCCGAGCGTGACTCCTGATTCCCTTCCCCCCACCTCCGGTCCCTCCCATCCTGGAGAACTGCACACCAAGCTTGTGGATGAACTCTATGGTGACTGGTTCCTGGACTACGCCTCCTACGTGATCCTGGAGCGTGCGGTGCCGCACATCAACGATGGGCTCAAGCCGGTGCAGCGTCGTATTCTGCACTCCATGCGTGAGCTGGAGGACGGACGCTATAACAAGGTGGCAAACGTGGTGGGGAACACGATGAAGTATCACCCTCACGGGGATGCTTCCATCGGGGATGCCATGGTTCAGCTCGGTCAAAAAGAGCTGCTGATAGACACCCAGGGAAACTGGGGGAACATCCTCACTGGGGATGGCGCAGCTGCCTCGCGGTACATCGAATCGCGGCTTACGAAGTTCGCGCTTGATGTCGTCTTTAGCCCGAAAGTGACGGACTGGGCCTCCAGCTACGACGGACGCAACAAGGAGCCGGTGACGCTGCCAGTGAAGTTTCCGCTGCTGCTCGCGCAGGGCGTAGAAGGGATCGCCGTCGGCCTCTCCTGCCGCGTGCTGCCCCACAATTTCAATGAACTGTGTGATGCCTGCATTGCAGCACTGCGCGGTGAGCCGTTCCAGGTCTTTCCGGATTTCCCCCAAGGGGGCACCATGGATGCCGCCGACTACAATGATGGTCAGCGCGGTGGCAAGGTGAGGGTGAGGGCCAAGATTGAGACCGTGCCGAAGCGCAACATGGTGCGCATCACGGAAATTCCCTTTGGAACCACCGCGGGCAGTATCCAGGAGTCCATTGTTGCCGCGAACGAAAAGGGCAAGATCAAGATTCAGAAGGTGGAGGACAACACCGCGGAGTTCGTGGAAATTCTGGTGCACCTGCCCAGCGGCACCGACCCTGACCAGGCGATCCAGGCGCTCTATGCCTTCACGGATTGTGAGGTCAGCATTTCGGTCAACGCGGTGGTCATCAAGGATGACAAGCCCCACTTCCTCGCCGTCACCGACATCCTCAAGGCCAACGCGGAGCACACCCGGGAGGTGCTCAAGCAGGAGCTGGAAATCGAGCTCGGAGAGCTGGAGGAGAAATGGCATTTCAGCTCGCTGGAGAAGATCTTCATCGAGAAGCGCATCTACCGTGACATTGAAGAGTGCACGACCTGGGATGGAGTGATTGGGGCGATCTGGAAAGGGCTGAATCCCTATCTTGGACTTTTGAAGCGCGAGATCACCGAGGACGACATCACCAAGCTCACGGAGATCAAGATCAAGCGCATCTCCAAGTTCAACTCCTTCGAGGCGGATGAGCTGATCCGTGCATTGGAGAACGACATTGACCAGGTGCAGCGCTACCTCAAGGGGTTGACCCGGTACGCCACATCGTACTTCGAGCGGATCAAGAAGACCTATGGCAAGGAGCGTGAACGTCGCACCGTGATTGCTGGCTTTGACCGGGTGGCGGCCTCAGACGTGGCCATTGCCAACGAGACGCTCTATCTCGATCCGAAAGAAGGTTTCGCTGGCTATGGCCTGAAACGGGAAGGGGAGCCGGTGAGCAAGTGCTCCACGATGGACGAGGTCCTCTTCATCACCCGCGAAGGCGTGATGAGCGTCGTGAAAGTGGCGCCGAAATTCCACGTGGGTAAGAACCCGGTCTACCTGGCCATCTTCAAGCGAGACGAGCAGGCGGTGTATTCGTTGATCTACCGCGACGGCAAGCAGGGCCGTGTGTATGCGAAGCGGTTCCGTGTGGGCGGTATTACCCGCGACAAGGAGTATCCTCTGACGCAAGAGTCCCCCGGGACGAAAGTCATGTTCTTCTCACGGCATGAGACGGAGGAAGAAAGCAACGCCCAGATCTTGAACATCAAGCTCAAGCACGAACTGCGCATGCGGGTGGATGCCTTTCCCTACAAGTTTGGAGACCTCGCCATCAAAGGGCGTGATTCCAAGGGCAATCTCGTCACCGAGAAGTCGGTGGAAAAGATCACCCGGTTGCGCAAGAGCGCCTCGGGTGAGGCGGAAGAAGAGGAAGTGGTGGACTCGTAGGGCGCAGGCGTTTCGGTTGGTTCCCGCGCTGGTTGCATCTGGCGTGGCGTCTCGGACTGAACCGGCGGGACGCCGGTAGCACGCACCGGCTGGAAGCCGGTGTCACGCAGGACGCAGTGAAGTGAGGCCATGCAGATGGATGGGAATTTAGTTGGTGGGCATCGAGCAATGAAATTCATCGCCTTCAGCGATGAGCTTCCTTGCTCGAAGGTCTTCCTATCGACCCAGTCGCCGCCGAAACATGATCCCCAAATCTGAATTATCCGGCCCCGTGGTAACAGAGCAACCTCACAGGGGCTCTGCATAAGGGGGGCCTGGCAAGGCGAGTGGCAAAGCAAGGAGCCGGAGCGGTGCGCGTAGGATGTGCCTTCCCAACTGAACCGGCGGGACGCCGGTAACACGCACTGGCTGGAAGCCAGTGTCACTCGTTAGCCGGCCGCCCTGAACTCCAGCGACAACGAATTCACGCAATACCTCAATCCGGTGGGTTGAGGGCCATCGGGAAATACATGTCCCAAGTGGGCACCACATTTGCCGCAGACGATCTCGGTGCGGCTCATGCCATGGGTTTCGTCTTCGTGCATCGAAACGGCCTCTCGATTCACCTGGCTCCAGAAGCTGGGCCAGCCGGATCCGGAGTCGTATTTCGTGGCCGAGTGGAACAGGTCTTCACCGCAGCAGACACACGTGTAGGTGCCGTCGGCCTTGTGATCGCAGAATTTGCCAGTGAACGGATACTCTGTCCCTTGTTCCTGGGTCACCCGCCATTGTTCTGGGGAGAGGCGTTCTTGGAGATCAGCTTTGTCCATGCTGAAGCATACGTAGATTTGGCAGGGTTCAACAAAGCAACGCCTGCTTCATTGAACCAGGTTGAGGCCACTTAGGTGGCGACGTCCCATCAGGCCTGATTGCGTTCCATCAGCTCGCGGATGAGGCGCAGTTGTTTTTTGTCAGGTTTGGCAGCCAAGGCATGCGGTGTGAGCATGACTTTTTCCCGCCGGGCTTCGGCTGCCTTCTGATAGTTCTGCACTGGCGTCAGATCCTCCATGAAGAGCTTCACCAGCGGTGCGCCCACGCGTGTGGCGGGGAAATCAAGCACACGAACGACCAAACTCAGGTCGCCGCGCTGAATGTCGAGAACTTCGCCGAGTTTCAACTCTCTGGCGGGCTTCATCGGTTGACCGCCAATTTGCACCAGCCCACGGGTGCAGGCCTGGGTGGCAAGTGAGCGGGTCTTGAAAATGCGGACGTGGTGCAGATAGAGGTCGGCGCGCATGAAGGGGGTATTCTGGCGGAGTGAGAGCTCCGCCCGATTCCTATTCTACGTCAAACAGCCCTAACTTTTCAACAAAAGCGCAGCGAACGCGCCGTCGAATCCATCTCTCCAGGGGAGGGAGCTCCGAGTTTCCACCAGCTTGAATTCCGGATGAGCGACCAGGAACGAAGCAATGATGTCCTCGTTCTCCTCGCGATCGAGACTGCAAGTGCTGTAAACCAAGCTTCCGCCGGACTTCAGGAGAGGTGTCAGAGTGGACAGAATCTTGGTCTGCAGTTGGGCCATCTCGACGAAGACTTCAGGATCCAACCGCCAACGGACATCCACGCGACGACGCATCACGCCCGTATTGCTACAGGGGGCATCAAGAAGAATCCGATCGACTTGAACGCCCTTCCAGATGGGTGGCAACGGTTTGGTCCAATCCACCTGTCGGTTCTCTGCAATGGTAACGTTCAGTCGCTCCAGATTCTGCTGCATGCGCTGGAGCCTGCGGGACACAGAGTCACAGGTCAGGATCTGTCCTTGATTCTGCATCTTCTGCGCCAGATACGCGGACTTGCCGCCTGGTGCGGCGCAAGCATCAAGAATCGTCTCGCCCGGTTGAGGGGCGAGGAGTTCGCAGGAGATTGCGGTGCTGGGATCCTGAGCATAACACCGACCGCTGGCCAGCCACTCACGCGGCAAGGTGTCGGCGCGGTAGAACCCTGGGAAAGAAATAGGTTCCAGCGGGAGCACCTCTTCCGGGGTGAGCGGCTGGGGGTGCAATTGATTCACCCGCACATACGTTGACGCGGGCTGCTGGTCCCACTCGCAGAGGGATTCTGCCGCTGACTTGCCAAACTGCTTGGTCCATCTCTCCGCAAGCCAGGACGGATGCGAGGTGCGCTCGGCGATGGAAAGGCGATCCATGCGGGCCAGGAGCGGGATTCTCTCCCGGTCCACCCGGCGAAGCACGGCGTTGACCAGCCCACGGGCCTTACCTGCCTGGTTCACCGTTTCGTTCACCACGGCATGGGCTGGCATCTCCAGCAGAAGAAGCTGGGCAATGCCGAGCCTGAGCAGCCAGTGGACGCTGGTTTCAAGGTGCTGGTTGTCGCACACTCGTTCCAGCCAGATGTCCAGCAGGTCGATGTTGCGAAGCGTGCCCATCACCAGCGTCTGAAGGAGCGCTGTGTCGCGATGATCAAGTCGATGGGTGGCGGCAGCCTTTTCGATCAGGTCTGCCGCATAGATTTCACTGCGCTCCCATTCGACGAGAATCTGAAGCGCGAGCTGTCGGGAATTGAGGGGGATGACGCTCATTCTGCTGCAAGGGTGCCCCGGCCGATGCCACGGTACTGGAATCCGTAGCTTGCTGCTGCGGTCGGGTCGAGCAGATTGCGCCCGTCGAAGATAAGGGGTGTACGCATGGCGTCGCGAAGTTCCTGGAGATCCACTGTGGCGAACTCCGGCCATTCGGTGGCCACGATGAGGGCCTCGGCACCACGGGCCGCTTCAACCGGATTGTCGGTGAGCGTGACCTTGCCGGCGATGGGAAGCTCACGGAACTTGTCCATGGCCTTGGGATCGTAGGCCGTGACATCAGCGCCCTCTTTGACCAGGGTTTCCACAAGATTGATGGCGACGCTGGAGCGGACGTCGTCCGTGTTGGGTTTGAAGCTGAGACCCCAGACGGCGATCTTCTTGTCCTTAAGCACCCAAAGGGCTTCCCGCACGCTGTCGAGGAAGCGATTGAGCTGGCGGGCGTTGATCTTCTGAACCTCCTTGAGCAGATTGAAAGGGGTGCCCAGCTGCTCTGCAATGGCTATGAAGGCGGCGATGTCCTTGGGGAAGCAGGACCCCCCGTAACCCAGGCCGGCATTAAGGAAACTGCGGCCGATGCGCTTGTCCATGCCGATGCCTTCGGCGACTTTCTCCACATCCGCACCGCTGACTTCGCAAAGCTCGGACAGTGCGTTCACATAGGAAATTTTCAGTGCCAGGAAACTGTTTGCGGCATGCTTGATAAGCTCTGCGCTGTTGATGTCGGTCACGAGCACCGGGGCGACAAAAGGCTCATAGACCTTCTGCATCACCGCCAGGGCGCGGTCGCTGTTGCCGCCAATGACGATGCGGTCGGGGCTCATGAGATCTTCCACAGCGCTGCCTTCACGCAGGAACTCGGGATTGCTCACGACGTCAAACTCCACTCCGGGCTTGGCGTAACGGCGGATCGTCTGGGCGACGCGCTCGCCGGTCTTCACGGGCACCGTGCTCTTGTCCACGATCACGCGATAGCTGCCGAGGCAGACCGCGATTTCGCGAGCCACTTTTTCGATGAAGCTGAGATCCACGCTGCCATCGGCCTGGGGTGGGGTGGGCACCGCAATGAAGATCACCTCACCGTGATCCACGCCTTCTTCTGTGCTCGTGGTGAACTGCAGCCTCTTGGAGACAACATTCTTACGGACGATCGTTTCCAGGCCGGGTTCGTAGATCGGAATCTTGCCTTCCAACAGGCTCTTGATTTTGCGTTCGTCATTGTCCACGCAAACAACGTGATGGCCGACTTCTGCGAAGCAGGCGCCTGTAGTGAGTCCAACGTAACCGGAGCCAATGATCGTGAGTTTCATGCAAAGAGTGGAGAGATACGGTCGGCCTTGAGCCGGAGCAGGACGGGACTAATGCGGAGGTTGGGGGAGGGCACAAGCCCGAAGGACGGGAGAAAAGATACCAAAACAACCTGCGGATGTCTGAATATCACAAATTGGCAAGGATTGCAGGGGCGAGATGGTGCCAATTTCGCGGAAGGTTTCGCCCTGCTAAGTGTTCACTCTGCCGGTATAGCTGAGGGTGATTGGCGAGCTGCGGCGGAGTAGTCCGAACGGCCCGTTGGATTGGGGAGCGAAGGGGGTTTCTGGGGAGTCCGTTGGTGGCACCCCGATCGTTTGTCAGGTCGAGGCGTTGTCGTGTCCACAACCTGAGCAAGAGCGTGCTGGGAGTGGAGGTTGGGACGGGGCGATTTAATCGCGCGTTCCTGTGGCGACTGAGCCGACGGGACCATCGGAGTGCGCCGGAGCTGTTCGCGAAGGGCAGTCTGATTCATCGTGCGAACTCAACAAAAAACCCGGCATCCGAAGATGCCGGGTTTTCAAGAGATATTGCCTTTCAGGCGCTGGGACTACTCGCGTCCGCCCTGGCCAGTCGGATTTGGGTCAAGGTCAAGCGGGATGCTGACCTGAGGGAAATCCTTGAGCGTAAGGGAGAGCACCAAGCCGTACTCGTTGTCCTTGCCGTTCTTCTGGCCGCGATTTTCGCGGATCAGGCCGCCCAGAGACATCGTCCAGCTCGCAAGGTCGCGGTGGATGCTGTAGCTCTGGTACTGAAGGGTGCTGTCCTCCATCTCGTAGATGTGGTTCATGGAGAAGCCCCAGTTCGAGTTGATCTTTGTGTAGATGCGGGAGTAGATCAGGCTGCTGTCCACGAAGATCGGGTTGTCGGTCAGCAACTGGTGGCCCAAGGACCAGGAGAAGGTCTTGGTGGGCATCCAGGTGATGTTCGAGTTGACCTCGGTGAAGTTGTAGTCGCTGCTGCCGATGGGGAGCTGGCTGTCGATGGAGAGAGCCAACCAGGGGAGGGGGGACCAGAAGAGGTCGTTGTAGAGGTTGGACACATCGCGATCAAACTCGGGATCTTCGATGAAGAGATCCACGTAGGTGTTGATGCCAGCGTAGTTGTGAGTGCCTCCGTCGCGCTTGGTCTGGAAGAGGTTGCGCACACCGATGCGGGCGATGTTCCAGCTCTTCAGGTCGTCAATGGCCGTGAAGAAGGGAACGTCGATTGGACGGGGGCGGGTGGACGGGGTGAGACGGTCGATGGTGCCAAGACCTTCGATGGTGTCGGCCTCAACATAGGAGTAGTTGAGGTAGGGCTGAATGATGTGGCGGAGCCCATCCAGACCGATCCGGCGGTTCTGCACGTCTTCCCAGGTCTTGCTGAACTTCGCGGAGAGGTCGAACCCTGCGGCGAAGATGGGGCGGGTATCATTGCCAACATCCGACGTGCCGCCTTCGACATCGTTGTAGTAGGTCACGCCACCGCCGAGGCGGGGAACGAAGCTGATCCAATCGCCCTGGCCGAAGCTGATGGGATAGAGGAACTCGTGGTAAGTGTGGGCGCGGAGGAACTTGTTCTCATTCAGCTCAGCCTGGAGCAGTTCGAGGTCGTTCTCGACGTCATCACGAGTCAACAGCTGCTTGGGCACGGCGCGAATCACGGCGGCGTCATTGCTCACCAGCGTACTGCCAGCCAGGGCGGTGGTGGTGGAGGGGAGCGCGTTGCCGTTTGCGTCAAGAAGCCCAGTGGTGCCGCCATTGGCACCGTAGGCGGTGCTCAGATAGCTTTCCTGCTGCGCAATCTTGCTCTGAAGAACAGCGCGTTCGTTGTCGGAAAGCTTGTCGCGGTAGGCTCCCAAGCTCGTCTCACCCTGATAGTAGAAGTTGGTGTTCAGGATGCGGGAGCGGGTGAAGTCGAAAGCCAGCTCGACGCGCTCATCTGCATGGTAGAACTCATTGAGCTGCATACGGGCCAGGAGGGAGGCCGTGAAGCGGTCGTCCCGTTTGACCAGATTGATGATGTTGTCCGGCTGGGGCTCAAGACGGAAGTCGTTGAGGAAATAATCCTCCAGCATGAACTCGTCGCTCAGTTTGGTGAGGTCGAAGTCAAGGTACCAGGTGCTTTCCTGAGGGCCTGGAATGTAGATGCGGTGCTGGAAGCCAATGCGATAGCGGTTCTCATCCACCAAGGCATCGGAGCGAGTCGAGTCGTTGACGCCAGTGAGGGGGTCGGTGTCGTAAGCGTAGTAAAGCTTGAGCTGACCGATGTGGGGATTTTTGCGCCACTTTTCCGAATAGAAGTCAGCACCAATGCCGACGCCACGGGAGCTGCGAAGGTCCAGATGGTACTTGGCGAGGGTGTGGTCGCCATGCATCACGCCATACTGGTTGAGCAGGAAGGCGCCCCACTGGCTGGTGTAACCAGGCTGGAAGAAGTAGCCGAGTTCGTCATCGAGCGGCTGGACGATGTAGGGGAACCAGAAGACCGGGGTCTTGCCAGCATACACCTTCACGCCCTTCATGATGACGCGGTCACCAGGATAGATCGTGATGGACTTGGCGCGGACCCGGTAGTTCTGGACCTGGCTGTCATGCGTGGTGAACCAGGCGTTGGTGCCGTCAATGCGTTCCACCTTGCCGGAGTTGGTCTTGAAACCTTCGGTCTGGTAGAAGATGGGGGGCAGGGAACTGCGAACGCTGTTGGCCTTCAGTTCTTCCGTCTTGACGTTGTAGATGATGTTCTCTCCGCGAAAGATCTCCCCGTCCTTCACGACTGTCACATTATCCCGGGCCACGACATCGCCAGTGTTGGCGTTGTACTCAGCCTGACCAGCCTTGATTTCCACATCTTCATATTTGATGTGTACGTCCCCCTTTGCGGTGGCTACGCCCGTCATGGGGTCGAAGCCAGTTTCCATACCCTCGATGTTGATGTTGCTGGTCAGAGCCCCCAGCACATCGGCCTGGCCGTGGGCGTTGGCGGAGAGGAGTAGGGCGCAACTGGCGAGAGATAAGGCTAGCTTCATGGCGCGGGGAGTCGTGAGAGGTCTCATGCGGGCGCTGGACAGGGGGAGTGGGAGAGGTTGTTAAAACGTATGAAATAGGCGATGCCAGCCGGGGCAGCAAGGAAAAGGAAAAGAAAAATCTGGGCCAACCGGCCTGCCTCTTTGGCCGTTCTTGATGTTAGCCAGGCAAGTTGCGTTACTCTTTGACGCCGTTGCAGATTCGTCAGGGAGCCGCCCTTGGTTTGGCACAAGGCATGCTTTACGTTTGCTCACATGTCCATTCACGTCGCCCTTCATCATCGCACGACCTATTCTTATGATCGTCCAATCTCCCTTGGGCCGCAGACGATCCGGTTGCGACCGGCGCCGCATTGTCGGACCAAGGTCTTGAGCTACTCGCTCAAGGTGGAGCCCGCCGATCAGTTCCTCAACTGGCAGCAGGACTCTCATGCCAACTATCTGGCCCGGCTGGTCTTCCCTGAAAAGACGCAGAAACTCGACATCATCGTCGATCTGGTCGCGGAGATGGCGGTGTACAATCCCTTCGACTTCTTTCTGGAGCCCTCTGCAGAAAACTTTCCCTTCCAGTACGAGCCTTGGTTGTTCCGTGACTTGTCCCCCTACGTGCAGACGGAGACCGTCAGCCCTGAGGTGCATCAGTACGCCCTCGACTGGCAGGGCAAGCAGATGCGAATGATCGATTTCCTGGTCGCGCTGAACCTCCAGGTTAGCCAGGACGTGAGCTACACCATCCGGATGGAGCCTGGGGTGCAGACGCCTGAGGAGACTCTGAAGATTCGGAGTGGGTCCTGCCGGGACACGGGGTGGCTCCTGGTCAACGTGTTGCGAGCTCTTGGTTTTGCTGCTCGCTTTGTGAGCGGTTATCTCATTCAGCTTAAGGCGGATGTAAAGGCTTTGGACGGCCCAAGCGGGGCGGAAAAAGACTTCACGGATTTGCACGCATGGTGCGAAGTTTACCTGCCAGGGGCGGGTTGGATCGGGCTCGACCCGACTTCTGGGCTCTTTGCGGGAGAGGGGCATTTGCCGGTGGCGTGCACCCCGGAGCCTGGCACGGCAGCCCCGCTGACCGGGGTGCTGGAGAAGTGCGAGAGCACGCTCCATCATGAGATGGAGGTCACTCGCATCTATGAATCCCCGAGGGTGACGAAGCCCTACTCTGAGGAGGAATGGAAAAAGATCGTGGCCCTGGGCCGATCCGTGGATGACAAGCTGCGCCGGGGCGACGTGCGGCTGACGATGGGGGGCGAGCCGACCTTTGTCTCGATTGACGATCCGGACGGCGACGAGTGGAACTTTACCGCCAACGGCTTGAAGAAGCGGGAACTGGCGGGTGAGCTTCTGAAGCGTCTGAGGACCAAGTACGCGTCCGATGGCGGGTTTCTGCACTACGGACAGGGCAAGTGGTATCCTGGAGAGAGTCTGCCACGCTGGTCACTCGGTTGCTGGTGGCGCAAGGATGGCGAGCCGATCTGGAGCGACCCGAATCTGATCGCGGATGAGTCGGTTGACTATGGCTATAGCGTGGATGACGCCAAAAGGCTCGTTGATCGGATCATGGAGGGCTTGGGGGTGGATCCCCAGTGGCTCATCCCGGCCTACGAGGACGTTTACTACTACATCTGGCGCGAACGTCGGCTGCCGTCCAACGTGGATCCGCTCAAGGCCAATTTGGCGGACAAGGAGGAGCGCGAGCGCATTCGCCGCATCTTTGAGCGCGGACTGGGTTCGGTCACCGGGTACGCCTTGCCGGTCCAACGCAGCGCGGACAAAGGACAGCCAGCTTGGGTAAGTGGGCCGTGGTTTCTCCGCCGTGAGACGCTTTACCTCACGCCGGGAGACTCGCCCATGGGGTTGCGACTGCCGCTGGATTCTCTGCCGTGGGTCGAGGAGCGGGAGTACCCTTGGGTCTATGAGCGGGACCCGATGGAGAAGTTGTCGCCCCTGCCTTCCCGCAAGGAGCACACTGGACAGCGGTTCATCGGTCGCGATCCGGAGATCACCTCCGCGTCGGGGAGTGGGCCGCTGTATCGATTTAAGACTGGGGTAAATGCCCCCACCTCTCCCTATCCTGACTCTCTTGGTGGTGCTGGAGCGGCTGGGGAAAAGGAGGCTTCTGACAAAGGTGACGGTTCGGGAGCTTTGGATGAGCTGGTGGCGCGTCAAAAGGCGGCCGACTTGGAGCACACTCGCCGACCGGACCCTCAGCAGAGCGCTCCTTGGATCGTGCGCACGGCTCTGTGCGTGGAGCCGCGGAATGGCCGTCTTCACATCTTCATGCCGCCCGTGGAGACCACGGAAGACTATCTGGAACTGGTGGAAATCATCGAGGCTGCCGTGTCCGATCTGGGCATGCCCGTAGTCTTCGAAGGGGCGCCACCTTCGTATGACCCGAGATTGCAGGTGTTGAAGGTTACGCCTGACCCTGGCGTGATCGAAGTGAATCTCCACCCGTCGGCCACCTGGGATGAGCTCGTGGACAAAACGGAGACCCTCTATGAGGAAGCCCGGCTCACGCGGTTGGGGACGGAGAAGTTCATGCTCGATGGTCGCCATACGGGGACGGGCGGGGGCAATCACATCATCATTGGTGGGGAGACTCCAGCGGACTCTCCCGTGCTACGTCGGCCAGATCTTTTGAAATCCCTGCTCGGTTATTGGCAAAATCACCCCTCGCTAAGCTACCTGTTTACGGGTCTGTTCATTGGGCCCACCAGCCAGGCTCCGCGGGTGGACGAAGCCCGCAACGACTCGCTCTACGAACTGAATTTGGCCTTCCAGCAGGTGCCGGAGAAGGGCAAAGACCTGCCACCGTGGTTGGTGGACCGTCTCTTCCGCAACCTGCTCATCGATTCCACCGGCAACACCCACCGGGCGGAGTTCTGCATCGACAAGCTCTTCAGCCCCGACAGTTCGACCGGAAGGCTTGGTTTGGTGGAACTACGGAGCTATGAGATGCCTCCGCACAGTCGCATGAGCCTGGCGCAGCAGCTTCTGCTGCGGGCGCTCGTGGCGAAGTTTTGGGACAATCCCTATTCCAGCACCCCCGTACGATGGGGCACCGACATCCATGATCGCTGGATGCTGCCGCATTTCCTCTGGGATGACTTTGCGGATGTCATCAACGACCTCCGAGCCGACGGCATCGAGATGGTGGCAGACTGGTTTGCCCCCCACCGGGAATTCCGGTTCCCGCTGATTGGAGAGTTCTCCCAGCGGAACGTGCACGTGGAACTGCGCGCGGCCTTGGAGCCGTGGCATGTTCTGGGGGAGGAGGGCTCTACGGGCGGCGCGGTGCGCTATGTGGACAGCTCCCTGGAACGACTCCAGGTCAAGGTCACGGGCATGGTGGATGAGCGTCATGTGGTGGCCGTAAATGGCCGGAAGCTGCCCCTGCATCCCACCGGTGTGAATGGCGAATATGTCTGCGGAGTACGCTATCGGGCCTGGCAGCCACCGAACTGCCTGCAGCCGACGATCGGAGTCCATACCCCGTTGACCTTCGATCTCGTGGACACTTGGAACCAGCGCTCACTGGGCGGATGCCGCTACCATGTCGTGCATCCGGGCGGTCGCAGCTACGAGACCCTGCCAGTGAATGCCTATGAGGCTGAGAGCCGCCGACTTTCCCGGTTTGAATCCATCGGGCACACCTGGGGCATGTTGAATCTGCCAGAGCCGATTCGCTCACGCGAGTTTCCGTTCACGCTGGATTTGCGTACCCAAGGTTAGCGTTCTAGATACGGCGTGCCTCACGCCGTATCAACTGCCCCCATGGATCCCTCACCTGACAGCGTGAGCATTGCTGAAATGCTCACGTCCGCCCGGGCGGCTGGCGACGGCTTTCACGAAGTCTGGCGGCCCGACGGTGCTACACGCCCCGCTTGGGGTGCTTTTCTGGAAAGTCTGGCCCGGATGCAGCCTGTTGATCTGGCGCAGAAGCGCGAGGCGGCGAACCAGTTGCTCCGTGATCACGGGGCGACCTACACGATCTACAATGACCAGCAGGCCCTGAGCCGCCTGTGGCAACTGGACATCTTTCCCCACATCATTGGGCCAGAGGAATGGCGCCTGCTTGAGGCTGGGCTGAAGCAGCGTTCCCGGCTGCTTCGGCAGGTCGTGAATGACCTGTATGGCGAACAGCGCCTCCTGAAGGAAGGCTGGATCCCTCCGGGTCTGGTTTTTGCCAACCCAGGCTTTTTGCGTGCGAGTCACGGGATCAAGCCGGCTGGGGGCTCGTTTCTCTTTCACCATGCCGTGGACCTTGCCCGGGGCGCGGATGGGCGATGGATCGTCCTGGCGGATCGCACCCAGGCCCCGTCGGGGAAGGGCTATGCCCTTGAGAACCGGATCGTGCTGACCAGTCTGTTCCCGGATGAGTTCCGGGACATGAATGTGCAGCGACTGGCTTCTTTCTTCCAGATGGAGCGCGATTCGCTGCGGGATCTGGCACCCCAACACCGGGGTGATCCCACCGTGGTGCTGCTCACCCCTGGACCTCTGAACGAGACCTATTTCGAACACGCCTACAAGGCGCGTTATCTCGGCTTTCCCCTGGTGGAGGGCGCGGACCTGACCGTGCGGGGGAGGAAGGTGTTCCTGAAGACACTGGAAGGCCTGCGCCAGGTCGATGTGATTGTGCGCCGGGTGGATGACACTTTCTGTGATCCCCTCGAACTCCGCACGGACACGTGGCTGGGAGTGCCCGGCCTGATGGAGGCCTGGCGGGCGGGGACCGTGGCAATCGTCAACGGCATGGGTGCCGGGGTGGTGGAGACGCCAGCCCTGCTGCCATTTCTGCCGGGTCTTTCCCGCCATTTGCTTGGCGAGGATCTGAAGCTGGCCAATGCGGTGACGTGGTGGTGCGGCCAGCCGAAAGAGCTCAAGCACGTGGAGAAGAATCTGGATCGCTTTGTCTTAAAGCGCGCCTTTGTCGGTGGAGCAGGGCAGCCCGTGTTCGGTGCCGACCTGACCGAAGCTGAAAGAGAGGCTCTGCTGGCGAAGGTGCGGATGGCTCCGCATGAATATGCGGCCCAGGAGGTTCTTTCCTTGTCCTCAGCCCCGGTGTTTGACATGGGGCGGATCGAGTCGCGTCCTCTGGTTTTGCGTTGTTACATCGTACCTTGCGGCAATGATTTCGCGGTCATGCCGGGTGGATTGACCCGGGTGAGTCCGTCCCGTAAGGGGCTGGTCGTCTCCATGCAGTCTGGCGGGGTGAGCAAGGACACCTGGGTGCTCGCAGATGGTCCGGTGGAGCAGTTGACGCTGTTGCTCTCACCTACGGTTGCCATCCGTCCAGAGCGTCAGGCGGGCGAGGTGCCCAGCCGTGTGGCGGACCATTTCTTCTGGTTGGGGCGTTATGTTGAGCGGCTGGAAGACGGTGTGCGGGTGCTGCGGGGTGTGGTGCAAAGATTCGCTGGGGAGGGGAGTGAGGAGCAGGCCAGGGAACTCGCTGCCTTGGTGCCGTGGATGGTTTCCCTGGGAAGGCTTCCGGACCGGTTTGGCAAGAAGGTGGTGCCGGGTGAGTTGCGCGGGGAACTGTTGGCGTTGCTGGAAAACTCCCGGCGTGAAGACAGCGTAAGAGATCTGCTCAACCGGGTGCGCTACAATGCCACGGCCTTGCGTGACCGTCTCTCTGATGACACTTGGCGGTTGTTCAACCAGTTGGAGCGCCATACCCGCTCCCAGGCCACGCGGTTGAAGGTGCCTGAGGTGCTGGAGATGCTGAATGCGGTGGTCCTGGACCTGGCTGCTTTCTCCGGCATGGAGATGGAGAACATGACCCGCGGCCATGGCTGGCGGTTCCTGGATCTCGGTCGGCGCCTGGAGAGGGCCCGTGGACTGGTCCGGCTGATTCATGCGACCATTCATCCCTCGCCGCGGAATGATGCCGTTCTTGGACCTCTCTTGGAGATCTGCGACAGCGCCATGACCTATCGGCGGCGGTATCACGCCCGTCCACAATTGGGGCCGGTGCTGGACCTTCTGATTGCCGATGATTCGAACCCGCGTTCGTTGATCTGGCAGCTCTACCAGCTTACCCGACATGCTTCTCAACTCCCGCGTGATGGCATGGAAGGCATGACGGGGAGTGAAAAGAAGCAGGTGGATATGATGCTCTCCGAGCTGGCAGGTGTGGACCTGACCGCGCTGGCGGGAGCGGAGGATCGCAGCCCCGGTCTGCTGGTCCGTCTCTGTACCCGCCTGCAGGCCGGACTGGAGTCCCTTTCCGATACCATCAGCCAGCACTATTTCAGTCATGCCCTCCGACGTGTCAGCTAGCTCTGGTGCGGTGGCCCGAAGGGGCTCCGTGCATTTCTAGTTCTGGATCCTCACTTCAAACCACAAGAGTTTTGCGCTACGAGATTCACCATCGCTCCACCTACACCTATGATGAGTCCGTCAGCATCGGACATCATCTGGCACGTCTCGCTCCCCGTGAGATGCTGCACCAGCATTGTGAGTGGCATGGGGTGGATGTGGAGCCGGAGCCGATGAGTCTGGCGGGCCACCGGGACTACTTCGGCAACCAGTGCCTGTTCTTCGCGCTGCATGGGGCGCACAAAACACTGACTGTCACGGCGCACAGCTTCGTGGTGGTGCATCCACCTGTGTTGGCGGCACCCGGGGAGACGCCTCCGTGGGAGGAACTGCGCGAGGCGGTTCGGGGTGATTTCCTGACGCCTGACGTGGCAGCGGGAGAGTATGCGTTCGCCTCGGTGATGGTGAAACCGGGAAAACAGTTTGCTGACTATGCCCTAGAGTCCTTCAAGCCCGGGGTGACGGTTCTCAAGGCGGCGTTGGATCTCAACGAGCGGATTTTCCGTGACTTCAAATTCGATCCGGCCGCCACGGATGTGGCCACCCCGGTGCACGAGGCGTTTGAGAAGCGTCGGGGGGTGTGCCAGGACTTTGCCCACATCTTGATTGCCTGTATTCGCTCACTGGGCATCCCCGCCCGCTATGTATCGGGCTATCTGGAGACCCTGCCTCCTCCGGGCAAACCCAAGCTGGTGGGAGCGGATGCCTCTCATGCATGGGTGAGTGTGTGGTGCGGTCCGGTGCATCAGTGGCAGGATCTTGATCCCACCAACCGATGCCGGCCCCAGGAGCGCCACATCACCGTTGCTTTCGGACGTGACTTCGCAGACGTGTCACCCCTGCGTGGGGTGGTTTACGGCAGCGGGGAACAGAGCCTGAAGGTCGCCGTGGATGTGACGCCGCGGTAGGGGCTGCCCGGAAAGCGGGAGTGCCCTTCTACTCGTCGTCGGCTTCAGAACGCATGCGCAGTGTGCCCACGCCTTTTTTGCTGGGGGCCTCGAAGAACTGCAGGAATTTTTCAGCGTGGTCCGGCCAGGTGCGGGTGCGAGCCTCTGCAACGGCCTGCTTGAGGTTTCTCCCGCTGCGGTAGATGAGATCGAAAAGCTCCTTGATGTGTTTCCGGTCGTCCGAAGAGAAGCCCTGACGGCGGAGACCGATGATGTTCATCCCGGTGATCAGGTTGGTGCGTCCGGCGGAGCAATAGTGGGGAATGTCCTTGCTGAAGGAACTGTTGCCCTGCACCACACAGTAGTCGCCGATGCGCAGAAACTGGTGGAAGACGGCACCGCCGCCCAGGAAGGTGTTGTTTCCCAAGTGCACGTGGCCGGCAATCAGTGCCGCATTGGCAATGATGTTTTTGCTCCCGAGCTTGACGTCGTGGCCGAGGTGCGCCCCCACCATGATGAAGTTGCCATCTCCCACCTCGGTGAGCCCTCCTTCCTTGGAACCCCGGTGAATCGTGACGTGCTCCCTGATGACGTTGTTCCGGCCAATGCGGACCCCGCTCTGGATCGCTGGGGTGAATCCGATGTCCTGGGGGAACTCGCCGATGACGGCAGCCCGGCCGATAGCGGTGCCTTCGCCAATGACGGTGTCTCCTACAATTTGAGCGTGGGGGGCGATCCGGCAACCTGCACCAATTTGCACGGGCCCCTCAATGATCACGTAGGCTCCGATCTCTGCGCTGGGGTCAATTTGGGCTTCAGCGGATACAAGGGCGGTCGGGTGAATCATGGGTGGCAGTTGCGTCGGAAACGTCGGCTAAAAGTTTAGGCGGGAGCGCGGGGAGCGCAACCTTGAGGTGCTAGAGCAGCTCAGGGAGTCGGGAGCGATCCAAGAAACTATCCCACCGCCCCAAATGGCAACGAAGGGTGGTTTGTCCGAACTTTTGCGGAATTTGGATAGAAATTGATCTCATGGTTGAGATATGATTCATAAATTGAAGCAACCCTAAACCCGCATCGGGCAGGCTTCTAACCCTAGAAGTTCCTCGGTGGGCACCTCTCAGCTAATGAATACGAAAAACCAGATCGCGAAGGGATTGGTCTCTGAGAGATCCGGGCAGGAGATGATGCAGGTACGTCTTCTTGGGTTGGCAGGTTCTTCCCAGGACTCATCTCCCCTGTGGATCGAGCAGGAGTATTTCCCTCTGCCGACTTGTGCGGCGGGGGAACGTTAGAAGTGAAATGCAAGACAGCAGCGTCAACAAAAAATCATAGAGAAAGGAACTCAACTCATGTCCATTGCGAAGAAAGCCATTGTGGAATTTCTAGGCACCTTCTGGCTGGTGCTGGGAGGCTGCGGAAGTGCAGTCCTGGCCGCTGCCTTTCCTGAGGTAGGTATCGGTCTGGTAGGGGTGTCGTTTGCCTTCGGGCTTACGGTATTGACGATGGCCTACAGCATTGGCCATATCTCCGGTTGTCACCTGAACCCTGCCGTTTCCATCGGCTTGTTGGTGGGAGGCCGTTTTCCGGCCAAGGATCTGATCCCCTACGTGGTGGCCCAGGTCGCAGGGGGGATTGTGGCTGGTTTTACCCTCTATACGATCGCTAATGGAAAGGCGGGATTCAGTCTGGAAGGCGGGTTCGCATCCAACGGTTTCGCGGAGCATTCGCCGGGTGGCTACAGCCTTGCGGCGGGCTTCCTGACCGAGTTCGTGATGACGTTCATGTTCTTGATCATCATCCTGGGTTCTACAGATGAACGTGCCCCTGCGGGGTTCGCACCCATCGCCATTGGACTTGGCTTGACGCTGATCCACCTGATCAGCATTCCCATCACGAATACTTCGGTCAACCCCGCCCGCAGCACGGGAACCGCCGTGGTGGTGGGTGGTTGGGCGATCTCTCAACTGTGGCTCTTCTGGGTGGCTCCGATCTTGGGAGCGGTTGCAGCGGGGATCTTCCACAAGGTGGTCTGCGCGAAGAATTAGGGAGAGGGTAGTTTCGAGGCAGGGCAGCGTTGCTTCGCTGGTGTACCTGTGATCGCGTTCGTGAGAGCGCGGTCCTGGTGCTGGTGGTTGTGGTGGGCTTGGATGGGGCTGTAGGGCCGCGCCGCCCACCGCACTCGCGTGTAGCTGCGTTTGTGAAAACGCGGTCAGGCGGGGGCGTGTGTTGTTCCCGCTACAGGGTTGTGCGCCCACCGCACTTTTACAAGTGCAGCTACGAGCTACGAGCTACGAGCTACGAGCTACGAGCTACGAGCTGCGATCTGACGAACTGCCATGAGGAGGTGAGGCGGCACTCTCAGATCATGCCGCTTTCTTTGAAGCTGAAGTAGGGCTTGGCGCCTGGTCTGGGGGCGCCGATGACGACGTGGTCGAGGAGCTCGATCTGCATGAGCTGAGCCGCCTCATTGATACGACGGGTGAAACGGCGATCGGCTTCACTGGGGGCCGGGTCTCCGCTGGGGTGGTTGTGCGCCAGGATAAAAGCGTGAGCGCGGTGGATGAGGGCGGCGCGAATAATTTCACGAGGGTGCGCGGGGCTTTCGTTGAGCGTGCCTTGAAAGACCACCTCATCATGCACCAGGCAGAGTTTGGTATTGAGCACCAGAATCCGAAGGGTTTCGTAGCCCTGTCGCGCCATGTCGGCACCCAGATAGCGGTACACCAGCTCTGGGGAGTCCATCTTGTCCTCAAGCACCTCCTCCTGCGCGGCGCGTCGGCCCAATTCGAAGGCGGCCACCAAATGAGCCGTCTTGGCGGGGCCCAGCCCCTTAAACTCTTTCTGCAATTCTTTGGCCGATCGTCGAGACAGATTGCGAAGCGTGCGGTATGTCTTGAGCAGCCGCTGAGCGACTTGAACAGCATTTTCTCCAGGCAGACCCGTATTGATGAAGATCGCCAGAAGTTCGGCGTTGGTGAGGGAGTCTGCCCCGGTGTTGAGGAGGCGCTCACGTGGGCGATCGTTTTCGGGCAGGTCCTGAATGCGCAATTGCATCGGACAAACAACGCCGGGAGAGCTGGCCCGGTCAAGCGGCACCTTGCCTCAACTTTTGCCAAGCCTTTATCATCATGACGCGATTTAACGTTGCCAGCGAGCTGGAATACACCGCTACCCTTCCTGTTACCTTCCTGCTGAACATCCGAGCTGGCGATTGTGAGCGGCAGCGGGTGGAGCAGGAACGGTTTGTGATCACAGGGGGAATCCCTTTTGAAACGCACGTTTGTGCCAGCACCGGCAACCGGTTCGATCTCATCACTCTGGAGGTTCCCGGAATCTACCAGATCCGATACGAGGCCACGGTGGAGGTGTCCGTGGAGAGGCTGGATGGACGGATGCTCCCTGAAACCGATCCCGGGCACTTTGATCTTGAGCTGCTGAATTACCTCTATCCCAGCCGCTATTGCCAGTCAGACCGGCTGGGTGATCTGACGGCCAGTGAGTTCGATGGGGCCGCCACGCCGTATGAGAAGGTGCTGGCCGTCTGCGACTGGATCCGAAATCACGTGAGCTATACAAGCGGGTCCACTCATGCGAGCACCTCCGCGGTGGACACGCTCGTGGAGCGGGCAGGGGTATGCCGGGACTTTGCGCATTTGGGCATTGCTCTCTGCCGGGCCATGAACATCCCCTCACGGTATTTTACCGGGTATGCGTATGAACTGGAGCCGCCGGATTTCCATGCCTGTTTTGAGACCTGGATTGGGGGGCGCTGGTTGGTGTGGGACGCTACGGGGCTGGCCTCGCCAGACGGAATGGTCCGGATCGGTACGGGGAGAGATGCTGCGGACGTTTCCATTTCCACCTCATTCGGGCCGCTCCAGCTCAACCACCAAAAGGTGAGCTGTCTGGCCGTGGACGACTTCTACCAGAAGATGAGCCCATCTGAGATCCGGGAACAGGCTATTTCTCTCACCTCAGCCGAACCGGGTAGGGGGCCGCGCAGCGTGGCGGCTTAGATACTTTCAGTCCACATCATGACCAGATTTCGCATCGTTCATCGCACGGAGTACCGATATGCGGCTCCGGTGAAGTTTGGGCTTCATCGCCTGGTGCTCAGGCCGAGGGAAGGCCACCGCACAACGGTTCTGCAACATCATCTGGCTCTTCAGCCCAAGGCGCGGTTTTTCTGGATGAACGACCTCTATGGAAACCATGTCGCTCTGGCTGAGATCGAAGAAGAGTCAGACCGGTTGGAAATTGTGAGCGAGGTGAAGATGGACGTCGTGGACGCCCTGAGCGATGAGGCTCCTATGGAGGGGAGCCGTTGTTCCGTGGTAGCGCTGCCCGTGGCGTATCCGCTGATCGAAACGGCCGTGGTCGACGGCTATCTGAAGCTGAGCTATCCCGACGAGTCTGAGGTTGTCCGGAGTTGGGTCAACGAGGTGTTAAGGCGGTCTCCCGCGGCCTCCGCCATGGGGGCCGTCGTTCAGATCAACCAGGCCATTCATTCAGGAACGGGATATCGACGTCGTGAAGAGGCGGGCGTGCAAAGTCCCACTCAGACCTTGTCGCTCCGCACGGGATCGTGTCGGGATATGGCCACCCTGATGATGGAAGCCTGCCGCACCTTGGGCATTGCTGCGCGATTCACCAGCGGATACCTCGACACCCGGGCATCCACGGCCGGACACGGAGCCACTCACGCCTGGATCGAGGTGTACCTGCCAGACTGCGGCTGGTGCGGGTTCGATCCCACACTCGGTGAGCAGGTTTCCAACAAGCACATTGCGTTGGGGGCGAGTGCCCATCCTCGTGGGGTGATGCCGGTGAGCGGCATCTTCTCAGGCCCTCCCGGAAGCTACGCTGGCATGAAGGTCAGCGTCCTGATTCAGCGGGAGGAACTGGGTGCCGCGCAAGAGCTGCGACCGAGTGAGGTGCCAGCTCCTGCCGGAATTGTTTCATGAACGAATGGACTGTCGTCGCTTGGAACGGCGCGAGCAGCAATCACACCGAGGTGCGGCACTGGTCGAGCAGGCCGTCAAGGTACTGGGTGATCGTGACCAGCGCTTCCTTGTGAGGGGAGGCATCGAGGCAGATCAGGTCCTTCCTGGCTTCTTCCAGCATTTCCTTGGCCGTGTTGACCGCATGCTCGATGGCCCCGGCGTAGTCGGCGATGCTGGCGAGGATGGTGGTGTCCATGGGTTCACCTTTGAGCACCATGCGTTGCAGCTTG
Source organism: Verrucomicrobium sp. BvORR034 (assembly GCF_000739635.1). Lineage (GTDB taxonomy): Bacteria > Verrucomicrobiota > Verrucomicrobiia > Verrucomicrobiales > Verrucomicrobiaceae > Verrucomicrobium. The sequence continues at coordinate 12,862 of NZ_BATQ01000117.1, read as the reverse complement.
GTGCGTTGGGCCTCGGTGGCGTCACGCAGGAGGAAGAGCATCGGGAGGGTCAGCTTGCCCTTGGCGAGGTCGGTGCCGAGTGTCTTGCCAATCTCCTTCTCATCGCCGACGAGGTCGATGCAGTCGTCGTAGATCTGGTAGGCTGTGCCGAGCCGGTTCCCGTAGTTGTACATGGAGGTCACCACGGAATCGCTGCGGCCATTGAGGCGGGCACCCAGCTCAGTGGCGCTGGCGAACAACGCTGCCGTCTTCATCTCGATGATCTTGAAGTACTCCTCCATCGAGAGGGTGAAATCAAAGCGCCGCTGGGTCTGGAGAATTTCACCGCAAGCCACATCGCGGGAGGCCCGGGCGATCTTGCGGCAGATGGATGACTCATTAAACTGCGTGGCCAGCTCGAGAGCGTAGGCAAAGAGGCTGTCTCCCAGCAGGACGCTGAGGGCGTTGCCCCACTTGGCGGCAGCGGTCGGCATTTCGCGGCGGATAGTGGCACCGTCCATGATGTCATCGTGAACCAGAGAGGCGATGTGGATCATCTCCAGGATGATCGACAGCTGCCGATGCTCGTTGGTCACGCCGCCAGTGGCACCCCCAGCCAAGACGGCCAGGGCAGGGCGGATGCGTTTGCCCGAAGTGTTGCAGACGTAGGAGATGTAGCCTTCGACATTGGGGTCAAAGGCGCGGGCCTGCTCCATCAGCAGTTCTTCGACCCGTTCGATCTCCGGTTTGACAAGCTCAAATGGAAACGCCGGGCGGGGTTTCAAGAACGAGGGAAGCTTCATTTTTCCGGCGTAAGAATCTGATTGTGAAAACTTTCACAAGGAGCGCGAGGCACGGGCGAAGTCAACTTTGGCGGCAAGGAAAGTTTACTTCATTTTGCCACGGGCAGGTGACGGCATTCCACCTGTGCATCCCTTCAACTTTGTTACGCTTGGACTGGGCCAAAGAGCTTTGAAAAGCGAGTTGATCGGGCGGAAGGGGACCAGGTTGCCACAAAAAAAGCCGGTCTGGCGAGTGCCGGACCGGCTTGTGGGAATCTGAAAAAGTAGCTGAACTACTGGGGCGCAGGTGCCGCGGGAGCTTCTGGGGCCGGAGCAGGTGCAGGGGCAGGGGCCGCCGGGGTGGGAATCGGTGCCGGTGCAGGAGCAGGAGTCGCGGGAGCTTCTGGGGCCGGAGCGGGTGCTGGCGCTGGGGCCGGAGTCGCAGGTGCTTCAGGAGCCGGCACAGGAGCAGGAGCAGGTACTGCAGGGGATGCGGAAGCTTCTGGAGCAGGTGCAGGCGCCGGTGTTTGCAGACTCGGAACTGCGGGAGGCGTTGAAAGGGAAGGTGTCTGGAGCCCGGGAATAGAAAGCGGGCCACCGGGGAGGCCGGGGAGACCTGGAATGGTCGGCATCGGCAGGCCGGGCGTTTCAGGGGCCTTCGGTGCTGGAGGCGGATCCACTTCAGTCTGGGGAAGGCCGGCATCAATCATCTTGATGCGCTCATCCACCTGATTCGTGAAGGCGGTCATTTTGCCGGGATAGCGGCTCAACATGCCTTCCAGGAGGGCCTTGGCCTCGGTGGGCTTGCCATCAGCCCAGAGGATGTCTGCACTGTAAATATCTGCAGCTGGCAGCAGTTCGCTCGCGGAATGGGATTTCTTCAAGGTTTCAAAGGACTGGGCGGCCCCGTCCTTGTCTCCCAAGGCCATCTGCTTGCTGCCAAGTGCGAGCAGAGCGCTGGCATGCAGCGTGTGCTGGGCGTGCGATTTGACGAATTCCTGGAGAACTTCGGTAGAGGTCTCCTTTTTGCCTTCTTTCCAGAGCAGGTCGGCCTTCAGCAGCAGGGCGTTGCCTGCTGCTGTGGAACCGGGATACTTGGCGATCACCACATCGCAATCTTCAATCGTAGAGGCGGCGGTGAAACGCTCGGCTGCTTCCACCTCAGTCTTGTGTTTGAAGTGACGCGAAATGGCGACAGTCAACAGGACCACAGCCAACAAGGCCACGCCCACGAGGATCTTTTTGATGTGCTGCTCCAGGAACTCTTCAACCTTGCCTTGGGGAGGAGGGGTGAGATCAATCTCTGGGGCCGATTTGGGCGTGAATTCTGACATGTTGAGGTGACTGGCTGGGGATGCGTGCGGCGGACTGAAAAGAGGCAAGGAGGCGGATTACGCTCCGACTTTGGCGCGGGCCTCGTCCGCCAGAGCGGTGGAGAGGTAACGCTCGCCAGTGGAGCAGGCAACGGTGACGATGAGTTTGCCTTTGTTTTCGGGGCGCTTGGCCACCTCAATAGCGGCCACGACGTTGGCTCCGGTGGAGATGCCGACAAGGATGCCTTCTTCTTTGGCGAGACGGCGGGCCATGGCGAAAGAGTCGTCGTTGGACACCTTCACGCACTCCACGATCTGGGGATTGCCAGCGCTATCCTTGAGGTGGAGGTTCTTGGGCACGAAGCCTGCGCCAGTGCCCTGGATTTTGTGCGGTCCGGGTTGGACGGGTTCACCTGCGAGGGTCTGGTTGATCACAGGGGAGGCTTCCGGCTCCACGGCGATGGCCTGGAAGGATGCCTTGCGGGGCTTGATCACTTCCACGCAACCGGAGATAGTGCCGCCCGTGCCGACTGCTGCCACGAGGATGTCAACTTGCCCCTCGGTATCGGCCCAGATTTCCTCGGCTGTGGTTTTCTGGTGAATGGCAGGGTTGGCGGGGTTCTCGAACTGCTGGGGCATCCAGGCGTTCGGTGTGGAACTTACGATTTCCTCGGCCTTGGCGATGGCGCCTTTCATGCCCTGTGGACCCGGCGTCAGCACGAGATCAGCACCGAGCAAGGCGAGAAGGGTGCGGCGCTCGAGAGACATGGTCTCTGGCATCGTGAGGATGAGCTTGTAGCCCTTGGCGGCGGCCACGAAAGCGAGGGCGATGCCGGTGTTGCCGCTGGTGGGCTCGACGATCACGGTATCCTTGGTGAGCACGCCGCGCTGTTCAGCGTCTTCAATCATGGCCATGCCGATGCGATCCTTCACGGAACCCAGGGGGTTGAAGAACTCACATTTCAGAGCGATCGTGGCTTCGAGACCTTCGGTGACCCGGTTGAGCTTTACCAGTGGGGTGCGACCGACGGTTTCTACGATATTGTTGTAAATCTGACCCATAGGATTTAGGCGGCAGGTGATGGTTGCAGAAAAGCCCGCCGTGTGTACCACGGCGAGGGGTTGTTTATAGGTGAGGCGAACTACCTTGCAAGGCAAAAAGGATGCACGTCTGGAAAACCGTGCCATGGTCAAAAATGCCTGAATTGCTCGATGAACCCTCGCTGGAGTCAGAACTGGCCACTGTGCCGGAATGGAAGAAAGAGGGGGCCGAAATCACCCGCACGTTTTCATTTCCGTACTATCTGGCGGGCATCAGCTTTGTGAACGAGGTGGCCACCCGGGCTGAGGCGCTGAATCACCACCCAGACATTCAGATTGGGTGGCGGAAGGTGACGCTCCGTCTCAGCACCCATAGCAAAAGCGGTCTGACGGAGCTGGACTTCTCCCTGGCTCGCGAGGTGGATCAGATTGCCAGTTGATCCCTTCCGGGGAAGCTAGGCTCCGACGAGTCGCAGCCATTCCTGGAGGTTGTAGTAGTTGGTGATGCGGTCGACCTTGCCGCTCACCAACTCGAAGAAGGCGCCCACACGCAGGTAGTATTTCTGTCCGGTAGCCTCGGGCAGACCCGCGTCGGTGGACTGGTACGTGCCATCAATGAAAAACTCCGCAGCGGCGCGGGTGCCGTCCTCGCTGGCAAACACCTGGAGTTCTTTGACCTGCTCTGCGTAGCAACGGTCCATCCGTGCCAGGAAGGTGCGGAATTTTTCCCTGCCTGCTTCCTGGCCACCTTGGTTGGTGTCGTGCCGCACTTCGTCTGTGAGCAGGGCCAAAAAGGCCTCGCGGTCGCCGGAGTTGAAGGTTTCGTAGTAGGAGGTGACCAGGGCGAGAGCGGATTCGCGGGCGGTGGACATGATGATGGTGGGGATGAAAAAAGGGGACGGTGCAACCCAATGTGGCCGTGGGCTGTTTGATAGATCGCAGGGGCGTCGGCTGCAAGGGCATCACGCCAAGGATTCGCACTAGGGAAAATCTTTCAGAACCTGTTGGGATGAAAATGCCAGCGGTGGCAGGTGAGATTGGACTGACTGAGCGAAGTGAGGATTCGCCGGGGTGTGTCCAGCCTCAAAATGCCTCGCAACACCCCCGGCATTTTCATCCCAACAAGTTCTCAGGGATGAATTTCGAGAATCAATGGTGGCCGCGCGCAACCAAGAACCCTTGACCCTTCCGCCATGCCCGCTAGTGTGCCGCTCCCATGTTTCACCCCAACCATGTGTACGACAAGATGCGTCGCTCTTTTGCAAGATTGTTAAGTGTCGCGGTGGTCGCCTGTTTTGCAGGCGCCAGCATGGTGCATGCCCAGTCCAGCGTGATCGCCGTGGACGTGTACAACAAGAAGATCCATGTCGAGGCGGGCGGGAACTTGAAGCGTCCGGTGGGTGGGTTGACCAAGATGGCCACGGCTCTGGTCGCTCTGGACTGGTCGGAAGCCACCAAAGTGCCTCTCAACACGCTGGCAACGGTCTCGCCTGAGGCGTTGCAAATCGCGGGCATGAACCCTCTGCAATTGGTGCCGGGCGATCAGATCACCCTGCGGGACCTGCTGTACGCCTCCATGATGTCCTCAGACAATGTCGCGGCGACGACGCTGGCGCTCTTCGTCGGGCAGGACGTCAACTACCGTCGAGGCCGGACTGGGGATCCCCTGGCTGCCTTTGTGACGGAGATGAACTACCTCGCGGCCCGCGAAGGGATGGTGAACACCAAGTTTACCAATCCGCACGGGCTGGAGAACAGCCGGTCTGTCCCATACTCCACCGCCGCAGACATGGCCCGGCTCAGCATGTATGCGATCTCCCGCGCTCCCTTCCGGTTCTACACCAACCAAAAGACACGCAACATCACGGTTCTGCGCGGCGGGCAGCCGGTGAGTGTGCCCATGCAGAATACCAATGCGCTGCTGGGCGTGGGCATGATCGACGGTATCAAGACTGGCAACACGCCCCGCTCGGGAGGCTGCGTGATCGTTTCAGAGGAACGCCGCGGCACGATCATGAAGGAAAACGGCCGTGAAGTCCTCTACCGTCACCGCATGGTGACCGTGGTCCTGGGCTCGGCGGACCCTTTTGCGGAGACCCAAGGACTGCTTCAGCAGGCTTGGGGCGTCTATGACGGCTGGCTTCAGTCAGGCCGGGCTGTGACGGATGCCAAACAATTGCTAAGCGGCTTTTGATCGCATTTCCCGCTGTCATTTCTCCTCACCACAGCAACCAGATTAAGAACAACACCAACACCTAGACTCCCTAAACTATGCGCATTGGCATCCTCAACAGCGGCGGCGATTGCCCCGGACTTAACGCAGTGATTCATGGGGTGGTCGGGGCGGCCACTGAACTCGGCTGGGAGGTTATCGGATTCCGCGACGGATTTGAGGGGCTGCTGCCCAATGGCCCTGGGCACATCAAGCTGGATGTGGACCGTACGGTCGGGATTCTCAAGTTGGGTGGCACCATTCTGGGCACCACGAACAAGGGAAACTTTGCCGCCAAGATTGGCGTGGACAACGTGGCGCTCGTGCCTGTGGAGATCATGGATCAGGCCAAGGCCACCATCAAATATCTCGGCATTGAGGCACTGATCATCGTGGGGGGCGACGGTTCCCTGACCACCGCTCTGCAGCTTTGCAACGAAGGCGTGCCCGCTGTGGGCGTGCCCAAGACGATCGACAACGACCTGCAAGCCACGGCGATGACGTTCGGCTTTGACTCCGCGGTAGCCACGGTGGTGGACGCTCTGGACCGTCTGCATACGACCGCAGACAGTCACCAGCGCGTGATGGTGGTGGAAGTGATGGGGCGTCACGCTGGCTGGATCGCCCTTTGGGGTGGCATCGGCGGCGGCGCAGACATCGTGCTGCTCCCTGAAATCAAGTTCAACATCGACAACGTGGCCCGTCAGGTGAATCACCTGTATGCGACCGGTCACCGCTCGGTGCTGATCGTTGTGGCCGAAGGCGCAGAGCTGGAAGATGGCAGCCTCATGACCCGCGAGCAGATGGACGCAGAGCGTCGTCAGGTGAAGCTGGGTGGCATTGGTGAATATGTGGGCCGCAAAGTGGAGCAGCTTACCGGCAAGGAAACCCGCGACGTGCGTCTGGGCCACCTTCAGCGTGGCGGTTCGCCGACGCCTTTGGACCGTATTCTTGGCACCCGTTTCGGCGTGAAGGCGGTGAATCTGATTCGCGAGAAGAAGTTCGGCCGCATGGTCAGCTACCAGAGCTACCACGTCGGTGACGTCTCCATTGAAGAGGCCGTGAACCAGCTCCGTCTGGTGCAGCCGGACAGCGAAGTGGTGCAGGCTGCCCGCTCCGTGGGCATCAGCTTTGGCGATCGTTGATTTTGACGTAGCTTTCATAGAGCGCAGGTCCCGGTTTGTCGGGCCTGCGCTCTTTTTTGTGCCCGGAGGGGGGGCAGACTATGGGGGCCAAGTCGTTGGTGCCGAATTCGGTGCGGCGCTGGTCCGGCGACCGTGAACTGTATTCCAACACAGTCACATTTGCATCGAAACGGGGCCGTGAATCCTCTCGCAAGCTGTAAAACCTAGGTTAGGTTTGCCGTCCCTATGGAACGTCTATTGGAACTCCTAAAAGAAAATGCACGCCTCAGCGCGGGCGATATCGCTACGCGTTTGGGCATCACTGAAGCCGAAGTCGCCGCCCGAATCGCCGCCCTTGAGAAAGAAGGCGTCATTCTGGGGTACCATGCCGTGGTGGACCGTGAAAAGACGGATCACTCCGGTGTGACGGCTTTCATTGAGGTGCGCATCACCCCGGAAAGCGGCGGCGGATTTGACCGCTTTGCCCGCCGGGTGTCGCAGTATGAGCAGGTCCGTGGTTGCTACCTGATGAGCGGCGCCTATGACCTGGCGGTGGTGGTGGAGGGCAAGGACCTCTATGACGTGGCCCGCTTTGTGGCCGAGAAGCTGAGCACCCTGGATGTGGTGCTGTCCACCGCCACGCACTTCCAGTTGCGTACGTACAAGCATGACGGCTTCATGCTCAACACGCCGCCCACCGACGGCCCTCTTCTTGTGTCGCCATGAGCCATCCTCGCAAACTGGATTTGGAGAGCAAGCTGTCCACCCAGCTCAGCGGGATTCCCCGCTCGGGCATTCGTGACTTCTTCGAGCTCGTCATTGGTCGTAGTGATGTCATCTCCCTCGGGGTGGGTGAGCCTGACAAGCCGACTCCCTGGCCCATCCGTGAGGCCGCGATCCGCTCCCTGGAAAAGGGGCAGACCAGCTATACCTCGAACCTGGGGCTGGAGTCGCTTCGTATCGGCATCAGCAAGTACGTGGAGGAGCACTTCCGTGTTTCCTATGACCCGAAGACGGAGATCCTGGTCACCGTCGGCGTCAGTGAGGCGTTGGATCTGGCCTTCCGCGCCGTGCTCAACCCGGGTGATGAGGTGATTTTTCACCAGCCCTGCTATGTGTCCTACGGACCGAGCATCACGATGGCGTATGGCGTGCCGGTGCCAGTGAACACCCGTCTGGAGGACAACTTTGCCCTCAAGGCTTCTGATGTGGAAAAGGCGATCACCTCGCGCACGAAGGTCATCGCATTGAACTTTCCCACCAACCCGACCGGCGCTGTGGAGCCCCCGGAGGAACTGGAGAAGATTGCCGCCCTCTGTGTGAAGCATGATTTGCTCTGCTTCACGGATGAGATCTACAGCGAGCTGCTCTATGACGGGGCCAAGCACAAGAGCATCGTGGAGTATCCCGGCATGCGGGAGCGCACAGTGCTGCTGCATGGGTTTTCCAAGGCGTTCGCCATGACGGGTTGGCGCTTGGGCTATGCCTGTGCGCCGGCGCCGCTGCGTGAGGCGATGATGAAGATCCACCAGTACTGCATGCTCTGCGCTCCGATCATGAGCCAGATGGCAGGGGTGGAGGCGCTGCGTCTTGGGGCTGAGGCTTATGAGGGCATGCGCCAGAGCTACGAAGAGCGCCGCAACTTTGTGGTGAAGCGGCTCAATGAAATGGGCCTCCATTGCTTTAACCCAGGCGGGGCGTTTTACGTCTTCCCGGATGTGAGCTCGACGGGCCTCACGGGCCGCGAGTTTGCGCTGAAGCTGCTGGAGGAGCAGAGCGTGGCCGTGGTGCCGGGCGATGCCTTCGGCCCGAGTGGAGAGTTGTGTGTACGGTGTTGCTACGCCACCGCGCCGGATCTCCTGGAGAAGGCCATGGACGGGATGGCGGCTTTCGTCGCCAAGTATCGCAAGGCTGGAGCCTGATGCAGCCCAACTGATCTGCATGCCGTTGTGGACCGACATACGCCGCTCTCCTGTGGCGGCGCATGTCGTGCCCCTGGCGGTGTTCATGCTGATCGGGGCCTTGCAGCCGCTCGTGGGGGTGGAGAATCTCCAACTCCCCTGGTGGAGGCATGCTCCAGAACACTGGATCTACCCGCTGCAAACGCTGGTGGCAGGGGGGCTTCTGCTGGCCTTCCGGTCGCACTATCAGCTGGCCCCCTGGCGGGGGCTTGGCTGGGCGGTCGGGTTGGGGACGCTGGGCATTGTCTGGTGGTGTGGCCCGGCGCTGCTTTATGAGAATCTCGCCGCTTCGGGAACGAAAGTTCCGGAATGGATGGAATGGCTGGGGCTGGCAGAGCGCAAGGACGGGTTTGATCCGAGTCTTTTCGAAGGAAACGGTGCGGCCTATGCAGCCGTTGTGGTGATGCGCTTCATTCGCATGGTCGTCGTCGTGCCCTTGATTGAGGAGATTTTCTGGCGCGGTTTCCTGATGCGGTATGTCCAGGCGGATGGCGGCGATTTCAGGAAAGTACCCTTTGGCCGGCATGACTGGCGGACGTTTGCGATTGTCACGGGTTGTTTTATGGCGGCCCATGCCCCCGTGGATTGGTTGGGTGCGTTGGGATTTGGGGCGTTGATGTACTGGCTGACCGTGAAGTCCCGGAGTTTAGGGGCCTGCGTCGTGATGCATGCCGTGGCCAATTTGTTGTTGGGGCTTTATGTTATGTGGACACGGCAGTGGGGATTTTGGTGAGGGTGGGGATGGAGTGATGGAGTGATGGAGTGATGGAGTGATGGAGTGAGCGGCGGGGTGTTGGATAGGCGGTTGGATCTGAGCGGGACCATCGCTGTAGACGCTTCAGTTAGTGCCTGCCAAGGAACCTTGGATGCGCAAGGCTCCCAGACCGCCACAACTCCTTCGGAGTAAAAACCTCCAACACCCGTACCCAACGTAGACTCGCTGGAAGCTCGTCAACGTTGGGCTTGTAGCCCCATCCTCTTCGAGGAAGAACTTCGACTGAGCCGGTTTCTTGTCGGCCTGCCAGCCGCAGTCCAAAGCTCATCCCAGAATGGGATGTGTAGCACAGCCCAATGTTGGACGAGCCTCAAGCGAGTCGACGTTGGGTATGTATGGAAAAGAGGTCCAACGCTGAAAGCGTTGCGTAGATGCTCCGTCCCCTGACCCTCCTTGACTGGCAGTATCAGCCGAATGCATCTTGGGCAGCTGGGATAGGCGGCGACTTGAGCAAGTGCATCGCTACAGGCGCTTCAGTTAGCGTCTCCTTACGTCGACAACTAGCAATTGGTGTTGTGGGTTGCTCGGCAGAATGCTTTGTCGCAGACCCAGAGTGTCCGTAGGCACGCTGAGGATGGCAGGCTGGCGGAGATGAGGGGTGAAGTTGGCATGTGTATCCGGTAGGCGAGATCGGCGTCGAGCCGCACGCACTCCAAGACGCTTCGCGACACTTGTATGTCCCAATCAAGGGGTTGCCCTATGTGGCATGGCCGATGAACGCGTCAGCGTCTTGGAGTAGCTGGTGGCTCGACGCCGCTTTGGTGCCCCTGTGATTTCCTGCAATCCCGAGAGGTCAGCAGGGCTGATGACGACCTCGTCCGTTCAGCCTGCCTCAGGCACAAGATCGACCAGCGCCTTTCCTTATGCCAGGACATACCTGAGGTCCTTGTAGTTATCGACGTGAGGAGAATAGACCACCCCTGCGCGCTTTTTTGGGGTGACAGCCAAGGAACCAACTCCTGCTCAGTCCGCAGTTCATACCCGAAGGGGATTTGGAGCACAGCCCAGTAGTTGGACTAGCCCTAAGCCAGTCAACCCTGGGTACCTTTTCCTCGAAGAGGATATGGCTACAAGCCCAACGTTAACGAGCTTCCAGTGAGGTTACGTTGGGTAGGTGAGAGTAGAGAGACTACTCCGGAGGAGTTGTGGCGGTCTGTTCTGGCGTGTTGCAACACGCAAGGTTCTTGGTGCCAACATCATTTCCCTTACGAGGGCAGGGCCGGAGGGGGACCTGAGGAATGTTTGTCGAGCACGCTGCGGACGGTGCCGGTCAGTTCTCCTACTTCGTAGGGTTTATAGAGGCTGGCATCGGGGAGCATGCCGTGGGCATCGCGGAAGGCGGCGGGGTCAAAGAGGAAGCCGCTGCAGAGGACCACGGGCTGGGAGGGGATCATTTTCCGGATCTCCACCATGGCGTCAGGGCCGGAAAGACGGGGCATGGCGACATCTAGAAGAACGAGATCAGCCACGTTGCCGGGAGTTTTCATCCAGTCCACCGCTTCCTGGCCATCGCAGGCGGTGAAGACCTGGTAGCCGGCACCGCTGAGGAGGCGCTTGCTGACGTTGCGGACAAGCGGGTCGTCATCCACCACCAAAATCACTTCTGTGCCTGAGGGTTTGGGTGGGATTGGATTGGCTGTTACGACACTCGTTGTGGCCATGTCGGGCATCGAGGTGCTCCGGGGCAGGAAGACAGAGAAGACGGCTCCTTGGCCCAAGTGAGATTCGCATTCAACCCAGCCCCCCAGTTTTTCGACGATATCGCGGGAGGAGGACAGTCCCAGGCCTGTTCCTTCGCCGCGGGGCTTCGTGGTGAAGAAGGGTTCAAACAAGCGGCTCATGACCTCCGAGGGAATGCCAGGGCCGTTGTCCTGCACCTCAATGCAGACGTAGTCGCCAAGCTTGGCACCGTTGGACAGGCCTTCAGGGGGAGCGGTGCGCGCCCGGTTGGAGGCGGTGATGAGAATTTCGCTGTTGCTGCGGCCTTTCATGGCGTCCACCGCATTCACACACAGGTTCATGAGGACCTGCTGGAGATCGCTGCGATCAGCCATCGCGGGCCAAAGGGTGCGAGGTGTCTGTACCTCCACCTGGACCAAGACAGAGATAGAGTGCTTCAGGAGATCCCGCACCTCAGTCACAATGGTGCGGATGTCGGTGCTCTCAACGGAGTGCTTGTTGTGCCGGGCGTGGCAAAGCATCTGTTTTACCAGCTCCCGCCCGCCTGCGGCTGCCTTGAAGGCATCGGCCAACAGGGAGATCACTTCCGCGGTGGATTGCCCAGATGGATTGGCGTTGAGCTGCTGGAGCGCGATCCCAAGATTGCCGGTGATGGCCGTCAGCAGGTTGTTGAAATTGTGAGCGATCCCGCCAGCAAGAATTCCGATGGCCTCCATCTTCTGGGCCTGCTGAAGTGCGCCTTCCAGATTGCGGATATCCGTGCGGTCTCTCCAGAAAACGACCCTTTCGGTGGCTGGCGTGCCTGGAATGGGGCTGACGAGGATGGTGGAAAGCTTGAGGATCTTTGGCGCGGGTTTGATCAGCTCCCATTCCTCGTTGTAGAGGGAAGCCGGATCATTGAGCAGGATCTGCCACTTCTTTGCAAAGGCCTCTGGCGAGGCGAAGCAGCCCTCCAACTGCCCCTGAAGATCTTTCAGTCCGGATGGGCAGGGGAGTTCTGGGGCGAGACCAAAAATCTCCAGAAACTTTGCATTGGCCGCCAGAATACGGTTGCTTGAGTCCAGCACCAGAAAGGCATCCGGGATCAGGTCGGCGAGGGCGTGAAAACGAGCCAGATGGTAGGGTGGAAGGGGCGTAGGGTCGGACAAAACCTTCTCCTCGGGAGAATTTGGCATGCCGCTATTGTCATCTGAGCTTTCCCTCGCGTGAGACTCTCGACCCATAATTACGAAATATAACCATACTATTGTGGATACAAAACATAATTGTCATAATTATTTGCATATAGTTTAGATTTACTGAGTTTTTGATGATGTAGATTATTGAGGTTTTGGGTCGGGGAGAGCGCGAAAGTGCGGGAGATTTTGGCGGTGATAGTCCCAGAGGAGGGGCCGCGCCACACGTTCCGGCGTCCCTCCGGGACGCGATCGCGCGGGTAGATGGTGATCCGGTGGTTGGCACCACCGGCTACAGTCCAGCGTCCCTCCGGGACGAAAGAGGGCGTGGGCTTTACTCCTTATTCCTTCGTTGGCGCTACCCTATCCCGTTTGCTGGACGAAGCGCGGTATCACGACGGTTCGGTGTAATCAGCGTCCAGCCCTTTTTGGGGTGAGGCTGCCTTTTCAGTGCCCAACGAGCTGACCTCAGTGTTGGAGTTCCGCGTTTACGCGGTCAAGCCAAGGAATACCCAATGCGTTGCGTCATCTGGGGTGGTACAAGGGCGGGGATCGCGAGGTGAGCGACCCCTGATTTGGCAATCCCGACAGGTCGGGATGCCCTACAGCCCGGGGCTGTTGGGAACTGAGGGTGATGAGGCGGTGTTGTGGGACGTTTGGGGCGTGAGCGGGGCTGGGAACCCCCGCCTCCTTTATCATGGGGACAGGCTGTGAGGTGACTTGGCCGCGGAGTACAGGAGGCAGGGGCTCCGGCCCCGCGGACTTGTTGGGGGGCCGGAGTGGGAGAGGGGCGTGGGGGGCTGGGGCAGGAATGTCTCTT
>NZ_BATQ01000118.1 GCF_000739635.1 Verrucomicrobium sp. BvORR034 | reverse complement strand
GAAACGGCCAGCGGCCCACATGGGTGTAGAGGGTGCGCTCGGCCCATGGGGCGTCCGGCTTCTCCAGGAGGGGCAGAAGACTGCGCCCCTCCACCTGCGCCTGGGTCTCTGGAGTGGGGGCGGCTCCTGCCAGAGCTGCCAGAGTGGGGAAGAAGTCCAAATGCGCGGTGAGCGCGGGGCAGTCGGCGGGAGTTAGCGTCCCAGGCCAGTTCCAGAAGGAGATGGCCCGGGTGCCACCCAGCCACGGGGTGCCTTTGGCGGCACGCATGCCTGCATTGTACACCTTGGTGCCCGCAGTCCCGCCGTTGTCGTTCATGAAGATGACGAGCGTGTTGTTCGCCAGCCCCCATTTTTGCAGCTGTTGCCTCAGCTGGCCGACGTTCTGATCGATGTTGTGCAGCATCCCGCAGAAGTTGGCCACGTCTTCACTGGGCGTCTTGTCCCGGTAGAGGGCCACGTCCTCTGGTTTGGCCACATAGGGGCCATGAGGAGCATTGGTGGCAATCCAGCAGAGGAAGGGAGTGCCGCTCTGGCGCTGACTCTCGATCCAGCGAGTCGCCTGCGTGAAGAACACGTCCGTGCAGTAACCGGTCGTCTTCTCAAAATTCCCGTTGTGGAGGATGGCGGGGTTGAAATAGGTGTTTCCCGGTGCATCACCGCAACTGCCCGGATAGGTCTGTCCGATACCGCCAGCTCCGTGGACGAAGATTTCATCGAAACCGCGGCGATCAGGGCGATGGTCAAGTTCGTCGCCCAAGTGCCACTTTCCAAAAATACCGGTGCGGTAGCCAGCTCCTCTCAGCACCTCGGCCAAAGTGCAAGCGGTGGGAGCAAGCCGCTCTCGCTCCAGGATGGTGTGGGTGACTCCGTTCCGAAACTCGTGGCGCCCGGTGAGCAGGGCGGAGCGGGTGGGCGCACAGGTGGGGCTGTTGTGCCAGTCTGTGAACCGCACACTCTGGGCATGGAGCTCATCGAGGTGCGGCGTCTTCAGCACCGGATTGCCATGAACGGAGAGATCGCCATAGCCTTGGTCATCCGTGAGGATGAAGACGATGTTGGGGCGGCGGCCCTCCAGTGAGGCGGCAGGCTGAGCGCTGGCTGGGACGAGCCACCCGGCGATAACGGCGGCTATGTAGAAGTGGTGAAACCGCAAGGACATGCGTGGAATTGTGAACGTGATGCCCGCCGGATTCTGTCACCGTCTTCCGTGTGCCAATATTTCGCGTCACCTCCTGCCGCAGCCTTCGCCGACGATACGAGGCATCATCGGGAAGGCCGAAAGAGGTGGTTTTTATGGAAGAGAGGAGAAGAGTTTTTGCAGGGCCGCGCCGCGTGTGATGCCCGTGGCTGGTGAGCTCTGGCTTTCGGCAGCGCGAACCTTTTTCGCAAGTTTCATCGGCTGGAGTTTACCGGCACGAAACGCCGCCATGCCCTCTTCCCAGGCCTCGTGAATCGCTTCTGTCAGTGGTTCTTGGAGGCGTGCGTCGTAGCTGGCGAAGAAGCCCTTCGTGCCGAAGTACTGCGCTGCGATGATGGATGGATCGTTGCCCGAGACATCCACATCATTGAAGAAGCTGATCATCATACGGTTCGCCGCGAGTTTGCGGATCACGGCGTCAGGATCGAGTTGTCCTGGGGTTGTGTGGCCTTTGACCGCCAGAGAGGCGGCGAACCCGGCACTTTCCCCGAGTTGCATCCAGACCGGCTCCAGGCGGATGCTGCCCCAGCCGACGTGCGAGGCGCTGATGGCGACGGGCACGAGCAGGTTTTCGACCTCGTTCGCGAGAATCGAGCGATACGGTACCTGAGCGGGGCGCGACTCTTCGCCGAGAAAGAGGATGCCGTCGGTGTTGCCATCGTGAACCCGGCGCGGCAGGCAGGCCACGGAATCCACCGGCCAGTCCGTGATGGCGATGCTGTCCGCATGAACCGGCGTGCGGGCGAGACCTTCAGCCACGAGGTTGTCCTGTTCCTTGAACACATAACGCCCCACCATTCGGCGAGCTTCGCGCACATAGATCTCATACGGCGCGTGGTGGTTGTCGGGGAATTCATCCGCCGCGAGGCCGTAACCGCTGAACTGCTTGCGCTCCTTTTCCGATGCTTCGGGGTCGTTCTGCATCCACCACAAGCGCATGACCATGGCTTCGAGATAGCGTTTCGAGATTTCCTCCCGTTGCGGCCAGTCGGCGGCGGGGTAATCGTTTTGCGGGCCGATGAGGCGGCCGCCGTTCCACGCGACTTTGCCATTCGGCAGGTTCGGCACGAAACCTCCGCCGCTCGCGGCTTTGGCGAGGTTCATATCGTAGTTGGCGGGCCTCTCGACCATGATTCTGTTCGCGGGATCACGTGTGAGGATGAGGCGGTAGTTGTAGGCCATCACCGAACCATCGGCCTCGCCGCTTTGCGGGCCTTCAATGATCCCAGCGGTGGCGTGGCTGTTGTAGCGGATGTTGAGCGTGCCTTCATCGGCGGCCTTGGGGAAGCCGCGCTGACCGGATTCCTTGTGCCGTTCCTGAGTGTAGATCACGCCCGCGTGCTTTTCGCCGTATTGAGCACGCGATTCGCGGCCGATCTGCGTCTTCACGCCTGCTGCTGCCATGAGGTCGCCCTCGTACATGCCGTCGGCGAACACTTTGCCACTGACGGCGATTGTTTTGTCGCCATGCATCGGCTGCAAAGTTACCGACTTGATCAATGCGCCATCGCGCTCCGCATTCGTGACGATGTGGCCAAGCAGCACCGTCAATGACTTCTCGCGCCCGACCATCTCATTGAAAAGCATCTCGGCAATGCGTGGCTCGACCTTGGGGCGGTCAATGTGTGCACGGCTCGTTTTGCTGGGCATGGAGACGATGTGCTGCGGCGAGCCTTCGCCGTAGGTTTTGCGATAAAATTCCGCCGCACCTTTGAGCATCTCAGCATAGATCGGTGCACGATGGCCATCATACGGTGCCTCCCAGCCGCCTGCGCCGCTGGTAACGAAGCCGCCGAGATGCTGCGTGTGATTCACGAGTAGCACGCTCAATCCTTCCCTCGCTGCTCGGACCGCACACGCGATGCCGCCTGGGGTGCCGCCGATGACGACGAGGTCATAGGACTTGCCATGGACTTCCGACGGCTTTGCCGCGCTCTTCAGCAGCATTGGCGGCGGAATTCTTACTGGCACGGTCGGCGTGCGGTGCACCCCCGGGAAACCCGCATCCGAGCGCGTGTTGCGCTCCGCCATCGCTTCGGCTTCCGGCACGAGTTGCAGGCCATCCAGGGCCACGAAGCCGTCCGCGCCCGCGTTGGTAATTTCAATCGTGCCGACTTTGCCTTTCACGAGGGCAAAGACGCCCAGCGCGCGCGGGATGCCGTCTTCGAGGCAAGCTTCGCGCTGGTTCAGTGTGACCGTTTTTTCTCCCTCCGCGCCGCGAATGGTGAGGGTAGCTTTGCTGGCGCGATTGCTCGCTGGCGAGTAGAGGAGCCGCAGTTCGTAGCGGCCCGTCTCCGGGATTTCTGGCGTGAACTTCGCCGTGGCAGGCTCTTTCTTCGCCCGGTCGTCATGGCGATATGAGGAGCCAACGAGAGGTGTCAGCGTTTCGCTGACTTTCCAAGCGCCGGTGAACTCTGCTTCTACGTCATCGAGCAGGATGCCTGCTATCTTGCGCGGCACGGGGGCTGTTGCCGTCGTTTTCTGCGCTTTGTCTGTCTCCGCGAGCGTGAAACGCGTGCTCACCACGGAGTTCAACTCTGGGCCGGAGCGATACTTCACATACGTCGTCGCGACGAACGTGCCATCTGGCAGCAGTTCGAGCCCGGGATAGCCGCAATCACTACCCTTGTGGCTGTGCAGCAACTTAATTTTGTATTCGCCATCCTTGCCGCTCATGATGTCCTCATAGCGCCCGACCCAGGCGACGAAATGCGATCGCGTGGGGCTATTCTTGCCCATATCGCGGAACGTAATGACCAGTCGGCCATCCCCGGCATACTTCGCCTTGTGGCGGTCCCCGTGCAGCCCCGGTGGCAGTGCTTGCACCTTCGACCATGTTTTCCCCTCGTCATCGCTGGTGATGAAATGCGCGGGCTCGGTGCGAATGTTTTCGCGGATCAGGCAGAGCAGTTGTTTGCCATCCGGTGAGCGGACCACCTCGGGTTCGCACGGCTTCAGATCGCCGAGATCCACCAGCACGCGCCATGGTGCCCACGTGAAACCGCCGTCGGTGGATTCGCTTTGCACGACGATGTTCGACTTCAGGTCCTGCGTCTCGCCAGGGCGGCGAACGTTCGTTAGCCCGAGCAGCTTCTTCCCGCCCTCTACGGGCACGATCGTGCAAAACGGCATTACGCACTCCAGGTCCACGCTTTTCATGGGAGACCACGTCTTGCCCTCGTCGAGTGAGTGAGAGCTTTGCATCGTTCCATTGTCCGGTTGCCGCGTGCCGCCAGGTCCTTGCCCCGCAAAAATGAAGAGGCGGGTGACGCCCTGCGGATCGGTCAGGCGGTAGATCGCCGGGCAATTGCGGGTCGCCTTCCAGTTCTCTGGCACCGACAGCAGCTCGCTCCATGTCTTGCCGCCATCATCGCTGCGTTTCATCGGTCCGCATGGTCCGCCGTGTCCTTGGGTCCAAACGGCATACATCGTCTTGCCATCGGGCAGTAAAGTGGTGGTGGGGTGTCCCTGGTAGAGCTCCGGCGTGCCCTGCGCCACGACGACCTGACGAGACGTGTCGGTAGAGAGATCGACTGTGGGCAGGTTGGTCACCGCAGGTTGCGCGGCCTTGTCACCTCTGGCGATCCAGTCCAGCGTGAACTTAGCGAGGGTGAGTCGCTTGTCCCGCTCGTAGAAGCAGAGACCCGTGCCGTCGGGCAGCACGGCCAGGTCGGAGTAGGCGCTGCGACCGGGTTCGAGGGTTCGACCCACCTTCCAGGTCTTCCCATCATCAAGACTGAGCTTCAGGGAGAGATTGACCCGGTCACCGCGGCCGCCGGGAATTTCCTGGGCCCGCTCGTCCAGCTTCAAGCTGTGGGGATTGGAGAACACAAATGCTCCGGGCTTCATGGGGAAGGCGACGATGCTCCCCATGCAAATGGGCTCCCAGAGCGATTCCTCGAACTTGGGGGTGGACCAGCTCGTGGCACCGTCGGCACTGGTGGTGACCAGACGGCGGCTCTTGAGCGAAGTGCTACGGGCGTTGAGCAGGACTCGGCCATCGCTGAGCTGGACTGCGGCGGTCTCGTTCGGGTTTTTGAAATCACCCTCGTTGGGCAGGGCGATGTCACCGGCCTTCCAGGTAGCACCCTGATCATCGCTGTAGAGGGTGCCCGTCACGGAGGGGCCGTGGTCGCCCTCCTTGCCATAAGCGAGCCATACTGGCACCAG
>NZ_BATQ01000119.1 GCF_000739635.1 Verrucomicrobium sp. BvORR034 | reverse complement strand
CGTTGAAGATCGTGCGCCTGCGTGTTTCCAATCTTGCGCAGACGAGCCGCCAGCTCTCGTTCACTGCGTATCAGAGGCTCATCTTGGGATCTCTGCCAGAGCAGCCCAGCCTCATCACCACGCGCCGGGAGGCAGATGGCAGCCTGCGGTCGGTGAATCTGGCTGCGGGTGACTTCCGCGGTGGCACGGTGTTCAGTGCGCTCTATCTGCACGGGGCGGAGGCGGTGGGCACCTCCTACACGGCAGACCGACTCACGTTTTTGGGCCAGCATGGCAGCCCAGATAACCCGGCGGCACTGGCCTTGGGCGGGGCGCTGGACGGGGCTGCGGGCACCGGGCTGGATCCATGCTTTGCACAGCAGGTCGTGTTTGACCTCCAACCGGGGGGCACGGTGGAGTGCGTGGTGCTGCTGGGTGAGGCGCTGAACGACGACGAGGCGGCAGACCTTATTTCCCGATACCACGGGCTGGAGGACGTGCTTGCCGCGGAGGAGGGGGTTTGCACCTTTTGGCGGTCGCTTCTGGGCGGACTGCAGGTGGCCACGCCATCGCCGATTCTGAATGTGATGGTGAACGGCTGGCTGTCCTACCAGACGCTTTGCTGCCGCATGTGGGCCCGGTCAGGCTTCTACCAGTCCAGCGGGGCCTTTGGTTATCGCGACCAGTTGCAGGATTCGGGTTCACTCCTCGCGCTGGATCCCGCCTATGCCCGGGCCCAGATCCTCCTGCATGCCAGGCACCAGTTCGAGGAAGGCGACGTGCTGCACTGGTGGCACCCGGAGCCGATCGGGCGGGGGCTGCGCACGAAGTTTTCCGATGACCTGCTCTGGCTGGCTTATCTGACGGCAGACTACGTGGGTGCAACGGGGGACTTTACCATCCTGGACGTGACAGAGCCTTTCCTTTCCGCACCGCTTCTGGGCGAACACGAGGATGAGATGTACCTCACCCCGCAGCGCGCGCCAACGGGGGCGGACCTCTACGAGCACTGCTGTCGCGCCATGGACCGCTCCCTGAAGGTGGGGGCCAATGGACTGCCGCTCATGGGAGTGGGGGACTGGAACGATGGCATGAGCCGCGTGGGGCGTGAAGGACGGGGGGAGAGTGTGTGGATGGCGTTTTTCCTCTATCACATTCTCGGTCACTTCCTGCCTCTTTGCGAACGCCGTGGTGACGTGGCCCGGGTGGAGCGCTACACCGCCCACCGGCAGGCCCTGTACGAGGCCATCAATCAGGGGGGCTGGGATGGGGAATGGTATCGGCGCGCCTACTACGACAACGGCCAACCCCTCGGCTCCTGGTTCAGTGACGAGTGCCAGATCGATGCCCTGGCACAGTCTTGGGCCATCATTGCCAGGGCAGCACCCGCAGACCGGGCCGCGAGTGCCATGGAGGCGCTGTCACGCCGGTTGATCGCGGAGGACGAGGGCATCATCCGGCTGCTTACGCCGCCCTTTGTGAAAACGGCAAATGACCCCGGCTACATCAAGGGCTACGTCGCTGGCGTGCGGGAAAATGGCGGCCAGTACACTCACGCCGCGTGCTGGGTGGTGAAGGCGGTGGCCGAGTACGGCCAGAACAACCGCGCGGTCAAGTTGCTGGAAATGCTGACCCCGGTGTCTCATTCGCGCACCCAGGCTGCGGCAGACCTTTACAAGACTGAACCGTATGTGATGGCGGCGGATATCTATGGGGCAGAGCCTCACATCGGTCGCGGTGGCTGGACCTGGTACACCGGCTCCTCAGGCTGGATGTTCCGCGTTGCCGTGGAGAGCATCCTCGGTCTGCGGGTGGAAAACGGAGACACCCTGCTGATCCGGCCGTGCGTGCCGGATGACTGGAGTGGTTACAAGATCGCATGGCGGGACGTGCTCCACGACGCGGTTTATGAAATCAGCGTGGACGGGGAACCCGGTGCGGGCAGGAGCGTGGTGCGGGTGGCGAAAGACGGTGCCAGGTGTGAGGTGGTGGAAGGTGCCGCCCGCATTCCCATGGGCGGCCACGGCGGGAAGCATGAGGTGAGCGTGACGCTGGGGTGAGGAGAATGGGCAGTTTCCCGTCTCTGCCCTCCGGCACTCTATGAGATCACGCGGGGCGGGCTGCTTCGCAGCTCGATCCATTTCCACGAACCGCCTTCATGGAGCTCCAGCACGGCATCGTGACGGGCGGGGTCGGGCTCGCGTTCTTCAAACGAGATGCAGGTGATGCCCCTGGCGCGGAGCGCGGCGAAGGCCATGGTGGCGTGGTGTTCGCCCAGCGAAGTCTCAATGTGGTCCAGGAAGATGTACTCGGGATCGGCCAGAAGAGCGCGGGCGATGGAGAGGAGGTGCTGCTTGGGGATGGAAAGGCGGTCCTCCCAGTGGTGGGGAGTGGTGAGGTCTTCGTCTGACTTCATCTTGGAGGACGTGAGTCCGATCTCGTCAAACAGCCGCCAGAGATCCTTGTTGTCCACCTTCTCCTCGCTCCCGGCGGGAACGACGAGATCCCGCACTGAGCCGGGAGGGAGATAGGGGCGGCCGGGGAGGAAGGCGAGCTTTTCCACGGGCGGGCGCACGATGCTGCCAGTACCCTCCACCTGCACACCGGCGGAGGTGCGAAAAAGGGCGACACGTGCGGTCTGGGAAGGGCCGTTCACCAGTACCCGCAGGCCGGGCGTGAGGGCAACACTCAGATCCTGGACGACGAGGGTGTGCTCCTTGTCGGCGGCATGCAGGGTGAGGCGGGAGTAAATGAAACGGTCCGAGCCGGTGGCGTACTCCACCAGAGGCGCGTCGCACGCGAGGCCGGCGCACTCGGTTGCCTCCACGAACTCTCCGAGCCGGGTCACGACGGAGGCGTAGGAGGAGATGGCCTGGAACTGCGTGATGATGAGCGAAAAAGCCGCCAGCAGCGTGGCGAAGGCCATGGCTGACTGGCCAATGACGCCGAACTCCACCTTCCCCTGGATGAAGAGCGGAGCCACGATCAGCGCGGGGATGAGCTGGATCATGTAATTGTAGCCGGTGGTGAAGAAGTTCAGGTTGCGGTTGATCTCCGTGATCTTGCGGAAGTTCGCCACGAGCTGGTCGATGCGGCTCATGAGCCGGTGCCGGATGGTTTGTTGATTGCCCGTCACGGCGATGCCCTCGGCGTTCTCCCGCATGCCGATGAGCTCCGAGCGGAAGTCGGCCTCGCGGTCCGACTGCTGGTAGTTCAGCCGGATGAGAGGTCGCCCTAGAAAGATGGTGAGCGCTGACCCCGCCGCAGCATAGAGCACGGCGACGGCGAAAAGCTTGGGGCTGATGGACCAGAGCACACCCGAGAAGGAGACGGCGGTCATGGTGCCATTCAGGATGAGGAGCAGGAACGACAGGGTGATGACGGTGAGCTGCTTCACATCCTCCGTCATTCGCTGGTCGGGGTTCGTCAGTGCGCCGGATTCCTCGAACCGCAGGTAGAGCCGCTGGTCCACGTAGAGTCCTACGATGCGGTGGGTCAGCCAGTCCCGCCACAGGAGGCCGAGGCGCTCCTCTGCGAAGCGGTAGAACACAGCAACCACCGTGGACCCGGCAAAGACAGCCACATAGAGCCACGCGTAGTGGACGAAGCCAGCCATGTCCCGCTTCTCAATGGCGGACATGAAATAACGGCCCACGTAGCTGTTGAGCACGTTCATGCCGTTGATGCAAAACATGCACGCCAGCAGGGCGGCCAGCAACGCCTTGGCCCGGCCACCGGCAGGAGAGGTGAGAAACACCCTGATGGAGTGTTTCATGCGCTGATAGGTCTGCCGTTTGAGCTTGGGACCGTGCGCTTCTTTGGGGTCAGGTGAGGCCATGTGGGGTGGCTGGCGGGCGGAGAGGTGAGGGGAGAATGGAGGAGGCTCGCAGGCCGGGGGCGGCCGCAGCAGTTCACTGGACCGGGGCCATCAGCCACGAGGTGCGGGCGGCCAGACGGAACCACCAGGGGCGCTCCGTAAAGTCGGCGGCATGGGCCGGTACGCTCCGGGCAAAGTCCTTCTGAAACATCTGCTCCGCCTGCCGGACCACGCCCTCCTCGGCGAAGAGGACGGTTATTTCAAAGTTGAGCCGGAAGCTCCGGTTGTCGAAGTTCGCAGTGCCCACGCCGCAGTAGTCGTCCACCAGGATGGCCTTCTCATGCAGGAACCCGCCGGTGTAACGCCACACCTTCACCCCGGCCTTCTCCAGGGCGGGCAGGTAGGTGAAGCTGGAGAGGTGCACCAACTGGCTGTCGGCATGCTGGGGGATGAGGATCTGTACGTCCACGCCGCGCAGCGCTGCGATCTGCAGGGCGGAGGTGAACTGCTCATCCGGCACGAAGTACGGGCTGGCGATCCACACCCGCTTCTGCGCGGCCTGGATGGCGCGCAGGAAGAACAGTGTGCAAGTCTCGAACTCGTCTGCCGGACCGGAGGGCAGGCAGAAGGCCAGCCCATCCTGCCCGCCAGGGGCCGGCTGTGGGACCCAGTTGAGCGTGGGCAGCCCGCCGACCGCCCAGTTCCAGTCCTCCGCCCACGCGATCTGCACGCACTGCACCACGGGGCCCTGCACCTTCACGTGGGTGTCCCGCCATGCGCCCATCTTGGGATCTTTGCCGAGGTACTCATCGCCCACATTGTGACCGCCCACAAAGGCCGTGATGCCATCCACGATGACGATCTTGCGATGGTTGCGGGAGTTGAGCTGGAAACGGTTGCGATCCCCCTGCCGGGTGTTGAAGGGGCGCACCTCCACTCCGGCCGCCTGGAGCTCGGCCGTGTAGCTGGTGGGCAGGTGGTGGCTGCCGATTTCATCATAGACCAGATAGCAGCGCACCCCGGCGCGGGCCCGGCTGATGAGCGCCTCCTTGAGCTGGCGGCCCAGTCCGTCATCCCGGATGATGTAGAATTGCACCAGCACGTACTCCCGGGCCTGGGCGATGCTCTCAAAGATGGAGCGAAACGTAGTCTCGCCATCGATGAGCAACTCCGTGTGATTGCCTCGGGTGGCAGGCAGCTTGGCCAGCCTTTCCAGCAGCGTGGCAGAAGAGGGCACCCGCTCAGCTTGCGGTCGCATTGCCAGCAGGCCGGCTGCGAGCTTTTTTTCCTCGTCATTCAGGTCGGCCTCCATCTTGCGGCGCAACACCACATACCCTTCGAAATTCGAGCGGCCAAAGACCCAGTACGCTGGCACTGCGATGTAGGGAAAGGTGTTGAGGGAGATGGCCCAGCCGATCGCCCCCTGGGCGGTGCGAACGCTGAGAATCGCGTCGATGGACGTGAGCAGCCCAAGCAGGTGGCAGAAGGCCATGAAGAGCGCACGCCAGCGGAAGGGGTGGCTTTTCATCCAGCGCAGCACTCTGGCGGCACCCGGGATGGAGTTCACGATCTTCTCACACGAGGCCAAGCGCATCCCTGCCATATAACATGGCGGGGCTCGTTGTGTCGATACGTCCTTGGTCCTACGGGAAGAAAGGTGCGAAGGTTAGGTGAAAACGCTAGCGTCTCACCCAGCCGCCTGGCATCCCACCACCACCCGGCAGAGTCATGAATTTCCGCACAGCAGCAGCCTCCCGCCCTAGGAGCGTCGTACGCCTGCAGCAGACCTTCTCCAGGAGTCTGACGGCCGCGGACCTGGTGGAGCCGCTGGCCTCCCTGGATGAGAACCAGCCGGTGAGTCTGGCTCAGGAACTGATGCAGGATGCGGGGCACTTGGTCTTGGGCGTGCGCCACCGTGGCCTGGTCACAGGCTGGGTTGGGGCGGGTGACCTGTCCCCCAGCAGCCTGACTCTGGGCGCGTGCGCCCGTCCGTTTCAGGAGAAAGCGATGGTGGATGCCGAGGCCGGGCTGGGCGCGGTGCTGACCGCCATGAGTGATGCACAACATGTCTTTGTGCGCTGGATGGGCGAGGTGAGCGGAGTGATCGGACATCCCGATCTGCAGAAGGCTCCGCTGCGCATGTGGTTGTTTGGCACGGTCACGCTGTTGGATCTCAACATGACGTGGGCGATTGAGGAACTGCATGCCGCAGAGGCCTGGGGGGACAAGATCTCAGCTGGCAGACTCGCCAAGGCCAGGGCACTACAGGCAGAGCGCCGGCGTTGCGGGGGAGATTGCAGGCTGGTGGACTGTCTTCAGGTCAAGGACAAGGCCGACATCCTCCTGCATGAACCTCTGCTGATCTCTGAGCTGGGATTTGCCTCGCGGCGGGAGGCAGGTCGTTTTGCCAGTGCCATCGAGTCCCTGCGCAACCATCTAGCCCACTCCCAGGAACTGAAGCCAGAGCACGTCGCGACGGCAGCGCGTCTCGCCACGTTTATGGACTCCATCATTCATGCTCGCGGGGTGAAAAAAATGGTGGACCGCCGGATCGGATGAGTTGGGGGTCGTGTCGGACCAAGGTCTTATTTCCACCTGCGCCCCTGGCAGTCATCATACAGGGGCAAAGGAGCCAGGTGGCTCCAGCCGCGTGGCGGGCCCCCTGTGGTCCGCCGTGGAGGGAGTCCGCCATTATTGTATCGAACCCTGTCGCAGCCGTCGGGCTGATTACCAACATGGACATCAAACTGATCCTTGAATTTGCAGTCATCCTGGGAGCACTGGCCATGGGGGCCAGGGCGGGCGGGGTGGGGCTGGGCCTGTGGGGTGCGGTCGGGCTGCTGGTGCTCGTGCTGGGCTTTGGCATCGCCCCTGCGGCCATCCCCGGGGAGGTGCTGCTCATCGTGCTGACCGTGATCATGGCGGCATCGGCCATGGAGGTGGCGGGCGGCATCGACTTCCTCGTCCGTGTGGCTGAGAAGATCATCCGCAAGAATCCGAAGCAGGTCACCATCGTGGCGCCGCTCGTGACCTACGGCTTTACCTTCGCGGCTGGCACTGGCCACATTGTGTATCCGCTGCTGCCGGTGATCTACGAGGTGGCGCATGAGAACGGCATCCGGCCAGAGCGACCCATGGCCGTGGCCACGATCGCTTCGCAGCAGGCCATTACGGCCAGTCCAGTGTCTG
The DNA here is from genome assembly GCF_000739635.1 of Verrucomicrobium sp. BvORR034. GTDB lineage: Bacteria > Verrucomicrobiota > Verrucomicrobiia > Verrucomicrobiales > Verrucomicrobiaceae > Verrucomicrobium. The sequence continues at coordinate 66,091 of NZ_BATQ01000119.1, read as the reverse complement.
CGGCCACGGCGGCGATGATCGGCTTGCTGGCTTCACACGGTGTAGGGCTCGTGCAGATCCTGCTCATCTGTGTGCCGTCCACTCTCGCGGCGGTGGTGATTGCCGCCTTCTGCCAGCTCCGTGTGGGCAAGGAGCTGAAGGACGACCCTGAGTACCAGAAGCTGCTGGCATCCGGGCAGCTGCAGCCGCCGGGGAAGCCGGCCACAGGCACGGTGGCCCCGCTAAAAAAAGGCTCCAAGGCCAGTGCCCTGATCTTTCTCATCGGCGTGGGGCTCATCGTCCTGGCGGGCATCTTTCCCCAGTTGCGCACCGTGGGCACGGCGAGCAAGCCCATCATTATGTCCATGCCGGTGTCGATCGCCATCGTCATGCTGGCGGTGGCGGCGGTCATCCTCACCGTGACCAAGGCACCGGTGGAGGAGGTGCCCAAGTGCAAGACCTGCCAGTCGGGCGTGACCGCCATCGTCGGCATCCTGGGTCTGGCCTGGCTGGGCGACACTTTCATCAATGCCAACCGTGAGGTCATCATCGGTGGTCTGAGCGACATGGCCAAGGCGGCACCGTGGACCTTTGCCATCGGGCTCTTTTTGGCGTCGATGCTTCTCTACAGCCAGGCGGCCACCACGAGGGCGCTGATGCCTCTGGGCCTCTCCCTGGGCATCCCGGCACCGCTTCTTGTGGGCATGTTCCCGGCGGTGAACGGCTACTTCTTCATCCCCAACTACGGCACCATCATTGCGGCGATCCAGTTCGACCGGTCAAAGACGACCCGGATCGGGAAGTATCTCCTGAACCACTCATTCATGCTCCCTGGCATCATCTGCACAGTAGGGGCGGTCACCATCGGGCTGCTCATCGGCTCCCTCTTTCCCAAATAGCTGAAGAAAGTTATTACCATGAACTTAGACCAGGAAACCATTTCAGCAGCCGCCCGGACCATGGGCATCGCCGCGGAGGATCTGGCGGCCGTTGTCAAGCAGGGGAGCGTCGTCACTTATGAGTCGGGCGGCTACCTTTTTCACGAGAGCACGCCACGCCTGTGGCTGGGCATCGTACTGGACGGAGAGGTGGAGTTGCAACGCGGCGCCCAGGCCCGGAGCGTGATCCTGGCCACGCTGAAGCCCGGCGCAATCCTGTGTGAGGGCGTGATGCTGGATGACTCACCTCATGCCACCAGTGCCACGGCACCGCGCGGCGCAGCAGTGTGGCAGATCACTCGCGGCACGCTGGACAAGATTCGGGCAGAGAAGCCGGACGTGTATTATCGCATCGCGGGCAGGGTGGCGGCACGCCTGAGCGACCGGATCGGGCTGGCCGCGGGACGCATCGCCGGTGAGCATGGCCCGGCGGAGGTCTCGGCCGTGCGCCGTGAGCATGACTCCCTGGGCGAGCGCGATGTGCCGGACCATGCCTACTACGGCGTACAGACCATTCGTGGGGTGGAAAACTTCCCGCTCTCCGGCATACATCTGTACCACTTCCGCCACTTTGTGAACGGCCTGGCGCTGGTGAAGAAGGCGGCGGCGCTGGCCAACGGCGGCTTGGGTGTACTGGATCTGCCCAAGGCGGAGGCGATCGTGAAAGCCTGTGATGAGATCCTGACCGGCAAGCTGCACGATCAGTTCGTGATCGACATGTTTCAAGGCGGGGCGGGCACCTCCACGAACATGAATGCCAATGAGGTGATCGCCAACCGGGCGCTGGAGATCCTGGGGCACAAGAAAGGGGAGTACGAGCACCTGCATCCGAATGACCACGTGAACTGCTCCCAGTCCACGAATGACGCGTACCCCACCGCCATCAAGCTGGGGGTGATCCTGACGTTGCAGGACACGCTCTCTGCCTTGAGAGAGTTGCGCACGGCCCTGGAGGCGAAGGCGAAGGAGTTTGCTGATGTGTTGAAGATGGGCCGCACGGAAAACCAGGATGCAGTGCCCATGACGCTGGGCCAGGAGTTTGGCGCGTATGCGGTGATGATCGGGGATGGCATTCGTCACCTGAAGCATGCCGGGACCGAGTTCCTGGCCATCAACATGGGGGCTACCGCGATTGGCACCGGATTGAACAGTCCGCCCGGCTACGCGGCCCTGTGTACACAGCGGCTGGCGGAGGTGAGCGGCATTCCTGTGACGCTGGCAGGGGATCTGGTGGAGGCCACCCAGGACTCGGGCGAGTTTGTGCTGATGAGCAGCACCATGAAGACGGCGGCAGTGCAGCTGTCCAAGATCTGCAACGACCTGCGCTGGCTGTCGTCCGGCCCGCGGTGCGGGCTCTATGAAATCAAGCTGCCGCCCATGCAGCCGGGCTCGTCCATCATGCCGGGCAAGGTGAACCCTGTGGTGCCGGAAGTGGTGAGCCAGATCTGCTTCCAGATCATCGGAGCGGATGTCACAGTCTCCATGGCGGCGGAGGCGAGCGAACTGGAGCTGAACATGGCGGAGCCAGTGATCGCGTTCAACCTCCTGTTTGGCCTGACGCTCCTGCGAAATGCGGCCATCATTCTGCACAGCCGGTGCATCGCCGGGATCGAGGCCAATCGCGAGCGCTGTCTGGAGTACGTGCACAACTCCATCGGCCTGGTCACGGCGCTCAATCCGGTGTTGGGCTATGAACGGAGCGCCTCAATTGCGAAAGAGGCGCTGAAGACAGGCGGGAGCGTCTATGATCTGGTGCTGCAAAAGGGCTGGCTGAGCAAGGAGCAGCTGGATGAGCTCCTCAAGCCGGAGAACATGACCCACCCGCGCCAGGTGTAGGATAGAGGAAACGATCTAAGCATGCTGCCATGAGTGTGAGTGATCTGGCCTTTGTCAACACGAGCGTTCCACTGCTCTCCCACTTCACGGACGCACAGCGTCGCGAGCTGGTGGAGGGATCCCTGGTGCGGAGCTGTCGGGCGGGGGAGGTGGTCCTGCACGGCGGGGATGAGGTGCATTTCCTGGGTGTGCTGCTGGAGGGGACGATCCAGGCCTTCATTCCGGCAACCGGGGAGGCGGATGGCCCCCTCGGGGAGATCCACGCCGGCGGCACCTTTGGCGAGCTGGCGCTGATGAGCGGAGACCCGGCTGTGGCTGACCTGGTGGCGGTCACCCCGTGCCGGGTGTTGCTGGTGCCTCTGACCCTGTTTCAGACGCGCATCATGGCGAATCCGGGTGCGGCACAGCTCATCGCCATGACGGTAAGCAGCCGGGTGCAGCTGGCCCTGCAGGACCCAGCCCGGGCGGTGGCGGTGGCGGGCCGGAGGCAGGGGGATGGTGAGCTCCTCGAACTCAAGGGCGAACGCCCGGAGCGCATTCTGGTGATCAACTGCGGCTCGTCCTCGCTCAAGTACCGGTACTTTGACACGGAGCAGCCGGACCTGACGGTGGCCGGGCAGGTGGAGCGCATTGGCCAGCCGGGCATGCGGCTCAGCCAGCGCGGTGCGAAGGGGGAGCTGCAGCAGGATCTCCCAGGCGGGGGTTTTGCTGAAGCGTTTCAGGCCATGCAGGCCGCCCTGGGGCATCCGGAGGCGGGCGTGCTGAAGGACCGCGACGACCGCACGGCCGTGACAGTGGTGGGGCACCGCGTGGTGCATGGCGGGGAGAAGTTCTCCAGTGCCATGGTCATCGATGACGCTGTCCTTGCTGAGATCGAGTCCCTGGGAGCTCTGGCCCCGCTGCACAATCCCGTGAATGCCGCCGGCATCCGCGAGGCCCGGCGGGTCCTGCCCGGCGTTCCTCATGTGGCCGTGTTTGACACCGCATTTCACGCCACCCTGCCCAGCCAGGCCTACCTCTACGGGCTGCCGTATGAGTACTATGAAACAAAGGGTGTGCGGCGCTACGGCTTTCACGGCTCATCCCACGGCTACGTGACGCTGGCGGCCGCGCAGCACCTGCGGCGGAGGCCACGGGACCTGCGCATCATCAGCTGCCATCTGGGCAACGGCGCCTCGGTTTGCGCCATCGACCACGGTCGCTCCGTGGACACCTCCATGGGGCTCACGCCTGGGGAGGGGCTGCTCATGGGCACCCGCTGCGGCGATATTGACCCCGGAGTGGCCGCCCACCTGGCTCGCACGGAGGGGATGACGCCGGAGCAGTTCGATGAAATGTTGAACCGCCGCAGCGGTCTGCTGGGGCTCTCCGGGGTGTCCAGTGACATGCGAGAGGTGGAGCAAGGCGACGCCCGGGCGCTCACGGCGCTCAAGGTTTTCTGTTACCGGGTGCGGAAGTACATCGGTGCTTACATCGCTGCCATGGGAGGGGTGGATGTGGTGCTCTTCACCGCAGGCATCGGGCAGGGGAGTGCCGGTGTGCGTGCCACTGCGCTCCAGGGGCTGGGCTGCATGGGCATCGTGCTGGATGAGGAACTCAACCGCCGTGTGGTCACAGGGGCCGTGAGCCCTATCTCCGCGCCGGACTCCCCGGTGACGGTGCTGGTGGTGCCCACGGACGAGGAGCGCATGATCGCCCGGGAGACCCTGCGGGTGCTCGCACGGGACTGCCTGGTAAGGGCCAGTGATGCCTGCCGCCATGCACCAGTACCCATCGAAGTTTCTGCACACCACATCCATCTCTCCCCGTTGGATGTGGAGGCGCTCTTTGGCCCCGGACACCAGCTCACAAAGCATGCAGACCTCTCCCAGCCCGGGCAGTATGCCTGCAAGGAGCAGTTGACCATCGTGGGGCCGAAGGGACGCATCGAGCGAGTGCGGGTGCTGGGTCCGGTGCGAAAGGCCACCTAGGTGGAGATCGCGATGACGGAGCAGTTCAAGCTAGGCATCCAGCCGCCCATCCGTGAGTCTGGCGATATCGCGGGCTCGCCCGGCTGCACGCTGGAGGGGCCGGCGGGCAGTGTGAACCTGGACCAGGGCGTCATCTGCGCCCTGCGCCACATCCACATGACGCCGGCAGATGCCCTGCGGTACGGTGTGCGGGACAAGGGCACGGTGCGCATCCGCGTGCAGGGGGACCGTGAGCTGATCTTTGGCGATGTGCGGATCCGGGTGGACCCCAGCTTCGCCCTGGCCATGCACATTGACACGGATGAAGCCAACGCGGCCAACCTGGGCAACGGAGCCCAGGGGTACATTGATGGCATCCAGGAGGACGGCTGAAAACTATGTCGATGAAACAACCAGACAATGATCAGGGCCTTCCCGAAACCCGGCTCGTGGTGGTGGCCTTCGACAACGTGTCCGAGGCATTTGCAATGCGGGGCACCCTGGCTGGCCTGCGCGACCGCCGGACGATGGATGCGGTGGAGATGGTCGTGGTGGTGCGGGATGAGCTCGGCCGGGTGACACTGCACCAGCAGGACAACCTGGCGGTGATCGGCGCGACCTACGGCTCCTTCGCCGGGCTGCTGGCCTCGATTGTCTTTCTGAATCCCGCGGGAGTGTTGCTCGGCTTTGGCATCGGGGCGATCTCGGGCCGGCTCAGTGATGTGGGCATCAGCGATGCCTTCATGCGGGAGCTGGGGAGTTCCTTCACCAACGGCACCTCGGCCCTCTTTGCACTGGTGCGCCAGTCGTCCAATCCAGACGAGGTCATCGCCGCGCTGCAGGGGTTCGCTGGGCGGTGCCGCGTGCTGCAGGCGCCCCTGCCACCGGAGAATGAAGCACGACTGCGGGCCCTGCTGGAGAAGGCGGAGCCCGGCCCGGCACCGGGCGCTGCCTGAGCCTGCCTACCCGCCTTTTCACTTTCACCTGTAACCTGATCCCACCTCATCCCATCACGATCATGAGCACTCTGACGCAGGCGATGTCGTTGACGATCGGCTCCTCCATTGGCAAGAAAGTCCTGGTTGCCCTGACTGGAGCGGTGCTGGCGGGCTTTGTGCTAGGTCACCTGATCGGGAACCTCCTCATCTTTGCCGGGCCGGACGCCATTAACGAGTATGGTCACTTCCTCCAGACGATGTTGCATGGCATGGGCGTGTGGGTGGCGCGTCTGGGCCTGCTGGCGTGCACCGTTGTTCATGTGGTGCTGACCGTCCAGCTCACCAGGGAGAACCGTGCGGCCCGCCCCGGGCGCTACGGGTATGATGCAACCATCCAGGCCACGCGATCCTCCCGCACCATGATCTTCAGCGGGCTTACGCTGCTGGCCTTCATCGTGTACCACCTGCTGCATTTTACCCTCCGGGTGGGCAACGAGTATGGCACCTACAAGACCACCCTGCACGGAGAGACGGTGCATGACGTGTACCGCATGGTCATCGCCGGATTCACCTGGTGGCCGGCTTCGGTCTTCTATCTCATCGCCATGGCCATGCTGTGCTCCCACCTCAGTCACGGGGTGAGCAGCATGTTCCAGACGCTGGGCATCACCACGCCGCGCACCATGGGCACCTTCAAGAATCTGGGCCGGGTTTATGCCGCGGTCATCTTTATGGGAAATGCCCTCATCGTATTCGCGGTCTGGTTCAAGTGGGTTCACTGAGCCAACTCGAACCGGCGCGTTCATCCATCCTTCAACATCCCGCACCCATGTCTACTATCGTGCTCGATGCAAAAATCCCCGCGGGGCCCCTGGCCCAGAAATGGACCAAACACAAGCAGGACTCCAAGCTGATCAACCCGGCAAACAAGCGGAAGTTTACCGTTTTAGTGGTCGGCAGCGGTCTTGCCGGGGCCTCCGCGGGGGCCACTCTCTCTGAGCTGGGGTACAAGGTGAAATGCTTCTGCTACCAGGACTCGGCCCGGCGGGCGCACAGTATCGCGGCGCAGGGGGGCATCAATGCGGCCAAAAACTACCAGAACGACGGGGACTCGGTCCACCGCCTCTTCTACGACACGATCAAGGGCGGCGACTTTCGTGCGCGGGAGGCCAACGTGTATCGCCTGGCGGAGGTGAGTTCCGCCATCATCGACCAGTGCGTGGCCCAGGGCGTGCCCCTGGCACGGGAGTACGGCGGCCTGCTGGCGAACCGTTCCTTTGGTGGCTCCCAGGTGAGTCGCACCTTCTACGCCCGCGGACAAACGGGGCAGCAGCTCCTGCTGGGTGCCTACTCCGCGCTGACCAAGGAGATCGCCCGTGGGAACGTTCAGATGTTTCCTAGAACGGAGATGCTGGACCTGGTGGTGGTGGACGGGCATGCGAAGGGCATCGTGGTGCGGGATCTGGTGACGGGGAAGGTGACCGTACACGCCGGGGATGCGGTGCTGCTGGCCACCGGCGGTTATGGGAATGTCTTCTACCTTTCCACTAACGCCAAAGGCTGCAACACCACGGCCATCTGGAGGGCGCACAGAAAAGGGGCCCTCTTTGCCAACCCCTGCTACACCCAGATCCACCCCACATGCATTCCGGTGAGCGGGGACTACCAGAGCAAGCTCACGCTCATGTCGGAGTCTCTCCGCAATGATGGCCGCGTGTGGGTGCCGAAGAAGAAGGAGGACTGCGGCAGGCACCCCAACGAGATTGCCGAGGACGACCGGGACTACTATTTAGAGCGCAAGTACCCGAGCTACGGAAATCTGGCCCCGCGTGACATCTCCAGCCGCAGTGCGAAGGAGGCCTGCGATGAGGGGCGGGGAGTGGGTCCTGGCGGGCTGGGGGTGTATCTGGATTTCGCAGAGGCCATCCTGCGTTATGGCAAGGACCGGGCCGGAGGCAGGGAACTGGCGGAGTCCGATCTGCGCGGTCTGGGCAAGGCGGTGGTGGCGGAGAAGTACGGGAACCTGTTTGAGATGTATCAGCAAATCACCGGAGAGAGTGGGTACGAGCGGCCCATGCGCATCTACCCCGCTGTGCACTACACGATGGGCGGCCTGTGGGTGGACTATAACTTGATGAGCAATCTGCCCGGCCTCTTCGTCCTGGGGGAAGCCAACTTCTCTGACCACGGCGCGAACCGCCTGGGGGCCAGCGCGCTCATGCAAGGGCTGGCAGACGGGTACTTCGTGATCCCCACGACCATTGCACCGTATCTGGCCACACAGAAGCCGGGCGCGGTGTCGGCGGAACATGCAGCTTTTCGCGAGACGACGGAGGCGGTAAATGCTCGCACGAAGAAGCTGCTCGACATCAAAGGGAAACGCTCCGTAGACAGTTTTCACCGCGAACTGGGGCTGCTCATGTGGGACGAATGCGGCATGGCGCGCAGTAAGGGGGGCCTGGAGCGGGCGCTGGCGCGGTTACCGGGCCTGCGCGAGGAGTTCTGGGCGGGAGTGACGGTGCCAGGCAGCAGCGCGGACCTCAATCAGGAGCTGGAAAAGGCCGGTCGCCTGGCGGACTTCCTGGAGTTCGGCGAACTGATGTGCATCGATGCGCTGCACCGCGAGGAGAGCTGCGGCGGACACTTCCGGGTGGAGCATCAGTACACCAAAGAGGATGAAGCGCTAAAGCTCGGTCAGGCGGGCGAGGCCAGGCGCAATGACGAGGACTTCACCTATGTGGCCGCCTGGGAATACACCGGGGACACTGGCCGACCCGTGCTCCATAAGGAGCACCTCCAGTTCGAGGAAGCTCATCTCGCCGTGCGCAGCTACGTCTGACCGTGCCGCCTGTCCTTAAGTCAACCTTCCAACCGTCGTTCCCCATGGCCCGCACTCTGAACCTGCATCTGAAAATCTGGCGTCAGCCCGGCCCCCAGGCTGAGGGGTGGTTTCAGGAAATTGAAGCCCCGGAGATTCCCGAGACCGCCTCCTTTCTGGAGATGCTGGACATCGTCAACCAGAAGCTCATTTCCACCACCGGGGATCCGGTCGTCTTTGACCACGACTGCCGGGAAGGCATCTGCGGCACCTGTGGCATGGTCATCAATGGGATCCCGCACGGTCCACAGGGCGGCACCACCACCTGCCAGCTGCACATGCGGACCTTCCACGATGGTGACACCATCTGGGTGGAGCCCTTTCGCGCCAGCGCCTTCCCCGTCATCAAGGATTTGATGGTGGACCGGACCGGGTTTGATCGCATCATGGCCGCAGGCGGCTTTGTAAGTGTGCGCACCGGCTCCGCGCAGGATGCCAATGCCCTGCCCATCTCAAAGGAAGTGGCGGACTCCGCCATGGACGCCGCCGAGTGCATTGGCTGCGGTGCTTGCGTGGCGTCGTGCAAGAACGCCAGTGCCATGCTCTTCACAGCGGCCAAAGCGGGCCAGTTCAACATGCTGCCCCAGGGCCAGCCCGAGAAACACCGTCGAGTGCTAGGCATGGTGAAGGCCATGGATGATGCGGGTTTCGGCAATTGTACCAACCAGTACGAGTGCGAAGCCGCGTGTCCCAAACGGATCGGCATACGATGGATCTCCAAGCTCAATCGAGACTATACGGTTGCGGTGGTGCATTCCGCCCTGCTTGCTCCGCTGACAAAGGGGGCCGGGGATGGGGCGGGGTAGGGTTCGTTTTTCTGGAGAGTGTGATCCCCTGACCTTCATGCTTTCGAAGTACGAAACAAGAGATGCATTTAAGAAGCGGCCAAGGCGGCCTGACAGTGGGCAGCGGGCGGTAATCACGGCAGATCTGCCTGAGCCCAAGATGCGTCCCCAGAAGAGGCCGTGCAGAGGTTGGCCAGAATTGCGGATTCAGCCGACTCCATCGGGTACGCGCAAGGGGGCTTGATGTCGTTCGTCCACCTGACAGCGCCTGGAGGGACGTATTGTGGTGCACCCAGCAGGAATCGAACCTGCATCGGCGGTTCCGGAAACCGCTGTTCTATCCGTTGAACTATGGGTGCAAATGGTCTCTTTCCGCAGAGCGGTGGACAGGGGGGCAATTTGTACGTGAGAGGCGGCAAGTTTGCAAGCGATGTTTCGTGCGGAGTTCAGTTTGAAGGCGAACGGGGCGGGGGAGTGGCTGGCTTTGGGTTGGCAGGGGAGCTTTGCCCATTTTCTGGTAACCATGGGAGGGCCACAGTCGTCATCTTGGCTATCTGCCTTGTCATGACTTCCCGGACTGCCCCCTCCGCCAGCCTTTCCCGTCGTTCCTTTGGACTTCTCCTCGGCTGCTTTGCCAGCCTGGCCCTCTGGGGACAGGCCGTTTGCGCGGAGTCGCGGGAGGTAGTCGCCTTTGGGGACAGTCTGACAGACATGGGCAACCGTATGGCGGAGACCCGGAAGCCGGATCTCAAGTTCAAGCTGAACTGGGTGGCTCAACTGGCCGGCCCCAGCATGCTGAACGCTGCGGAGTTCAAGCCTTCCGGCATGTCCTATTTCTACGGAGGTACCAACTACGCAGTGGGTGGCGCTACCACAGAGTACACAGCGAAGATCAGCAGCGACCGGAACAAGGGGCAAAACCTCACCCAACAGGTGACGCGGCGGTATCTCAATGCCCAGTTCAACCCCGGCGGACCCAAACCCGAAGCTCTGCATGTGGTGGTGATCGGGGCCAATGATCTGATGCGGGCCTGCATCTCCCCGGAGCAGATTCTCAGTCGCTGGGCCACGCTGGATGCTGTGGGCGTAGAGGTGGCCAAGAGCACCGAGGCTCAAGTGACCGCCTTGGCCAAGGCGGGCGTGAAGCAGGTGCTGTGGGGCAACCTTTTCGATGTAGGAAAGGCTCCATCCCTCGTGGGCAAGGTCACCCTGCTCGGCGGTGCAGAGGCTCCCACTGTGCTCAAGGCGGTGTCCAAGGCGATCGACGCCCACAATCGTGAGATGGATGCCGCCATTGGCAGGCTACAGGCGGCCTACCCCCAACTCCAGATCATCAAACTGGATCTGCATGCGAAGTTCACGGACGTGGCAGCCGATCCCGGCAAATATGGCTTCGCGGACGTGAGCACCGGAGCCAACGATGACCGCCATCTGTTCTCTGCCGATGGCCTGCACCCAACTGCCAAGGGACATGAGATGCTGGCCAAGTTCGCTTATGAGACGGTGAACGCTCAGACGGCAACGGGACAGTAAGTGGGCGGCAAACAACCGGTGGGGGGCGGGACAACAGGAACGGGTTGTAGTTAACCCCTTTGCGAGTGGTCATCCTGACGCATCCACTTTCCGGATTGTCCCGATCCGGTAATGGGCGGGTGGCTGTGGCCATCGCCTGCACTTGTCGTCTCAACCCTTGTCGCTCTTTTTGCCATGCGTGCCATCTGGAAGGGATCCATCAGCTTCGGACTGGTGAACATTCCCATTGCTCTCTATCCGGCCACCCACCGCGAAGAACTTCGATTTCATCTGTTGCGATCGAAGGACCTGAGTCCGGTGAACTACAAGCGGGTGGCGCAAACCGATGGCAAAGAGGTGCCTTGGGATCAGATCGTAAAAGGCTACGAGTATGAGAAGGGGAAGTATGTGGTCATCAAGGACGATGACTTCAAACGTGTGGACGTGGAGGCAACCCAGACGGTGGACATCCAGTCCTTTGTGAATCTGGAGGAGGTAAGCCCACTGTTCTTTCACAAACCGTACTACATGGAGCCGCAGAAGGGCGGGGATCGCGCCTATGTGCTGCTGCGCGAGGCTCTGGAGGGTTCGGGCAAGATTGGCATCGCCAAAGTGGTGATCAAGACCCGGCAGCATCTGGCGGCAGTGAAGCCCCAGGATGAGGGGTTGATGCTGGAACTGATGCACTTCCCTGATGAACTTATGGACGTGGATGAGTTCAAGAAACCCCGCGAGGCCAAGATCAGCAAGAAAGAGAGCGATATGGCCCGGTCGCTCGTGGACTCGATGACCGAGAAGTGGGATCCGGCCAAGATTAAAGACGACTATCGCGAGGCTCTGGAGGAGATGATCGAGGACAAGATCGCCCATGGCGGCAAGTCGGTGGGCAAGGCACCAGTGCGCAAGCATCCGCCGAACGTGGTGGATCTGGTGGCTGTGTTGGAGCAGAGCCTGCGCCCAAGCGGAGGGGGATCCAGCAATGCCAAACGCAGTGCTGGCGCTCGTGCCAAGGCCAAGAAGCCTGCGGCAAAGAAGCGGACTTCCGTGGGAGCGAGTTCGAGGAAGAAAACCTCCCGTGCGAAGAAAGCCGCCTGATCTGACCTGAACGGATGGGCCACCTCCAGCAGCCATGCCCCTCAAGGAGTACAAGCGGAAACGCAACTTCAACGTGACCGCGGAACCTTCCGGCAACCGGAAGGCATCGGGCACTCGCAAGGCGCTACCGAAGAAGGCTGGTTCGGGGAGAAGATTCGTGATTCAACAACACGATGCTTCCCGGCTGCACTTTGACTTCCGGCTGGAACTGGGCGGTACGCTGGTGTCCTGGGCGGTGCCGAAAGGCCTTCCGTTGAAGCATGCTGAGAAGCACCTTGCCGTAAAGGTGGAGGATCATCCCTTGTCCTACTTCGACTTTGAAGGCACCATTCCGAAAGGGCAGTACGGTGGCGGCACGGTACAGGTGTGGGATGTCGGGACCTATGAGCCGCTCAGCAAGACGCCGGCCAAGGAGTTGAAAGGGGGAAAGCTTCACTTCATCTTGCATGGCACAAAGCTGAGCGGTGAGTGGTACCTCGTGAGGCTGCGGGATGAGGACAACTGGCTCATCATACGAGGTGGCCCCAATCATGCCCGGATTGCCAAAAAAACGGCCTCCAGTTCAGCCCTCACCGGGCGCACGCTGCCCCAGATCGCGAAGCATGAGAAGCCAGCCAAACGCACGAAAACCGTCTCCATCATCAGGGCTGCGGACGAAAAAGGGAAGGCTGAGGCCGAAGCGGAGGACACGGGCAGGGTTCCGCACAACCGGGCGAACGACCACAGTGAAATCTTGAAGTTGAAGGTTCTGCAGGCGGATGAAGTGAAGTTCATAGAACCCATGAAAGCGCGTCTGGTAGACGAGGCTCCACAAGGGGATTGGGAGTACGAGGTCAAGTTCGATGGATTTCGCGCCGTGGCCTATCGTCAGGGCGGCGGTATCTGCCTGCTCTCCCGAACGCGGCACGATCTGACGGGAAAGTTTCCTGAAATCGCCCATGCACTCATGGAGTTGGAGAAAACAAAATTTGTGCTGGATGGGGAAATTGTGGCGCTGGATGCCCAAGGGCGCTCTTCCTTCCAACTGCTACAGGCCTATGAATTGGGGCAGGAGAAGCCTCCGCTGTGCTACTATATTTTCGACATTCTCTCTGTAGATGGCAAATCTCAGACCGCTCTGTCTCTGCACGAACGCCGGAAGAAGCTGAAGGAGATCTTGCCCACGCGCAGCTCAATCCTGCGTCTTTCCGCCAGTCTGGGAGAGGATGCTGCACCCGTGCTAAAGGAAATACAGAGGCACGGTCTCGAGGGCATTATCGGCAAGCGCAAGGGCTCGACCTATGAGCCCGGCCGCCGGAGCGGAGAATGGATCAAGCTCAAGGTGCATCAGCAGCAGGAATTTGTGATCGGCGGCTACACCGAGCCCTCGGGGGCCCGGTCTCATCTGGGGGCTCTCTTGGTGGGAGTGCTGGAGAAAGGGAAGCTGATCTATTCAGGCAAGGTGGGCACGGGATTCACCGCTGCCACGCTGAAGGAGCTGCACCAACAAATGGCGAAGCTCAAACGAACCACCTGTCCGTTCTCCGACTTGCCCGAGGAGCGCGAAGGTCGCTACGGTCAGGGCATCACTGCGGCCGTGATGAAACGCTGCCACTGGGTGAAACCGGTGCTGGTCTGTCAGGTGAAGTTTGGCGAATGGACGCGTGACGGTCGACTCCGGCAGCCGGTGTATCTCGGCCTGCGGGAGGACAAACCAGCTCGTGAGGTCGTTCGCGAGCTGCCTGACTGAATGAATAAGCAGTAGAACCTCTTGCCAAGATGCCTTCTTCCCGACACACACAGGCCAAGATCCGGGGCAAGGTGGTCACCTTGTCCAATCTCGACAAGGTCTTTTATCCCGCCACCGGTTTCACCAAGGGGGATGTCATCGGCTACTACAGCGAGGTTGCTCCGGCCCTTTTGCCCCATTTGAAAAACCGCCCCATCACGCTGAAGCGGTATCCCGACGGGGTGGAGGGAAGCTTCTTCTATGAGAAACAGTGCCCTTCCCATGCTCCCGAGTGGATTAAGACCACGCCAGTGGAGAAGGGCAACGGAGAGATCATCAACTATTGCCTTATCCAGGACGAGCCTTCCTTGGTGTGGGCGGCGAACATCGCCAATCTGGAATTGCACCCCTTCCAGCATCGGGCCCGGGCGCTTACCCGACCCACTGCGCTCGTGTTTGACCTCGATCCCGGCCCCCCGGCGGATGTGCTCGACTGTGGACGTGTGGCGGTACGCATTCGAGGTGTCTTCAGTGGGCTGGGTCTGCAGTCCTTTGTGAAGACATCGGGCTCCAAGGGGTTGCAGTTGGTGCTGCCGCTGAACACGCCGGTCACCTATGACCGCACCAAGGAGTGGGCTCTGGCGATCGCCCAGCTGTTGGCAGCGAAGTTTCCCAAAGAGGTGGTTTCAAAGATGACCCGCAATCTGCGCAAGGGGAAGGTCTTCATCGACTGGAGCCAGAACGATGACACGAAAACGACTGTGGCCGTCTATTCCCTGCGCGCCAAAGAGCGGCCCACCGTCTCCACCCCGCTGGAGTGGGGGGAGCTCGAAAACGCCCTGCGGAAGAAGAAAGCCTCCTTGCTGGTGTTTGAGACCCAGGATGTCATCAAGCGAATCAAGGCCAAAGGAGACCTCTTTGCAGAAGTGCTGACCTTGAAGCAAAAGTTGCCCGCGCTGGGGAGGAGCGAACTGGCCTAAACAGAATTTTGTGAGAGGGGATGACTCTATAAAGTGGCACTTCAAGTGAAGTGAGGTGGAAATCTGCGAATCTCCGCACGCAGGAGAAATTGTGCCAGCCACGGCATGGATTATCTGCGCGGGCTACGTGTGGTATATAAGCATGTATCCTGAAGGAGCTAAGCAAAATGCTTGTCCACATTAGTTCTTTCTGAAACAAATGGCGTTTCGCACGTTACAGCGTGGCTGTAGTGAATCCATCGTAATTACAAACCGAGGTATCGGACTGCCTTGCGACTCGTTCTCGAGAAAGAGACAGGGTCTAGGGTCGGCTGGGAAAATTTTGTAATGATATGGAGGAAGCAACGCTTCGCACCGCGGTCTCGCGGTTACCCAAGACGCCATTTTGATCTCTTTTACCCAATCCCCAGCTGTTCCCATGAGCAAAACATCCCGCCCCCGCTCTTCCTACGCTGGAATTATCGCCGCCCTGGCCACCTGCTGGCAATTTGCTCCGCTCCCCCTTAAGGCCGCTACCTACGTGTGGGATCCAGCCGGGAATCAGAGTAATTCCGGTGGCGTTGGCAGCTGGGATCTGAGCAGCTTTTTCTGGAATGACGATGCGAGCGCGCCCAACATCATCTGGCCGAACGCAGCGGATTCGATCGCCCGGTTTCATGGGGGCGGCGGGGACGTCACCATCACTGGCGGTACCGGAGTGACTGCCAATGGCCTGGAGTTTCTGGTGGATGGATACATCATCAAGTCGGCCGTATTGGCGGATTCCCTCAACCTTGCGGGCACCGCTCCAACGCTTTCTGTAGCCAATCTGGGCCACACCGCGACCATCCAGTCCGTCATCACGGGCAACTCGGGATTGGTGAAGACTGGAGCCGGGCGTCTCGTCTTGTCGGGAGTCAATACCTATACGGGCGGCACCACAGTGAGCGCTGGTATCCTGCAGGCGGCGGTGGCCACGGGGGTCAATCCTTTGAGCACAGGGGCCATCACCCTCAGCGGTGGTACGCTGGCGCTGGATCCCACGGCCAACACCTCCACCCAGGGAGCTTCCTTCCGCATTGGTGGTGGTGGCACCAGTGCGGTCAGCTCGGTCAACTTTGGCACCCTCACCAGTGTTGTCACAGGTACTGCGGCCAACTTGAACCTGCCGTCCATGAGCACCGGTACAGCCTTGGGTCCCAATGCCTTGCCGGGCCAGGTGGCTCTGGTCAACTATGGGGTGGAGTTTCGTGGGAAAGTCAATCTGACTACGGGCGGAAGTGTGACGTTTGCCCTGGCCTCCGATGATGCATCCCGTCTCTTCATCGATGGAGTTGCTGTCATTAACAATGACATTGGCCAGGGGATCACCACCCCGGTGACAAACACCATCACCCTGAGTGCGGGTTTGCATGACATCCGGATTCTTTCGGGTCAGGGGACCGGAGGAGCGGGGGTGACGCTCACCTGGATCCCTCCAGGCGGGTCGAGCGAGGCGCTTGGTACTACGGCAGGCACCTTGTATGCGGCAGAGTCCGTCTCCGCCGGGTCCACGAGCAATGCCATCGTCTTGGGAAACAATGTGGGTCTGACCGCCTCCTCCAGCATTGACTTTGGCACCAATGCAAACTTCACCGAGGTGGCCTACGGCAGCCTCACCCGTGCCACGGGCACCACGCTCACGGTGAATGGGCTGGCGGGCAAGTTGCTCCGCTTTACCGGCACCACGCTCAATGGTGGCGGGCTGCATACCTACGACAGCCCTATGGATGTGGCGGTGGGCCAGATCTCCGACGGAGGCACGACGGCCACCATTGTGAAGACGGGCACGGGGCGCCTCGTCTTTGACCAGGTCACCGCAGTAAACAGCCTCGGTGCCACTAGCATCATCCGCATAGACCAGGGCTCCGTGGTGGGCATGGGAAGCACCGCAGCGGGTGCCAACAACCCGTTTGGCTCCGCCCAGATCCAGCTCAACGGCGGGAATCTGGTCCTCGACTCCTATGTCGGGGGCCCCACTTTCAACAACATTATCGCCGTGAACCAAAGTGGGCGCATTTCCGCCCAGGCGGTTGCGGCGCAAGTTACGATTCTTGGTGGCACTGTTTCCCTCGCCAATGGAACGGTGCTGACGCTGGATCCGGCGGGCAATACCACCACTGGCACGGGGGCTCGTGGGGCGGTGCTTCGGTTGAACGGGGTGATCTCTGGAGCTGGCTCCATCGTGCAGAACAGCAGCTCCTACGGATTGGTTGCGGGAGCTTACACCCGGGGTGAAGTGTTTCTGGCAGGGGCAAATACTTTCTCTGGCGGTTACACCGCGCTGAGCAACAGCATCATCCGGCTGGGGGTGAACAGTGCTGGAACCTATCCCACGATCACCAGCGGGGCATTTGGCACTGGGGTGCTGACGCTGGGGGCGGGTTTGGGAGGCACCACGACGATCACCTCCATCGACGCGACCGCCCGGTCCGTGGCCAACGAGATTGAATTTCTGGACAACCTAATCGCTGGATCAGGCACCACCTTTACCGGGACACTTGCTTTCAGCGGGCCTGCCGATCTCAATGGGGCGGTGCGAACGATGACGACGAATGTGCAGACCACCTTTTCCGGGGTGATCTCGAGCTCCAGCAGCAATGCGACGGCGGGCATCCTCAAGACGGGGGCTTCCATTCTCCAGCTGGATGGTGACAACACTTTTGGCGGCGGCGTCAATTTCAGCAACGCCAATAACGGAGGAGCCATCCGTGTTGGACATGACAACGCACTTGGAACTGGGACTCTGGTGTTCGACCTCAACACCAACAACTCGACCATCTTCTTCCGGGCTTCCACCGCAGCAGCGCGCGTGTTGAACAACGCCGTCACCATCACAGGTGCCAACACGAACGCCCCAATTGTCTTCGGAGCGGCTGGCAGCGGCGCATTGGAGTTCAATGGCAATTGGGATCTTGGAACGGCAGCGCGCATCTTCCAGATGGATTCGAATGTCACCATTGATGGAGTGATTTCGAATACTGCCAACTATGCGAAGCGTGGGTTCAGCACTCTCACCCTTACGGGAGCCAATACTTACACCGGGTCCACCACTGTGCATGATGGTGCCCTTGTCGTGGCAGGCAATGATGCCAGCATTTCAGGCAGCTCTTCCATCTTCGTGCAGAACCGCATCACCACCAGTGGTTCGAGCCTCGTGATCGGCAGCACTTCGGATGCTGTCGCGGGTGCATTGAACCGTCTGGGCAATGCGGCGGGCATCACCTTCAACACCACCAATGGCGGGGGCAACATGGGCAATGTGGCTCTGACCTACAATGGCCCTGCGTCAGTCGGCTCCGGCGGATTCATTGAGACTATTGGAAACCTGGCTTTCCAGGGTGGCGGTCTCGTGACTCTTACCTTGAACCCCGCATCTGGCCAGGAGCTCACCCTTTCGCAGACGGCGGGCGGTACATGGACAAACTCGGGAACTACGGTGCTGGTTCGTGGCACCAATCTCGGCTCCGCGCCCGGACCCGACACCACCCGGCTCATCCTGGGCTCCGTTCCCGTCACACGTCTAACAGGTGGCATCCTCTCCTCCGTGATCGCATCCCCGAGCGCCACGGGCACCGGGACCACCTTTGTCACCTATGACGCCGTGAATGGCTTGCGTGCTCTGACGGACGCCGAATACTCCGCCTCATTGGTCGCGGATGATGACATCAGCCTCAGCGCCAGCACCAGCCTGGCAGACGACCTTGCCATCAACTCCTTGCGTTTCACTGCTGGCGGAGTGAACCTGGATCTGGGGGGCAATCGGCTGTGGGTGAAATCTGGAAACGTACTCTTCAATGGAGCCTCCACCATCAGCAACGGGGTCCTCGACTTCGGCGTTCAGACGGGCAGTGTTTCGCTCATGGGTGGCGCTTCGGCGCTCAACCCGGTGACTCTCTCTGCTGATCTCTACGGCATGCGCGGGTTGAACTTCGCCAGCGATCTACTCACCAACCGGGCTATCCTTAGCGGGGACAATCGCCGCCTGCTGGGGGCAGTGACCGTGGCCAACCTCACTGTCACGCTCGGCAGCACCCATGCCCTCAATGACTTCCTGCCGCAAGACCTCAACATCGCCCAGTCGGGTGCCATCCTTCAGCTTGGAGGAAACAACACTCTGACCGGAAGCCTCAACCGTGGCCTCGTGGATGGAACCGGCTCTGGCGCCATCATTGAGAATGCCAGTGCCAATGCTGCGACTCTCACGCTCCAGCAGTCTGCGAATGGCACCTTTGGTGGCACCTTTCGCAATGGCGCCGGCGGCGGATCGCTGAGTCTCGTCAAAACTGGTGCGGGCACGCTCGACGTTCAGGGGGACAGCAGCCAGGGAACGGTGAATGGCATGACGGGGACCCTCTCCATCAAGCGTGGGATCCTGCAGCTCTTCCGAGCCGGGGACTTCGATGACGTCACGGCCATCAATATCATGGGAGGTGGCACTCTCCGCCTGGCGAACCGTGCCAGCCCCAACAACAACACGGACCGGCTTCTCGACAGTGCGCCGGTCAATATGAGCGGGGGCACCTTTGACTTCGACAACGACGCTGCCGCAGCCACAAACTTCGCTGAAAACGTGGGCACACTCAACATTCTAGCTGGGGCCAACACGGTCAGGTCAGATCGAGCCACCACCAACCAGACTACCACACTGACCTTCTCCCAGCTCAATGGCCCTGCTTTGTCGGGCGGGTCGACATTGAACTTCACCGGTGACGGTGCCGCCATTGGGGATGACACTCGCAACCGCATTGTATTCACCACTGCGCCGACGATTCCCACCGCCAACAACTCCCTGGTGGGCGGGTGGGCTTTTGTGAACGGCACAGACTTTGCCATCTACAACACCACCGGCACGGTTTCCATACGCTCTGCCCAGGCGGCCAACTACCAGACAGGGGCCGAAACCACCTGGACCTTTGACCAAAATGCGGCGCCGGCGGCAGACGTCACCACCACAGCCAGCAGGAACGTCAACGTGCTGAAACTGGGCGACGGCATTGACATCCTGATGGCTCCTACCCATGCACTCAATATTGAGCTGGGTGGCCTGGTGAAATCTGGCACCACCGCCAGCGTGATTCGCGGGGGCACCTTGACGGCGGGGAACACCAGTGCGCAGAACCTGTATATCTTCACCAGCACGGGCCTGACCCTGGACACCGACATCATCGACAACAGCGGCGGTGCCGTGGGCCTGGCCAAAAGTGGCGGCAGCACGCTCACCCTTACTGGAGCGAACTCGCACACCGGTGGCACCTTTTTGAATGAGGGTACCTTGATCATCAATGCCGATGCCAGGTTGGGCGCCGCCTCCAGTGCGTTGCATCTTCGTGGGGGCACATTGCAGGTAGGGGCAGGGGCCACGGGGGTGCCTTCGCTACGCCCCCTCATTCTGGCTCGCAGCGTCACCATCAACGATGCTGGTGGCACCATTGACATTGGTACGGCCAACACCGTCATCATCGACGGCACTCTTAGCGGTACCGGGGACCGTGGCACCCTGGGGCTGGTGAAGACGGGCGCGGGCACTCTGGTCCTCGCAGGAAACAACACTTTCACCGCACCGGTTACCGTCACTGCTGGCGTTCTTTCCATCAGCGCGGATGCCAATCTCGGTACCGCTCCCACCACGGAAGCAGGGGATTGGCTCACCCTGAATGGAGGAACTCTCAACACAACAGCCAGTTTCACCCTTCATGCGAACAGGGGAGTCAATGTGGCGACCAGCAGCACCCTTGATGTGGCAACTGGCACGGTCTTGAATATTGGCGGTGTGTTGACAGGAACGGCCACTCTCACCAAGGCGAACAACGGCCAGCTCAACCTTCAGCAGGGGCTGATGTATCAGGGCTCCATCATCTGGCAGCGTGGCAGCGGCAGCCTCGCTGGTGCTCGCAACGACGTCCTCGCGAGCTTCCGCGTGGGAGACAACACGGTCAACACCGCCACTGATGTTGGAGCTGCCACGGTGACTTACAATACTGCGGGCGGCATCTTGACCGTGGGCAGCGGCAGCAGTGACAACCTGGATGTCGGCGTGCGGAGCGGCAACGTGGCTGGCATCACTCAGGGCAAACTGGATCTCTCAGGAACGTCCATGCTCAACGCTAACGTTGCCCGGGTTCGCATCGGGGTGGAAGCCGGTGGCAATGGCAGTGGTGATGTCTCCGGCACCCTTCTGCTTGGCACCAATGCCACCATTGTTGCCAGCGTAGAAGTTCTGATTTCCGACAGCAATGCTGTGGGCATAGTGGCTCAGAGCGTCGTGCAAACAGGGTCGGGGAGCACGGTGATTCAGACACCGACGATGACGGTGGGGGGGCGCAAAGGATTCGCGACATTTACGGTCGCGTCAGGCGGCACCTTGACCCTGGACGCTGGTGCTGCCGGTGCGACCGACCTCTACATTGGCCGGAACCCGATCAACACCGCCACGTGGTCCCGAGGGTTGCTAGACGTCTCCGCCGGCACGTTCGTGGCCAGCCTGGACGAAGTTGTCCTCGGCGACATGGGCAGCTCTGGCAATACTGGTGTGGCAACCGGGGTGCTGTTGGCTGGCAGCAGTGCGGGGAATCAAGTTACCGCGAACTCGGTTGTGCTGGGGCGCATGGGCGCCTCTTCGTCGCGGAATCTGGCCGGTGAGACGTCCGGGACCCTGGTTTGGGGGGGCGGCAATCTGACGGTGGCGGGAGACGTGGCTCTCGGAGTCGATCTGGGAGGCAATGTCGGCGGCTATGTGAGCGGGGTGCTCACGGTCAACGGCGGGGTGGTCACGATTGGTGGCAACATTACGCACACAGCCTCCGCCTCCAGTCGCGGTCTGGTAAATCTCAACGGCGGACAACTGGACATGACTTCCGGAAGCATTGCTGCCAACACCTTTGCTCACCGGGGCGGACTGCTGTCCAATGTGAGCTCGGTCACGGTGAGCGCAGCCCATGATGCCTTCATCTTTGGGGACATAAACGTCAACTATTCCGTCAATGTGACCTCCACCGGCTCGGCCAACTACAGCTATGTAGGCACAGGGGCCGGCGCGACCTACAGCAACGGCATCGATTTTGGAAACTACTATCGTGACTTTGTGGTGGCAGATTCCGCAGGGGCGGCGGCAGACCTCACGGTTTCCGGTGTGCTGACGGGCAGCGGCGGCTTTAGCAAATTAGGAGCCGGTACGATGGTGCTGACCGCAGGCAACACTTACACAGGACGCACCCAGGTGCTCAACGGCACCCTGGTGGTGGGAGATGGCGGAACTTCCGGGAGCCTGGGCAGCTCCACCGCGCCCATCGTGGTAAATGGGCAGTTGGTTTACAACCGTACGGGCGTGGTCACCCTGGCCAATCAGGTGACTGGCTACGGTTCGCTCAACCAGACCGGTACAGGCGGCACCTTGGTGCTCACCGGGGCCAACAACTACATGGGCACCACGTTCATTGGATCCGGCTCAATCTTGCAAGTGGGCGATGGTGGAGCTGCGGGCACCTTCGGGGGTGGCAATGTGGAGAACAACGGGAGTCTCATCTTGAACCGTTCTGACAGCTTTGTGGTGGGCAACGCAATTTCAGGCTCAGGGACCCTCACGAAAAATGGGGCTGGCGTGGTAACATTGGAGCTTCCATCCACCTACACAGGGGCGACCAGTGTCACCGCAGGAACGCTGGCGATGGGGCGAGGAGCCCGGTTCTACAATGGTGCCAATGCCCTCGCCAGCAGCATGTTGTCTTCCGGTATGGCCGTCGATGTGGCCAGTGGGGCGACGTTCTCGGTGACCGACAGTCGCAATCGTGTTTTGAAAATTGGCAGTTTGACAGGCACCGGCAACGTTGTTGTCGGCGGAGCCACCGCCAGCGCAGGCGGCTTGATCGTCGAGACCAACAGCGCCAGCGCGATCACCTTCGGAGGCGTCATGCAGAACAGCGCCGCTGCCGGTTTCTTTGTCAAAGCTGGCATCGGCGAGATGATTCTCACTGGATCGAGCACCTACACCGGCTTCACACGGGTGGATGACGGCACACTTACGGTAAATGCCGCTACAGGTGCGCTTGCCGATGTTACAGCCTTGGTGATGAGCAACCGCAGCACCGCAGTTCTCAATGTCGCGTCATCTGAAACGGTAGGGGCGTTGCTTGGAGGTGGGAGAAACATGGCCTACCAAGGAGTTAACACTTTCGCTCCGACGCCCACAAGCACGGCACCACAGAGTGTGGCCTCGACCGGCGGGGGTTCCGCCACCATCAACATTGCGAGTGGACAGGCGCTGACGTCCAGCACGACCACCAACTCCACGTTTGGGGGCATCATTGCGGGAGCAGGTTCGCTGACTATCACCGGTGGCAGCCACAACCTGCTTCTCTACGGGGCCAGCACTTTTACTGGAGGTCTGCGTATTGGTACTTCGGGCGTAGATGGGGGCAATGTGTACCTTGGTGTTGCGGGACGGGCAACGGGGGCGGGGGCGATCTTCGGCTCGGACTTCCGCGGCAGTCTGGCGGACAACCTTGTCATCACCTTTGAAAACAGGGCCAACACGAGCTTCAATCTTAACAGCGCCAGCGAGACGATTGGAAACATCACAGGCGGCGGGTCGACTGGTGGGAGTGTGGGACTAGGGACAGGTCTGGCGGTGCTTACCTTGTCGGACGGCAACGGGACCTACGGTGGAGTGATCAGCGGGAATGGCGGTGTCATCAAGCAGGGCACGGGCACGCTCACCCTTGCCGGCAACAGCACCTTCACCGGTTTTCTCCGGATCAGCGGTGGCAGGCTGGACATGAATGCGACACTTTCTGATGCGCTGCAGGTGATCGTGGAATCCGGCGCCGAGTACCGTGTTCTTCAGAATGATGCCATCGCCTCACTCGAAGGGGCTGGTACTGTGAATTTGAACGGCGGCACGGCCCGCACGCTCACTCTTGCCAATCCCAATGGCAAGACGTTCACGGGCAACATTGTGGGGACGGGCGGGTTGCTCACTGTGGGTTCGGCAAACAACTGGGGCGGTTCCATCACCTTGAGCGGGGCCAACACCTACACCGGGGCCACCACCGTGACGAATGCCACTATGATACTTGACCAGAGCGGCACGGGAGGAAATAACATCCTGGGTGCCACCGCCATGACCTTCAATGGTGCCACGATCGACATGAGAGGGCTGCTGGGGACGGAGACCGCCGGGAATACTACCCTAGGGGCGGGAGCCTCCACAATTCTCCGCTGGGGAACCGCCGGCTTTGAGAATCACACGGCCCGTCTCACGCTGGGTGCCATCACACGGAATGCAGGCTCGGCCTTGTATGTGTACAACACCTCAGCGGAGACGACTCAGGCCAATGCCGCCGGGCTCAACATTGTGGGCGGCTATGCTGTATATGAAGGTAGCACCTGGGCAGTTGCGAATGGTGCGGGTGTGGCCATCTCCGGTCTTGCGTCGGGTGGTTACTCTGCCGACACCTTCGGTACAAACGTCCACACTGACATCACTCAAACCCAGGGCACGGCCGCCACACAGACGGGAACCTTGCGCTTCAACACAAATGCAGGGGGAGCCATTGAACTCACTCTCAATGCGAATATGAATGTGTCTGGCGGAGGTATTCTTGTCACCGCCAATGTGGGAGCAAACACGGTCCGAATTCTCAAAGGTGGGGCTGCCACCACGTTGGGTTCCACGGGATCGACCGACCTTGTGGTCCATCAAATGAATCCTTATGGGGACTTGGAAATCGACGCAGTCATCACGGGCGGCAGCGCGGGGCATTTCACCAAGAGCGGCAATGGCCGAGTCATCCTGACCGGGGCCAACACGTATGCAGGTACGACTTACATCCTGGGTGGGGTGCTTCAGATTGGCAATGGCACCAGCGGCTCGATCAGCGCAGCCTCACTCATCGACAACCGCGGATGGCTGGTGTTTAACACTGCGGCCGCGACAGACCAGACTGGCGTGATCAGCGGCTATGGCTGGCTGGAGAAGACGGGAACCAATATCGTCAATCTGAATGCCACCAATACTTACACGGGCCGCACCCGCGTCTTGGGCGGAACATTGCAGACGAACAACGTGGCGGGCTTCGGCAGCGCTGCAAACAATCTCACCACCGTCGCATCCGGTGCCACGCTTTCCTATGTGCTTACCGGGGCTGGCAACGTGGATGAGAACATTCATCTCCTGGGGGGCACCCTCGCGGTGGGCGGCACAGGTGATCCCACTTTTAGAACTCTGCTGGGGCTTTCTGCGGACAGCACCATCAGCGTCGCCGCCGGGCGTACGGCCTTCTTCAACACTGCCTCGTTCCTTCAGGGCGGGGTGGAGGCAGACGGCACGCTCGCTGACCTTACGGTACAAGGCGGGGGTATCGTCACCATCCAGGGGACATCCAACTTTGGCGATCTCGCCATCAAGGGGAACTCTACGGTCAACGTGGGACTCAACTCCGTGGGCAATATAGGCTCCGCAGTGTACTACAACAACGGATCAGCAGGCGCGATCTCCATCGAGGCGGGCTCCACGTTTGCCCTGCGGCGGAACTTTGACAGTGGTTTCCACCATGTGGTGAGCGGTGGGGGAACGCTCGCCTTTATCCAGAATACCAACTATGTCAGTCAGAACAACTCGGGACTCACGGGGTTCGTGACCTTGGGAGTTGCGGGATCAAACAATGCTGCCGTCCACTTGGGGATGGAAGGCTTCAGTGGTGACCTGGGCACGGCCACGGTCACCATCACATCCAACGGGGCCAACGCCTCGAGCCTGCGGGTCAACCGCATGGACAATGTGGTGCTTGCCAATAACTTCGTGCTCAATGCCGCCACCTCCAACGCCCAGTTGGTGAAGAACCTTCCGAACGTAGTGGAGTTCAGCGGGTCCATCACCGCAGGCTCCGCCACGACTACAGACGGGCAGACTGCAAGAGTGTTCTCCCAGGCCGGATACCTGCGACTCACCGGCGACTTCATTGACAGCACCAGCAATGCCCTCCGGTTCGAGAACAACTCGGTCATTGATTTTGCGGGGAGCCTCAATCGCGATCTTGCCTCAAACAGCGTGATCTCGGGCGGCGGACTGCTCATTCACAACGGCACAGGAATTACCACCCTCCAGGCCAACAACACCTACACAGGGAGTACGGTGGTGAACCGCGGCACCCTGGTGTTTGACCGCAACGGAGGAGCCATTGCGGACACCAACGCACTCTACGTCGCCGGGCAGGGGATGGCACAGTTCAACTTTGCCGAAACGCTGGGTGTTTTGGGCTCGAACCGCGGGGGACGTGTGGTCCTGAACAATGGGGCAGTTCTCACCATCAGTGGAGCTGTTGGCACCACTGCCACATCTAGCTTCTACTCCGGCACGATATCCGACGCCGGGGTTGGCACTGGGTCTCTAGTCAAGAACAACACGGGCACTACCCTCAGCCTGTATGGCACCAGCAGCTCCTTTGGTGGGGGAGTCGACATCCGACAGGGAACAGTGGAAGTGATGTCCATTGATCTGGTGGGGGCCAGCAGTTCCCTCGGCACTGGCGGCACCGTCATCTTGGGGAACGGGGCTGATACTGGCACGCTTCGCTATTTGGGTGCCGGCAACACCGCCTCACGCACCTTCCAGCTTGCAGGGGCCGCTGGAGGCGGCATCATCGAGGCCAGCGGTACGGGGGCTCTGGTCTTCAATGCGTCGTCCGCAGTCTCGGCCACTACGGCCAATGCCAAGACTTTCACCCTCGGGGGCAACACCGGTGTGTTGGCTGCGGTGGGACCCTATCCCGCAATCATCAACGTCTTCGGCGGTGTCATCAGTGACGGCTCTGCGGTTGTGAGCGTCACCAAGTCGGGCACCTCGGTTTGGGAGCTCTCCAACGCCAACACCTATACGGGTGCGACAACCATCGGGGGTGGCGGCGGACTCCGGGTCACCGCCAACAATGCGTTGGGGACTGCGGCTGGCGTCACGACACTCAACAATGCCACCCTGGATCTCGTCAATGTTGCCTACACAACGGCAGAGGCTCTGACCATGAACAACGCTGCGGCAGTTCTGCGTACGTCCAGCGGTACCAGCACCTTCGCCGGAGCCATCACGCTAAATGTCGCTGGAACCATTCAAGTGGACACTGGAGCCAGTCTGCAGCTCAATGGCGCAGTTGGAGGAAATTTCGCTCTCACGAAGAGCGGCAACGGCCTGCTCATCTTCAACAACGATCTCAACGCGTTGAACAGCGGCTTCACCATCAACAGCGGCACGGTGAGGATCAACTCAGGGAGCACCAACCGGCTCAATGACGCACTGCTGGTGACGCTGGCCAACACTCTGGGTACCGGAGCTGTGTTGGATTTCAGAAACACCTCTGAAACGATTGGTCGTATATCCGGTCAAGTGGGCACGACTGTCACTCTGGACGGCACAGCTCTGACGCTGAGTGTTGGTACGGACACCACATTCAATGGGGTCGTCCAAAATGGCACTGCCGTAGGCAGCGTCATCAAGGCGGGTGCCAATCGGCAGGACTTCAACGGTCTCAACACCTACACGGGGAGCACCACCATCAATGCGGGCACCCTGCGCATCTGGCGTCTGGCCAACAATGGATCTGCCAGTGGTCTGGGCATGGGCGGAGCTGTGCCTTCGGCTTCGGATCTGGTCATCAACGGGGGCACACTCGAATTCCTCGCGCTGGATCCTACCACCATTGGAAATACCGGATTCACCTCATTCAGCACCAATCGGGAGTTTACGGTAGGAGCAAGTGGAGCGACCATCAACAACGGCAGTGCAAGTCCGCTGGCGACTTACAGCTTCACCAACGCCACCGGCGCTGTCGCCATGGCGGGTGCCGGGTCGCGCACGCTCACCTTGGGCGGTGCCAATACGGGCGGGACCACCGGTTTGAGTGCGGGACTGAACGGGAATGACAACTTCTTCAGGCTCTCAATCGGCGACGGGCCAACGCCAGCCTCCGACATTACCTCACTGACCAAGGCCAATGCTGGCACATGGGTGTTGACCCGGTCCAATACCTACTCCGGAATCACCACCATCACCGATGGCATCCTGGTGGTGACCCAGAACAACGGCCTGGGCAATGCCACGGGCGGTACCACGATCAATGGCACCAATGCCAACCTTGAATTCCGCAACGTGACCTATTCCACCGCGGAGGCGCTCACCGTCACCAACGGCAGCATCCGTGGCACCGGCATCAGCACCTTTGCGGGCGACGTCGCGCTGGCCGCGTCCAGCCATGTGGTAAACGTGCTTTCATCTGCTGACTCCCTTACGCTCACGGGTGTGATCAGCGGAAACGCGGCGAGTGGAAACCCGCTGCTGATGAAGCGCGGTCTGGGCACCCTGGTGCTGGCGGGGCAGAACACCTTCCTAAACGCGACTGCCGCCAGCGACAGCATTCGCGTGGAGGGCGGCACCCTGGCTCTGGACTACACGCTGGGCACCCCGAACACCTCGCGCATAGCAGATACGGCCATCATTCGCCTGGGCGGTAACCGCAGTCCGGGGGCCACGCTTGAACTCCGGGGCGGTTCTCATACAGAGATCATCGGCGGTTTGTCGATGTTTGAAGGGGCCCACCGCATCATTCGCACCGGAGTGGGTGCCACCTCGAAGATCAATCTCAATACCATTGGCCGCGCCACTGGTGCCACCCTCAATATTGGAGAGAACGACATCGCCACCACCGACAACACCAACACCAACGGCATCATTGGTGGATGGATCACGGTGAATGGAAAAGACTGGGCCTATAATTCCGGTGTTGCAGATGGGGATATCAAGGCCTTTACCGGCTATTCCAATGATGTCTGGTTGCACAACAGCAACGTCAACATCACCGCAAATGCCACGGAGTCCGGGCAGATCAACTCACTTCGCTTTGCCGCAGCCACCAACATCACCTTGAATTTGGGGGCGGTGATCCTCGACTCCGGCGGACTTCTCGTCTCGTCCGATGCAGGGGCCAGCAACATCTTGCTCAGCGGCGGGACAATCACAGTGAACGCTGGTGCGCCGAACGTGAGCAACTTCACGGTCATTCACAATGGAACGGGCATCCTGGAAATTAACTCCAGCATCATCAACAATGCCGGGACCGCCATTGCCCTGACCAAGGCCGGGACTGGGACGCTGGTGCTCTCCGGTGACAACACCTTCTCGGCCCGCTCCTTTATCACTGCGGGGACCGTTCAGATCGGCAATGGCGGGGCCACGGGTACGCTCGGAAGCAACGCGATGCAGGTCGATCTCTTCACTGGGGCGACCCTCCGCTGGAACACCACCACCGACCAGACTTATTCCGGCGCTTTGGTCAGCCTCGCCACGGTGGATCTCGACGCCAACACGCCTGGAGGCGGCCTTGTAATCAAGGACAACACCAACGCCCTCACCTTCAGCGGAGACAATAGCACCTACTCGGGAGTGATTCGTGTCAATGCTGGCAGGCTGGTGGCCAATCACAACAGCGCGCTCGGTGCTGCCGGCAGCTTTTACACCAACACTGGCTACACCGAAGTCAATGCAGGCGGCGCTGTCGAGATCTTGAACACACGGAACTCTGGTGAATCCATCCTCATGAACAATGGTGGACGCCTTCTCATCAGTACCACCACCACGGCGGTCAGTGGAACCTTCTCCGGTGCGATCAAGTTTGCGGGTGCCAACAACCTCATCGAGGCGCAGACAAACACCACGCTCACGATGTCGGGCGCGCTTCTTGGCTCTGGAGGATTTACGAAGTCAGGGAATGGCATCCTCGTTCTCAGCGGCAGCTATCTTGACGCCAACACCCTCGGCAGCCCTCTGACCGGAAAAATCATTGCGGCCGCGGGCATTTTGCGGGCTGGCACTGTCCGCGGTTTTGGTGCAGGTGGGGTGGGCAACGAAACGGTCATCCAGGCCGGAGCCACCTTCGACCTCAATGACCAGGATCTGAATGTGGCGGATGAGACTGCGACGACGCGGGAGATCTTCCAGATCAGTGGTACGGGTATTGCCTCGAACTACGGGGCGATCACCAACTTTGGCGCGGGTTCGGCCTTCTTGTCCCACATCGAGCTGGTGGGTCATGCCACGGTAGGTGGCAGCTATTTGGGAACCACCGACGGCCGTCTCGATGGTCGTGCGACCGTGCTCTCGGCCTTCGACATCGATCCCAATGCAAACTGGCACAACTGGCAGCAGGCCACCCTCAATGGTGGAGGTTTTAATCTCACCAAAATCGGGGCGAACGCGTGGATCTTGCGCAATGTGGATATCACGAACCTGGGCACGCTCACGATCGCAGAAGGGAGAATCTTCCTTGATGAAATGCGGGTGGTGGATGCTGCGGCATCCGATGCCCAGCTCTATGCGCCCACCTTGTTGAAAGCCTCCCAGATTCAGCGCGTGGTCGTAGCCTATGGCGGTCCAACCGTTGATGCCGTCACCAACACTCTCAACCCGATCTTCGGCGCCAAGCTGGTGTTCAACAACCAGAGCAACACCGTAGGCCAGACCAATGACGTTCCCATTACCTTGAACGATGGCTACATCGAGGTGCGCGGCGACACTGTCGGTCATTCCGATGTGGCTTCCGGCCGGGCCCCCGTCATCACCCGTCTTTCAGGGGAGATCACCTTGGCGGGAGATGCCACGAAGAACTTCTTCAACATTGAAGGCGGCAACTTCACGACTTCAGGAGCGGGTCCAACTGCGCTGGGTGGCACGCTGAGCGAAGTGCCCAACAAACTCGTCATCAGTGGAACGCTGGTTGGGAGCAGCGGCTTCGCCAAAGTTGGCGGACGTGAACTGCGCCTGACAGGAAACAACACTTACACTGGTGCAACCTATCTCACTCGGTCTGCATCAGCCGTGATTCCCTTCTATGATCCAAGCCAGGGCTATGCAGACAACTGGGGTACGGTTATCTCGGGTCCCAATGGTGCATTGACGGCCACTTCAAAGGTCCAGTTTGAGCGGAATGCGCACCTGATGTTGGACAACTCCAACACGTTGGACGCCAGCTCGGGAACCGTCACTGTCGGACCGAACGGTAATCGCATCAACGATTCCGCCGACCTTGTCATGAACGGCGGATTTCTTGAAATTCGGCCCTTCAATTCGGGGGCAACCACCGAGAGCCTTGCCACGACCGGCGGAGCTGCGCTCAGACTGAACAGCGGGACGAACTTCATCGACTTCGACCTGTTTGACCAGGCGTCTGATCTCGCACAGAGCCTCACGCTCACCGTGGGCAGCATCAGTCGCAGCCAGGGGGCGGTGCTCAAGTTCCGAAGCTTCGATGCCACTTCCACCTTCAGCACCAACACGACCGGTGACAATGTGCGCGTGGTGGTGAGCAACACGGCCGGGCTATCCCTTGTCGGCACCGGCAGCGGGCTCACGGATAAGGCGGTCGCACGTGGCATTTTCGGTGGGATTGCGCCCTATTCGCCGGACTTCCGGCTTTCCGACTACCTCACTCAGGAGCGCAACCGTCAGTTCTTCACGGGCACACATTTCATGACCCTGGATGCTGGCAACGTCCTGCGTCCGCTCAATAGCAACGAATATGCGACGAGCCTGATCTCCGGCCAGAACGTGAATCTGAATGAGATGTACACCGTGGCCCGCACGTCCATGTCCATCAACGCCCTGCGCTTCGGTAACCTGCAGGACCACAACTTCACCGGCGCCTACGGCCAGGATCAAAGCAACTTGCTGGAGCAGGAGAACACGACCACCACCCTGGCCATTGACGATGGCGCGACGCTCACCATTGCCTCTGGCATGATCGTGGGGGCAAACATGGGGTCGGCGAACAATGGTACGACCATGGTGATCTTCGGGGAGGGGACCCTGGACTTCGGCACCAATGAGGCCATCATTCAGAGCAATGGCGGGTTCTTCCGTCCTACTGACGGAACCTTCCAGGGACAGAACATGGAGATCCGGGCTCGCATCGCGGGCAGTGGGGGACTGACCAAGACCGGACTCCAGAACCTGGTGCTGCACGGTGCCAGCGCCTACACAGGAAACACCTATGTTTCAGAGGGCACCTTGATCAGCGCCAACAACAAAGGCATCGGCAACTCCCAGCAGGTCTTTGTGGACGGCTCAGGCAGCTTCATTCTGGCTGGCGGCACGAATCAGGGTGCGGGTGCGAAGGTGACTGCGAGGATTTTGAATGGCGACCAGATCGTACTGCGCAGCTTAAGTGGGAACGGCCAGCTCAACACGTGGGCCGGAGATGTGGAGATCGACAACGTGGATGCTCTCGGACATGCCCTCTTCACCCCGCGTCTCCGCGCGGAAACCAATTCGGTCCTGCGGATTGAGGGCAACATCTATGGAGGCAACACGGCCATCACCAACGACCTGTACTTTAGTGACTCGCGCATCCTTTCCACTGCCTCTGACCAGACCGGCAACATCTTCCTGTTCCGTGGGCAGATTCGTGACAAATCGACGGGCGCGGTGAGTGGAACGGTGACGCTTCAACCCACTGGGGCCGGGCTCGTCAATGAAAACGAGGTCTTCCGCCTTCATCTGGGCGGCAGGGACGACACCAATGCCGTGATGTACAGCCAGTACAATGCAGCGGGACGGCTCATCCTCGACCGCGGCTACCTGCGCATTGCATACGATCCCACTGCTGTGGGCAATGATGGCACGGGCTTCTGGACGGACACCGCCCTCTCACGCATTCCGAACGGCAACTCCAACGCTCTCCTGCAAAATGCCGCAGATCCCACCTCAGGGATGACAGGCTTCATCTTGGGGACGAACATTACCGAAGCAGGCGGCACCTCACGGCTGAGTTTGCTGCTCACCCAGGATCAGCAACGCTTCAACATGGGCTTGTGGCGGGTGAACAACAGTTCGAGCGGCACTTTCGTCATTGGGGGCGAGAATACCTCCGGCACCGTATTCTATGGCAATGGCTCCGCGCAGAGCACGATCGAGCTGAACTCTCGTGGCATCCACGTTTTCGCGGGAGCTGGCGGAACGGTGGATTTTCAGACTCGCTTCAACCGTGTGGCGGGGAATGGCGGTTTCACCAAGGTGGGCCGCGGGACGGTGATCATGTCTGGCAGCCTGGCGGGTGCCAGCAGTGCAGATCGTCTCGCAGTCCGGTCTGGGCGTCTTGTGTTTGACTACGGCACTGGTTCCACCGCCCTGAACAACAATCGTGTGGATGCAGCGACGCAGTTGACCTTGGGCGGCGGTACCTTGCATCTCCTTGGGAACGACCAGGCGACCACGACGCAGACCATGACTGGCACTATCGCCATTGCCCGGGGGGGCAGTGAGGTGGCCGTGGAGTCCCGCTCTAGCACAGGCGCTTTCAATACAACGCTGACCATTGGTGGCGGCAGTACCGGCCTCAGCCGGGCAGTCGGGGGCACCGTCAACTTTGTGGAGATCGATCCTCTGGCGGGAGGCTCTGCAATACTCACCCTCCAGACGAACACTGCGGGATTCATGGATTCCTTCCTGGGTTGGGCCACTTATGGGGACGCCCTGGGGCAGGCCAATGACTTTGCGATCTTCAATTCCACGGGTTCCGTGCGAGTGGTTTCCTATGCACGCCCCGCTGGCAGTGAGAAGAACGATGTCTCCACCTGGCTGGCGGCTGAGAACGTGTCCGAGCAGAATACTGCTGGCTCCAACGGCTTTTCCGGCACCTTGGGCGCTTCGCTCGCCGTGAACTCCATCCACTTCGATGTGGCGGCGGACAGCACCATCAATCTGGGCGCGAACAACCTGACGGTCAGCTCAGGAGGCATCCTTGTTTCCACCCAGGTTGGCGGAGCCAACAAGACCATCACCGGCTCTGGCAGCCTCACCGGTACGGCCACCGAGCTCATTCTGCACCACTATGGCACTGGAACGCTGGACATCGCGGCCCCCATTTCGGGTGCGAGTTACAATCTGGTGATCAACGGGGCCAAGGCAACCTCCGGGGATCCTGCTGAGGTCAACTCCGCAGGTGTGGTGCGGCTCAGCGCCGCCAACACCTTCTCCGGCAAGACGCTGCTGAATGGGGCCATCCTGGCAGTGGACAATATCGTCTCTCGGCTCGGCGCTGATCCCGGATCAGTGGTGGCAGACCAGCTCTACTTCAATGGCGGTGCCTTGCGGTTTACCGGCACGACGAGCAACAATTCCATCAACCTCAATCGCGGCATCACCTTGGGAAGCAGCGGAGGTGTTTTGGAGGTCTCTGATCCCAATGGGATCTTGGTGCTGCGCTCTGTCATCGCTCCAGAAAATGGCAGCAGCCAGGGCGACGGGGACTTGATCATCCGGGCCAATGGGGCTGTGCAGTTTGGCGTAGCGACTTCAGCGGCGGACACTCAGGATCTGACTGGGGTTTCCAACACGTATTCCGGTCTGACAGTGGTGGAGAAGGGAACGGTGATTGTCGAAGGCACGCCCAATGATGGCTCAACCATCACTCCCTTCGGCACCAGTGAAAGCTACATCGACAGCACTGTCTTCAAGTCCGGAACCAACTTGATCATCCGCCCGCACGTCGGTGACGGCAGCCGTGACAGCGAAGTCAAGACAGAGGAATGGTTCGTGTTTGAAGGAAACAACGTTCTGACGACTGGCGGGATCGATTCCAATGGCGTCAATTCCACGCGTCAGATCCGGCTCAATGGCGTGCTGGATGTGCGTGGTACACTGACACTCAACACCATCAGTGAACTGGTTCTGAATTTTGACGGGGCAAATGGATTCTTGACCGGCAACGGTACCATCATCAAGCAGGGTGCCAGCACCGTGCAGTTCCGTGAGAACTCACCTGATTGGAAAGGCCAGTTGATCATCAACGAGGGGCGCGTCCTTGCCGGCAGCCAGGGCAATCCCTTGGGCACTGGCACGCTCCCCATCCTCATGGGAAATGACAGCATGCCTGCCGGCGGATCCGTTCAGCTCATGCTGCACCCCGAGAACGGATGGGGGAACTACGAGATCAATCAGAACATTGTCGTTCGCTACAGCCCGCTCCAGGAGAAGCGAATCGGGGCCATCAGCATCAGCGATAGCCACGCCTATTCGAACTTCGCATTTAACGGCAACATCGAGTTGAACGACAACGTGACGTTCATGCTGGAGGATTCGACGACAGCGCCGGGGGGGAACTATGTGCACATTGCCTACAATGGAAACATCACGGACGGGGCTGCTACTTCCGGCAACATCCTGTTCCGTGTGACCGCCTCGGACAGCACGGCCGGGGAGATGTGGAGCTACTTCTATCTGAATGGCAACAACTCCGGTTGGACGGGAGACGCGATCATCAGCGGGAACACCAGCTATGATGATGATCAAAACGCCATTGTCCGCCTCGGGAACATCAATGCTCTCAGCGCTGCCAACGACGTGATCATGAACTTCAACTCCCGCCTGCAGATTGCCGGATTCAACACCACGATTGGCTCCCTCTGGACCCAGGCTGGCACCGGGGTGCTGAGCACGGAGGTTATCGAGAACGGATCCAACACCTCAGCCTCGCTCACCATCACCCAGACAACGCCTTCCACCTACGAGGCGCAATGGGATGCCCTCTTCCAAGACGGCAATCTTGCCAGCCATCTGGTGCGCCCTGATGAGGCCCAGGCGGGCACGGGCAAGTTCAACCTGGTGAAGGCCGGCGACGGCTGGGCCACGCTGACGGTGAACAATGGCTACACCGGCACCACGACAGTGGCTGCGGGCGTTCTCCAGGTCGGACGCGGTGGGATTGGCGATACCGGTGCGGACAACAATGCAGGCGGAATTGTCGTGCAAACGGGAGCCACCCTGGCTGGCACAGGCGTCGTTCAAGGCAAGGGCACTGGCTTCACCCAGCACCTTGTGTCAGGCAACCTGAAGCCGGGTGACCTCGCGGGAGAGTCAACGGGAACGCTCACGTTCAACGGCAACACGAAGTTTGAGAACGCCACCGTGTCCCTTCAGATCTTCCGCGCCTCGTTTGTGGACTACGGTCTGACCGCCTACGACCTGAACAACGACGGTCTCGTCGATTCAACCTATGACAGCCGTGTGGTTGGGTTGCCCAGCACTTACAGCAGTCTGTTGGCGGAGCCAGTCACGCCGAACGCCCACGATCATCTGGAGATCAACGGCACTTTGACGGTAACCGGCACAAAGTTCTCAATCGTGAACACCGGCTACAGCGCGCAGATTGGCGACGTCTTCAATCTGATGGATTGGGTGGGGACTTTGGCCGGATCGCTTAACGTGGGGGATCGCATCCGTGTGGGCGGTGAAACTGGCACCGATCTTGATCTGCCCACCTTGGGTGGCGGCTATCGTTGGGACACATCCCTGTTTGCATCGCAAGGGATCTTGATCGTGACCGCTGTGCCAGAGCCTGGCCGGGCATTGCTGATACTGCTCGGGCTGTTGATGATCACGCGCCGCCGCCGTCGGTAATCTGTAAAATGGCAGGGTAGGGCTGCAACGAGTTCACCACTCTTTGTTGTTTCCTACCTTCCCATCGCTCCCAGCAGTGGCCAGCCCAGCAGGCCATCGACGGCGACGGCCTGATAGCCCACAACAATGATCCAAAAGACGGCTTGAAAGAAGGTCTTGGCCGTCTTGTGGCGAAAACGTCTCTGCGCCAGGTAGGCACCGGGCCAGCCACCCAGCAGGGAGAACAAGTGAAGCCGGGACTCCGGAATGCGCCACTTGCCGGCCTGGGCGCGCTGCTTGTCATAAGCAAAAAGCCCGTAGGACGCCACGCTCATGGTGAGGAAGTAGCTGGCCGCCACCCATGGGCGAGGCATGGCCAGGGCAATCATGAGCACCGGCAGAAGAAGCAGCCCGGCGAGCAGACCCCACTGGCGGAGGGTGAGGGGGCTGGTGGAAAGCGGTGGCATCTGGCACCGCATAGCCCCGGTTTCTCAAGATGCAAGGCCTTCAGCCTGATGTCTTCGGGTCTGGAGTCTGCCGTCCTCCAGCCTGGTGCCTGCGCGAAGCAGGCTTCAGATCCCCATGTTCCCCAGAACGGTCGCGATCCGGTTCACCGTTGCGGTGATCTCGGGGTGTGACGCCTCAAGTTCCTCAACCGAGGAGACCAGGCGGTCGATGCCTTGAGGCTCTTCTGCCGGGGCAGCACTGTCATCGGGCTCTTCCAGTGCGATGTTGGCGTGGCTGGCCTCCATGGCTTCCACGTGTTCTAGGAGATCGGCACGCGTTTCCTCGGGGAGGTTGTCGGCGCGCTCCACCTGCTTGCGAAGTTCGGCCAGAAGGTTTTCGATCATGAATCTAGGTTAACGAGGGGGAGCGGTGGAGACAAGGAAATATGGCACTTCAGTCATGCAAACGATGTGTCACTCGCGCGATCAGTTCCCGGTGGAAACAAAAAAGGCGGCCCGATGAGGGGCCGCCAGAGAGAGTCTGTCTGCTATGAGAGTATCACAGCTTCTTGAGGCTGATCTCCCGGAAGCTCACCGGATCGCTGTGACCGGCGAAGCCGAAGAACCCGTTGGTACGGTCTTTTCCGGGGTGGGCGGAGTTGGCCATCACGGTGCTCATGTCCACCTTGCTCAGGTCGGCGTTGAGGATCACGGTGCCATTCAGTTCTACGGTGATCGTAGATCCCTTCACGGTCACTTCCTCAAAGTTCCAAGTGCCAGCCGGGCGGGTGTAGCCACGCTGGGCGGCCACCATGCCGTAGACGCTACCGTGGAACTGACGCACGTCCAGTTTGGCGTATTTGGGGGCGTCATTGTCCAGCACTTGGAGTTCCGTCATGCCCACGTAGGCGGTGTTGCCTTCGCCGGGGTAGCGGATGGCCAGGCCATTGTTGCCGCCAGGGGGCACATTGTACTCAAGACGGGCTTGGAAATCCTTCAGGTCCTCGTTGAAGTAGATGGTGCCACCTTTCTTCTCCTTGCAGCGGATGGCGCCACTCACCACTTCATAGTTCTCCACCGGGCCTGCCCATCCGGTGAAATCCTTGCCGTTGAAGGCGGACTTGAAGCCTGCGCCACCCTTGCTGGAGAGGATCTTGTTGCCTTCTTCAGCGCCGATCTCACGGAGGAAAATGTTGCGCCAGCGGATCTCTCCGCCGTGGGTCTGGAGCTGGATGGGGCCCTTGGCGGGCACCGGGCGTTGCTGGTCAGCAGGGAGTTTCTTGTCGTAGTAGTTTTCCAGGATGGCGTGGTCCACCACGAGCTGGTCGTTGAGCCAGACGCTCACGCGGCTGCCCACCATCACGATGCGGAACTTGTTCCACTCGCCGAAGGCCTTGTCCGCCTTCACCAGCGGATCCCGTCCGGGTGCGGTCGCCGCGTTGTTCCAGAGTCCGCCGGAGCCCTTGGGCTTGCCCAGTTGCACGGCCTTCTCATCGTTCTCGGTCGAGTCCCAGATCTGCACTTGGGGCACGCCGCGCAGGTAGATCCCGCTGTCTGCTTTGGGAACGGTTTTGTATTCCACCAGCAGCTCAAAGTCGCCGTAGTCCTTCTCCGTGGTGGCGTAGTCACCAAATCCGTCGTTGACCAGTTCTTCGCCTTCCACATACCAGTGGGGCTTGCCAGTCTTGTCGCTCTTCGCGGTCATCGTGGTCGTCCACTTGGCGATCTGGGCTGCTCGGGCATCTTCCGGCATTTCCAGCAGCTTGCGATGGTCAAAGGTGCTGCCACCGCGCCATCCGGTGAGATCCTTTTCATTGAACAGCGACTTGAATCCAGCCGGAGGAGCGCCGGCAAAGGCGGAGCCGGCGACAAACAGCAGGGTGGTGAGGGCGGGGAGCAATTTCATGTTGGGATGATGAAACAAGGGTATCGGGAACAAATACGGAATGTGATAAATGGTGTTTCAGCAATCTCGTGCATCACTGATCACAAAAGTATCAGAACACGACAAGACCCATCAGCCAATGTCCCTCCATGGCGATGCGTAACGCAAAATGTTGAACTTTTCTGCCGCGCGAGATCGAATGCTCACGGGGCACTGCGGACGGCATTGATGAAGGCTTGCACCTTGGCCAGATCCTTCACGCCCGGTGTGCCGCTCTCCACGCCGCTCGCCACATCGACGGCATAGGGGTGCAGGCCGCTTACCGCCGTAGCCACATTCTCTGGAGTGAGGCCGCCCGCCAGGTAGAGCCGGTGGTGGGGATGGCGTTGCTGGAACAGCGTGGCCAGTTCCCACGGAAAAGTGTGGCCCAGTCCGCCCCGTTCCTGCGGGTGGTAGGCATCCAGCAAGATGTCCTGCAGAGGATGCTGGCTGATCGGGGCCAGCATGGCTTCATCCTGCACCTGAAATGCCTTGATCACCGGCAGGCCCAGTAGCTGCGCTTCCGCGCAGAACTCCGGCGTCTCATCGCCGTGCAACTGCAGCGCAGAGAGCACGTTCAATTCCACCACTTCCTCGAGATAGCTCAGGTCCGGGTTCACAAACACTCCCACGAGCCGGGAGGTCCGGGGGACCTCCGCCAGCCAGCTTGCTGCCGCGAGAGGCAGGTAACGTTTCGACTTTGGCCAGAAGTTGATGCCGATGAAGTCAGCACCCATGGCGGCAATCTCCCGGGCCTGATCGGGCTGGGTGACACCGCAAATTTTGATCAACGTGGAAGGCACGGAATGGTAAGGTAAGAAAGGGTAAAGTGTGATTGGCTCAGAGCGCGGGGCCTCTGGGAGGGAGGAGTGGGCCTGCTACTTGCATGAGTACGTCCAGACTCAGGGGCAGGGGTACTGCACCCCGCACCCGGGCATCGCGTTTCACAGCTTGGAATTCCGCGCTCTCGTCCGGCCGAATGAGAAAAATCACGGGTGGTGCCGACAAGATTGCCGGGTGGCAGCGGGAGTATACCCTGGCGATCATCCGGTCCAGCAAGGCTCCATTGATGTCGGGGAGGGTGAAAGCCACCAAAAAGAGAGCGTACTCCCGCTGGGTGATCCGCTCAAACGCATGCTCTCCGCTGGCGGCGTCGTCCACCTCGCAGGCGCAGAAAGCGGTTAGCAGTTCCCGGATGAGGCGCCGGTTGGGCAGGCTCTCATCAGCTACCAGCACGCGGAGGGGGGTCGGCTCAGGCATGGGACGCATGATGTATGGGGGTTCTGGCAAAATCCAGTCCAGACGGACTCCCTCAGGCAGTTTTGTACGTACCTCTCTATGACGACCGATTCTGCACAGAGAATGACGCATGGGTCCCATTTTCCTCTTGCGTTCCCCTGTAGCGTTTCCGAAACTGCCAGTCATGGCGCGCAGCACCCTTGATTTGAGCAACGCAAGACCCAGCACTGACGAGCGGAAGCAACGCGCCCTCTGTGAGAAGACTCGTAAGAGCCTGATCGAGAAGCTCGATAACTGGGAAGACCACAAGGTCTGGGACGAGTTCTACCAGACCTACTGGCGTCTCATTTTCAGCGTGGCAACGAAGTCCGGCCTCACACGTGAAGAGGCCTTTGACGTGGTGCAGGAAACCACGCTCGCCATTGCCCGGCAGGTGAAAAAGGGGCAGTACGACCCCCGCGCAGGGTCTTTCAAGGCCTGGCTCCTGCAGATGACCCGCTGGCGCATTCTGGACGTCTTTCGCGCTCGCAAGCGCCAGCCGTCCCTGGCCGATCAGGGAAACGAGAGCTCCGACAGCGCCGATCTGGCCATGGAGCGCCTCAGCCACGAGAAGGACAACATTCTGGAAAAGGTATGGGACAAGGAGTGGCGCGACAACATCACCTCCGCTGCCCTGGAGCGGGTGAAGTCCCGTGTCTCCCCCCGTCAGTATCAAATTTTTGACTGTTACGTGCTCAAGGGCTGGGGGGTGAAGAAGACCTCTGAGGTGCTGGGTATCAACGCTGCCCAAGTTTATCTCGCCAAGCACCGAGTCGGTGCGCTGGTCAAAAAAGAGGTTCAGGCTCTGGAATCCACGATGCTCTAGGCATTCTGTGGTTGGCGTGAGGATCTTTTCCCGGATCGACGGGGCGGTTCAGGTGCTGCCGTCTTTTTTCTTGCATCGTTCACTGGATGGTAGGGATCATCCTTGCTAGGTTTGCTGCAATCAATGCCCGCCCCTGACGAGCCCAAAGCCCCGACCCCCAACGCTGGCGACAAGTCATCGGAGAAGGGTGGTCGCGCTTCGGCCCTGCCACCGCCGCCGGGCGACGTGAAGCAGGGAGTGAAGATCGAGCCTCGCGGCCAGGTAAAGGCGGATACCCGCATCCCTCCCGAGGAGCCCGTCAGCACTCGGGACAACGACATCCCAATTCCCGACTTCAAGCTGATCCGGCGCATCGGGTCTGGAGCCTACGGGGAGGTGTGGCTTGCTCAGGCCATCACCGGTGCTCTCCGCGCCGTGAAGATCGTCTGGCGGGAGGATTTCGAATACGAAAAGACCTTCCGGCGTGAGTTTGAGGGGATTCAGCAGTTTGAACCCATCTCCCGCGGTCATCCTGGACTGGTGAACGTCCTTCATGTGGGCTGGAATGACGCCAACGGTTTCTATTACTACGTGATGGAGCTGGCTGATGACGCCCAGAGTGGGCGTGATGTCGATATCACCACGTACGTGCCACGCACGCTCACCACGGACTTTCGAAACCGGGGTCGTATCGGCCTCCAGGAGTGCAAGGAGACCGGGATTTTCCTCGCGGACGCCCTTGGCTACATGCACAGCCATGGCTTGACCCACCGGGACATCAAGCCGTCCAACATCATCTATGTAAAGGGAGCCTGGAAGCTCGCGGATATCGGCCTGGTCGCTGTCCACGGGGAGCGTTCCTACGTCGGCACAGAGGGATTTGTGCCCCCGGAGGGCCCTGGCACGTTCGCTTCTGATATCTATAGTCTGGGCAAGGTGCTCTATGAGATCAGTTCCGGGAAGGATCGTATGGAGTTCCCGGAGGTGCCGGAGGATCTGGGGGCGGCAGAGTGGAACTTGTGGCGGGAGTGGAACACCGTCATCTGCCGGGCTTGTGCACCCAGTCTCAAGGAACGCTACGCCAGCTCTGCTGACTTTG
This sequence comes from Verrucomicrobium sp. BvORR034, assembly GCF_000739635.1. Classification (GTDB taxonomy): domain Bacteria; phylum Verrucomicrobiota; class Verrucomicrobiia; order Verrucomicrobiales; family Verrucomicrobiaceae; genus Verrucomicrobium. The sequence continues at coordinate 24,508 of NZ_BATQ01000119.1, read as the reverse complement.
CCGCCGCATTGCGCATGGTGGGTGTGCCTCGTCCCGTGCCCCTTTCCCGACGCTTGGTGAATGCCACCTGGCATCTGGCGGTGGGCTCCGTGTTGAGCGGGGCGTTGCTCGCCGTGGTGCAGCGGGAGACTGCCTGGAGCTACCAGATTCAGGCCCCCGAGGCGAAGAAACTCACCCCAGAGGAGATCGCCCAGGCCAAGCTGCCCAATCCGGGGCGCATGTGGCTCAACAGCTTCGACATGCGCTTCACCTGGCAGAAGGATCGCCACGTGGCGGACCGGCCCGTCACTCTAGAACTGTTCAATCAGTTCCTGGAGTCCACCATGCAGTCCTTTGAAGGCGAGGTGGTGCCCAGCTTCCAGAAGGGGGGCAAACCTGAATACTCCGTGGTGGTACCCCGGGCAGATGCGACTGGATTCTGCAACTGGTTGACCGATCAAGACCGCGCGGCTGGTGCTCTTGGCTTGGACATGGAGTACGGCTGGCGGCCAGACACCACGCTCAAGCGCAGCCCGGGCTCGCAGAAGAACTGGTTTGCCATGCGTCTCTCGCTGGAGAAGCTGCAATTCGGCCAGGTACTGGTGGAGAGCCTGCCACCTCATGCTGAGGTCATCAACAACGGCGAAGTGCTCGGCACCACCCCGTTGTCCCTCTCGCGGATGCGGGTGGGGGAGGCCTCATTTGTGATGAGCCTGCCTGGCTACAAACGGGAGATCCTAAAAGGCAAGGTGGAGGAGGGCAAGCTGCTCACGCTGACGGCCAAGATGAAGCCCACCGACGCGGTGGCATTCGGTCGTAAGTGGAAGAACTCTCTGGGCATGGATTTCGTCCCACTGGGAGCGGTCCTCATGTCCGCCACGGAGATTCGCAGGGCGGACTACGCCAGCTATCTGCGATCCGTCCCCATCACCAATCCACCGCCAATTGACCCGGCGGAGGACAGCACCCTGCCCATGACCTTTGTCAGCCGGGAGGATGCCATTCACTATGCCAGGTGGCTCACCCGCACCGAGCAGGCCAAGGGGCTGCTGGAGGAGAATCAAAGCTACCGACTGCCTACAGACGATGAGTGGAGCATGGCCGCCGGGCTGCCTCGAGAGCGCGGCGATACTCCGGCAGATCGCAATCGCCGGATCGAGGGGTTCTATCCTTGGGGGTTCATCTGGGTGCCGCCAGTTGTGCCGGGCAACCTCTGGGACCAGAGTGCGGCAGATGACGCCAAACAGAAGAATGGCATCCCGGGGCTGAATGATGGCTTCGTCGGGCTCGCCCCGGCAGGCTCCTTCACGCCGGATGCGCGCACCGGCCTCAGAGACCTTTCGGGTAACGTCTGGGAATGGGTAGCGGAAGACTTTGGCGGGCCTGAGCCCAAGCAGCAGCGTATGGGCGTGGTGCGTGGCGGCAGCTGGCGTACTCGCGAGCGGGAAGAATTGCTGGCTTCTTATCGGCGACCCATGCCCACCGGCACTCGCAATGATGAAATCGGGTTCCGCCTGGTTCTGGGAGAGAATGGAGTCCTCGCCCGAATGGATGAGTAGTTTCGCAGCCAAGCTGTGAATCCTGGTGAGTCTCTCTGTCAGTCTGCCGGAATGGAATGCGCAACGCAATCCGGCCAGACGGAGCCCTCGAAGGCAGTGGTGGCTGAAAGACGCTTCTATCAGGCCTAAAATTTTCAGGCCTTCTCGTAGTTCGAAAGGTGGATGGGGCTCTCCTAGGGATGTGTGCTCTCAAATGAGAGAAACTAGAACAACGCCTCTTCTTTGTTGTCCAAGTTATCTGGAGAGCCAAATGATTATTCTTGCCATTGGAGAAAATTGTCCCAATCCCGTCGCGCTTGCATGAGAATTGCGGTTTTGTCACATTCCTCGATCGTGTAATGAGATCAGTAATGACTCGCAAATTTGATGCTTAATTCCACTTAACCTTAATTTTCTCAGTATTCCGGGCAGTTTCTCCTTGTCATTTTTTTGAACTTATAGTAATTGTGTGTCACATCGCTGCTAACCAGAAGCGCAGATTTTCCTGCTCATTCCTACGACACGATTTCTCAATCTCCATCCACCCTTTCTCTTGAACACTATGGCTGAAACCTCACCCGAATTGATGACGGTCAAGGAAACCGCGGAGTATCTGCGGATTCCTCTTCCGACCGTCTATTACCTCGTGCAACGGGGCCAGCTTCCCGCTGTGCAGATCGGAGGACGTTGGCGCATCAAGCGCAGCCTGCTTGACCGTGATGTGCTTCGCAAGGAAGAGGAGTCGGGTCAGCCAACTGTGTTGGTCGTGGATGATGACCCTGCTTTGCAGGCGCTGTTCAAGCAGTTCCTCAAGAAGGCCGGCTTCGGTCGTCTTGTCGTCGGCTCTGGTGCTGAAGCCATCTCTCTGGCCAAGAAACAGAAGTTTGACTTCGTGTTCCTCGACCTCAAGCTCCCTGACATTCCTGGAGATGAAGTTTACATCCAGCTGAAGGACATCCATCCGGACCTCCCTATTGTGGTGATTACCGGTTACCCTGACAGTGAGATTCTCAGCAAGATCCTGTCGACGGGGCCAGTCACCGTGATCAAGAAGCCCATCGAGTTCGATCAGCTCAACAAGGCTGTGAAGCAGCTCGGCCACAAGGGCGCTGAGATCGGTCTTTGACCCGATCCCGTGGTCGGCAGAAGCCGTCCTAGATGATTGACTTTTGCAACGGCCAGTCGGGAAATCCGGCTGGCCGTTGTTTTTGTGACGGATCGGAATGTGGATGAAATTACTTCCGTCTGGTTCTTGGTGCACACGATTGCAGAAGAGGGCATATTGACCAAGGCCCCAGTATCGTGCGTCATCCATTTCTCCATTGAACTGCCATGGTTGAATCCTCCCTGCCGATCTCTGTGGACGACGTGGCGCGGCACTATGATCAGCTGGACGGTTTTTATCGCGAAATATGGGGGGAGCATGTTCACCATGGCTTGTGGGAGACGGGGAGGGAAAGCTCTGATGAGGCCGTTCGGGCAATGTCTCATCTGGTAGCGGCCAAGGCAGCGCTGGTGCCGGGGGCGGAAGTATGTGATCTGGGGTGCGGCTATGGTGGGACTTCCCGCCTGCTGGCAGATGAGTATGGGGCTCGGGTCACGGGATTGACAGTCTCTCCCGCCCAGCAGTGTTATGCCGCTGAGGTCACGCATACGCCCGGGAATCCCTCGTATTTGGTGGAGGATTGGATGCGCAATCGGCGTCCTGATGAAGCCTTTGATGCCTTGGTGGCGATCGAGAGCACGGAGCATATGGCGGACAAACCAAGGGTGTTTTCTGAAGCTGCTCGCGTCTTGAAACCCGGCGGTCGGTTGGTGGTTTGCGCTTGGCTGGCAGGGGACGCGCTCAAGCCCTGGCAGGTGCGGCATCTGGTGGAGCCAGTGTGTCGTGAGGGCAGGCTTCCTGCGATGGGGACTGAGGAAGACTATGTGGCATGGATGGAGCAAGCGGGCTTTGCCATGAAGGAGCGGCTGGATGTGACCCGGAAGGTCTCCCGTACCTGGCCCATCTGCGCATGGCGCTTTGTTGTAGGGCTGATCCGGCGGCCGGGCTACCTTCGGTTTCTCCTTGATGCCCGCAATGACAACCGCATTTTTGCGATCACCATGGTGAGAATTTGGGTGGCTTATCGCACGAAAGCGATGCGTTACGTGGTGTTCGTGGCGGAGAAGCCGACTCGCTGACTCTTTCTTGCCCTGGGCTCAACGTCCTCATGGCGACCGTTGTCGAACCGTCGCGGACCAAGGGGGCGTATCTGACACAGAGATTAATCGCTTTCGTCCTCGTGCTCTGTATCGTTCCCAATTGTTTTGTCAGAGTAGAAATATCCCAATCCCCAGGAGATGAGAGAACGCGAAGCTGATCCCCCCATGCCCCGCGCCATGAAGGCCGGACGCGCTTTGCTGACGCTGGCATGCGTCATTGTCGTCATCGCCGGGCTGAAGGCCGGGGCGGGATTTCTCGTGCCTATCGTGGTCGCCTTTTTCTTGAGCGTGTTGAGCTTTCCGCTCATGCACTGGCTCATGTCCAAGAAGCTGCCTCATATGGTGGCGCTTTTTATCACGGTGGGGGCCATCGTGCTTACGCTTGGGCTCACCGTGTATGCCGGAGCCAGCCTGTTGCGCAAGTTTCAGAGTGAGGTGCCTGGTTATGTCCACAAACTCAAGACCTACGTGGATCAGACGGGTGCCTGGCTGGAAGAACGCGGTGTGGAAGGGGCCAAGGATACGGCCAATCAGGTCTTTGACGTGCCCACCATCATCTCGCTGGCGACGAATCAGGATGTGGTGAAGAACGTCGCCTCCATGGTGGGGACCACTTTCGGAACGGTGGCCACCTGGCTGGGGTCGACGATCATCGTCCTCGTAGTAATGATGTTCATCCTCATGGAGGCTCCCGGCACCACGAGTCGCGCCTCTGTGGTGGAGCAGGCGGGCGGGCCGAATCTTGCCGTCCTCTTGCAATCTGCCACGGACATCCAGAAGTATCTAGGAGTCAAAACGCTCATCAGTGCCGCCACCGGAGTGGCGGCCTTCATCCTTTGTTGGAGCTTCAATCTGAAGTACCCCTTGCTGTGGGGCATCCTGGCGTTTGCCTTCAACTACATCCCGGCTGTGGGCTCCACGGCGGCGGGCATCCCGGCGGTCATTGAGGCGCTTGTGCAGCACGGCGTGGGTCCTGCGGTAGGGGTGGCCATTGGCTATGCGGTCATCAACTTCTGCCTGGACAGCCTCTGGCAGCCCATGCTCATGGGGCGGCGTTTTGGCATCTCCGGGCTGGTCATTGTACTCAGCGTCATCTTCTGGGGTTGGTTATGGGGGCCTGCGGGCATGTTCCTGGCGGTGCCGCTCACCATGATGATGAAGGTTATTCTGGAGAATACTGAGGAGTTTCGGTGGATCTCCGTGGCCATGGCCAAGAAGAAGGTTCGCCATGGGGAAGTGGTGCTGGAAGTCCCGGAACTGGAAGACGACGAGGACACCATGGGTGGCGGGGCCGCCACAGAGCCTCCGGCAAACATCCCGCGCACGCGTGTGGAGAGCATCAACCGCACTCGCTGATCGAGGGTTGGCCGTGCACAAAAAAGCCGGCAGAATGTTCTGCCGGCTGGCGGGAGAGAGGTCCCTGTGATTGGGTGTCGGACTACGCGGCCGCCTGGCGACGGGCGCGTTCCTCATCCAGCAGCTTCATCCAGGCACCCATGTAGTAGCCGTGGTCATGGAAGGTGCGCCCGCTCACGAGGTTGCCATCCACCACGCAGGCTTCGTTGACGAAGATGCCGCCACAGACTTCCAGGTCGAACTGGCACTTGGGCACGGTGGCCATGCGGCGACCGCGAACGCAGTCGGCCCGGGCGGGAATCTCCACGCCGTGGCAGACACTGGCGATGGGCAGGTTCTTCTCAAAGAAGTACTTGGTGACCTTCAGCAGATCCCGGTCCTCACGGATGTATTCCGGGGCGCGACCGCCGCTGAAGAAGATGCCGGCGTACTCCTCGGCCTTGATTTCGACAAAGGTCACGTCGGCATTGATGGTGTAGCCCTCCCATTCCTTGGTGATGGTCCAGCCAGGCTTCACCTCATGCATCACCATCTGGTAGCGCCGCTTTTCGTGGGCTGCGACGACGGGTTGGTAGCCGCCTTCGATCAGGCGGTAGAAGGGGTAGAGGGTGTCCACCGTTTCTGTGGCGTCGCCGATAATGATGAGAACTTTTTCCATGGTGAGGGAGCGGAAGGGTAGGTTGTGTTCTTGCGCGCCGGTATGATGGCAGGGAGGAAAACGCGTGACAATGTGTCGGTTGTGCACGTCGTTGCACGCTGTGGATCCAGCGAGTGAAAAGCGCGAGTCTGAACGCCCGGTCACCATGGAGGAAGTGGCCCGCGCGGCAGGCGTGTCCCGGTCCACGGTCTCTCGTGCCTTGAGCAATCATCCGCGGCTTCCCGCAGAGCGATGTGAAGCCATCCAGAAGCTGGCGGGTGAAATGGGCTATCGTCGCAATGCCATGGTGTCAGCCTTGATGGCGGACCTCAAATCCCACCGTCAGCCCCGCACGGTCAATACACTGGCCTATATCACGGCGCACCCGACCCGTGAGGGGTGGCGATACCCCAATCCGAGCTTCGTCGAGTACTATGAAGGCGCGCGTGATCGTGCGGCTGAGCAGGGTTATTTGCTGGAAACCTTCTGGATTCAGGATCCCGTGCTGGAGGTGGAGCGCTTCAACAAGATGCTGCACACCCGCCACATCCGGGGCGTCTTGATTGCCCGTTGCCTGAGCCAAACGGCACCGTGCCGCTGTGCTGGGAGAATCATGCGGCCATTGCCATTGGTCATACGCTGCTGGAACCGTCCGTCTCCAGGGTGGTCCCCAACTTTTACCAGGGGAACCTCGTTACACTGGAGCATCTGCACGCACATGGTGCCCGGCGCGTCGGGTTTGCCACGGATGCCAAGACTCATGAGCGGGTGCAGCTTTCCTGGCTGGCGGCCTATCTGGTCTTCCAGCAACGGCTGCCCGCCAGTCGTCGGCTACCGCCCTTCATCTGTCCCGATACCGAAGGGACAGGCATGGCCGGGTGGATGCACACGCATCGTCCCGATGCCGTGGTGGGGGCGCAGAACCAGATTCTCGGTTGGATCAGAGCTGCGGGCATGATTGTTAACAGTCCTGGAGGGCTCATCTTCGCCAGTCTCAATACCGGGCGTTCTCCAGAGGATCCACCGGGGATCAATCAACAGTCACGGCTGGTAGGGGCGACCGGGGTGGATTTAGTGATCGGCCAGATCCATCGCAACGAGCAGGGGATTCCGGGTCAGCCGATGCTCACCCTGGTGCCGGGTGTCTGGCAGGGGGCGCTGCCGTAAGTGGTGTGGATCACGCGACCTCCCTGCTAGTTGGGTATCAGTACGAGCACCGTGGCGGAACGTACTTTCTCGATGATGGCGTCGGTATCCTCAGGGTTCGAGGCAACGGGAACGTCGAGCAGCGACTTGGCATCCGGGATGGATTCAATGAAACTTCGCAGGGCCTTGCTCTTGACGGCATAGTTGACGTTCTGCAGGGCCTCGCCCTGAGAGTTGGAGGTGAGCTTGGAGCGGATCACGCCCACTACCCAGCCGCTTTTCTGGTGCACCAGGGCTCCGCCTGAGTTTCCACCCTGTACGGGGACGGAGATCTGGTAGGAGTTTTCGTCATCGCGCAAACCCCGGGTGCTGCTGATGGTGCCCTCGGTGAACTTTGGCTCGATGCCCTGGAGCGTGGGCTGGGGGAAACCCACGGTGAAAACATTCGTGCCCAGGGAGGGCTCACCCATGGTGATGGGCAGCCAGGCCCCAGGTGTCACCTCCACTTTGAGCAGGGCCAGATCCCGTTCTTCATCACTCTTGACCACCCGGGCGTTGACAATCTTGCCTCCCGAGGTCCTGACCTCGACATTGATCGCTCCTCGAACCACGTGATGATTCGTGACCAGCCATCCGCTCTGGGCCACGAAAAAGCCCGTCCCCATGGAGCGGTATTTCTGATCTGTGAACAGAGGTGAAACAGCCCCGGGAAGGGCGGGCTGAGTTGTTTGGATGTTGCTGCGGGGATCCGCCAGACCATAGATGGCGCGTACAAACTCTGAGGGGGATCCCTGAGCTCCAAACCACTTCCGCAGCACTGTGTTCTCGGTCATCTTGGCGAGCAGCGCCTGTTCCATGTGCAGTTGCACGTTGGTGCGGAGACTGCCATTTTGCAGGGCGAGTTCCGTCTCGGTATTCACTTCCTCCAGCGCCGTCAGAAGGGCGTCGGCCACGGCATCGTTGCCTCCCGTGACGTGCAGGCTGAGCTGGGCGCGGATGCTCTTCCTCTCCGCTTCGCGTCGGGCATTCGCGGCCTCGGCGTCTTTTCGTTTCACTTCATCGTCGGCCTTCTTCTGAGCCGCTTCAATCATGGCCACCTGATGGCTGCTGGAGTTCTCAATGCGGCGCTTCTCTACCCAACCCATGCCCCAGCGAATCACAAAGATGAGGGCGATGAAGGACACGATGCCAATGCCGATCATCGCGTACAGGGCATTGGTCTCGGCCTTTTCTTGTGCAGCCTTGGCGGCGGCCGCTTCGGGAGATTGGGGTGGCCTTGGAAGCCCCGGGCTGTGCGGGCGGGGTGGGCCGGGACGTGTCGGAGCCTTATGAGGCGGCGGATTGGGGTGAAAGGCTTGGTCAGTTGGGGTGGCTTGAACGGGAGCGGCCGCGTGACTGATGGGCGGTGGCGTGGGCGGGCTTGCCAGGATGGCAACGGGAATCACGGGTTGCGGGGGTGGTGGCTCCACGGCAAACACCTGACCGCAACTGGGGCAGCGAATGTGCCCTTGTAGGAGGGTGGTGTCCATCTTCAGACTGACCTGGCAATGCGGGCAGGCAAAATTGGCAATCATGGGAAGGCTCCTTGGCGGAGTTTACGCCATGTGCTCGTGGACGAACAGATGTTTCTTTGCGCGATGGAAAATTACAGGGTGTCGGATAACGACGTGAGTTGCCGCCATGCGTTGAACACGATGCCGCGGAGGAGTCTGACGGTCCTCGTCGTTTCGGGAGCGGAGAGGTTGGAGGTGCAATGTGCCAACTGTGCAGGCCGCCCTTCTCAGACCGCTGAAACTCTTTTGGAGTGAGTGCTCATCTCTCCTCAACCCAACGTAGAGTCGCCGGAAGCTCGTCAACGTTGGGCTTGTAGCCACATCCTCTTCGAGGAAAAATTTCAGTCTGTTTGCTTTCATGCCGACGATCGTCACCACGCACTCGAACCTGGAGGGTTCACCATGAAAAGCTATGCGGTGGAACGAACGAGCGAGGAAACCCATCGAAAACGTGGAGCGGTAGGCCATCAACGCGGGCAAATATTCCCAAGCGGGCACTGCCCGTCCAAGGCCTACCACTCCGCGGTAGCGCTGTGCTCATGCTTTTCATGGGTTTGGCTTGTGGTGAACCCTTCGGGTTCGAACTTCCCGAACACAGAGGGAAGGGGATCAGCCGGTGCTGCCAAGGAACCTCGCGGTTCGAAAGGCAGTCAGACCATCACCATTCCCCCTTAGCAACGGATTGGCGAAGGGGAGCGCAGGCGGCTGGAACAAAAAGAGGGCCTCCACCGGATAACGATGTCCTACGCGGGCGGGGCCGCCCTTGTGGCAGGCGAGCCGCCTGCGCTCCCCACAAACACCCATGTGCAGGTCGGTTCCTTGGTGACCACCCCAAACGCGCGCGGTTGGTGCGTTCTCCTCAGGAGAACACTACTGTCTTGTTGTGGTACACCAGGACCTTGTCTCTCACGTGCCACCAGAGGGCCTTGGACAGTACGGTCTTCTCCAGGTCTTTTCCCAACCGGACCAAATCGGCAACGCTGTCCTCATGGGTCACCCGCATCACGTCCTGATGGATGATGGGGCCCTCGTCCAGAGCTGCCGTCACATAGTGACTGGTGGCTCCGATGATCTTGACCCCTCTTTCATAGGCCTGATGGTAGGGCTTGGCTCCCACAAAAGCGGGGAGGAAGGAGTGGTGAATATTGAGGATCTGATTGGGGAACTCGCGGATGAGATCCTCGCTCAGGATTTGCATGTAGCGGGCCAGCACCACGGTATCCACCGCATGCTCGCGCAGCAGATCGATTTGCGCCCTCTCCTGCACAGCCTTGGTGGCAGGGCTCATGGGAAAACAGTGGAAGGGGATGCCAAATCTCTCTGCCGCCGGCCGCAGGTGTTCATGGTTGCTCACGACCACCGGGATCTCCACGGGAAGTTCGCCCGCCTCATGCCGGGACAACAGGTCGTAGAGGCAGTGGCTTTCCTTGGAGACGAAGAGGGCCACCCGCTTGCGCTCGCTGGAGAAGTGGAGTGTCCAGCCCATGCGGTACTTCTCACCCAAGGGAGCGAAGGCGGCTGCGATATCGTCCTTGGCCAAGGTGAAGTTTTCCACGGCCCATTCCACCCTCATGAAAAAGAGATTCTCCGGGGGGTCAATGTGCTGCTCCAGATCCAGGATGTTTCCTTGATGGGCAAAGATGAATCCCGTCACGGCATGAACCAGACCCGGTTGATCCGGGCAGTGGATGAGGAGAGTGGCGGTATCTGATGAAGACATGGGCAACGGGGCGGGAGATCGCCCGGATTGCCGGTCTCAACTCCACATGGTTAGGGAGAAAGTGCGCGGGAAGGGACTCGAACCCTTAAGCCTTTCGGCACAAGATCCTTAGTCTTGCGCGTATACCAATTCCGCCACCCGCGCTGGTCGAGAGGGGCTTTCTATGTACGCCAGACCTGAAAATGTGCAAGCATCTTTTGCAAAGTTTCTGCGAAGTTTTTTGTGAGCCCAAGAGGAGGGGAGGGACGCTCAAGTGGAAGAGGATGAGTAGAGTGCAACTTGGGGCCAAGCCCTGGTCCCACAGACACGATGACGGGGCCCATCAATCGCTGCGTAACGATTGGGTCTGCAAAAACGGCAGTCGTTGCGGGCAGTCGATGGAAGGGCAGCGTGACCTCGCGACCTGCAACCAAACATTCGTGCTGCATCGCATGCGAGCGACGTGGAGGCGTTGATGGCGGTGGGGCGAAAGCGGATGATCATCCTCCGCGGAGGTACCCAACGTTGACTCGCTTAGGGCTCGTCCAACGTTGGGCTGTGTTAGAGATCCCGCTGGGATCAACTTCGGACTGTGGCGAGCGCTTCAAAGACCCGGTGCCATCCACTCGCTCAGTCGAAGTTCTTCCTCGAAGAGGATGGGGCTACAAGCCCAACGTTGACGAGCTCCAGCGAGTCTACGTTGGGTACGGGTGTTGGAGGTTTTTACTCCGAAGGAGTTGTGGCGGTCTGAGAGCCTTTCGCATCCAAGGTTCCTTGGCTGGCACTAACTGAAGCGTCTGCGAGCTTCGCCTTCTCGCCAATGTCACCCAGTTTCGACAGGCTCTTGTCCTCCACGCGCTGAACGCTGGACCATGCCACTTGCCAAGATCACTACTCCGATTTAGATCGGTTACCGATGCTGTAGGGCAATCCCTGAATGGCAGAACGTTATCGCGTTGAACCCTTCCACCTCACGTCCCGCTCCTCTCCCTAAGGCGGTTGGGAAAACCGGCCTCCTCAGCAAGCGGCAGCCGAGATCAGTCCAGATCAGCAGTCGCACAATCGACATTCCTGAAATGTTATCCCTTGGGTTGCATTGGCGGTGTGAGGCGAAAAATTCACCGCAGTTTTTCGGAATCTGGATAGACGTTTATTCAAGTATTTGCGACGATAAGCATGCTTTAAGGGAAGGGGAGGCAAGTCGTGATCTGTCGTGTGCTAAGGGGCACGTGGGGCCTTGGTGAGCTGTTCGCGACCTCGAGTGGAGAGAGTCGTGAAGATGCGTTTTTACAATCAACTGGCAGTCACGATGTGTTTCCACGGCCTGCAAGCACCTCGATGCCTCCTACCGGCTGCCGACAGTGAAACGTGCGGAATAGCAGCCTGATGCCCACACCATAAGTCTTATGCGTACACTGCTCAATGCCCCAAAGCGGTTTCTCTCTTGCACCTCGATCTCTTTGGCCCTGGTGGCCATGGTGGGGTGCAACACCTACTCCACCGCCACCAAAAAACGGCTGAGCCACCATTCGAGCACGGTTGCTGGACAATACATTGACCAGGCTGGCAAGCGGGGGCACGCCGGTCCCGAGGCGCAGATTGGTACCTATCTGGACGCCACTGCGGCTGCCATTGCGACCGCCAGCTCGGCGCTCGCGAAAAATCCCGCCAAGGCGCAGGCACTTGCCGACTACAACTTCGCCGTGGCGCGGATCTTTGAGATTGTTGATACCGCCGGACTACAGCCCTGGTCGGCTCCGGTGCGCTGCCCGGGAGCCAAAAAGGAATGGCTTCTCTCGCTGAAGTCCAACTCACACCCGGAGCAGAACCCTGCCAATTACCAGCTCATGCCGGCAGACCGCTATGCATTCAAAGGCAGGCTGGTGGTGGAGCAGGCGGACAAGGAAGGGCTGGGGGCGGCACTCGTGGCCAAGAGCAAGGTGCCTGATGCCACGAAGATCGATCCCTTCGCGCAAGGGAAACACGTCTACTATGGCATCACCGGTCTGGTGGACATCCAGGGATCGCACGCCACGCTCAGGGTCCAGGACCCGCTGTCTGCGGAGACGGTGGTCATGCAGGGGCGCTCGTATCCTCTGGCTGCAAACTTCACCGCGCCCATCGCTCTCGCTTTGGCGGAGTTGAAGCCCCGCAGGCGTGAGCTGGGAAGCCTTTTCAAACCGGATGAGTTCGCCAGCGGCCCACGGCTGGCGAGGCTCCAGCCGTACGATCCGAAGAAGATTCCCATCCTCTGCATCCACGGGCTCGGTGATTCCCAGGCCACTTGGGCGCCGATGATCGAGTCACTGCGCGCTGACCCGGTCATCCGGCAGAACTATCAGATTTGGTTCTTCAGCTATGCGTCGGGCTATCCCTATCCCGCCAGCGCGGCCTTTCTGAGGAGGCAGCTTGACCTTATCAACGCCCGCTATCCGGACCACAAGCCCATCGTCGTCATCGGCCACAGCATGGGAGGCATGATCAGCCGTACGCTCATGACGGACAGCGGCATGAAACTCTGGTACGCCATCTATGAGAAGCCGCCGGCGGAGACGCCTTTCGCAGAGGAGACCACACGCCAGTTCATGAAGGAGGCGCTCATCTTCGAACACCGCCCCGAGATCTCACGCGTCATCTATGCTTCGCCCTCGCACCGTGGGGCAGACATGGCCACCACTTTCTTTGGCCGTCTCGGTTCAAAGATCATCGGTGGGCCCAAGAACCTACTGAAGGGGGACAGCAGCGCGCTTGACCTCGCCAAGCCAGGCTCCTCCGGCACGCACTTGAAGAAGATGCCCAACAGCATTGATTTCCTCGATCCTGAGAACCGCTTTGTGAAGAACCTCGCCGAGCTGCCTCTCGCACCAGGCATTCCCTATCACACCATCATCGGTGATCGCGGCAAGGGCGGGAACAAGGATCACACCCCGCCGGTAAGCTCCGATGGCATCGTGCCCTACTGGAGCAGCCACCTGGATGGCGCTCAGAGCGAGATCATCATCCCCAGTGGTCATTGGACCAACCAACACCCTCAGGGCATCGCCGAGGTGAATCGCATTTTGCATCTGCACCTGAGGGAGGGGCCACAAGTCATCACGTCCCGATGACACCGCAGCACATGGCGGGATAAGGGGTCCTGCTGACTGAGAGGCTAAAAAGGCAGGTCCCTCCCGGGGCCTGCCTTTTAGAATCTCGTGATGGAAGGGCCTAGCGGGGATCGCGACCGGTCATTTCCACGAACTGCTGGCGGAGGCTGTGGCAGCGTTCCGACCAGGCGCCTACCTCACGCTGCAACTCCATGACCTGCTTTTCCAGCCACAGGCAGCGCTGCTTGAGGTTCGCATTGGCTTCGCCCGTGCCGAACTCCTCGCCATAGCCGAGGGAAATCTCCTGCGTGCCGCGCACCCGGTGGGGGCTGGCCTTGAAGAAGGGGAGGTCGCTGAGACGGGTCTTGGTGCCTTCCAGGGTATTGATGACGGAGACGTTCTCGTCAATCTCACCGGTGGCCAGAAATTCTTGAAGCGTGCCGACGCTGGTAGGACCATAGAGGAAGTTGTCAGACATCTCCACCAGCCAGTCCATCTGAAGGGCTGTGACCATCGGAGCCCGCATCCATGTCCGGCGCTCATCATTGGAGACTCGGTCCATGGGGGAGATCTTGGCTTCCGCCGCCCAGATCCTCAACTGGTCCAAAGGGGCGGGTCCAAAGATCTCGTTGCCTGCCACTTTAAGGAGATACCAGTGATTGCCATCCATAAAAAATATCCTAACGGAAACGAGGTTCGTGAGCCAAGACAAAAATGTGGCCGGACGAGAGGCGTATTATTTTCATGATGGTTTTACGCGCAGTTTTTGACTATGCTTCAGTCATGGTCGAGCAGCTTCTTCAGGTAACACGGCAGAGGGCAGGGACGGCGGCGCTGTGTGTCGCCTTCCTGACTGGCTGCAAGGGGGTACCCATGTCCGACGCTCCCACGGGCTCCCACATCAGTGGCCTGCCGCAGAAGGAAGAGAAGGTGGATCCGGCCTCGGTGCTCTCCATGACCTTTGAGGAGGCCAAGAAGGTCAGTCCGAAAAGCCTGGAAATCCCTCTCTTTTACAAGGTGGCTGCTGATGAAATTACTGTGTTGAAGTCTGACGCAGCGGGCCAACCGCTTCGGGTGAGGGCACGGGGCAAGGTGTATATGCAGGTGGACTTTCGTGAACAACTTCGGACGCTGGGCCAGGAGGCCTACATCGAGAGCGGCGGCGAGCTGATTGTGCGAGGCAAGCCCTTGTTGCAGCGAGGTCGCACGGTGGTGGAAGGGCTGAGTGATTACACCGTCTTCTACATCAAAGGGCTGCGTCTGCAGGTGATCGGCAGTCATCGCAAGACGACGCAGGATGCCACGGGCACCCCCGTGGTGATGCCGGAGTGGAAGCGTTCATGGAAAGAAGGGCCCAATCCGCTGCTGCCCGCCCTGTCACCCGAGGATGTGCCTAGAGAAATCCGGTCCAGTCCGCTGCTCCCTCCAGTGGAAGGGGCCAGCGACATTCCGCAGATGCTCCCGCCAGAGACCATGCCCCCGCCGCCCCGGAAGTCTGGGAGTGCGCCGACAGATGCGGTGGATGCACCGGAGGACAAGCCTGCCGCAAATGGCAGTCCGTAGGGCTGGGCCGGAGGGGACGGCGGGTTATTTCCGGCCTCCCGGCAAGATTGCGCCCTCATGGCACGCATTGGTGCCATGACACGTCGTGTTCTTTTCCTGTTGGGATGGATGTTGTGTGCCGCGGGTGGGACCGTCTGGGCCCAAGAGGGTGCTGGCTGGAAGGCGGCCGCTGCCTCCGTCAAGATCACGCCCAAAGAGCCCATGTGGATGGCTGGGTACGCCTCCCGCACTACCCCATCTGACGGGGTGGCCCAGGATCTCTACGCCAAGGCGCTGGTGCTGGAGGATGGGCAGGGTGGCCGTTTCGTAACATTGACGATGGATCTCATCGGCATTCCCAGCTCACTGCGGAGTACGGTGGTGGAGGCATTGCGGAAACAACATCAGCTATCACCAGAGCGGGTGTTCATGAACTGCTCCCACACGCACTGTGGGCCGGAGTTCCGGGTGGGGAGGTCCCTCTACCTGGAGGTGATGGATCACGGAGACGAACGTGGAGCCCAGTATGGGGCCTGGCTGGCGGAGGAACTGGTGCGGCTCACGGGAGATGCCATAGGCAGGCTCGCCCCGGCGAAGTTGAGCGCGACCCATGCCCGATGCGGTTTTGCCATGAACCGGCGGCAGCCCACCCGACTGGGTTTCAAGAACAGCCCGTACCCGGACGGTCCGGTAGATCACTCGGTGCCGGTGCTGGAGGTGCGGGGCGCGGAGGGGGAAAAGCTGATGGCGGTGATGTTTGGCTACGCCTGCCACAATACGACCCTGAGCTTTCAGCAGTTCTGCGGCGACTACGCTGGCTATGCCCAGGAGTACCTGGAGGCGGCGCATCCCGGTGCGGTGGCGCTCTTTGTGATGGGTTGCGGCGGGGACCAGAATCCCTACCCACGGGGAAAGCTGGAGCTCGCCCAGCAGCACGGCCGCACCCTTGCCAATGCGGTGGAGACAGCCCTCACTGTCACACAAAAGCAGCCGGTAGGCGGGACGGTGAAAGCGGCCTTGGGCACGGTGGCGTTGCCTTTTGCCCCACCGCCTTCCAAAGCCGACCTGGAGAAGATGGCGGGATCCACGAATCGCTGGGAGGCCGCCCATGCAACCATGCAGCTTAAGAAACTGGAGGCCGAAGGCAAACTGGCCTCCAGCTATGACTATCCTGTCCAAGTCGTGAAACTGGGGGCGGACTTCACACTGGTCGCCCTGGCGGGTGAAGTGGTGGTGGACTACGCATTGCGGCTCAAGAAGGAAATGCCCAAGCAAGCCACGGTCTGGGTGGCAGGCTATTCCAACGATGTGATGGGCTACATCCCCAGCCGTCGTGTGCTGGAAGAAGGCGGGTATGAAGCCGGCGGCGCCATGCTCTACACAGCCCATCCTGGTCCCTGGAAGCCTGAGGTGGAAGAGCTGATCATGGGCAAAGTTCACGAACTGCACCGGCAGTTGGCTGAGTGATCTTCTCTGAGCCTCCGTTAATCTATACGCACTCTTTTGCGCCCTATCACCCATGCACAATCGTCGCGACTTTCTTCTTACCACCCTTCAAGGAGCCGGGGCCCTGGCTCTGCCCTTTGCCACCGCTGCTGCTGCGCCTGCTACAAGCGCAGGTGCCAAGCACAAGTTTTGCTTCTTCACCAAGCACCTGCAGGGGCTCAGCTTTGAGGAGATTGCCTCCCATGCCGCCCAGCTCGGTGTGGACGGGATCGAGGCACCTGTACGACCCAAAGGACACGTGGAACCTGAGCGGGTGGAAGAAGATCTGCCCAAGCTCATGGAGCAACTCAAGAAGCACAGTCTGGAGATGACGATCCTCACCTCCGGCATCAATGAGGTATCTGCTGCACAGAACACAGAGAAGGTGCTGCGGACGGCCAAGGCTCTTGGCATCGCCCGGTACCGCATGAACTACTGGAAGTATGACTTGAAGCAGCCGATCTGGCCCCAGTTGGACAAGATCAAAGCAGGAGTGAAGGACCTGATTGTCCTGAGCAAAGAGATCGGAATCCAGCCTCTCTTCCAGAATCACCACGGCAAAGACTATGTGGGAGCTCCGATCTGGGATGTGGCGACGCTGATGCGCGACTATCCGACAGAAGACTGGGCCTTTGCCTTCGACATCCTGCATGCTTCAGTGGAAGGCGGAACGTCCTGGCCCATTGAGCTGAGGCTGGTACAGGACCGGATTGGCGCGGCTTATTTCAAAGACTACCAGTGGGCCAATGGCAAGGCGGAGGTGGTGCCGCTGGGAGAGGGGATGGCACCGGGCAAGGAGTATGCGAAGCTGCTGAAAGCGGGCGGTTATGCTGGACCTGTGAGCTTGCATGTGGAGTATATTAAAGACAAACTCGATACCAAGGAGGAAGTGCAGAAGGCGTTTGAGGCCACGCGCCGCGATCTGGCCGTATTGAGAGAATGGTGGGCGTAGCGCAAACACGCGGGAGGCACGACTGATGTTCATGAAGAAGGCAAGCAAGCGAGTTCTGAAGGCCGGCTTTTTCTTCATGAGCACCATTTTGATGGTGGGAAGTGTTCCTGCTGCGGACTGGCCCCAGTTCCTGGGGCCCAACCGGGATGGCGCGGCCGCTGATAGTGAGCAAGTGATCAAGGGCTTCGCTTTTTCGGGCGTGAAGTTCCGCTGGAAGCATCCCGTGGGCACTGGATTTGCCGGGCCCGTGGTGGTGGGAGACAGGGTGATCCTTTTCCATCGAATAAACGACCAGGCCATCGTGGTGTGCGTGGACGCCGCCACAGGCACCGAGGAATGGCGCTACACCTACGCCAATGCCTTCAAAGACAGCTTCGGATTCGACAACGGCCCGCGGGCCTGCCCAACGGTGGCGCAGGGCAAGGTGATCATCCATGGAGCCGAAGGCACGGTGCAGGCACTGGATCTCACGACGGGGAAGCGACTTTGGGGATTTGATACCGTGAAGGAACTCAACTCGCCTCAAGGCTTCTTTGGCCGCGTGTGCGCACCTCTGGTGACGGATGGGAAGGTGATCATGGAGGCAGGAGGAGCCAACGGCAAAGGAGCGGCCGGAATGATCGCACTCAGCCTCGATGATGGCCGCATCCTATGGCAATGTCTCAAGGATGAAGCCAGCTATGCGGCTCCCATTCTCAAGCTCGGAGGCGGGGCGACGTTTCCCGCGATCATCGCCTGGATGCGCAATGATCTGGTGGTGGTCAATGCTTTGGATGGCGGCGTGAAATTTCAGCAGCGGCTGCGTTCCGATGCAGACGCCTCTGTGAACGCTGCCACGCCCCTCTGGTGTGGTGAAGACAAGCTCTTCCTCACCGCCTGCTATGACGTGGGAGCGAGTCTCTGGCAATGGAAGCCGGAGGGGAAGTTCACGCGTCTTTGGCAAAAAGAGGATGTGCTGGACGCCCACTACAGCACTCCGGTGTACTACGATGGATACCTCTACGGGTTCCATGGACGCCAGGAATTTGGCCAGTCCTTGCGGTGCGTCCGTGTGCAAGATGGCAAGGTGATGTGGGAGTCCGGTCGGGTCGCAGGCGGCACCCTGCTGCGTGTCCATGACACCTTGCTCGTGCTGACGGAGGCGGGCGAACTTTGGTTGGTCGATGCCTCACCTGCGAAGTTCAACCGCCGGGGGCAGGAACAGATCCTGCGCGGGGGCCACCGTTCACACGGGGCGTTCTCCAACGGTGTGTTCTTTGCCCGGGATGACCGACAGGTAGTGGCGGTGGATTTGAGACTGCGTGAGGAGTAGCAGGCTGATGGACTCGCAGGGAGTGGCTACTTCTGTTCTGCGGGAGGAGGGGACTCTGATTTGGGAGCGTCCGCCTTTGCGGGGGCCTCAGGTGTTTTGCCTTTTTGCGCCTGATCTTCAGCCTGAATCTTTTCGAAAAGTTCCCGCGCCAGCTTCATCCTGTCTTCAGGCGTCGAATTAGCGAGAGTCTCGCGCTTGTCCCGCATGCCCTCGATGAATTTACGGCGCCCTTCGTCGGACAGGGAGTTGAAACGCTTGCGCTGCTCGCTTTGAAACTCGCGTTGCTCTGCAGTCATGGTACGGCGCTCTCCAGGACTGGAAGAGTTTTGCTCCCGCTTCAACTGGGCGAGAGAGTCCTCCAAGGAGGTGACTTTTTTCTCCAGAGCCGCCAGACGGTCCGTCAGCAACTTGATCGTCTCCTTGTCTGAAGCTACTGGCTCTTGGGCAACCAAAGTGGCCGTCAGAGAACTCCACCCAAGGGCGAGTCCCATTCCCATCAATCGCAGGCAAGGGGCTTTCATTCCCTCCAGCATAGGCAAAGTGGCATCGTCCCGTCAAGCCGGGTGTCTAGAGACCCGGAATGTGACGCACGACGCAGCCCTTGGTGGGGCGGGGGCGGGTGGTCCATTTAGGGCCCTCGTTCTCGCCGTTGTAGCCTGTGTCCAGACGCAGTCCGGCGATCGTGCAGAACACATGCCCCTTGCGGGCATAGATCGTGATCCATTTGCCCGGCCCGGGTTTGCCAAATGAGCGGAACTCGTTGGAAGCCATGGGTGTCTTCAACAGACCAGCATGATGGAGGACGTACGAAAGGGTGCCGGAGCAGTCATAGCCTGCGTCCTCGATGCGCCGGTGACCCCCACCATAGATGTACGGTTTGCCCTGGAGTCGGTTCCCCGCTGCCACCGCACGTTTCACTGGCTCAGGGGCGTTCGTGGGGATCAGAGCGTATTTGCCCTGAAGGACGGCAGATTTTCCGGGGACGAACTTGTAGGTATAAGACTCGGGCGTACTGCTGCAACTGGCGAGCAGTACGAGGCAGAGGGTGGCCGCGATGGGGAGGAGGCGATGCACGAGATTGGTTAAGATATCTTAAGGGTTTTAGAGGCGAGTGGCGAGAGCAATTTCAGGCGCATTTCCCAGTCGTATGCTAGCTATGAAGGGACATGCGGATTTCAGAGACAATTTTTTTCTGTGCAGGGTGAAGGGAAGCTGACCGGGGTCCCTTCCGTATTCATCCGCACGTCGGGGTGCAACCTGAGGTGTCGTTGGTGTGATACCCCCTATGCCTCATGGAAACCCGAGGGGGATGATGTCTCCGTGGAAGATATTCTGGCAGAAGTGAACCGCCACCCCACTCGGTACGTGGTAGTGACCGGGGGGGAGCCCACCATTGCCGCGGGCATCCGGGAGCTGCTCCAGGGCCTCCGGGATGCCGGCAAGCACATCACGATCGAAACCGCCGGCACGGTGATGCCAACTGGTCTGGCATGCGACCTAGCTTCTCTCAGTCCGAAGCTGGCGAACTCCACACCCAGTGTGGAAGAGGCAGGGCAGGGCTGGCATGACCGCCACGAGAAGACGCGTTTACAGCCAGATGTGCTCCGTGCCTGGACGGAGAAGTACGAACATCAGCTCAAGTTTGTGGTGTCTGCAGAGGAGGACTTGGCCGAAATCGAAAGCCTGCTGGCCGAGGCAAAGATCGAAACTGCTCCCGAAAACATCCTCCTCATGCCCGAGGGACGAGAGCAAACTCGACTCCACGCTGTGGCCCCCCAAGTCGTGGAGTGGTGCAAAGAACGCGGCTGGCGCTTTTGCGCGAGATTGCACATCGACTTGTTCGGCAATAAGCGGGGGACGTAAGCCCGCTTCGCGGGCAGACAGAAGACTGGAAGACGAAAGACAGAAGACCTGAGGTCGGGAGCGGATTGGGGCGACGTCTGTTGTGGTGAGTGCTTTCATTCCCACATCCAAGGGCGTGTTTCCGTCTGATCATCCCTTTGATGATCTGAGATGAGGTTGGAGTGCCGCCTTCCGTCGGCGCATTTGCAAGGGCTGTTGTTGAACCTATTCAGAATGCCGTGCGGTGAATCGCGCATGCCGTCACAAGTCTCTTCGGTTATCTACTCCTCTGCCTGCACAGTCGGCGTGCCCCTCTAAGAAGATGCGGCTTTGAGGCCATGCCATCAGAGGAGAAGAGTTAGGCTACCAATGCGTGTTTGAAATGATGATTTGGGCCTTTCAGCCCCTCGGCTGGCGATGGCGTGCAAATCAAACACGCCCCTAACGCCCCTTAAGTAACCTCTCTTCGTGACCGAGGTGAGGCCGAACCTTCGATCCTTTTGAGTGCTGTGGTCCCGCCTATTGGCATCAGGGTTCTCGTCGATTCCCCTGTCGCGAATGGCCAAACTCAACGGGCAATCGAGCCGATTGGGATCAGTGGTCTTCGCCCGCGGGGCCGGAGACCCCGGCTTTCTTTAACCTGGTGGCCGCGCACGGGAGAAGGTAGAAGAGTCGTCCCGGCTCTTGGGTAACACTGGGCGATGAGAGAACAAGAACCGAGACGGTTCTTCTGCACTCTTCCATCCCACAAAAAAAAGCCCCGACTCGCATCGCGAATCGGGGCCTTAACATCTCTTGCCGCTACTGCTGGGCGGGCTTCTTGGCTTCGCCAGCGTTGGCGGTCTGGGGCTGGTGGGAGGAGACCTCGATGAGGTCGCGCATCACATTCACCGTCTCCAGTTTGACCGGCTCCACGCCGAAGGGGAACTGGCTGTCATCGGAGGCGTCATCGTCGTCATTGCTAGAGGCCATGCGCATGCCGGTGGTCTGCTCCTTGGTGAAGCTGGACTCTTTGACGAGTTCGGTGGCGTCCACGTTGTCCAGAGTCAGGCGATAGCGCTCAAAGCCCTGCTTGTACTGCTTGGCCACCTCTTCGGTGCGGCGTTTGCGCTCTTCCTTGCGGACCTCAAAGCGGGCCTTGTTCTCATCCAACTCCTTCTGGCGGTCCTTCTCATTGAGGCTGACCGTGTTCTTGTCGAGACGCTCTTTGATGCGCTTGGTGTCCTCGATCACGAACTGGAACTCTGGATTGGAATCCAAGCGGGACTTCACGCGGGTGTTCAGCTCCTGCAGAGGCAGGGGAGTCTTGGTCGCGTAGGTGAAGGTCCGCGGTGGGATCGTGTCGTAGGGAAGGGCCTGGGGCAGGGAGTCTTCACCGATCTCCATCACGTCGCGGATGCTGGGCAGCACCACGTCCGGAATCACGCCACGAAGCTGAGTGGAACCACCGGCAATGCGGTAGAACTTCTGGATCGTGACCTTGAGGGAGCCGGCGCGGCTCTTGTCGCTGAAGAAGGGCATATAGCGCTCCACAGGCAGGATGGTCTGCACGGTGCCTTTGCCGAAGGTGGATTTTTCACCCACGATGACGGCGCGGCGGTAGTCCTGCAGGGCTGCGGCGAAAATCTCGCTGGCAGAAGCGCTGGCCTTGTCGGTCAGCACAATGAGGGGTCCTTCATACACCGGACGCTCGTTGTCACAGTCGCGCCAGGTGATGTTGTTGCGCCAGTCTTTAGCCTGCACCACTGGGCCTTTCGGGACGAAGAGGCCGGTCAGCTTGATGGCTTCCTCCAAGGAGCCGCCACCGTCGCCGCGGAGGTCAACCACGAGGCCTTCGATGCGCTCGGCCATGAGGCGCTTGAGCAGGCGGGTCACATCAGCCGTGCAGCTAACCGTGCCGTCTTCCATGTCGGCATAGAAGGAGGGGAGGGTAATCCAGCCGATCTTCGTGCTCTTCCCGTTCACGGGAGGAGTGAGGAGCAGTTCGGCGTTGGCAAGCTTTTCCTTCAGCTCCACTTCACCGCGCACGATGGAGATGATTTTCACTTCGGAGGGGTCCTCGGCAGCGGCGGGGTTCACCTTCAGGCGGACCACGGTGCCAGACTTGCCGCGGATCATTTCCACGACCTTCTGAAGTTTCATGTACTTGATGTCCACCCAGTCGCTGTTGGGACCGGTGCCATCGCCTTGAGCCACGGCCAGGATCTTGTCACTGATTTTCAGCTCGCTCTGCTTGTCAGCTGGGCCGCCCACCACGATGCCCTGGATCTCGGCCACGTTGTCCTTCGTGCTCAGCAGCGCGCCAATCCCCACGAGGGAGTGGTTCATCTGAATCTTGAAGTTGTCGGACTCCTGCTGGCTCATGTACTCCGTGTGAGGGTCATAGCTGCCCGCAAGGCAGGAGAGGAAGTAGTTCACGATGTCTTCCTGCTCGTTCTCAGCGAGCTGTTCCAGGAGGCGCTCATAGCGCTTGAGCACACGCTTGTCCGGCGGATCTTCCTCACCGGGGTCTGCTTTCACGGCCTTATCAGCCTTGGCCGCGGCTTTGGCGGCTTCTTCGGGATTCTCGGCAGCCTTCTTGGCTCTTTCCTCAGCCTTTTTCTTCTTGGCCTCTTCGCGGGCCTTGTCGCTCAGTCGCTCGGCGAGCAGGTCACCTTCAATCAGGTCGTTCCAGAGCGCGTCGGAGGCCGCTTCATTGGCAGGCCAGGGAGCCTTCTCACGCTTGACCTCAAGGGACCGGTTGGAGTCGAACGTGAACTTTTTGGTTTCCAGCACCTTCTTCGCGTAGGCGACACGCTGCTTCACCCGCTCTTCGTACTTGTAGTAGATGTCGAGCGCTGGACTGATGTTCCGGGTCAGGATGTGCTCGTCCAGGCTGGTGGCGTAGTCGGTCTTGAATTTGTCCACATCCTCCTGGGTGAGGTAGATGTGAGAGAAGTCGAGAAAGTTGAGGTAGCTGTCGAGCAGACGCTTCGAGATCTCATCGTCAAACTCCTTTCGGGAGTAGTGATGATTCTGAAGCATGTAGGCCACATGCATGGCCACCTGCCCATAATTGGTTTCGGCGCGGACCTTTGGTCCTGCAAGGAGCAGTGAACCGAGGACCGCCGTAGAAAAGAGCGTGGAGGCGTAGCGCATGGACACTAGAGGTCTTATTTATAATCAAAACGTCGCTCGAAAGCACTTGATCTCCAAGAATTTGCTTTTCCGCATTGAAATGTCCACCTCTTTCCCGCTGATTACCCGCCCATGCTGAAGATTTCGTCTTTTACCGGCGGCATTGCCGCCACCAACGGCTACCTTGTAGAAACCGGAGAATCAGCGTTTGCGGTGGACGCACCCGATGGTATGGCCGCCTGGCTCAGGGCACAAGGTAAATCCACGTTGCCCACCCTCTTGCTAACACATCTTCATTTTGACCACGTGCAGGATGCGGCGGCCATTCAGCGGGACCTTGGGGCGAAGGTGTATGCCTATGCCGACTTCTCCAAGGAGCTGACGCTGGAGTTTTTGATGGCTTTCGTCAGCGGCACGCGCTTCGAAGTGGCTCCGTTCAAGGTGGATCAGCTTCTGAAAGACGTGCCAGCCGTGATGGCGGGGGGGCTGGCCTGGCAGGTGGCCCATGTGCCGGGGCACTCGGCGGACAGCATCACCTTCTACAACCCGAAGTCGGGCGTGATCTTCGACGGGGATGTGCTGATGGCGGGTGGCATGGGGAGATGCGATTTCCCAGGGGGCAGTGAGGAAGTGCTGCTGGCGGGCATTGAGAAGCACCTCATGAGTCTGCCAGATGAGACGGTGGTTTATTCCGGGCATGGCCCTGAGACCACTATCGGCACCGAAAGGGAGACCAACCCCTACCTGTGATTCAGGGTGGGGCAGGTGACCGAGGGTTCAGTCTTTAGGGCGCTTTTTGGCTCCGGCAGTTCGCGGCGCACTCAGCTCTTGGGCTCGATCCGGATTCATTGCCTCCAACTCCGCAGGAGTGGGGCCTCCGCCGAATTGTTTCCAGTAGAGCTCTTTGAAAGGGTTCACGGCAGGTAGCGGTGCGTTTTCATTGACCATCTGTGGCCTGACCGACTGCCACCAGGCTTCATAGGAGCTGGCCAGTTTCTTGACCACCTCCGGCTTCCCACTGGCGAGGTCGTGTTCTTGAGCAGGATCGGATTTCACATC
>NZ_BATQ01000120.1 GCF_000739635.1 Verrucomicrobium sp. BvORR034 | reverse complement strand
GGATCTCCCACGTAGTCCAGCCCACGGAGGAAGCCGGTGTTGTAGTCGATGGTCGCGAAGGCACTGCCATTGAAGTAGATGCCGCTGTCGAACAGTTCATCAGCGGGCAGGAAGAAGTCGCTGAAGCTGTAGCGGTACACATCGGTGGCCGTTACTCCGGTGAAGGCGAAGTTGCCTGCAGCCCCGATTTCCCGGGACATGGTACCGTTGAAGGTGAAGAGGCTGTTGGTGCTGTTGTTGGACTTGCTCTGGGAGATGGTGCCCAGACCGGCCTGGAAATGCACGCTGTTCGCCAGGATGGTGGCTGAGACTGCGGCACCGCCGTTGTTGTTGGCCAGCAGCGTGCTGGTGCCGGTGAAGTAGATGTCAGTGGTGGAGGGCAGGGCTTGGTTTTGGTTGGTGCGGACGTCCACGGTGCCTTGATTCAGATACAGGCCTCCGGTGAAGGTGTGGCCGCCGACTGCATTGGTGGCGCTGCTGAAGACGAGCGTCCCGGCTCCGGTCTTCACCAGAGCGATCTGGCGTCCATTCGCACCGTCGCGGATCCAACTGCCGAAGGTGTTGCTGCCGGAGGCGATGTTGACCGTAAGGGTGGTGATGCCGGGAGCGGAGGAGTTGTCGGTGACCTGGACGAGGGCGGCAGGGTTTTGCGGAGCGGTGAATCCGCCGACGGTGACGTCGTAGCCGTTCAGGTCCACGGTGGTGGTGAGGCCGGCAGTGTACTGGAGGGCCAGGATGTTGGTGGCGCTGCCCAGAGCGGTGCTGCTACCCAGCTTGAGCAGGCCGGAGGAGACGGTGTTGGTGCCCACATGGGTGTTGTTTCCCGAGAGCACCACTGTGCCGCCGTTGCCGACGGTGATGCCCCGATTCCCGCTGAGGTTGCTGGCCACGGTCAACACGCCACCTCCACCGCCGAAGAGGTAGCTGGTGCTGCCCACGGTGAGCGAACCGGAATAGGTGAGATCAGTGAGGGCCCCCAGGCTGGCGGCGGTGTAGGCGGAGAGATTGAGGTTCGAGGAGGTGCTGGTGCCGAGTGCGAGAACGAGGGCATTGGCGGTGGCGGCCACATGAGAGTCCAGCAGCGCCTGATCAATGGCAAAACCAAAGCCCAGGACAGTGCCCGCCGACACAGTGACCACACCGGTGTTCGGCAGGGAGGCCGCGTTGGCAAAGACGAGGGCTCCACCGGTGAGGAGGGTGCCACCGTTATAAGTATTGGTACCGCTGAGCACGAGTTTTCCGGTGCCTGTTTTGGTGAGGCTCCCCGCGCCGTCCACGACTCCCTGCAGGAGCAGGTTGGTATTGAGGGCCGCGTCCAAGACGGAGGCGGCGGTGAGTGTGATGCCACCCGTCACCGTGGCGGTGCCGGTTGAGTTGGCCAGCTTGCCGCCCTGGAGGTCGAAAGACTCGCCCACATTCTGGCCGGCCAGGTCCAGGGTGGCGGGGGCCTTGACCACCGTTTGGTTACCGGAACCAACAGCCCCCAGTCCGGAGGTGTGCCCCAGGCGGAGCAGACCCAGTTCCACGGTGGTGACGCCGGTGTAGGTATTGGCACCTGAAAGGATGAGGGCACCTGCCTCCCCTTTGGTGAACCCGCCGGTGCCTGAGATGATGCCGTCCACCGTGAGCTGGGAGTTCAGCGCCGTGTTGATGGAGCCTCCATTGTCCAGAGTGATGGTGCCGCCCAGGGAGTTCTCCAAGCCGGAGGTGACGGCCAGTTTACCGCCACGTAGGAGGATGTGGTTGTCAACGTCGTAGCCGGTGGTGTCGAGAGTGCCAGTCGGCCCGACCTCGATAGCGGCGGTGCCGAAGGCACTGTCGTAGCCGGCCTTGAGTGTGCCGTTGGATACCAGGATGGCGCCGCTGAAGCCGCTGTTACCGCCCGCCAGGGTGATGACATTGGCGCCTTTCTGGACGATCGTGCCGGTACCCTGGATCACGTTGGTCACGGTCAGGTTCTGGCCTGGGGCGAGGAAAAACTCCAGCCGGCCTGATGCAGCGATGGCGATGGCTCCGGTGCCGGGCTGGGAGATGCCGGTCGTGGCCCCGTCACCGAGTTGCAAGGTCCCATTGTTGAGGGAAATGCCACCGCTGAAGGTGTAGATGCCGGTCCCTGCCAGGATGAGGGTGCCGGCGCCGTTCTTGGTCAGTCCGCCAGTGCCGGCAAGTGCGCCACTGCCAGTGAAGGTGTAGGTCTTCGAGCTGTTGTCCACTGTGGTGGAAATAGGTGTGAGCTCGGTGGTCAGGTTGACGGTGGTGTTCGTCGCCAGATCATTGAAGAGCACGCTGTCTGTGCCTGCCGGCCCCTGCAGATAGGTAGTGGTGGTGCCTGCCGTGACGAGGGACCAGTTGGAAGTGGTGTTCACGTCCCAGTTGGCGCCGGAGAGGCCGGTCCACCGAGGCACGTCCACGCCAGTGATCTTGAGGTCGATCGTCTTGGTGGATGTGTTGTGGATGAGCTCAGCCAGGGTGCGGGCGGGGAGTGAGCCCAGAACAAGGTCCGTAAAGTTGCCCGTGATGGTGCTGTAGCTCAGCAGGCTGAACTGGCCGAGGGAGAGGGCGGAGCCGCTGAGATCGATCTGCGACAATGCAGCGATGCTGAATGAACCTACTTCCAAGACCGGGGCGCCGGTGGCGGGATTGGGGAGAGTGCCGAGGTCGATGACGAGCGTGCCGCCATCCAGCGTGAGGGAACTGGCCGCCAAGGAATCGCCCGTGGTGGTTAGGGCTACCGCGAGGCGGGCACCATTGTTGACAGTGAAGCCTCCACCGCCAGCGTGTTGCGTGGTGACCTGGAGGGTGCCGGCATTCACCGTGGTGAGGCCGGAATAGGTGTTGGCGGCCGTCAGCCAGACGGTGCCGGTGGTGTTCTTCACCAGATTGACTCCTGAACCAGCCAGTACGGCGCTGATCTGCCCGGACTGAACCTCATACGCGGTGGCGGTGAGGGCCGCCGTGCCGCCGGTGTTTACGATGCTGCCACTTGCGAGCGTCACAGCTCCGACATGGTTGTTGTGACCGGAGATGTCCAATGAGCCGCCATTGACCTGGACGGCTCCAGTGGGGGAGAGCAGGTCGGCCCCATCCAGTACCAGGATACCCTCATCGATCTGAGTGCCTCCGGTGTAGCTCTGCACGCCGGTGATGGTCACGGTGCCGCCTGTGGTCTTGGTGAGCTTGCCTCCGCCGAGACTGGCCGAAATGGCACCGCTCTGGGCGATGATGTCAGTCGCGGAGAGCGTTGCGGCTGCGCCGGAATTGGTGATGCTGCCGGAGGTCAGGGTGAGAGTGCCCAGGGTGTCGCTGAAGCCGTTCAAATCCAGGATGGCGCCATTGACAGTGAGGGCGTTGGTATCGGCAAAGACATGGTTGGCCCCGAAACGGACTGTCCCACCGCGCACGAGGGTGCCGCCGGTGAGGTTGACCGTGCCGGAAAGGGTAACGATGCCTGTGTCATCCGCGATGCCGAGCTGGAGGATGCGAGAGCCACCGCTCTCGCTGATGGCGCCGGCCAGGGTGCCGGTGCTCTGATAGGCGGTGATGAGGGCATCTCCACCCAGGGTGATGTTTCCTGAAACTGTGGCTCCGTTCGCCAGTCGCAGTGCCCCCAGTTTGGTGGTCTCCTGGCCCCAGCCGGTCCCGGAGAGATTAAAGCTGTTGGCATAGGTACCGGAGGCGGTGAGATAAGCCTGACCGGCGGGGTTGATGGTCTGGACAACGGTGGCGGCGGCCCCCAATGAAGTAGCCGTGCTGGCGTTGACCCGTACACCCGTGACATTGAACCCCTTGGTCATGATGTTGCTGGCCAGGACATTCAGCTCCCCGGTGCCGATGACGCTGACGTTGCCCGCCCCTTGCAAGCGGGCACTGCCCACGGTGAGGGAGTTGGCTCCCAGGTTCCAGGTTTGGTCCACATCCGCCTTGAGTCCCGCGATGATGAGGCTGCGGAGTCCGGTGTAGAGATTGAGCCCGCCTGCACCCAGCGCCACGAAGTTGGCGACCGCCGTATTGTTGATGTTGATGCCGGTGGTCAGCGTTCCCTCAACGCGCAAACCATAGTAAGTGAGCGGGGCACCCGTGCCGAAGTTCCCTGTCTGTGCGTAGATGTCGCTGATAACAAAGGTATCAGCGCTGGTGGGGAGTACTCCGCCCTCCCACGCTGCTGCCTGGGCGATCTGGGTGTTGTTGTTGGCTTTATAGACGTCTGCGGCGGGTGTGCTTCCTAGTGGGAGAAGCGACAGGATGGGCAGGGCGGCCAGGAACAGGGGACGGGACAACAATGACATGACGCTGGGAACGGGAGGGGGAGGAGAGCGATCCAGTCCTTCCCGGGCAGGGTCAGCGACGGTTTGAGGTAATTAGACAGGGGCAAGGCAGGCCGTTCCTGGGCAGGATCCGGTGGCGTGCTGCCGGCCTATTGGTCGAGGTACTTGAAGTACACCACGCGGTACTTCACCACCGGTTGGGGCGGGTTGTATGCGTCTTCCAGAGAGCTGGGTGTGTAGGTGATGGTGCCCAGGGCAGACTTGGTGTAGGCATCCATGCCCACGGGTTCCGGCCCGTCGAACTTGGGATACGTGCCGGTGGCATCCAGATCGAGCCGCTCTCCATCACCGCTGCGCTTCAGGGGCGGGGAACCCGGCAGCTGGAACAGGGTGTCGGTGGTGCCGTCTGAGGTGGTGATGTTTGACGTCTGGGTGGCGAGCCGGTCCCACTTGCCGACATTGCTGGTGTGGCCATTTCCTGGAACCCCATCGCGGCCTGGCCAGATGTAGCGCTCGATCAGGGCGTAAAAGCGCTTCTCGCCGGTGACGCGGTCACCGCTTTCAAACGTGCCGTTGTCAGTGTTGCGAGGCAGCTTCTTCACCGTCTGGGCCACTCCCCAGACGCCAAAGGTGTTGGTACGGGTGGTGAGGACGCCGGCCATGTTGCGGAGCAGGGATTCCTTTCCCCAGCGTGTGCCTGCACTGCCCTCATAGCCCGGGACGTTGGCCAGCTCTCCCACATAGTCAAAGACCTGGCTGTCTGTCTGGTAGCTGTCGATATTGTCCACCAGAGAGGTGACCTGTGAGTCCGAGCGGAGATGTTTGAAAACTGCCTCCAGCGGGAGCTTGCGGGCGGGAGGATTGAACCAGGTATTCCGCGGGTAGATGCGGGAGTTGAGATTGACCTGCCCGGCGGTGGAACTCATGTAGGAGGCGGTGGAGAAGCTGTCCGGAAGCTTCTGATCAATCTTCCACTGGTCATGCGCCATGGGATAGGTCGCGCCGAAGAGATCGAGGAGCAGCCAGTCCGGTGGGGTGTTGGTGGAGGCATTCGCGCTCAGGTCAACGGTCTGCCACGGCGTGCTGCTGCGCATGCCGGTGTGCAGCAAGGACCAGTAGCCGGGGGAGGCGACACGGCTGGTTTGCTCATATTCATCGGGACGATCGTAGGGCTCCTCGCCGATCAAGGCATCCTCGGGAGTGCGCTGCACATAGCGGAACTTGCTCTTCTCTGAGGATCCCTCATCCGGCTCGTTGGAGTTGACCTTTCCGGGGGTGCCGATGGCTCCCTCCTGACCAGGGCCGGTCATCACCCACTGGGTCGCATCGTGGCTCAAGTTGGGATCGGCGATCTGCCAGGAGACGACCTGCGGGGTGGTGGTGTTGGTCAGGTCCACCACATAGCTGGCCTGGAGTGTGTCGCTCTGGGTGAGGCCGAGCGGGATCATTTGGCGGGGGCGGTTGCTCGCGCCGGTGATGCCCTGTCCGGGACGCCACTTGACGGTGAACTGGGCTTTGCCTTGAGTGAGGGTTTTGTCAAAAATGACCGGGTCCCAGATTTTGTCCTTCTGATCCGCATTGAGGTTGGGGATTTCGCTGTCGAAGCGGGCCACCGTGTCGCTCTTGCCACCGGAGGCGTTTGCGTCGTTTCGCTGCCATTGGCTCACGTAGAACTCAGGGCTCTTCACCACCACGCGGTTGGGCACATCGGCATTCTCCCACTTGGCCCCGGCGGGGCCAATGAGCGTCCCTGCCTTGGGATAAGTGGCGAGCAGGTTCATCCAGTCGTTCTGCCATTGCTTGTCCCCGCGGGTGTCGTTGCCGTCTGTAGGGCCGAACTGCTGGGCCGCAGTCTTGCCGCCGCCGCGCACGTTGAGCTGAAAGTAGTCCATGCGGGTGGGGAAATAACTCAGATCCACGACGGGGCCGAGCGGGTGCATGTAGTACTCCACCTCGTACCAGTATTTGATGTACCGCGAGTTGGCGGTGAGGGTGCCGTTTTTGGGCGCGGGCGTGGCCTCGCAAGCCTGGGCGAACAGGCGTACTTCGGTGATGTGCGGTCCAGGGGTCTGCGGCAGCATGAGCACCACTTTGTTCGTGGTGGGGTCCTTAAGCCGCCAGTAGAAGCGCTCTGGAGCGTATCCACTCAACTCCGAGCCGTTGGGAAAGAAGATCACGCTCGTGCTGCGCATGCCCCATGCATTGCTGAAATTACCCAGATTCTTTGCGATCTGTGTGGTGCTCATGCGCGCCTGCTGCAGGATGTTCAGGGCGATCTGGTAGGTTCCCACCTCACCGTACTTCTCCACGAAGCTCCGGTTGTAGCCGGGCCATTTTCTACGGAAGTACTCCACCAACATCCGGATCTGGTTCCGGTTCACCATGTTGGCCTGATCTGAGACATAGCCGCTGGGACCGGTGATATCGGCACTGGCACCGAAGAAGCCAAGCAGTGAGTTCAGGTGCAGGATCTGATTGTCCTCCAGACGCCCCGACTCCAGCGTGCCGGCCACGAGGTCACCTTCCACGCCTTTCGGGATGACGACACCGTTG
The DNA here is from genome assembly GCF_000739635.1 of Verrucomicrobium sp. BvORR034. Lineage (GTDB taxonomy): Bacteria > Verrucomicrobiota > Verrucomicrobiia > Verrucomicrobiales > Verrucomicrobiaceae > Verrucomicrobium. Next base: position 51,883 of record NZ_BATQ01000120.1, on the reverse strand, counting down.
TTTGCAGACGCGTCGTAGATGAAAGGCAGCTGGAAGTTGGGGCCGGCCTCAAGGGAGAGCGGCACATAACTGGTGAAGAGCCGGGAGCGGCCAAAGGCGTTGAACTCCGGGCTGCGATTGTAAAATGTCAGGTTGAACTTGTTGGTCTCATACCAAGCGTCGGGATCGGCCACGCTGATGAAGTCCTTGATGGCCTCGGGATACCTGGCGAATCCGTTGAGAAAGGAGTGGGCCAGCAGCTTCTCATGCTGCAGGTCGGCGGCATTGCTGAACAGCACATCCAGATTCACGGACTGAGGCTTGCCCAGCGCCCACTGGGCGGGTTGGCCGTTGGCGGTGGTGGTGGTGCCTCCACGGGTGAACACAGGAGGCATGAATCCCGCTGCCACCTGGGCGTCGTAATGGGAGTCTGCGCCGGTGGCGGGCTTGCCCATGGCGGTGTTGAAGTTGAGGCGGGTGCTCTCATCATCCACCCAAAAGGCGTACCGTCCGGAGATGCGGTTGTCGTCCGCTGCAGTGCGAGAGGGATCTTGCAGGAGATTCACCCATTTCACCCGCATTTCAGGACGCGCTGAGCCACCGCCGGCTGCCGGCACAATGGCGGGAGAGGTTCTTCCCGGCAGCGGTTTATTGAGATCCACGGACTCCGCATCCCGCAGGGCACCAGGAGCAGGTGCGGTGGTGACTTCACCTGTATGAAGCGGAATGTGTTGGGGTCCTCCGTTCTCCCGCAGGATGGTGAGACGGCCTGGATTTGTCACCCAGTTCTCACCCGGTGCGGTATCAGGACCTTCCGACAACCGCGCAGGTTCTGGGATGTTGGTGCGCAGCAGATCGATCGCATGCGCTACCGCGCCCTGAGCGACGAGCTTGGTCCGTTGCGACTCCTCGTAGGCGCTGGCAGCCTGCTTTTCCGTCGTCATCGTCGAGAGGAAGCCGACCACCAGGATGGTCAACACTCCCAGGATAAACAGGGTCATGATGAGAGCAGCCCCCGACGGGTGTCGGTGGGGGCGATGGGGAAATGGCCGGGGATGCATGGCTCAGAGAGAAAATTGGCGTCGCAAGTGGAACAGGAGATGATGGAAGAACTATTTCATAGAACTAACCAGGCACAGGCGCATGGATGACCATTTGCTGCATGCCGGTCAGAGCAGGGCGCGACAAAGCTTCCGACCGCCGACAACGTGCAGGAGGCGGTCTGGCAGCATGCGGCCCTGTTCTGGTCAGGGGACCAGAATCTGGAGACGAAAATCGCTAGGTGGGATCAACAGCCCCTATGGGGCCTGGAGACAATGCTGGGAGGGGAAGGGAGCATGTGTTAGGGATGGTCCGAGGCCTTCTCATCCTTGAGATCGGTCCACCGGGAGATAGCTGATTCCATCCGCTGTCTGGATAGGGAAAGACGATGCAGCCGTGTTGGAACTGCAAAGTACACTAGTTCAGTGTGAATTGATCCTACGCGTGGTGTTGGCTTTGTCCAGAAGAATTAAACAGATTTATGGTTTTGGGTGAAAGACTGTGGAATATAGCCTTCGAAAGCCGGAATTCCGGTACGAGGAAATCGATGAGTTGTTGGGTGGTTTGACCGAGCACAGTCGGGAGTCGATCTTGGTTGCAGAGTGAAATCTCTGCCTTTTCCGGTGGACAAGGCGAAACTGCCGCCTAGGTTCAATGCACACTGGATCAGTGTGCATTGAGTTGCGCTGGCTGAGTGGACCCATCCAGATAGCGGAAGGTAAGCACCTCATCACGATACACTGATCTCCAAGCGAGAAGGGCATCGGGCCTCCCTGACTCTTTTCACTCATGATCACCCCCGGTTTCCTGATGTCATCCCATCTGATCGCCTCTGCCCTGCGGACGGTGATTTCACTCCGCGGCGAGGCCTGACCTGAACGGGTCGCGAGACTCCTGCTTTCGCACCCGGACTGTCTATTCACGTCGAAAGCGCTGGCCTGTCTTTGAAACAACATTGTGATGTCCCATTCCTCCTTTGCCCGCAAGTCTGTACCCGTTGTGCAGATCAGGGAACTGCGTCCGCCCGAAGACAACCCCTGGCATGTCAAAAGCGGGGATCCCAAGGGCAGCCCGCCTGCACCAAACTTTCAACCTCCCGAGCCTGCTTCATCTCTACTGGAGTCTCCAGATTCTTCTCCATCTCCGTCTTTGACCCCGCAATCGCCATCGCCTCCCGTGGCTGTGAGTTATTGGCGTCGGCTCGGGGGTGGATCTTTGCTCGTGAGCTTGGGCATCCATGCGGGACTGCTCACTCTGGCGGCCTTCGTCGTCAATACGCTGGTCACGGAGCGTCGCGTGGATTTTCTTCCGGGAGGCGGAAGCAAGCAGGGGGAGGAAGCCTCACGTGAGCTTGCTCACCGGGTGCAGACCAAGCGACAAAAGCACCTGCGAAACCCGGTGCAACGCCAGCGGCTTGTCAGCACCAGCGACCGGGCATCCATTGCGCTTCCAGATCTTCCGCTGGAGGCTTTGGAAATGCCGGAGTCTGGCGAGTTCCTCGGCACTCAATGGATGAAGGCTGGGGGCTTTGGCTCTCTCGGCAAAGGAGGTGGATCGGGGGTGGGAATGGGTATCGGCTCAGCCAAAGGTGTCAGTTTCTTCGGCTTCACCACGCCACTGGATCGTGTGGTCTTTATCCTGGATTTTTCGAATTCCATGAAAGCCAACCAGATGGATCTGGTCGTGGCAGAAATGGGGAAGACGCTCTCCAAGCTGCCTCCGCGCTCCCAATATCAAGTGATTCTCTTTGCAGGTGGAGCCCGGTTTGCGGGCAGTCGCTGGAAGATTGACCAACAACGAGGCGACCTTCGCAACACCTATGCCGTCCACCGTAGCCGGACGAAGTACCGGTTCTTTTCCCCCAATGGAGTGGCCAGTGACTGGGCTTTCGAAGGCAAGAATGAGGAACTTCCCTCCGATGACTGGATAGATTCCACTCCGTTGCACACGCGAGAAACCATGAAGGACCTGGAGGGCAAAGATCGCTGGTTCGGCACGGACTGGCGCTGGCCATTCAAGATGGCGCTGAACATGAGTCCTGCGCCCAAGACCATCATCTTCATGACCGATGGCACGGGCGGGGCCGACGTGGATCTCATCCTGGGCTACAACAAGGAGAAGAAGGCAAATGCCAGCATCAACACATTTCTGATGCACACCAGCTCCGGCGCTCCCGCCATGCAACGCCTGGCGCAGGAGACGGGCGGCCGCTTCCACATTGTTTTCAATGATGGCACCCCTCTGGATGGGTCGGCTTACTTTGCAAATCGAGGCAAGTATGACCAGTTGCTGCGAGAGAACAACTCGCCAACTGCGACGGCGGGGTTGTCGGCCAAGAAGTGATGGGTACCGCGAAAGGTTTGAGGACGGCGATGGCGGGTGCGAGGAAATGAGAAGAAAAGGGGTGAGTCATGTGTTGATGAAGGGGAGGGGTCGAAAAAAGAGACGAGGCCGCGCCGGGTGGATGAACCGACGCGACCCGGTTCAGAGAGGTCTTGCCTGGAGGAGTCTTTTACTTCTGCTCCACGGTGACTCTCACGATCTTGCCGGTGAAGGTGCTGGGGAGGCCGGGCTTGTAGTCGGGGGAGACGTTGGTCTCGGCATCGATGCCCACATCGGCTCCTTCATCGCCGGAGAACATGAAGGGCTGGGTCTTGGGAATCTGGGCTTCGGCGACTTTCGTGCCATCGACACTGAGAATGGATTTGCCGCCGGTGCCGGGTTTCTTCTCGTCGGGGATGAACTCGTAGTGGATGATGTGTTTGCCTGGAGCAAGCGGCGCGTCACCTCCGATGTTTGTGCGCTCAAGCGCGAAGTAGTTGTACTCGTGTCGCGGCTTGCCTTCTTTGAGGTAGAGCGTCCAACCCCCGAAGTAGCCCGCCTGGGCGATGATGACGCCGTTGCTCTGCGCACCGGTCACCTCCACCTCGGCCTCAACGGTGTGGTGTACGCCTTTTACGTTGATGAAGGCGTTCTCCAGCATGCCGATCATGCCGGGATAGACGGTGAGGGTTTTGCGTCCGTTCAGGAGATCGGGGCGGCCGGCGATGGTGGGGTTGAAGCGCTCGGAGCGGCGGTCATCTATCGGCAGGACGTGGTCAGGCCCGCCGCCAGGGCAAGGGCCAGGAACGGGATTGAGGAAAATTTCATGGATGTGAGAAGTGGCGTGTCTAGGTGCTAACATTGCGGGAGGAAGGACGGCCAGGCCGCTTTGTTTGGGGGCGAATGGTGGTTAAAGGAAATGGAGCCCGCCTACCCGCCGGCGTGCAACAGCAGGATGCGGCGGACCTCTGCAATGGCCTGCGGGTTCTGGTGGGCGTTGTGGCCGGAGGGGACGGTCAGCTCACTCTCTGCCCCGGGAAGGTAGCTGCTCCAGTAGGGCACGATGCCGTCTGAGCAGCAGGGTTTGGTCTTGTCCTTGTTCCCGCCCTTGCCCCGGTCGCCCACGATGGCGTTGTAGGGAATGCCAGGGGTTAGAGGAAACGTGTTGATGTTCATCACGAAACGGTTGTTCGGTGCGAGGGTGTCCACGCTGTTGGGGATGCGGTTGAGCTTGAGGGTGCCTTCGGGCAGCGGGGTGAGCAGGGTGAGGGCCTCTGTGCCCACAGCGAGGAGTTTGACCGGGGCCCTCACCAGACGGGAACCGATACGGCCCGCCATGCCAGAGGCCATGTCTGCCCCTCTGAGCGGAGCGGAGACGAAGATGACGCGACCGACCTCCGGGCGGTGGTTGAAGATCAATGACTCCATGAGCAGGGCCTTGTTCTCCGCGGAGACTTTCACCTCGGATGGTGGCTTGCCAAAGGTCTTGAGCCAGAGTTTGTCATCCACATCGGTGATGAGGAGGCGGCTGATGCAGCCCCCCATGCTGTGACCGATGACGACCATCTTCTTCTTCAACGGGAAGCGTTTCTGCACGGCATCCAGCTCTTTGCGCAGGATGGCGGCGGAGTAGGGGTAGGGGTAGCCGCTGGGATAACTGTAAAACCAGAACTGGTAGTGACGCCGGATCTCCTCGTTGGATCGCAGCGAGTTGATCAGCGGCGTGTAGGTGGCGGGGGAGGAGTTCAGCCCGTGGATGACGAGCACCACGGTCTTGTTGGGATCATAGGGCTGGAGCCGGGAGATGCGGGCGGTATCCGCGTATTTCTCTGGATTGAGGAGACGGGCGAGCCCCATTTTCTCCGGCTTGGTGCTCGCGAGCATGACGGCCACGGGCACGGTGAAGTCCGCGCTCATGGGGAAGTTATGCGTGCCCATGCGGACATCCTCTGTGGCGAGTGGGTCCTCAAAGGCGATCTCACAGGTGCGGCCTGAGAACCGCGCAACCGCAGTGATTCCGTAGTAGGTGCGGGGGAGGCCGAAGTTTTCCCGGGAGTCGGTGTTCTCCTTGCGGCCCACGGCTACCAGCGGCGCTCCCACGCCCTCCTTGATGGAGCGCTCTTTCACAAAGCTGCCGCCCACATCGAACTGGTCTGCGGGGGTGAAGTCATAGAGTGCGGGATTCCAGGTCTTGCGAGCATCCGGGCGGCGGGTGAGCACGAAGTCGCCGCCCTCTGCGGGCACGGTGAGCGGCTTCGTCCACGGGTCGAGCTTCGCATCCCGGATGCTGGTGAAGATGCGGGCCACGGCGAAGTTGTAGTCCTCGCGTGCGGCCTTGTCCCCAGGATGGAGCTGCAACTGCATGGAGGCGGCCTTTGCGGCGGAGAGATAGTTTCCTAAGGCCGCCATCGGCTCACGTTTGCTGCGGCGCAGGCCGTCCGTGATGCCCCGCTCCACCTCGGTGGAGGCCCCCGGGGCATTTTGGATAGACCGATAGGTGGGACGTCTCTCCCGGACCTCCGCGATGCGTACGCAACTGGAGAGCGTGGTGCAGACGAGCAGTGCGGAGAGGGGGAGGACAGGGAGATGACGTCTCATGGGCTGGGTGAGGGGTGAGCGTGGTCTTCTTCTCAGGCAATGGGGTTTCAACCCGTAACAAAGAACAGGTAGTGCTCCCAGCTCTTGATGCGCAGGAGGATCTTCCGCACGATGGAGAGGGCGTGGGCCTGCTCCATGTAGATGGCGGTAGTGGCCTGGGCGCCGACCGGGAGATTCAGCGTGGCAAGCTCCTCGTCGTATTCGAAGACGACCGGCACTCTTCCCGGGGCATAGGCGGAGGTGGCAGTGGCGAGCTGCCCGCTGGCCTGCACCTGACCCTCGGAGATGATGGGCATGACCCGCACGACCTTGGCTTTGAAGATGCGGCCCGGATAGGCCTTGAAGGCCAGCTCCGCCTCGAGTCCCGGCTTCACACCCGGGATGACCGTCTGTGGATAGGTGGCGATAAAGGTCGGCGATTCCGCTGGCACGAAGACCATCACGGGTGCGAGCGGGAGGGGGACTGCCATCTGGCCGCTGCGCAGCATGACCTGGGTGGCAAAGCCATCACTGGGGGCGCGCACGACCGTCTGCTCCAGTTCCCAACGCTTCGCATCGAGGGCGGCCATGGTTTCACGTACCTTGGGGTTGAAGCCACCGCTCTCGCTGGCGATCTCCACCCGCACTTCCTGGGCCTGGGCCTCGGCGCGTTTCAGATCTTCGCGTGAGGCCATGGTGCGGCTGCCACCGGCGCTGAGTTTTTCCTCTGCCTCGCGGAGGCTGGCCTGGGCCTGGCGCAGTTCACCTTCCGTGGTGCCGACTTGTTTCTTGCCGAAGTCGGCCTCTTCTCTAGACACCGCGCCTTTGGCCAGCAGTTCGGTCCGGCGCACGTCCTGCGTCTTCGCGTAGTCCACCTTGGCCTGCATCTCGCTCACTTTGCCGGCTGCATTCTCCACTGTTTCGCGGAGCTGCCGGTCATTGACTGATTCGGCCACGCGCAGGTTTTCCTTGGCCTGGGAGACGAGCGCTTCCGCGGCGGCGAGCTTGTTTTCAAGCTGGGCCACGCGGGTGTTCTCACCTGCCAGGGTGGCTTCGAGCCGCTGCACCTCGATTTCATAGGGCTTGGGATCGATGCGGAAGAGGATGTCACCCTTCTTAAGAGGCTGATTGGCCACGACGGGCACTTCCACCACCATGCCGCGCACCTGGGGCACGACGGGCACCGTGGTGGCATAGAGCCGACCGTCCTTGGTGGAGGGATGGAACAGCGAAAGCAGAATGGCAATGAGGAGCAGGATGCCCAGGCCGCCAAGGATGGCGGTGCACACTGTATAGGAGTTCGTCGGAACGAGCTTCCACTTCTTGAAGATGAGCCAGCAGAGCCCACCGTAAACACCGATGACGAGTTCAATCATGATTTGTCTCCTGTTTAAGCCTTGGTTGATGGGGTGGTCGCTTCCAGTTTTTGCAGCCGTTCCTCAAGCTGTTTGATGCGATCCAGTGTCGCACTGTCATGACCGGGCAGGCCGCCGCTTTCAATGGCGACGGAGAGGGGGCGGGGCTTGGCAACGGCCCAAAGGAACACGATCGGCCAGATGGCGTGCAGCGTGAAGAGGCTCAGCCAGCAGGCGACGTGGATGGCCTCGGCCTGGGGATGGTTGCGTTTTTTGGCCTGTTCGTAGGGGATGTCGTGGATGTAGATGAAGGTGTAGAAGACGAGCATCAATCCAATCAATAGGACGGCGAGGGCGAAGTAGCTCAGGAACATGGTAGCATTGGGTTGTTGTAGGAGGATGTGTGAATGAAACTTGAAATGTGGAATGTGGTCTGATGGAGGAAGAAAAGGCATCAGGTGACATGGCGGATGGCCGCGACAAGCGCGGCATCATCCACTGGCTTTAACAGATAGGCTGCGGCACCCAGCGAGCGGACACGCTCCTCTGTGCCAGGCATGTCATGGCCGGTGATGACGATGACCGGCAGGTTCACGCATCGGTCGATAAAGGTCTGGAGCACTTCGAAGCCGTTGAGGTCTGGCATGTGAAGATCCAGAATCAGGCAGCCCAGGTGACTGAATGAGAGGACTGCCAGCAGATCTGCGCTGCAGGCGTAGGCCTCGACCTGATAACCGTAGGTCGCGAGCAGACGGCTCAGAGCTTTCCGCATCTGATCCTCGTCATCCAGCACTCCCACTACTGGTCCGCCTGCTTTCATTAAGGGGCATTGTGAAGCAGGGGGGATGATGCCGCTATTGCACTTTAGTACAACATGGCGCAAATAGTTGCGGCTTCATCCGCCTGCAAGAGGCTGCCGGTGGAGTCCGGATTTTTCCGCAGCCCGGACAAGGTCGGCCACGGAATCGAGATTGAGTTTTTGCATGAGGCGGGCGCGGTGGACCTTGATGGTCTGCTCCCCGGTGCCGAGCTCGGCGGCGATCTGTTTGTTGAGCCGGCCTGCCACGACGTGCTTCATCACCTGCCGTTCACGTGGGGTGAGCCTGGCCATGCTTGTGGCCAGCGCGGCGTGGTCTGCCGCCTGCTCCAGCCCGGCCCGCACAGCACGGAGGAGGTCGGCATCATCCACGGGCTTGGTGAGGAAGTCGATCGCGCCTGCCTTGATGGCCCGCACGCTGAGGGGGATGCTGCCCCGGCCGGTGAGGAAGACGATGGGGATCAGCAAGCCATCGCGGTGAAGTTTCTCCTGCACCTCCATGCCATCGAGGTCGGGCATGGAGACATCCAGCACCAGGCACGCGGGTTCCCCGGTGCGATAGGCATCGAGAAATGCGGACATGGTGGTGAAGGGGCGCACTCTGAACCCCTCTGCGGTGAGGAGACGTTGCAGGGCCTTGAGCATCCCCGGCTCATCATCGAGCAGGTAAACCATGTCGGCTCCGGATTTGAAGGTGTCAGGACTCGTCATGAGTGTCTAGAGCGGGAAGTTCCAGATGGAAGGTCGTGCCAGAGGGAGTGCGGGTCTCTGCGGTGAGCCTGCCGCCGTGGGCGGTGGCGATGGAGCGGCAGATGGCCAGGCCCATGCCGAGGCCTTCTCTCTTGGTGGTGAAGAAGGGATCAAAAATGCGCTCCGTCTCGCCCTCGGGCAGGCCGCAACCGCGATCCTGCACGGAGAGGCGCACGAAGCCGTGCACCTGCTGCACTGCCACGCGCAGAGGGCGCTCATGGGGCGCGTTGTGGGCCATGGCATCGCAGGCATTGAGCATGAGGTTGAGGAGCACCTGCTGAAGCTGCACGGAGTCCCCAGACACGGCCGGCATCCCGCGGTCAAAGGCTCGCTCCACGGCCACTCCGCGATCGATCAAGTCACTCCGCATGAGAGCCAGGACCTCACCCGTGACCTGCTCCAGGGAGAGCGGTTGCAGGTTGGCTTCGCCGTGCTTGAGCAGGGCGCGCAGGCGCTTGATGACCTCGCCGGCCCGGCGGTCTTCCGAGACGATGTCATTCAGAATTTCACGCACTTCTGCGAGATCGGGCTGCGGCTGGGCGAGCAGGCGCTGGGCGGCCTGGGCGTTGCTTAGGACAATGGCGAGCGGTTGATTGAGCTCATGCGCGAGGGAGCCGGAGAGCTCGCCCAGAGTGGCCACCCTGGAGAGATGGGCCAGCTCATGGCGCTGGCGGGAGGTCTCTGCCTCGGCGAGCTTCAGCGCGGAGACATCGAGCGCGGAGCCGATGTAGCCGAGGAATTGGCCCTCTGTGGCGAAGCGGGGCACGCCGTTGTCCAGAAGCCAGCGGTACTGCCCGTCATGACGCCGGAGCCGGTACTCCATGAGGAAGGGTTCCCGTTTCTCAAAGGCGGTGGCGAACGCCTGCTGGCAACGGTCGAGGTCGCTGGGGTGAACGTTGTCGAGCCAGCCGTGGCCCATCTCCTGCTCCGGCGTGCGGCTGGTGAAGTCGAGCCAGCCTTTGTTGACAAACGTGCAGTGCTTCTCGGTGTCGGCCATCCAGATCATGACCGGGGCGTTGTCGGCCATGTTGCGGAAGCGGGTCTCGCTGTCGCGGACGGCGTCTTCTGCTTCTTTGCGGGCGGTCACATCGATGGCCACGCCACGCAACAGGGTGGCGCGCCCCTGGGCATCCCGCTCCACCCGCCCAGAGGCAGCGAGCCAGCGTGCGGCACCATCTGGCCGGAGCATGCGGTACTCGCTGGCGTAGGGGTCGGTGCTGTGAATGGCGCTCTGCAGGGCAGCATGCACGTGGGGGCGGTCCTCCGGGTGCAACATGTCCTCGAACTGCTGGATGGTGCAGCCAGTCTGCAATCCGGAGGCAAAGATCGCGCGGCCCGTCTCGGACAGCCAGATGCGGTCTGCGCGAATGTCCCACTCCCAGAGGACCAGTCGGGCAGAGGAGGCGGCGAGGGTAAGCCGTTCCTGGTACTGGCGCAGCTCCTGAGCGGTGCGTGCTGCCCGCAGCACCTCGTGACTCAATTCGTAACCCATCGCCATCACCATGGCCATGAAGGGCAGGCTGAAGAGGAAGGGAGCCCGGAGCACCTGAAGCGCGACCAAGGCAACCTGGACGGATGCCAGACAGACAAAGAGAACGAGGGCTCCCCCCACGACCAGGGCCCGCCGTCGCGATTCCGGCGGCCCATGCCGGAAGTGGCGGATGGAGGTGTCCGCCACATATACCATGAAGAGGAAGGAGGCCAATGGGCCGAAGGGCATCCAAGGGTTCAGCACCGCCTGATCCACCAGGGTCACCTGCTCGCCCCAGAACGTGCTTTGCTGAATGCTTTCAACAGAGCGGAAGTGCAGGCTCGATCCCGTGGTGAAGTTGAGCAGGACCGCCAGGAGCCTGGCCCCCAGCGCGGTGAACATCAACCAGGGCCGGTCCGTCTTGAAGTAGTGGTGCACAAAGGCCACGCAGCCGAAGGTGAACAGGCCCGTCGCGACATGGGCGAGCCTAGCGGCTCCTGCGAATCCCTCCGGTGTCTGGGCCTTGATGATGCCCATCTCACTGGCAGCCATGCACATGATCCCGAGCGTGGCGATCACATAGCTCAACTGCGCCCATGCGCGGGTGGTCCGGCACCAGATGGAGAGGTGCATCAGCCCGAGCGTGAGGCACGCCCCCATGCCAACCGCCCAGATCAAGGTAAGCCAGTTCATCCGTGGGGCCATTGAATGCCCGGACGTCTAGGGATGCAATGGAAAGTCGTGCGACAGATGAGGAAGGTGGCCAGTGATCTTGGAGACAGGGCGGCACAATCGCCTTAAGGCCGCGCCCATCCCTGACTGAGGCAACCGAGGCGGTCGCCACTTTCATCAACGAACGCGGACGCTATCCGATCAAGTACACCTTAATCGTCCAAGCCCTTTCCAGCCAGAATCTGGGGTTCGCATTTTTCAATCCTCGACTCTCTCGTTTTGGATTGTTTGGCACTGGAGAAGTGCAGCAAGTAGGCGCGTTGCCGTCCAGGAGTGAGGGCCTTGAAGGCAGCTTTCAGCTTCGGGTTCTTGTCCAGCTTGTGTTGGAACTCTTCCGGCACCTTGTGCTCGGAGATGTCCTTGTACGGCACTTCCAGTCCGGCCTTCTCCACCTCCATCGCCTCCCGGATGTAGGTCTTCAGAATGGTCTGGTTGTTGACGATGTCGGTGCTCTTGGTGAACCGGGCCTGACGTGCTGCCTGCGTGTTCTCCGTGGGGCGTACGAGGATCTCCTTGGCATCCTGGAGCAGGGCGCCTTTGCAAAAGAGCACGGCGCAGTATTCCTTGAAGCCCAAGAGAATCACCACGTTGCTGCCCTCAAAGGTGTAGCAGGGTTTGCCCCATTTCAGTTCCTCCGTCAGTCCACAGGAGAGGGCGAGGGCTCGCAACTTCGTCAGTTCATCCTGCCATTTCTTGGCCCTGCTCAGGAAGTCGTCGACTTTGGGATTCATGCGGCGGAAGTGTGAGGAAAATGAATGCGAGCGATTGTAGGGAAATAGTCTCTCCGCTGCAACTGCCTCGTCGTTGGGAAAGCTTGTTTGCCAAACACAACAATGCCTCTTCCACCCTGTCTGCGCGATGATCAGGAATCCTCGTCTGTATGCTCCAGACCACCCGTCCAGGAGGGAGGATCGCTGGCCGGAAAGGACTCATCAATCGCTTCATCCACCCTCTCGTCGTCAGTAGGATGAGTGGGATGAGGGAGGGATGGAGGCTCGCTTTCGGGGTCGGGCTGCTGTTGCGGTGTGGAGGGGACGCTCATCGCGGTAGTGGCTGAGGCTATTTTTTGCTCCAGAGTGCGTTCAGATTTTCAACCGTGCGATCCACCAGCACCTGGCCGCCTTCCGGGCCCACGCGGCTACTCTGGATGATGGCGCTGTAGCTGCCGCCTGCCACCGCTCTCGGTGTGGGGAGATAACCGCCGGAACCGGTCAGTTGAATCAGAAAAGTCTGCACCGCCGGGCTGCGGGCCTTCATCTGCACCCCGTAGTCCGTGTACAACTCGAACTCGTTGGTGGCAATGGCGACATCGCCGAGGCGAAGGACGTGGAGTTCCATCTCAAAAGTGCCCGACGTGCCTGCCTTCTCTGTTTCGTAGCGATCAACGACGCTTTTGTTCCAGAGGTGCTTCCATTGCTCCCCGGGGACATCCTTGTACTTCTCCACCTCCTTCTGGGCATTGGTCAGTTCCGTCTCCGTGACGACACGCCAGGGCAGATTGATCTTTTCCACCCGGTGATCCAGCAGGGCTCCGGTGACGGGCTCCAGCTTCGCGCCCTCGTACGCCTCCTCCCAACCACGGACCACCCGCCGGGCCACTTCTTCCAGCCGGGTGAGGCCACGCAGCCGGCGCATGCGTTCATCAGCCGCCTTGTCATACATGGGGCGGGGCACCTGATCTCCACCCGCCCCGGTCCAGGCCAGGATGTGCAGGTCCTTGCCGTGACGTTCGCGTAGTTGACGGCGCACCGGGTCCCAGAAATCCGCATGTACAACCTTCAGACCTTCCACCTCCTGCGATGGACAGGGGACATTCACTGCTGTGGCGACAAGCTGGTCCTTCAAGTCCCAGAAGAAGAGCACATTCAGATTGTGGTCCTCATATCCTTCAATGCCGCGGAACTCCGGCACGTTCGTGGCTCCGTACATTTTGGCACTGCCGTCCGCGTAGGTCGCTCGCCGGTTTTGGGCGATGACGGCCTGCCCTTGGCCCCAGCCTGCCTTGCCAGGCTTCCGTTGTGTCCAGCTCAGTGAGGCAGCCTCCACGATACGATCAGTCATGAAGTCCGTGTACTCCTCGGGTTTCATCACATCGCTCCTCAGCAGCCGATAGTGCTCGCCCTTCATCGTCACGGGCGCAGTGTGCGTATGGGTGGCGTTCAGAAACAGCTTGTTGAGGTCGAATCCGGGGAGCTTGTCCTTCGCCTTCTCACGCACCTTTTCAATGACCCCCTCACGTATGGCCACGATGTCGCAGGAGACCATGATCGCCTGATCCAGCACCCGGTCACTGTCACGTGATTCCAGGGCCAGCGCCGTGACCACGATCGGCGTGGCCGCGCTTTCCGAGATGCGCACATGCATCTGGCCGTCCAGAGGCACAGGCCGGGCAGGGGTGATATCGAGAGTCGCCGCGCCCACATGTAGATCAGACGCGGACAGAAGGGGCGCGCCTGCCAGCAGCATGATGGCAAGACCCAAATCTCTGAAAGAATGCCGGAGGCGAATGTTCATGAGTTCGAGGAAGAAGTGGTTCAGACAGACAGGGCGTGCCGCGGAGGCGCCGTCACACACCTATGGTTTGACACGGGATGTGGCGCCCGCCGCCTCCAGCAGGTCGCTTGGGATGTCTGTGCAGAGGATGTTGGCTCCAAGCATCACGGCGAGGTCTGCGTCTTCCTTGGACCTGATGGGCCAGAGGGAGAGCTGGAGGCCGGCTTTTTTCACCTCGTGTGCATACTGGCGGCTCGTGTGGTCCAATGACACAGACAGTCTGCCACAGCCGAGCTTGATCGCATCCTGGATGAATTCGGGAGTGGGAGGCGTGCCCGTCAGCAGTCCGGTAGGGGATTCGGGCAATAAGCGTTTCATCAGCGCCAGCACCCGGCGGTCAAAAGACGTGAACCAGAAGGTTCCTTTGGGCAGGTCTTTCACTGCCGCGGCCACCAGGCGGCCATAGGTCTCCAGCCGATCTTCGTTGTAGGCTTGTGTATCTGAGGTCTTCAGTTCCAGAAGCAGCGTGACATCGGGTTTGTCCTTGAAATATGCCACGAAGTCCGCCATGGCCGGAACAGGAACGCCGTGATCCTTGGTGCGGAGTTGCTGTACTTCGACAAGAGTCAGCGTTTCAATTTTCCCTGTACCTTTGGTCGTTCGGGAGGCGTCCGTATCATGCATGAGCACCAGGTGATCGTCCTTCGTGAGACGGATATCGACCTCAAAACCCCGGAGCCCGCGTCCGTAGCTCTGCCTGCAGCCCTCGATCGTGTTTTCATCGAACTCGTGACCTGCCCCACGGTGGGCGATCAGGCGCACCCCCTGGTAGTCTGCCGCCGGAGCAGCTCCGGACAGGGCCAGAGTGATGACGAGTGAAAGAAAGCCAAAAATGCGCGATGGGAGCATGAACGTGGAGAATGAAGTGAGCATTCATACGCTGTGCATAAGACAGATGTTTCGCCTAGCCTCCTGCATGACGGGTGCGGTTCGTGCCCAACAACTCTGCCGATGAGCAAGGAGAGACAGCCGCGCACCGGGGGTGGCATCGATTCTGAGCTGGAGGATGGGGTCTGAGAGACTCCGCACAACCATGCAGACCGTCCGTTTTAGCAAGGTAGTGAAGGATTCCGGCAGTCCGGAAATCTACCTGATGTGGAAGGAACCCGCCAAGGACACTGCACTGCGCAAGCTCGTAGCCCAGCGTCGTGTGATGACACTTGCTCAGCCGCGGACGGGCACCAAAAAGGATTGGGGGGAGGTCGGCTTGGGCGAGGACCTGGGTGGGCAGATTCTGGTCTTTCCCAAGAGTCTGGGAAAGATCGATGGCAAACGGGTGGTGGGCATCGACTACCACCTGCTGAAGACGCCGCCTGAGGCCTCAGGCCGCCCTGCCAAAAAGCCCACCACTGCCCGTCAAAAACCTGCCGCATCCACCCGTGGCAAAGTGGAGCGTCGGCAAGCGGAGAACGTCAATAAAGAGAGCAGGGAGGAGCCTGCAGACAACATCATCCAGCTCCCGCCTCAGAAGGCAGAAGCTCCTTCCCAGCCTAAGAGAGACGTCAAAAAGGCTGCGTCTCGATTCAAGAAGGCTAAGGCGGAAGCCTCCGCGAAGTCGAATGCACTGGTTCGAAAAAAGGCGAAGTCGGCACTGGCGGCATGGAAAAATGGCAATCAGCTGCCAGCGTATGAACTGATCGAGAGTTTGGCGGGAGGGAGGTGACACCGGCTTCAGGCCGGTGCGTGCACCCGTAGTCCCACTAGAGATGGTGCCTGAAACAGCTCTTCCGTCACTTCCGGTTGGGAGAGGTCCCACGTTGCTGGACGGTTTCGCTCTTCACCAGATCGCTGGCCCATGCCCTGGTCAAAGAAGGTATCCGTGCAATTCTTTAAGGAGCTCCAGGGCCGATCCGGGGGGAGGTGACGCGCCAACGCAGAATCCTGCATCAGGGGTTGCGATACAGAAGACCGCTAGGGTGTTTCATCGCGAATGATAGCGACGCCGTGGGCCCTCGTGACCGCATGGCACAACCCTTTTACACCTCTCTCCATGTCTCACCTCATCTTCATCAGTCGCAACTTCACAGAACTGGGTGGCTTCCGATCCGCCGAAATCATTGACTTCCACAAAAGAAACATCCTGACAGAAAACGACTTTGTACGTTTGGACGGCGGCGAAACCTGGATTCCGTTGCATGCATGGATTTCAGGGGCCCAAGATGCCGTGCCCATCAAGGAACTTTCGGGCGGCAATGACAGGGTGACTGCCAAGCGCAACGCCAGCAGCAAGGGGAATGGGGCTGCGCCAAAGAAAGCCAGGGTGGACTAGCCGCCACCGTGGTGCAGCTTGAGCCTGACTCTGTCGCCCTCTTATTCCGGCATGCCGCTCAGGGATGACGGAGCAAGTGCCCTTCCTGAAGGCACGTAGGGCCGGGTGGCGTTCTGGCTAGTCGCAAGGGAGAGAGGGTCGTCAGCGAATCCTGGCCCCCGCTGGATAGGACCTGTCAACTAGCGCTGATTGTGTGATCCTGTAGTGCGTCCCAGAAGTCATTCTCATGCACGATCACCACAGCGTGTCCGTCGGCCCGCAATTTCATAGCCTGCTCAACTTTGCGACCGTAGCAGGCATACGCCCATGCTGGATTGCCATTGGCCCCGACAACAAGGTAGTGGACCACTGGAGTGACATTGCGTGAGAACCGACCGCCCAATGACTCAACGTGGGATGCCATCTGGGACCGGCTGGCCTTTACCGAGGCGCCGGTGAATGAATAGATGCGATCTGCGAACGCGAGTTCTGGACACACGGCGCAAATGCCAGACAGTTTCCGAGAGCCTGTCACACCTGATCGCCGGTCTAACATCCTTCGAGAAAGCGAATAGGAGACGAAATCCTCGAAAAACACCTTCAGCATTTCGCGTTCCATCGAGTCAATCTGGCCATCCCGGAGTACCTGGGTGAGCAAGGCGTCGATCTCGTCAAATGGATAGCAGCCCTTCAGGTGACCATGATCGTCTGCCCATTGACTTAGCTGACGTATTTCCTCATCCCGCACCTCGCCGTCCGCCAGGATGCCGTGAAGGATGCCCTGGAGACGCTGGATGTCGGAAGTGATCTCGTCGTAGTATTCGCTCCCGCCCTGGAGATTCTGACAGAGCCAGAGCAGATCAGCCTGTTCCTCGGTATCGATGACGCCATCTGCAAGTGCTGCATCGATGGTGGGGATCAGTTCTGTAAAGGGGTGGTTCCCGATGAGCTTCCGATGGTCATTTACCCAAGCTTTCAGTTCTTCGAGCTCTTTCGGATTGATGGTCCCATCAATCGCAATCCCTGTTAGAATGCCTTCAAGCGTGTGAACGGCGCGATCAAGGCGTTGCCTCCGAGTAAAACCAAGGTCGGTGAGGAGAATTTCGTAGTCCATGGTGGTGTGGAGCAGGGGTAGAAGTCAGAGGAGGACTGGGTTGTCTCCATGTTGTAGCCGAAAATGTGATTCGGAGGCAACATTTTTTGAGCTATACATGTTCAATGCGTCGCGCCGGGCTACTGCCCAGAGACATCGGAACTGTATGTCCTTGGAAATCGTTCGCGAACAACGGCTCCCGTAGCTTGAGCGTGCTACTCGGTGGATGCCCTCGGTTTCACCCATGGGGAATGAAAAGGGGCAGCGCCCCTGCACCATCGGTCGACACGACCCACCAACCGGCCGACCAAGGGGCGGTTGGTACGGCTGAACTCATAGCCCGGTCCAGCAGGGGGCGCTGCGCTGGCTGATGAAAGAGCAAAGTGGCATCCTGGTGGCATTGTCACCAGTATCACCAGCCCAAGTTCCAGCACGACGCAGAAAATGACGGCGAAGATCATTCTCACAACACGACACAGTGGGAGAAAACTGGGGCCGCTGCAAAGTATATTTTGGCATATCAATATGCTGATGAAAGCCGGTTGGTTTGAGAGGATAATGCCAAACTCGGGTGCGGTGGCACTGGCGCAGGTCGGACATTTCAGGTGAAAAACTTCTCATGGCGCTTTTTCCATTCGAATCCAGAAGGCGAAAATGCTTGGCGCGCAATTCTTGAGAAAACTATCGGAATATAGTATCGCAGATGATTCATCAGAGTTGACGTGGCGGATTCGTCACGGGTGGCTTTTTGACTTCAGATCCTTGGAAATAGAGGGTCTGGCATGTCCTCAGCAAGGTGCCGCGGTATTCTCTTGGGATTCACGCCCGCCTATCGGGCGAAGATTGATCAACTGCTGGCCAAGCCCAATGGCATCGTTCTCGTCACCGGCCTCACCGGCAGTGGCGAGAGCACCACGCTCTACACCTTTCTCTCTGCGCTGAACAGTATTCACCGCCGCATCGTGACCATTGAAGATCCTGTGGAGCACAAGCCCCGGGAGTGGTGCAGATCGCGGTGAAGCCTGAGATCAACCTGACCTTTGCTGCCGGTCTCCGCAGCATCCTGCGCGGTGATCACAATGTGGTGATGATCGGTGAAATCCGCGATCTAGAGACAGCTGAGATCGCCGTGCGTGCCTCGCTCACCGGTCACTTGGTGTTCTCCACCCTTCACACGAATGACTCCATAGGTGGCATCACTCGTCTGGTGGAGATGGGAGTGGAGTCTTTCTTAGTGGCGACCTCCGTGCGTGCCTTCCTCGCACAACGGCTGATGAGATCCTTGTGCCCGCACTGTGGGGTGCCGGTGGAGTACAGTGAGGAAAAGCTGCGTGCCTGCGGCTTTGCCGAGGGCCAGGGGCAGACGTTCTACGGTGCGAATCCAGGGGGCTGCCATGCCTGCCGCAGCACCGGCTATCACGGGCGGTTGGCGATCTATGAAATAGCTCTGCTCACCCCCGCGATCCAGGATCTGGTGGCAAGCCGGGCCAGTGCCAATGAACTGCTGCGCCAGGCGAGGGAGGAAGGATTTCTGTCTCTGAGGGAGTACGGCTGGCTGAAGGTGCTAGCTGGCCACACCACGGTGGAGGAGGTGATGGCCTCGCGTGATCACGCGGCAACTGAAGATCCGCCACCGGCGTGAAGGACTTCAGATTAAACAACAAAATCCGGCTGCCTAGAGTCTTGCAGCCACCTCAGGGAGGACCGCAACGTAGACAAACTGTGTTTGTACTTTAAACTGCTTCCCTAAGCCGACCCAAGTCGGTACTCCAACCATGGTGGGAACCCTCACAGGGAGTTTGGAACCTCACCTCCAGAGACAGGCTGTGAGCAGCGCAATCCACCATTCGAACTCCAAAAAAACATGCGCAGCAGGGTTGGAGTACCGCCTTTAGGCGGAATCAGTCTCCGGAGTCGAGCCTCCCCTCCAATGCGTGACTTGAAGGCGCTATCCCGATCTCTCAGACGAGGCAACCCAGCGTAGCGAAACTAAGGTTCATACAACGAATATCCTGGGGCAGGCTGAAGCCTGTGGTGCCCAGCCCTATTTCACGGAACCAAAGAGCGCTCACCTTGTTCACCAAAGTGAGCGCCCTTCAAGTGCATCGAACGGCTCTTACCTATCACGGGGCGACTTCGAAGACGCCGATGCCGCCACCGTTGAGTTCATAACCGCCGATGAGCAGCGCTTTGCCGGTGGGATTCTTGTCACCGGGGATGAAAACCAGACACTCGGGTGCGACCAGTTTTTGGGCAATGGTGTTGGCGTAGGCCGTGAAGATGGGCTGGCTGGGTGACGTGATGTCGTACATCACGATGCCATTCTGCCGTTCCATGCCCAGAGGCGTTGGCCCAGTCTGCCGATCGTGAGCGCTTCCGGCTCGGGGCTCTTTTTGGCAGAGCGTTTGTCAAACTTTCCGGGATTGCCTTCCTCAATGTTGTGAAGGGTTTTGTCTTGCTCAAGCAGCACCGTTTCGAGCGAGCCGGTGTCAGCGACGAGCTTGCCGGTTGCTGCATCCCACACGGAAAGCGAGCGGGTGCCGAACATCGTCGGGACGTCGATGTCTCCGTCCTGATCGGTATCGCCGTCCAGTTTGGAGATCTCAAGGCTGCCGATCTCATTGAGAGGGAGGCTGGCCGCTACTTCTGGGGCGAGCTTTGCCGCGGCCAGGGCGATCCGGTCAAAGTCGTCGGGCCGGGCATCGCCTTCGTTGGCGGTTGCGATGAGGACTTTTCCGTCCTGGTGGAACACCGCCAGCGTGTCCGGCATGGGCATGCCAGAGATCTTGTAGCGGATCTCCGCCTTCTTGTCCTGGCTGTTGGCGTCCACCGTCTGGGCGATGGTCCCGAGCGAATGCACGGCGATCCAGCGCTTCGCCCTGAGATCAAACACCGCGATGGCGTTGTTTTCCTGAAGCGTGACATAGGCTCTCCCATCCAGCCCGACCACATACTCGGGTTCCACCGCTTCGTATCGGGGGACACCGGGCTCGTTGACGCGAATCTTGGCCAAGTCCTGATCCTTGAAATCGTAGGTCTGTACCGTCAATCCCTTGACGCCTTCTGCCGAGGCTTCTTTCACTCCAGAAATGTCCACCAAGGAAAGGGAGCCGGGAGCGGAAGAGTCCTTCACATACTCGCCTTCATTGGCCACGAGGAGATGTTGTCCGTCCTCAGAGAAACGAACGCAGTCGGGGTGGGAGCCGACATCGAGCGTCTCCCCCAGCAGGGTCCCGCTTCGGTAGTCGAAGAGCACCAGCTTCCCCTGCACCTTGCTGTTCTCAGTGGGCACCGCCACCACCGCACCCAGGCCGCGGCCTAGAGGATCCAGGGCAACGCTGCTGAGGGTGAGGATTTTGCCGTCAAACAACTTGCCCAGATCGAGGACGTGCTCTTCCGCAAGGACGCCGTTGCCGTCTAGTTTCAGGATTTGCACACCGTTGCCATCTTTCCCGCCGGAGAACATGGTGGCGAGCCGATGCCCGTCTGGAGTGAAACCGACAATCTCCGCCCCGCCATCCTTGGGTTGGAACTGGCTCAGAAACCTCAGCGAAGCGGCCGGGGAGGTGGTGAGGAGCGACGCTGAGGCTACTGCGGTGAGAAGTGGCGGTAAAATGGTTTTCATGCAGCGCATAGTCGTGTGGCGGTTTGAGCAGTGGGCGAGGCGACGTGCAAAACTTTCGTCACGCAGGGGCGAGGGGGAGGAGGAATGTAAATGTCACATTCCATGAATTGCATCCATATGTGACATTGTGTTACGTTTTCGTAACGACAACCCCGCCAACGAGAACATCTGCCCTTCCCCAATGAAAGTGCCCAAAGCATCCAAAAAAGCTGCCACTCGCAAAAAAGCTGTGGCCGCAGTTCCCTCGGCTCTTTCAGCCGCCCAGCAAAATGCTGAGGAGGCAAGTTCCCTGGTAGTGGCCGCCAAGCAGGCGGTTAAAGCTGCCAGAGCTGCCTTTAAGCAGGCAAAGAAAAAGGCAAAGGAGGCGGGCAAGGAGCTGAAGCAGGTGCAGAAAGCATCAAAATCCGCTGCAAAGTCCCCTCAAGGAAAGTCAGCCAAGAAGACCGTGAAAAAGACTGCCAAGGGCTAAGAGCCTGTTTGGAAAACAGCCGGAGGTGGCGGGTGAAGGGCGGCTTCATCAGGATGACGGCCTGCCCTGTGGCTTGCGGTCCTTTGGAGACCGGACGGCGTTGCTTGTCGGTTGTGAATCTCGATTCACGACCCTCCTCGCGCCTAGTCCAGCCTCAAAAGGTCTCGCGACACTCCTCCAGCATTTTGTCCAAACAGATTCAAAACCATTTTGGCAGCTAAATTGCGTGAACTGTAAAGGTCGCGGTATTCGGAGCCGTGTGTTCGGCGTTGGGTTTTAGGAAATGCCACATGTCGGGTGAGTCCCCAATGCAAACTTCCGGAATGCTGACCTGGAAGCGCTACGCTGCGTCCCGTGTCATGAAAGACAAGGCAAAAATCGCCCACCGTCTGGCAGTACAGCCGTGCGGGTGAGGAGTTTCCTGTAGGAAGCGGCGGACAGAAGGAGGTCGCAGTGCGAATAGGCTTGGTCCCATCCTGCGCTGCATAGGGTGACCTATCTGTGGACTCTTGCTCCTATTTGCCCATTCGGTTCCGTAGGTTGGTTGGCTGTCACTGGAGTTTTGTTCACAGCCCAAGCAATGGCATCCAGCAGCGCCTGACCATCTACGGGTTTGCGGAACAACGCCACCGCGCCGATGCTTTGCGCCCTGTTGCGCAGTTCCTTGGAGTCATGCGCAGTGATGAAGATGATCGGCAACTTCCGGCCAGAGTGGGCCAGTTTGTTGGGTAGTTCCAGACCACTGGCGCGGGGCATCACAATGTCTGAGCCGACGCAGGCATTGGCATCTGTGACCCTGGCATTTAGGAATTCTTCCACGCAACTGAAGGTCTGAGCTTCGATCAAGGCTGATCGCAGCAATCGCGCATAGGCGGTCCGTACTGCGGGATCGTCGTCCACGATGTAAACGTGGATGGGGGGCGGGGACTAACTCGGGGTCAGCTTTACCCTCCAATATTCGCTCCCCGTAGCCTATCGGACCTAGGTCTCACACGTCTGCGATCTGTTTATTCAACATGCCTGCAATGACGCAACGCCATGACCTCCACTTTGCGGGTTGTCAGCTTGTGCCGGCGCTTTCTTGCGGGGAGTCGCTCTCGTGGGCTTCCCGAAGTGCCTGATGAGATTCTCAACGCAATGGTGACGGCACTGTAGAGTCTGCCTTCTTCAACGGGTTTGAATCACCAGACGCAATCGCCTCAGGTGGGGCGCTTGCGATATTTGTGGCCGGTGCGGATGGCATGGGAAGACGCCAAGTTTTTGGGGTGCCACAGTTGACCGAGCGAGAACGTGATGCGGCCCTCGGCTGAGGAGCCGCGAGATTTGGTTGATGGTTGATGGTTGATGGTTGATGAAGCGCAGGTCGGTGTACATGACCCTCAATGCGAGCTGCAATCGGTGAGCCTTCTGTCCTTTTGTGCGCCGTCAGGACGACTTTGTCGCTAACGAAACGCGTGATGCCGGCATCTTTGAGGAGCAGCGAGTATGGAAACTGATGCAATATGCCGCGAGCATTTGCGAAGAAACCCATTCTTCTCTTGGAAGCTTCGAATGCTTGTCAAAACGAGAGGGCCACTGGCGTGATCTGCTGAGAATGAGGTTTCTGCAAGAGGCGGACTTCATCGAAATGTTAAAGTGGTGGCACAGCAAATGTGCCCCAAAAGCGCCATGTAAAAAATTAGAAGAGGCAATATATGAATAAATTAACATAAATATAAAGAAAAATATGCATTGTGCGCATGGAGCCAACCTGAAAGAGTGGCGGTGTTATATAAATATATGGCGAAAATATAATTGGCACAATTGCCACGGTGTCTCGAGCCCTTGCGTCTCGCCATGTCAGCCTACCCAGACAAAATATGAGTCCTAAAAAATGCAAGCGGCTCCTGCTGCACGTTATTTCCGCGTTTCTAGCGTTGATTCTCCACCATGCTATCCATGCGCAATCTGTAGACCTCGGCACAGCTGACAGTTTTGCGGTGCTGGCGGGGTCTGGGATCAGCAATACCGGTCCCACCACCATCGTCGGGGATATCGGAACCCATCCAAACCCCGCGATCACAAACGGTGGCAGCATCACCCTTACAGGAACGAATCATGCCGACGACGCGGTCACGGCGCAGGCCAAAATTGACCTGGTGACTGCGTATAACAATGCCGCTGGTCTGGCCCCTACAGGCACCATCACCGCAGGTACACTCGGTGGGTTGACGCTCGTTGCGGGCGTTTATAACGATGGCGGTTTTTCTCTGGGGCTTACAGGTACGCTCACTCTGGATGCGCAGGGCAATCCTGACGCGGTGTGGGTTTTCCAGACCGGATCCACCCTGATCACAGCTTCCAATAGCTCCGTGGTCATTATCAACGGGGGGCAGGCGTGTCATATTTTCTGGCAGGTGGGCAGCTCGGCCACGCTGGGCACCAACTCCACTTTCCAGGGAAATGTCCTTGCCCTCACCTCCATCACCGCCACGACAGGAGCGTCCGTCACGGGACGGCTCCTGGCGCGAAATGGGGCGGTGACCCTGGACACAAATGAGATCATCAAAGCGATCTGTGCGGAGGTGGTTGATACCACCCCTGATGATGAGGGGGAAGGTGAAGGGGATTCCTCTGGAGGGAGCGATGCAGAAAAGGCTGCTGAACTGCGGAAGACGCTTCTGCTGGCAGCCCAAGTGGTGGACATCGCCTCCCTGCCAGGCCTTACCTCCATCTACACCCAGGGCTTTTCCCAGTTCGACACCGAGGTGTTCAGCGTTCAGCAGCGATTCGCTGACCTTCGTGCCCAATCCTACGCCTGGTCCAACCGGGCTCCCGATGTTTACAGTCCGGAGTCTGTGCCGAGTGAGAAAAATCCGTGGAGCGGAAAAAATCCCACAGGGGGCAAGAACAGCTGGGGCGGCAAAAGAGGTGAAGGCGTGCAACCTAAAGAAGTGCAAGAGGATGAGGACCTGCGTTGGGGCTTCTTCATCGTAGGGACCGGGGACTACCTCACTGCCGGTGGTGCCAACAGCTACGACGGTACAACGGTGGGCACGGCCATGGGTGTGGACTACCGTCTCAGTGAACAGTTCGTCGTAGGCGTCAGTGTGGGCTATTCCCATACAGAAGGCGACCTCACGGGGACGAGCAACGTGGAAGCCGATGGCGGAAAAGCCGCGGTCTATGCCATGTATCACGATGGCGGCTTCTTTACCGAGGCCATAGTGGGTGGCGGCTACAATTCATATGACATTGAGAGAAGCGCATTTCTCGGCACGGCTCGTGGTGAAACGGAGGGGAAACAGTTCGACGCTTATCTGGGGATGGGTTACGACTTCAAACTGGGCGGTTGGACGATCACCCCTATGGCCTCTGTGCTCTACACCCTGGTCAGCATTGATGGCTACGACGAAGTCGGTTCACTCTTGCCCCTCGTCATTGAATCCCAGGACGCAAGCTCGCTGCGCACCCGCATTGGACCTCGGGTCGCCTACACCACCAAGGTGGGTTCTGCCCTTGTGACCCCTTCGGTGGGCATTCAGTGGCAACATGAGTTCCATGATGACAGCCTTCCCTTTCAGGCCCGCTTCGCCAATGACAGCGGCAGCCTCTTCACCGTGTATGGGCCCGAGATGGGACGCGACAGTCTTCTGCTGACAGCAGCGCTCAATGTCTCATGGAAACGCTATGCCGCCTACATTGCCTATCAGGCCAGTCTGGGTCGCGAGAACTACGAAAATCACAGCGGACTGGTCGGACTCCGGGTGAGTTGGTAGCGAGTTATTTGTTCATTTCTATTCACACGTGGTTGGCCCCAAGCAAAGGGCTAACAGCACACAAGTTGGGCGATGCGAACAATTGCATCAGTGTGCTGGGTGGCCATCTTGGCACAAGGGGTGGCTGGCTGTGTGGTCAGCAGGCGCACGCTTCAATGATTGATGGTCGCCGAAAGGGAAGGCGGGAATGCTAGACAATGAGCCTTGGCAGATTAAGCCTGCCCGATGCTGCTGGAGGACTTTCTCTCTGTGTCATTCCAGCCTCTTCCCTCAAGCTGCTAATGTGATCGCAGCGCGACCAGTGCGAATAGGCTTGGTCCCATCCTGCTCTGCATAGGGTCACCTATTTGTGGATTCTTGCTCCTATTTGCCGTTCGGCTCCGTAGGGTGGGTGCCTGTCACTGGGGTTCTGTTCACAGCCCAAGCGATGGCATCCAGCAGCGCCTGACCGTCGACGGGTTTGCGGAACAACGCCACCGCACCGATGCTTTGCGCCCTGTTGCGCAGTTCCTTGGAGTCATGCGCGGTGATAAAGATGATCGGCAACTTCCGGCCAGAGTGGGCCAGTTTGTTGGGTAGTTCCAGACCACTGGTGCCGGGCATCACAATGTCTGAGACGACGCAGGCATTGGCATCAGTAACCCTCGCATTTAGGAATTCTTCCACGCAACTGAAGGTTTGAGCTTCGATCAAGGCTGACCGCAGCAATCGCGCATAGGCGGTCCGTACTGAGGGATCGTCGTCCACGATGTAAACATGGATGGGGGGCGGGGACATGGTTTGGGGTCAGCTTTACACTCCAATATTCGCTCCCCGTAGCCTATCGGACCTAGGTCTTACACGCGCGTTGGAGGGGCCGAATCGCAGCGCAACGGTTGCGTGATCCCGGTTTGTCACCTGTGGCAAGGTGACGCAATGGGCGTCCAGTTAGAGGACGGTTTCCATGGGGCGGACACCCGCCGCCTGAGCCGCACGCACCAGATCCGCCACGGAATACACACCCATTTTCTCCATGACGCGTCCGCGGTGGATCTTGACGGTTTTTTCTGCAGCGCCCAGCACGTCTGCAATCTGTTTGTTCAGCATGCCTGCAATGACGCAGCGCATGACCTCCGTCTCGCGGGTTGTCAGCGTGTGCAGACGCTTTCTTGCGGAGATGCTCTCCTGGGCCTCCCGACGGGCCTGACGGGATTTTTCCAGCGCAATGGTGACGGCACCGTAGAGTCTGTCTTCTTCGACGGGTTTGGTCAGGAAGTCCACGGCTCCGGCCTTCATCGCTGTGGCGCAAGTGGGCACGTCACCATGCCCGGTCAGGAACACAATCTGCATGCTTTGGTCTGCGAGAGTCTGCTGAAGCTCCAAGCCATCGGAACCGGGCATGCAGACATCCAGCACCAGGCAGCAGGCCGCCGGAGGCGGGGTCTGGCGGACCCAGTCAAGATAGGTGGCCGCCGAGGGGAAGCTGGTGGCCTGGATGCGCCACGACCGGATCAGCCGCTCAATGCTTCTCCTCACCGGCCCATCGTCATCCACCACGTACACCATACCATCTTCTGGAGCGGAGGATGTGGGCATGGCTCTTGGTTCCGGTTGCATGCGGAGCTGCGAAAAGTCCGCCATTTTTCTCCATTTCGAAGCTAAGTGTCAAGATGATTTCTAGTTTCTACAGGGAAACGGAATCTCAGGTTGTTTGCATGCTAATGCAAAGCAGTGGGTGGAATAGGACCAAGGTCCGATGGCTTTGTGGGACCGGAGTGGGCATGCTTCGACCTTGATGAGAACCTTGCATTGCTTCCGGCTTGAGATGGTGGTGGCAGGTGGAATGCTTGCCTTGAGCGTTGGCACTGCTTCCACAGTGTCGGGTCAACAGCCTGTTGAAGATGAAGGAGCGGCCGCGTCCTCCACGGAGCAGGGCCAGACTCCTCTTGATGAATCCTTTGACTGGAGGGGACGCGAATGGCGTCTGCAGAAGCGGAAGGGGGCCCTGGAAGACACCGAGTTCAAGCTGCACTCCCGCACCTACTATTTCTACCGGGAGAAGTACGATGGCTCCATCAGCGAAGCCCTGGCGACCGGGGGCTGGGCAGGGGTGAAGACAGGGTACTTCCTCGATCACGTGTCCTTCGGTGTGACCGCTTACACCTCCCAGCATCTGTCGGGGGATGATGACCGGGACGGCTCGCTCATTCTGGCGTCCGGGCAGGAGGGATATACCGTGTTGGGGGAGGCCTATGTAGACCTTCGCCTCGTGGAGAAGTTCCATTTGTACGTGGGTCGCAAGGAGTACGACACCCCGTTCATCAACCGGAACGATTCGCGGATGACGCCCAACACCTTTGAGGCGATCACCCTGCAAGGTACGACAGATCTGGGGAGTGAAGGGGCCACGCTCAAGTACGGACTGGGATATGTGGATGCGATCAAAGACCGCAATTCCGATGACTTTGTCTCCATGGGCAGGGATGCTGGCGCGGATGCGGACCGTGGCGTTTACACCGCGGGGGCTCTCTACAAGAAGGGGGACTTCTCCGTGGGGGCCATTGACTACTACTGCCCCGATGTCATCAACATCGGCTATGCCGAGGCCAAGCTGGAGGTGGCCATCAGCGAGAAGCTGAAACCCAGGTTCGCCGTGCAGTTCATCGACCAGCGCAGTGTGGGGGATGATCTCTTGCTGGAGGACGGTGACTCCAGTCAGCAGTTTGGCATCAAGGCCGAGCTTCCCGTGGGCGGAGCGTTGTTCACTGCGGCCTACACCAACATTTTTGGGGATGGTGCCATTCAATCCCCCTGGAGTGGTTATCCGGGTTACACCGCCGTGCAGGTGGAGGACTATAATCGCGATGGTGAGGACGCCTTGATGTTGAGGGCTGCATATGACATCCCCTGGGTCAAAGGATTGAGTGCCTATGCACTGTGGGTTCATGGGTTGGACCCTGATCCTGCGGGACTCTACGCGAGAGATGAGTACGACTTGAACCTCCAGTGGACCGCTCCCAAGGGGGTGTTGAAGGGGCTGTCTCTGCGCCTGCGCTATGCCGTGGTGGATGAGCGTGGCGGCACGGGGGACGATCTCACGGATCTCCGCGTCATCTGTAACTACACTTACACCTTCTGACCGGGATCTTGTAGGACCAAAGGCCGATAGCATTGCCCGCGTGAATGACTGAGCATGAGGCAGGCATTTCAGATCGCAATTTTCAGCACACGACGGCTATGAAAAAAGTACGAATCCTCTGCACGCCGGCGCACAGTTCCGGCACGATGTTGCTCATAGCGGCCACGGTGGCGGGATGGGCGGCCCTGGCGGTGCCGGCACCAGTGATGGGAAAAGAACCGACGGCCCTGGAGACACAGCTCAAGGCACGAGAAGACCGCGCCGCCCTTCTCAGAGGGGAGCTGAAGGCCTCCGACTCCCGCATCGAAAACACGGTGGATCATATCGTGGAAACGTTGCGCAAGGTGGGGGACTCCAATGACACCAAATCCAAGATGACGAGGATCAAGGTGGAGACCATCGATGCGCTGGGGAAGAACATCACCTACTACCAGCAGCGCCGTGCCCGACTGCAAGAGGAGCTGCGCCGCCCCACGGTGAACCTCACACCGGAGCAGAAGCAGCAGGCCATCGCCAAGTTCGACGCCCGCATCGAGAAGCGGGTGCAGCAGGTCATGAGCCTCACCGCGTCCCTGCCCACGCCCAAAGAATATGAGCGCTACAAGGTCACCGGAGACAGCTGGAACGGCCCCACCTACGCGGAGAACGAGGACTACAAGCAGAACCGGCGGCTCAGCTCGCACACCAACTCGCAGCGGGAAAAGGTGAGCAAAGGGCTGCAGCGCAGCATTGACTCCATCGAGCGGCAAAAGCGCACCATCTCAGACCGCATCGCCGCCTCCGGCTCCGAAGCTGACCGCAATACGCTGATGACGGAACTGGTGCGCTGTGATGAGCTGGTGAAGACACGGAAGGCCCAGCAGCTGGAGGTGGCCTCCGGCTATGAGACAGCGACCCTGTCTGTGGGGGCGAAGGATGCCAAGAGCATGGATGATGCCCTGCGTGCAGCCGTGGTCACACTGCGGCGCGACTTCACCGCCCTTTTCCAGGGGTATTCCGAGTTTGTCATCGAACTCGCCAACATCAATGCCACGAAGGCCGCGATCGCGAAGCAGAAAGCCGGATCCGCCTAGCATGGTGGACTTCCTTTTGGACAGCTCAACCCAACCCCGACTCCCCACCATGAAGCTTCATCATGACCGACATCCCCGAGCGGCGATGTCGGTTCTCCTGCTCTTGATGGCCTTGCCTGCGCAGGCTCATGCCTCCTTGTTCCACGGCGAGACGCTGGATGCTGTGGCGAATGTCATCTCCTGGGTGGCCATCATCCTCGCCCCCATCATCGGCATCGTGGTGTTCTGGCTGGTGCACATTCTTCCGGAGAAGATTGCGGAGAAGAAGAAGCATCCTCAGACCGCTGCCATCCAGTGCCTGTGCCTGCTTTCCCTCGTGTTTGGCGGGCTGCTCTGGCCGCTGGCCTGGCTGTGGGCGTACATGAAACCTGTCCTCTACAAGGCGGCGTACGGCACGGATGTGGACGAGACCATCGGGCATGGCCACGGGAAGAAGTCGGAAACTGAAAAAGGAGGGACTGTCTGATGGAGCTTATCCTTCTCATCATCTACTCGATCATCGTCTGGCTGATCTTCTTCAAGTTCAAGCTGCTGCCCTGGAACATTGTGAGTCAGGTGATCGTGGTCACTCTGCCCATCTTCGCGCTCACAGTGATCATTCTGTTCATGAACATCGTCGCGCCATCGTCGCATGATGTGCGGGCCATGAACTATGTGATCCCTGTGGTGCCGCGGGTGTCCGGTCAGGTCACGGATGTGCCTATTGAGCCCAACCGGCCGATCAAGAAGGGCGATGTGCTTTTCAAGATCGATCCGGTGCCATTCCAGGAGGCGGTGAATGCGGCGGAGGCCAAGCTGGCTGAACTCAAAGTCGGCCTGGTGACGGCGCAGGCCTACCAACGCGGGCTGGATGATGAGTTGAAGAACGCCCAAGCCAGTACAGAGGCGCTCAACGTGAAACTTGAGCTGGCGAAGAAGCGCGTGTCCCAGTTCACCCAACTGGCCACCTCAGGTGCCGGCCGTAGGGCGGAGCAGGAGCAGTCCGAGTCGGATGTGGCGCAGCTGACGAGCCAGATTGCCGGGGCCAAGGCCATGGAGTCCAAGATCAAGCAGAAGATTGATGCTCGCACCGAGGCCGGGGAGATCGACGAGGTGGCCCAGGCCAAGGCGCAGATCGCCAAAGCGGAGGCGGATCTGGTGTCGGCCAAGTATGATCTGGAAGGAACCACTTTCCTCGCACCTGCGAATGGCAGGGTGGCAAACCTCGCGCTCCGTCCCGGAGTGCGGGCCGTGCAGCTGCCCCTCTCACCGGTGATGAGTTTTATAGAGGAGGACGATCCCTGGGTGCTGGCCTTCTACAGCCAGAATGAGCTGCGCTATGTGGAGGAGGGGAACGAGGCCGAGATCTTCCTGAAGACTTATCCGGACCGCATCATCAAGTGCAAGGTGGACTCCATCCTCTGGGCCACAGCCCAGGGGCAGATGCCCATCAGCGGGAATCTGCCCAACACTCTGCCCCATGAAATGCCGGACCAGCGCATCGCCGTGCGGCTGCTGGTAGAGCCGCGGGACAAGGACCTCTTTCTCGCTGCAGGTGCCCGCGGCGGCGGTGCCATCTATACGGAGAAGGGCAAGTTTCTCCACATCATTCGAAAGGTCTTCGTCCGTGTGTCCACGAAGGTCGACTGGTTCGTTTTCAAGCTTCACTGAGACTGCGCTGTCCCTCCCTGCTTCGCCATGCACTCCAAGACTACGGCATCACTTTCGTTGGTCACAGGCCTGCTGCTGGCAGGCTGCGCGATCAAGGAACCGCCCGCGGGTGGTGACATCATGACGGACTACGCCCGTTCCCAGGTAAATGAGAAGTGGGCCTCGCCCCACACGAGGGGGCGGGTGGCCCCGGACTGGATCCGTAGTTTCAATGATCCCTCTCTCACCCGGCTGGTGGAGGAGGCCATCCTGCGGAATCCGGATCTGAAGGCCGCGGCAGCCCGCGTGGATGCCTCGCGTGCGGCGGTGCGCATCGCAGCCTCATCTCTGTATCCCCAGGTGGGGCTCAAAGGGCTGGGCGAGCGCCAGGGCAGTGAGCTTTCCGGTGATCTGGGGGTGGGGATTGACCCCGCTGAGCTGGGTTCCTTTGGCATCAATCTGAGCGGCGGCAGCCCGGACACCCGCACGGTTGACTCCTCGTCCCAGCGGTGGGTGTACGGTCTCGGCATCGGCGCTGCGTGGGAGGCGGATGTCTGGGGGCGGGTTCGCTCCCGGAAGGCGGCGGCCAAGTCAGACAGTGCGGCGCTGGAGGCGACCTATGAGTATGCGCGGCAGTCGCTCGCCGCCCAGGTGGCCAAGGCATACTTCTCCGCGATAGAGGCCTCCCAGCAGGCTGCCAATGCGAGGGAGACACTGGGCCTCTACCAGGACTACGGCAAGCTTACGGACAAGCGCAAGGAGCAGGGCTTCTCCAGCGACTTTGAGCTGGCCCAGGTCAACTCCCGCACCGCCGCTGCGCGAGACACCTTGTATGCAGCAGAGGCTGCGCATGATCACGCCGTGCGGGCCATCGAGGTGGTCACCAGCCACTATCCCGCGGGGAAGGCCTCCATCCGCACCAGCTTTCCCTCCGGCCTCCGCCCCGTGCCAGCAGGCATGCCCATGGAACTGCTGGAGAGGCGGCCCGACCTCATCGCGGCAGAGCGCCACTTTGCCGCAGCCTTCCATCGGGTGAATGAAGCCAAAGCCGCGAGGCTGCCGCGCTTTGCCATCAGTGCCATGGGCGGGGCGGGCACAGCAGATCTGGACGGGGTAGGGGTGCTGGACTCTATCAACTGGAGCCTCGCCACCGGTGTGGTGCAGCCCATCTTTCTGGGTGGGGAGTTGAAGGCGGCCCAAGACCTTCGCACTCATGAACAGCGGGCCGCTGCCTCAGACTACACCTCCGCAGCCTTGCGCGCCTTTGCCGAAGTGGAGGATGCCCTGGCCAGTGAGTACCACCTGAGGCGCCGTGAAGGGGCCTTGAGCGAAATGGTGAGCAACAGCGGCACGGCCGTGAAGCTCGGCAGGGAGCAGGTGGATCAGGGGCATGCAGACATGTTCACCATCCTCAGGCTGGTGGGGGAGAATCTCGCGGCCAAGATCGAGCTTACCAAGATCCGCGCCTCGCGGTTGCGTGAGCGGGCGAACCTGCATCTGGCGCTGGGCGGCGGGTTCACCACCTCGACCCAGAAGTAGCCGGATGACCCGCACCCTTTAACCGACCCAATCTATGAAAACACTGCAAAGCAAGATACTGATGGCTGCTTCCGCCGGAGTGCTGCTCGCCGGGCTGACAGGGTGTGTGGGCACGGTGGACCGGGTGGAGGACCGCTACGACCGCCGTGAAGACCGCTATGACCGGCGCCACTACGACGGGCCGGGCGATCACCTTGAGAACCGTTATGACCGCCGGGAGAACGTGAACGACAAGGCCCGCGGGCGCAGGGGCCTGGCGTACTAGGAGTCAACAGGAATTTTCCCCCTTCCCGGGGAGTCTGCCGGGGCTGGCTGCAAGTTCCCTTGCCGCGGACCGGTGACCCCTTGCACTGCCCAACCCAACCTGCCAGCCATGAAACTCAAGGAAGTCATCAAGCGCGCCCGCAAGCTTTCCCAGCCCTATTGCATCTCTGACGGGGGCAAGTTCCGTCTGGACGACATCGACCCGGGTGACACGGGGCGTCTCACGGCGGAAAACAAGCCGGAGGCCAAGGAGGCGCTCCAAACCGGGGTGACGGCACTGGCAGAGTTGCAGGACATGCTCTATGCGCAGGACCGGTGGGGAGTGCTCCTGATCTTCCAGGCCATGGATGCCGCCGGCAAAGATGGCGCCATCAAACATGTCATGAGCGGGGTGAATCCGCAGGGCTGTCAGGTGGCCTCGTTCAAGATGCCCTCGTCCGAGGACCTTGACCATGACTATCTCTGGCGGTGCCAGAAGCACCTGCCGGAGCGGGGCAGGATTGGCATCTTCAACCGCAGCTACTATGAGGAGACCCTTGTGGTGAGGGTGCACCCGGAGATTCTCAAAAAACAGAAGCTGCCGGAGAAGCATGCCGGCAAGGACATCTGGGACACTCGGTACAAGGACATTCGCGGGTTTGAGCGGTATTTGGGAAACAACGGCATCATCGTGCGCAAGTTCTTCCTGCACGTCTCAAAGGATGAGCAGAAGAAGCGCTTCCTGCAACGCATCGAGAGGCCGGAAAAGAACTGGAAGTTTTCCGCGAATGACGCCGCTGAGCGCAAGCACTGGAAGGACTACGCGAGGGCGTATGAAGACACCATCCGGAACACGGCGACTGACGAGGCCCCCTGGTATGTGGTGCCCGCGGACAACAAGTGGTACACCCGGGTGGTGGTGGCTGCCGCCATTATCGACGCGCTGTCCACGTTGGACCTCGCCTATCCGCATGTGGGCAAGGCCAAGCTTGAGGAACTGGCAGCCGCCAAACAGGAGCTGACGGCAGAGAAGTGATGCCCGGGCTGGGGCGCAGGAGAATCCGCTGGCCACGAACGAGCCGAGAAGCACATGAGCGCCCTGTCCTCCCGCACTGTGTTGCCAGCCATGCGCTGGCTGCGTGAGTATCAGCCCGGCTGGTTCAAACAGGACCTGTTGGCCGGCATCACGCTGGCAGCGTATCTGCTGCCAGCCGGCATTGGGGATGCCTCGCTGGCCAATCTGCCCCCGGAGGCAGGGCTGTATGCGTGTCTGTTTTCCGGGCTGGTCTTTTGGTTGTTTTGCAGTTCGCGTCACACTGCGGTCACGGTCACCTCGGCCATCTCTCTGTTGGTGGGAGCTTCGTTGGGGTCCATCGCCCAGGGGGATGTCAGCCGTTACTCCGCTCTGGCGGCATGCACAGCCCTCATCGTGGCCGTGCTGGCCTTTGCGGCGTGGCTGCTCAAGGCGGGCGCGGTGGTGCACTTCATCTCTGATCCCGTGATGATCGGGTTTAAGTCCGGTCTCGCGTTGTTTCTGGCTTCCACGCAGCTGCCCAAGCTGTGTGGATTCAAAGGCAGCCACGGGGACTTTTGGGAGCGGGCCGGGCATTTCTTCTCGCATCTGGGCGAGACCAATTTGGCCTCGCTCACCATCGGCCTCCTGGCATTGGGGGTGATGGTTCTAGGTAAGATCTATCTCAAGAACAAGCCCGTGGCCCTCTTTGTGGTGGCGGGCGGCATCGTGCTCTCGCCCCTCCTGGGCCTGGAGGCTCGTGGGGTCAAGCTGCTGGGGACCGTGCCTCAGGGACTGCCGATGCCGGGCCTGCCTGCCGTTCAATGGGCAGATCTCAATGAGCTGCTTCCCCTGGCCCTGGCGTGCTTCCTTCTTGGGGCAGTGGAGACGGCCGCCATCGGGCGGATGTTCTGCGCCAAACACGGCGGCCGGTTTGATGGCAACCAGGAGCTGCTGGCCCTGGCGGGGGCGAACCTCGCCGCTGGTCTGGGACGCTCCTTCCCGGTGAGCGGCGGAATGTCCCAGTCGCTGGTGAATGAGAGCGCCGGGGCCCGCACGCCTTTGTCTGGGCTGATTTCTGCGGTTATCGTGTTGCTGATCACTGTCTTCCTCTCCGGGGTGCTGCGGCATCTGCCCCAGCCAGTGCTGGCCGCCATCGTGCTCTTTGCCATCGCCGGGCTCTTCAAGCTCAAGGCCCTGGTGCGGTTGTGGACATGCTATCGCGCGGAGTTCGTGGTGGCCATCGCCGCCATGGCGGGAGTGCTGGGGTCAGGCCTGCTCCGCGGGGTGCTGATCGGTGCCATCATTTCCCTGCTGCAGTTGCTGCGCCGGTCCTCCCATCCTCATGTGGCTTTCCTCGGTCGCATACCCGGTACCCGGCGCTATTCAGACGTGGCCAAGAATCCGGACAACGAGGCCTTGAGCGGCCTCCTGATCGCACGGCCGGAGTCGGCGCTCTATTACTTCAATGTGGAACATGTGCGTGATGCCATCGTGAACAAGGTCCGCGCGCTGGTGAGTGTCCCGGCCCTGGTGGTGCTGGACCTGTCGGCGGCACCGCATGTGGACATGCAGTCTGCACAGACCCTGATCTCGCTTCACCGGGATGTGACGGCCCTGGGTAGCCAGCTCCAGGTGGTGGAGGCCCATGCGTCCGTTCGCGAGACCCTGCGGCTGGAGGGGTTCGAGGAAAGTATCGGTCCGATCAACCGGCTCACCTCAGTCGCCGATGCTGTGGACCATTTTTCTTCTGCACAACCTGTTGGCGTCCCGTCCTCCCCGCCGGCGGAACGTTGAGAACTCCCGGGCGGTCACTTCAAACCTTCATCAACCATGGCCACACTGACCAACAGCTATCACAACTGTGAAATTCTCAACCTGGGCTATGGCCCCGGCGGGCGCGGCCCCTTCATCGTGCGGCAGGAGGCCAGCGCGCCTGGCAGCATGACGCTGCAGCTGGACCGTTTCCTCCTGCGCAAGGATGGCACTTGGGTGCTGAACCTCGCCGTCTTCGCCCTCACGGAGAAAGAGAAGGAGGACTTTCTGTATGAGAACACCGGGGCGGTCGTCGCCCTGCTGAGTGAACTGGCAGGGGACCCGCTGGTGGACACCTCTTTGCCTGAAGGCACCTCTATTGAAAAGCTGAAAGCGGCAGCCCAGTCCACCATCACCGGGTTATGGGGGAAAATCAGCCGGGCTTGACCGCCCGCTGTGCGTCTGCGGAGAGTGCATGGACTGGGGTTCTGGAAGATCGGGGAAACATGAGAAGAGGTAATTGTGAATTTTTTCTACTGACATCCGGTTGCTGGCCCGTTATGGCATAAGAGCACATGCGGCGGATTGTCAGGCGGAAGGGGGGCGCGGCAACTTGTGGGAGTCAATTCTCATGGGCGGGATGGATTGTGGGATTGGGTCTGGCCTGGTGGGCTGCCAGCAGTCAGGCCTCAGAGGTGGAGCATGCTGCTTCTGCGTCCGTCTCCGTCCCGGCTTCGCAAGACTGGGTGGCGCGCAACTGGCAGACGGAGGACGGCCTGCCTCAGAACACGGTGAACGCGCTGGTGCAGACGCACGATGGTTTCCTCTGGGTGGGGACAGGGGGCGGGCTTGCGCGGTTCGACGGATATCGCTTTCGCAACTTTGCTTTGCAGGACGGGCTGCGTTCCCTGCGCATTGCGGCGCTGGCAGAAAGCCGGGACGGCAAGCTGTGGATTGGGACCAGCGGAGGCGGGGTGAGCTGTTGGGATGGCGGGAAGTTTACCACCTATGAGCAGAAGGAGGGCTTCCCCTCTGGCGGGGATGTGGTGTGCATGACCGCAGGAGGGAATGACGCGGTGTGGATTGGCACGAGTGAAGGGCTGGTGCGCTGGCAGCAGGGGAGGTTCGAGCTCATCGGGCCTGAGCACGGATTGCCGCGGGATCAAATCCGCGCGGTGGCGGAGGACTTCCGCGGCGTCATGTGGGTGTCCGTGATTGAGGCAGGGTTGTTTGAGAATTCCACCGGCCGGTTCGTGAAAGTGCCGGGGCCGGGTCCCGTGTCGGGTGATTGCTACAGCCTTCTGGCGGACCGGGAGGGAGGCGTGTGGGCTGGCATGGGCAACGGATGCATGTGGGAGATGCGTGATGGTTCATGGAAGAAACTCGACACCCGCGACGGGCTGCCTTTTTCCAGCTTTGAGTGCCTGGCCCAGAGCGGGGACGGCACGATCTGGACGGGCGTCCGCAAAGGGGGGGTGTACTGCCTGAAGGGAGGGAGGTTCGAACCTGAAATGGAGCAGAGGCTGGGCTCCAGTCATGTGCGGAGCCTGCTGGTGGACCAGGATGGCAGCATCTGGGCCGGCACCTCCTTTGGAGGACTGTACCGGCTCTCCCGCCGGGTGTTGAACTTCTGGGGGGCAGAGGCCGGTCTTGCCCAAGCTGGGACCATCACCTCCATCGTAGAGGAGCCATCGCCCTCCAGTGCCTGGCTTGTCTGCGCCTCCGGTGACGGCATCCTCCGTTTTGAAAACGGGCGGTTCGAGAAGCTAACCGATGAAGTGATTGGCCCCTTCCGCCCGCATGCCTATGCTGGCATGGTGGCCGGGGATGGCAGCGCCTGGTTCTCCGGGGAGCAGTTTGTCTGCCGAGTGCAGACCGGGCAGCCTACGGTGCTGCACCGGGCGCCTCCCGTGCAGAACGAAGCAGTACGGGCGGTGGCTGCTCTGGGGAACACGGTCTGGCTGGGCACCTACTATGCCACCCTGCTGAGGTGGGACGGGCGGGAGTTTCAAGTCTCCGCCCCGCGCGGCACCTTCCGCGGCGGCATCACCTGCCTGGTGCCGGAGGATGTGGGCACCCTGTGGGTGGGGAGCGCCTCCGGGGTGTACCGCTGGCAGGCAGACAGCCTGCGCAAGTGGGGCCGGGTGGAGGGGCTGGTCTCAGGAAACGTCCGCGCCCTCCATCGCGATCCAGACGGCACCGTGTGGATCGGTACGCTGGGCGGTGGTCTCTCCCGCCTGAGGGAGGGGCGGGTGGTGAACTACACCATGCGGGAGGGGCTGGTGGATGATGTTGTTTCCCAAATCCTGCCTGATGACCACGGGGCGGTCTGGCTCGGCTGCAACCGCGGCATCATGCGGATCGACCGCCGGGACTTCGACGCACTGGACGCTGGCTCGATCACCGAGCTGCACCCGGTGGTCTTTGGCAAGAATGAAGGTGTGCTCTCACCCCAGTGCGCCAGCGGTTGCTCGCCCTCGGCCATGAAGACGCGGGACGGCAGGCTGCTCTTTCCCACCGTGGGCGGCATTGCGGAGTTTCATCCGCAGCGGCTGCAGGCCATGAGCATGACCCAACCCCGAGTGGTGGTGGAGAGCGTGCTGGTGGACGGGATGCCGCAGGCTCTGGGCGATGCTCTGGTGCTTTCCGCCGGACAGCACCGGCTGGAGATCAGCTACACTGCCCCCGCGCTGTCGGGCGGGGAGTGGATCCGCTTTCGCCACCGTCTGGAAGGGTTGGACACCGGCTGGGTCAAGGCCGGGAACCGCCGTCAGGTATCCTATGGCGGTCTCGCACCGGGAAGGTACGTCTTTCACGTGGGCGCATCTGACAGCCGGAGCAACTGGAGCGACGCGGCGGCCAGCCTCGCTATCACGGTGCGGCCCCAGCCCTGGGAGAGTTGGTGGTTTCGAGCTGGGGGCATGGTGCTGCTAGTGGCCGTGGGCGGCGCCGCTGGCCTGGGGATCATGAATGCGAGGCACCGGCGAGAGCTGGCGGAGATGGAGCGCACCCGGCAGATGCGTGCCGAGCTGGCTCACATGAGTCGCGTGTCCCTGCTGGGTGAGCTTTCCGCCTCCCTGGCCCATGAGTTGAAACAGCCGCTCACCACCATTTTGGCAAATTCCCAGGCGGCCATGCGCTTCCTCACCACCGAGCCGGTGGAGATTGAGGAAGTGCGCCATAGCCTGGAGGACATTACCGCCGCCGACCGCCGGGCGAACGAGATCATCGAGCGCATGCGGAACATGGTGAAAAAGGGCGAGGCAGAGATGGAGTCGCGCGACATCAATGCCGACATCGAGCAGGCGCTGCTGCTCATCAACAACGACCTCATCGAGCGGAAGGTCTCCATCGAGACGCGCTTTTCCTCTGAGGTGCTGCTCGTGAAGGGGGATCACATTCAGCTCCAACAGGTGCTGCTGAATTTGATCCTGAACGGATGCGATGCGATGGCGGCCAATCCGCCAGAGATCCGGCAGCTGGTGGTGGAGACGCGGCCAGCGGACCCTGGCTTCATTCTCGTGGCGGTGTCGGATCGTGGGCCGGGGCTCGCGCCTGAAATGGCGGAGCGCATCTTCAAGCCCTTTTTCTCCACCAAAATGCAAGGCCTTGGCATGGGGCTGTCCATCTGCAAAGCCATCGTCGGAGCGCATGGAGGGCGGCTGTGGGCGGGCAACCATTCCGAAGGCGGGGCGACGTTCAGCTTCACGCTGCGAACGGTGGAGGAGTGAGGGGAAGGGTTCTCCTGTGCGTTGGCTCATGAACCCGGAGGGTTTGAGGTGTTGGCGGGCGTGTTGGGGATCAGGGTGATGATGCGGAGTGCTGCAGGGGGTGCGGCCTTCAGCCTGCGTAAGGGGACAAGCCGGTTCAAGCGGCGCACGAGGTCTGCTGAAGCTCGGGCTACGATTGCGTCCGCTTTTCGGCGTGGCTGTTCAACAGCCATGTGGTGATGGAGACAATGGCGGCCAGACCCCAGCCGCAGAGCGCGAGTTGATCTTGCATCGACAGGACTGTCTGGGAACTATGGTCGGAATGGGGGCTCACTTTTGCCGTGGCGTTCATGCCGCTGGCGATGCCAAAGGTGTACGCGACTATCGCGCCCAATGGCGTGACCTTTTGCGTCGTCACCATCTCAAGGTGGTCGCGCCGCTCTTCTACCAGCCGTTTCTTTCACGGTTCATCCAAAATCCGATGGCGCACCCTGAAAGAAAGCGGCTGCCGGTGTGAGAACGCCCTCCCTGGCATCGGACCATGGTCCTATGGCGTGATCGATTCAAACCGGGGAGACTGAAAGCCTGAAAGTTGCACCCTTGCTTACCAGCCATGAAAGTACTGTCCTTGTCCATTGCCTCATTGCTCATGGTGGTGGGCGGCGTGTCCGCCCAAGAGACTGATCAAGCTGCCACCACCCCGGAACAGACTGCCGTCAATGCCCTGAACAGGGCGTATGAAGTGGCCTACAACAAAGGAGACGTAAAAGCCCTGGCAAGCTTCTTTGCGGAGGATGCCGAGTTTTCCACGGAAGACGGTCGGACGCTCACCGGGCATGCTGCGATTGAGGAGGGTATCCGTGATTCGTTCGCAGGGAGCAAGGGGTCGAAGCTCGAGATCGCCTCGATCTCGGTGCGCAGGTTGTCCGCGGACGTGGTGGTGGAGAAGGGAGCCACGAAGGTGACGGCCAAGGACGGTGATGTGGAGCGCTCCACCTACACGGCGATTCACGTCAAGAAAGACGACAAGTGGCGGATCAGCCAGTTGATCGAGACACCGTATCCCGAAGAGTCGCCGGGGGCCAAGCTGGCAGAACTCGACTGGCTGATCGGTGACTGGGAGGATGTGGACAAGGAAAACGACCTGTCTGTCCGCAGCCAGTATGTGTGGTCCAAGGGGGCGGCCTTCATCACCCGCAATGTGACGGTGAAGCAGGGTGAGGAGACTTTGCTGGAGGGGTGGCAGATCATCGGCTGGGACCCTGTGGAGGGATCCATCCGCTCCTGGACCTTTGATGCGGAGGGCGGTTTCGCGGAAGGGCGCTGGACCCGGGAAGGGGAGCGCTGGCTGGTGCGAGAGTCGGGAGTGAATCCTGATGGCGGCAGGACGACCGTTGAGAATACGATCACAAAGGTCGGCGAGGACAAGCTCACCTGGCAGTCGGGCAATCGCACGCTGGATGGCGAGCCGCTGCCTTCCATCGGTGTCATTGAGGTCAAGCGTGTGAAGGGCAACTAACCCCTCCGAGCCATGAAGTCCAAAGTTTACGCGGTGCTGGCCATGGTGCTGGGCCTGGCCATTGTGTTTGAGCATGCCGAGGTGGAGGCACGTGGCGGCGGTGGTGGCCGGGGTGGTGGTGGAGGAGGTGGCGGCAGCCGGGGAGGCGGCGGCGGCGGTGGGATGTCGCGGCCCTCTGGCGGCGGAGGAGGTGGTGGTGGCAGCCGGCCCAAGCCATCCGGTGGCGGGGGCAGTTTCTCCAAACCGTCTGGCGGAGGCTCTTCGCGACCATCAGGTGGAGGAAATTACTCAAAGCCGTCCGGCGGGAGTTCCCGGCCGTCGGGCGGATCCACCCGGCCCTCGGGTGGGAGCGGGGCTTCGCGACCTTCTGGCGGTGGCAGTGTCTCCCGGCCTTCAGGAGGCAGTGGCAGCGGCAGTTCTGCCTCGCGTCCGAGCCAGCGGCCTGCAGGTGGTTCCAAGCCCAGCGGGGGGCGGGTTCCTTCGAAGCCCTCGGGCGGTGGTGGCAATGTCGCTGGTAATCGCCCTTCTGGTGGAGGCAGCGCTTCCCAGTTGCCTTCCACAAGCCGTCCTGGCGGGGCGGGTTCAGGTGCCAACCGGCCCTCCCAGCTTCCTGCTCAGCGGCCCGGCTCGGGTGGCGGTGACCGGCCCAATGTGGGCGGCAGGCCGTCGCAACTGCCGACGCGGCCGGGTGCGGGAGACCGCCCCACGCAATTGCCGGCGCAACGGCCAGGCGGGGGAGATAGACCAGGAGCAGGAGACCGCCCGTCCCAGCTTCCTGCACGGCCAGATGGGGGTGCAGGGATCACCCAGCGTCCTGGAGATGCGGGCCGGCCGGGCACCCCGGCCAACCTGCCAGCCCAACGCCCCAGCAAGGGAGATCTGGGTAATTTCCTCGGTATCGCAGCAGGGGCGGGAGCGGGCGCGGCCATTTCCCAGCTGCCTGCCAACATTGGAGAGCGGCCGGGGCTCGGTGAAGGGCGTCCCGGCATCGGAGAGCGGCCCTCCCAACTGCCAGCCCATATTGGCGACCGGCCTGGCATGGGGGAACGGCCGGGGAACCTGCCAGCACGGCCTCAGGACCGGCCCAACTGGGGCAACTGGTCGGAGAATCGAGGAGACAACTGGCAGCAGCGGGTGGACAACCGGCACGACACCTGGAACAACTGGCAGCAGAACAACCAGCAGCGCATGGACAGCTTCCAGAACAACCGCGACCAGCGGTGGAGTGAGCTGGAGAACGCCCGGAATGACCGCCAGGACTGGCGGAACCAGAACCGCGACGACTGGCAGGAGCACCGGAAGGACATGTGGGATTACCGTTGGGATCGTGCCGATGAAGTCTGGGATAACGCCCGTGACTTCTACGACGATTGCTTTGACGACCACTGGTGGGGCCGCTGCGGCTGGCTGGGGCATGGCGTGTACCATGGTTTTGGGCACTATCCAGTAAACCCCTGGTGGTGGTGGCGGCCATGTGCATGGGGCGGTGTTTCGAGCTGGGTGTACGGTGCCACGGTACCGCCCCCGGTTTACCCGGACTATGGCACCACCGTGGTCTATGAAGGGGACACCGTGTATCTGGACAACCAGCCCCTGCCGGTGGCGGAGTACACGCAGCCCGTGATTGAAAAGGTGGCGGTGCAGGAACAGGCACCGCCTCCCGCTCCGGCACCAGAGGGCCAGCCGGAGGAATGGATGACGCTGGGAGTGTTCTCACTCGTCCAGGAGGAGAAGGGGGACCCCATCCTCTTCATGCAGCTCTCGATCAACCGGGAGGGCGTTATCTCGGGGGCCTATCAAAACGTGCTGACGGAGGACCAGCGTCCCATCACTGGACAGCTGGACAAGAAGACCCAGACAGTGGCGTGGCGCATCGGTGAGAATCGCAACACGATCTGCACGACCAGCCTGGCGAACCTGACAGAGGACGTCTGCACGGTGGCACTGCACTTCCATGGCAACCGTACGGAGACCTGGATACTGGTCCGCATGAAGGAACCGGCAGAGACCGGTCAGCCTGCTGCGGTACCGCAGATCCAGCGTACGCTGCCGCCGCTCAATCCCGTGATGCCGCCCAAATAATCATCAGACAAGCCGGTGATCTGTCCTGGTGACCGGGGCGGGTCCCCAGTTTCCTGCAACCTCCCGTGACTGGCATGCTCTTCGTCTGCGCAGGACTCCTGCGGCGGGGTGCGTGTCAGTCGGGTTAATTCATGAACCACCATGAGCTTCCTGCACGGTTGTACAACCGATCTCACCCCTTATGGACTCACCGTGGGAGAAGTGCACCGCAACCTGCCACCAGGTGCCCTCTATGAGCACGCCATCCGGTATGAGAAGGATGCGAGCATCGCGGACAACGGCGCACTGGTGGCCTACTCCGGGGTAAAGACCGGCCGTTCGCCCAAGGACAAACGGGTGGTGAGCCATCCCGCCTCCCGGGACAACATCTGGTGGGGGGCGGTAAATGTGGCGATGACCAAGGAAGTCTTTGCCATCAATCATCAGCGGGCCATTGACTATCTCAACACACGGGAGCGGCTGTACTGCTTTGACGGCTACGCGGGCTGGGATCCACAGCACCGGATCAAGGTGCGGGTCATCTGCTCACGGCCCTACCATGCGCTGTTCATGCACAACATGCTCATCCGGCCCGGCAGGGAGGAATTGGACGATTTCGGCACGCCGGACTTTGTGATCTACAATGCGGGCGCTTTTCCCGCGAACCGGCTGACGCAGGGCATGGGTTCTTCTACCAGCATTGACTTGAGCCTGGAGGACCGGGAACTGGTCATCCTGGGTACCGAGTATGCAGGCGAGATGAAGAAAGGCGTTTTCACGGTGGCCAACTACCTGGCCCCCTTGCGAGGCGTGCTTTCCATGCACTGCTCGGCCACGTCAGACCGCCAGAGCGGGGCGTCCTCATTGCTCTTTGGCTTGAGCGGCACGGGCAAAACCACGCTCTCGGCGGATCCCAAACGGAATCTCATCGGCGATGATGAGCACTGCTGGAGCGATGATGGTATCTTCAACATTGAAGGTGGATGCTATGCCAAGGCCATCAACCTCACGCCGGAGAGCGAGCCGGATATCTTTCAGGCTCTGCGTTTCGGCGCCGTGCTGGAGAACGTGGTGCTGGATGAGGATCGTGACGTGGACTATACGGACACCAGCATCACCCAGAACACCCGGGGTGCTTATCCCATCGAGTTCATTCAGAACGCCCGTGTACCCTGCATGGCCGGGCACCCTACGGACATCATCTTCCTAACGTGTGATGCCTTTGGCGTGCTGCCACCCGTGAGTGCACTCTCACCGGAGCATGCCATGTACCACTTCATCAGCGGCTATACGGCCAAGGTGGCGGGCACCGAAATGGGGGTAACGGAGCCCCAGGCCACCTTCTCGCCCTGCTTTGGAGGGCCTTTCTTGATGTGGCACCCCAGCAAGTACGCTGAGCTCCTGGCTGAGAAGATGCGCCGGCACCGTACGCGCGTGTGGTTGGTAAACACAGGATGGGGTGGTGGCGGCCACGGGGTGGGGAAACGCATCAGCCTCAAACACACCCGCGCCATCATCGATGCCATTCACAGTGG
This sequence comes from Verrucomicrobium sp. BvORR034, assembly GCF_000739635.1. Classification (GTDB taxonomy): domain Bacteria; phylum Verrucomicrobiota; class Verrucomicrobiia; order Verrucomicrobiales; family Verrucomicrobiaceae; genus Verrucomicrobium. Next base: position 7,899 of record NZ_BATQ01000120.1, on the reverse strand, counting down.
GGCGCTGGCTGGGGCTCGCACGGAGCGTGATGCCGTCTTTGGCTTTGACACGGTTGTGGAGTGTCCCGGAGTGCCTGGGGAGATGCTCCGCCCGCGGGACAGCTGGAACGACAAGGCGTCCTATGATGCAACGGCCGCCCGGCTGGCGGGACTCTTCATCAAGAACTTTGAAGCTTACGCAGATGGCGCAAGCGCTGAAGTGCGGGCGGCCGCCCCAAGGGGTGAAGCATGAACTGGCTCCTCGAACTCCACGAGACGCAACCCATCCCTCACGCCATCGCAGTGATGGCGCTGGTGTGCGTGGCGGGCATGGCGCTGGGGAGCATCAAGGTTCATGGAGTCAAGCTGGGCACGGCGGGTGTGTTGTTCGCCGGCATTCTGGTGGGGCATTTCGTGGAGGCGGTGGACGGTCACATCATTGCTTTTGTGAAGGAGTTCGGGCTCGTCCTCTTTGTCTTCACCATCGGACTGCAGCTCGGTCCGGGATTCTTTGCCGCGTTGCGACAGCAGGGGATGAGGCTGAATCTCCTGGCGGCGGCCGTGGTGCTGATCGGGGCTTTGCTGGCGGCGGCGGCAGGCTGGCTGGCAGGGTTCGATCCTGCAGCCGTGCTCGGAATCTTTTCCGGCGGCACCACGAACACGCCCTCACTCGGTGCGGGAACCCAGACGCTGGGATTGATGCCGGATGTCTCCCCTGACAGGCTGGCGCTGCCCGCACTGGCGTACGCTGTGACGTACCCTACGGCCACCATCGGCATCATCGCCACCCTGCTGTGGCTGCCGCGCCTGCTCAAGATCGATGTTGCCCGAGAGGCCGCCCATTTTGCCGCCAGCCACCGGGTGCAGACGGAACCGCTGGAGCGGCGCACAATGGTGGTCACGCACCTGGAGCTGGAAGGGGCCACTTTGGGGGCGATCGCCAGCCGGGTGGAGGCCGGAGTCACCTTCTCGCGGATCCGGCATGACGGCGAGACCCTGGTGGCCACGGAAGAGTCGGTCGTTCATCTGGGGGATTTTTTGTCCGTGGTGGGAACGGTCGGCGGGCTGGAGGAGATGGAAGGTGCCATCGGGCGCCGCAGCGAGGAGGACCTCCTGCTGGATGAGAGTCCGGTCACCTTCAGGCGGGTGGTTGTGACCGACCGCGGTGTCTTGGGTAGGTCGGTGGGAGAGTTGCACCTCGACAAGCGTTTCCAAGTGGCGGTGACGCGAGTGACCCGGGCGGATCTGGAGATGTCCGCTGTGCCGGGGCTCCGGCTCCAGTATGGGGATCAGTTGCAGATGGTGGGACGTGAGGAGGATCTCAACCGGGCCGCCAGCGTGGTGGGGAACTCGCTCAAGGAACTCAGCGAGACGCACTTCATCCCCTTTTTCATTGGGCTTGCCCTAGGCGTCCTCCTGGGTACTCTGCCGATTCCGGTGCCGGGGCTGCCTCATCCGGTGCGGCTTGGGCTGGCGGGAGGTCCGCTGGTGGTGGCCTTGATCTTGGGCCGTGTGGGACGCATCCGCCGCCAAGTATGGCACATGCCGGTAAACACGAACCTCGCCTTCCGCGAGTTTGGCATCGCACTCTTCTTCGCGGCCGTCGGACTGAGCGCCGGGGCCAAGTTCTTTGAAACGATCGTGAGCACCACCGGGGTGATGTGGCTGCTGGCGGGTGTGTGTGTGACGGTTGTTCCGCTTGTCACGGTCGCGGTATTGGCGAGAATCGTATTTAAGATGAATTATATGGATCTGAGCGGGCTGGTCGCGGGCAGCATGACAGATCCGCCAGCCCTCGCATTTGCCTCCAGCATGGCGGGCTCCGATGCGCCTGCCGTGGCGTATGCGACGGTGTTTCCTTTTACCACCCTGTTGCGGATCCTTGCCGCGCAGATCCTCGCGATCACTCTCTGCTCATGAAGACTGCCACGATCACCCGCCTGGGGGAGGCCAGGTATGACACACCCATTTTGAATGCGGAAGACGACGGTGGGTGTGTGCCCTCCACCGCCAACTGGCAGAACGGGACCGTACCGGAGGACCTCCTGCTGTTTGAGAAGGCCGGCCCGAAGAAGAGGCTGTTCTTTGCCCCGGCAGAAACCCGCGCGGCGATCGTCACCTGCGGCGGCCTGTGCCCCGGGCTGAACAACGTGATCCGCTCGGTGACGCGGGAGCTGGTTCGAGGGTATGGCGTGCGTTCCGTGCTGGGCATCCGGGGTGGCTACCGGGGGCTGGATCCGGCGGTGGGCAAGGCACCGATGGCGCTCACGGATGATGTGGTGGAGGACATCCACAAGGAGGGTGGCACCCTGCTGGGCACCTCCCGGGGTCCGGTGGCGGTGACCGTGGCGGTGGAGTACCTCGTGAAACTGGGCGTGGACATCCTTTTCACCGTCGGTGGTGATGGCACCCAGCGTGGGGGAAACGCGATCTATGAGGAGGCACGACGCCAGGGGCATGACCTGGCAGTGGTAGGGATCCCCAAAACCATTGACAATGATGTGCGCTACGTCTCGCGCACATTCGGCTTTGGCACGGCGGTGGATGAGGCGGTGCGGGTCATCAACTCCGCCCACACAGAGGCGCGCAGTGTGGACAACGGGGTGTCGGTGGTGAAGCTCATGGGCCGCCACGCCGGCTTTATCGCGGCGGCCGCGTGTGTGGCCAGCCAGGATGTGAACTTCTGCCTGGTGCCGGAGGTGCCTTTCGCACTGGAGGGAGTGTCAGGGTTGTTCGCCGCGTTGGAGCGGCGGCTGGCGGCCAAGGCTCATGCTGTGGTGGTGGTGGCAGAGGGGGCAGGGCAGGACCTGCTGCAAGCTACCGGAGCGAAGGATGCCTCGGGAAACACGAAGCTGCAGGACATCGGCCTGCACCTCCGGGATGCGCTCAACGCACACTTCCAGGCGAGGGGGATCGAGATGACGATGCGCTACTTCGACCCCAGCTACCAGATCCGTGGCTGCCCGGCGAACACGGAGGACGCGCTGATCTGCGATCGCATGGGCCGGCACGCTGTGCATGCCGCCATGTCGGGTCGTACGGGGCTGGTCGTGAGCTTCCTTCATGGTCATTATGTGCATGTGCCCATCGATCTCATCGCCCGGTCCAGCAAGCAGGTGGACGTGAACGGTGAACTCTGGCGGGCGGTGCTGGCCACCACCGGACAGCCCGCACGGCTCATGTAGCGGCCCGGAACGAGTTTATTTCCAACAACCCATGCCTTTCACAGATGAATGCACGTCTCATGGACGATTTTTCAGATCCAGCGAGTTGGCTGGCCGTCACCTCTGGGAACGCCCGGCTCACCGTGACGAGCGATGAGGGACTACGGGGCCGTGCCCTGCGGCTGGACTTTGACTTCATGGGCGGCGGCGGGTTCGTGGTGGTGCGGAAGGTCTTCGCCATGCGGCTGCCGGAGGCGTATGGCTTTTCCTTTGCTGTGCGCGGGGAGGCTCCAAAAAACAACCTGGAATTCAAACTGGCGGACTCGTCCGGCCGGAATGTCTGGCGCTGGATGGAGCAGGCGTTTCAGTTCAGCGGAGAGCCTCGTTCCCTCAACATCAAGAGCAGCCAGATGGAGTTTGCCTGGGGGCCTGCGGGTGGGGGCATCCTGCGGAAGTTGGGGGCTGTGGAGTTTGTCATCAGTGCCGGGCCTGGCGGGAAGGGCACGGTGTGGCTGGAGGACTTCCGCTATGTGAACCGAACCCTGCGCAAGACTCCGCTGGTGACGGCCTCCACCAGTGCGCGGGGCACGGACGCCGCCCATCTGCTGGGGAACAAGGCGGGGCCGGGCTGGCGCAGTGCCCGCGGGGATGCCAACCCATGGGTGAGGTTGGACTTTCACGGCCCGCGGGAGTACGGCGGTCTCATCATCGAATGGGTATCAAAGCCAGCCACCCGGTCCTTTACCGTGAGTGCTTCAGATGACGGGGAGACCTGGAGGCAGCTCCACCAGTCCACGAACGACCAGGGATCGAGGAGCTACCTCTACCTGCCGGGCGGGGAGTCGCAGCACCTGCTTCTCTCCTTTGACGGTCCCGCAGCCGTCCAGCATCTGGAGGTGAAGTCCTTTGAGTTCTCCCGGTCCGTGGTGGACTTTTTCCACGCCATCGCCCTACGGAGCGGGCGGGGGCACTACCCGCGCTGGCTGCTGCGGGAGCAGAGCTACTGGACCTGCGCCGGGGCGCCGGAGGGCAGGACCTGCGCCCTCCTCAATGAGGACGGGCTGGTGGAGCCGGACATGGGCACTTTTACCCTCGAACCGTGGATCGAGATGAAGGGGCGGGTGAGCTCCTGGGCAGACGCCCAACGCAGCGTGCACCAGGGCGAGGACGGGCTGGCCATTCCCTCTGCGTTGTGGAAGCTGCCCGGCCTGACGCTGGAGACGACGGTCTTTGGCACCGGGCGCAATGCGGATGCGGTGATGTTAGTGCGCTACCGCCTGCGCAACACGGGGCGGCAGCCTGTGAAGCTCCGCTTCTATGTGGCGCTGCGTCCGTTTGAGGTGAACCCGCCCTGGCAGAGCGCGCACGGGTGCCAGGGCTGGCCGGGCCTGGGCGGGGTAAGTGAGATCTATGAAATAGCGTGGAAGGATGGAGCCGCCCAGATCAACGGAGACAAGTGGGTGGTACCGCTGCAGAAGGCCCACTCCTTTGGCACGCTGGCCTTTCAGCAGGGGAATATCACGGACTTTATCGCGGAGGGGAGGCTGCCCACGCAGACCGCGGTGCGGGACGACTTCGGCTTTGCCTCGGCGGCCATGCGGTTTGACGTAACGCTCCAGCCCGGGAAGGATCATGACCTGTATCTGGCGGCGCCGTTCGGCTTCAAGCGCATGATTGATGCGGACCGTCGCCACGCCATGGCAGCGCTGGATGGGGCGGCCCAGTTCGAGGAAGCGGTGCGCGTGATGCGACGCCGCACAGGCACGGTGACCTACAAGGTGCCGGAAGGGATGGCCCATGAGGCGGCCCGCACCTTCCGCACGGCGGCGGGGCAGATCCTCATCAACCGAGACGGCCCGGCGCTCCAGCCGGGTCCGCGGCGTTACACCCGCTCCTGGGTGCGGGATGGCGTGATCATGGGCGCGGCGCTGATGCGCATTGGAGACTACGAGGCGCTGCCGGAGTTCGTCCGGTGGTTCGCGCCCTACCAGCGGGAGGATGGCTTTGTGCCCTGCTGTGTGGACCGCACGGGGCCGGACTGGCTGGTGGAGCACGACAGCCACGGGCAGCTCATCTACGGGGTGATGGAGTCGTTCCGTTTCACCGGGGACCGGGATTTCCTTCTTGAGATGTGGCCGTATGTGCAGAAGGCGGCGCGTTTCATCGAACTGCTCCGCTCCCAGCGAATGACGCCGGAGTACGAGACACCGGAAAAGCTGGCCAGGTATGGGTTGCTCCCGGAGTCTGCCAGCCACGAGGGGTATCTGTCTCACCCTGTGCATGCCTATTGGGATGACTTCTGGGCCCTGCGTGGTCTGAGGGATGCCGCAGCCATGGCTGCGGAGCTGGGCCACCCTGATGAAGCGCGAGACTTTTCCGCGCTGGCCTACGCCTTCCGGGACACGCTGTGTGACTCGATCAACCGGGTGATCGCCGACAAGGGGCTGCACTATGTGCCGGGCTCGGTGGAGTGGGCGGACTTTGATCCCACGGCCACGTCCAACGCTGTGACCCTGCTGCAGAGCATGGCCCACCTGCCGATGAAACAACTGGACGAGATGTTCTCGCTCTTTGTGCGGGACTTCCGCCGCAAGCACGGCGGGGAGATGGAGTGGAACAACTACACGGCGTATGAAATCCGCATCGTGGGGGCGCTGGTGCATCTGGGCAAGCGGGCGGACGCGCTGGAACTGCTGGAGTTCTTCCTGACAGACCGCCGGCCCCGGCACTGGAACCAGTGGCCGGAGATCTCCTGGAAGGATCCTCGCAGCCCGGGTCATCTGGGGGACGTGCCGCACACGTGGATCGCGGCGGAGTACATGCTCGTCTTTGCGGCGCTCTTTGCCTATGAGCGGGAGGTGGATGACGCTCTCATCATCGGGGCGGGGGTGGATGAACGCTGGCTCACGCTGCGCGGCGGCATTTCTGTCTGCGGGCTGCCTACCTGGTATGGCCGGCTCGACCTGAGCCTGGACCGTCGGCCGGATGGTTCCGTACTGGTCGAGCTGGGTGGAGGACTGCGGGTGCCGCGAGGCGGTTTCGTCCTGCGGCCACCCGGGGGCCGAGCTATCTGCGCTGTCACCGTGAATGAAAGAGACCTGCGGGAATTCGACGCCCGCGAGGTGGTGGTGCGCGAACTGCCGGCGAGGGTAGTTGTTTCCTTTGCCAACCCGGAAAATTGATCCTTCTCTTCACATAGCCCGAACCTTTCCTATGAGTGCTCCGCTTCCCATTGCCATTCCGGAGGCCCGGCTGCTGGCCAACGGGCGCTACTTCGCCTTTGTCACGGCTGCTGGCACCGGGCAGTCCCGGCGCCACGGCCATGTCGTGAACCGCTGGCCGGGAGATCCGGTGGAAGATGCCCATGGCCAGTTCATCTACCTCCGTGATATGACGAACGGCGAACTGTGGTCCGCCGGCCTGCAGCCGGTGCAGAGCCCGGGCGGGCGCTATGGATTCTCCGCCTCGGCAGGAGCGTGCCGTCTGCTGCATGAGTACGGGAACATCCTCTCGCAGGTGGACATCGCCGTCTCCCCGGTCCATGACATGGAAATCCGCCGTCTGCAGCTGAAGAACCTCTCTGGGCGCAAACGCACCATCGAGGTGACGAGCTACCTGGAGAGCGTGCTCACTTGGCAGGGGGCGGACGTCGGGCATCCGGCCTTCTCCAAGTTGTTTCTGCAAACCCGCTATGTGCCGGAGCAGGCTGTCCTGGTCACGGAGCGGCGGCCGCGGGGCAATGATGAGAAGTGGCCCTGCCTGTACCATGCCCTCGCCGGTGCCCGTCCGGTGGGGTGGGAGACCGATCGCCTGTGCTTCCTGGGGCGGGGGCGCACTGCGGCGCATCCGGCGGCGCTGGAGGGGAATCTCTCCGGTACGGTGGGGAATGTGCTGGACCCGTGCTGCAGTCTCCGTGCCGTGGTGGACCTGGACCCGGGGGAGACCTTGCAGTTGGCTTTTCTTACGGGCATTGCGGAGACCACCCGTGAGGTGCGTACGGTAGTGGAAGGGCACCGTGCCGCCGCGCAGTGGGAGGGAGTCTTTGCGGCGGCAGAAGGTCAGGAGGGCAATCTTTGGGCGGAGCTCCAGCTCACTGCCGATCAGGCGGCGGACTTCCAGTCACTGGCGGCGGCCATGCACTATGGAAGTCGCGAATTGAAGCCGGCGGCAGTGCCCCTGCCGCTGGACACGGATGTGAACGCTGTGTTCGGGCAGCACCACATTCCCCGGGACCGCATGCAGATCGTGGTGTGCGGAGGCTGGGGCAGGCCGGTGACGCAGGAGGCCCTTCGCGCCCGTCGCTACTGGAGCGCGAAGGGGTTCTTCACAAACTTCATCGTTCTGGCGGATGATGCCAAACCTGCACCGCCTGGGCTGGACGACCGCGTGTTTACCTTGAACTCACGGGAGCTGGACAGTGCCCAACGCGCCGTGCTACTGGCGGCAGCATCCCTGGTGGTGGAGCACCGCCTGCCTGCGGTGGCGGTGCTGACCGCGCCGCCGCGCCCACCCGTGGTGCCAAAGCTGCAGCCGGAGGAAGCTCCGGGCACCGTGCCGGGTGAGCCGCTCCAGTTCTTCAATGGGTATGGAGGCTTCAGCCAGGATGGCACGGAGTATGTCATTCGCCTGCCGCAGCGGGGTGGCAGACTGCAGCGGCCGCCGCTCCCCTGGATCAATGTGGTGGCGAATGAAAAGGCGGGGTTTCTGGTGAGCGAAGCCGGGGCGGGCTGCACCTGGGCCAGGAACAGCCAGGCCA
>NZ_BATQ01000121.1 GCF_000739635.1 Verrucomicrobium sp. BvORR034 | reverse complement strand
CGTTCTTGCCGTGAAGATGGCAGGCCAGTGCCAGGATCATGCTTGAGTCCACTCCGCCGGAGAGGTAGGAGCCCACGGGCACATCCGCACGCAGGCGCATGCCTACAGCGTGGAGCAAATGTTTCTCGAAGCTGTCCACGAGGTCCTTTGCGTCGCCATCCACCTCCTGCCCTTGGTCGGGGAAGTCCATCTTCCAGTAGGCACGCTCGTCCAAGGTCGGACCGGTGCTTTGGCCACCCGGCTGGATGCGCAGGTAGTGGGCAGGCGGCAGCATGCGCACGCCCTCGAAGCAGGTGGTAGGCCCCGGAAGGGCGGCAAAGGTGAAGATTTGATCGATGCCCTTGCGGTCGGGCCGGGCGGGCACCATGCCTGAGGCCAGCAACGCCTTGATTTCAGACGCGAAAAGCAGCCAGTCGCCCTGCCGGGTCCAGAAGAGGGGAGCGATGCCAAAGCGGTCACGTCCCAGAATCAGTTGCCTCTTCGAATCATCCCAAAGGGCAACAGCAAACTGACCTCGAAGTTTTTCGAAGAGACCCTCCTGATAGTCCTCCCACAAGTGGGGCAGGATCTCGGTGTCGCAATGAGTTCGCAGCACGTGTCCGCGCTGCGTCAGCTCGCGACGCTTTTCAATGTGGTCGAAGAGCTCGCCGTTGAACACGACATGGACGTTCCCCGCCTCGTTTTTCATGGGCTGCTGCCCATCGGCCAGTCCCACAATGCTTAGCCTCCGGGAGGCCAGTCCCACCCCTGGGCGAATGAAGAATCCCTCCTCGTCTGGACCCCGGTGTACAATGGCCCGGGCCATCCTGCGGAGGGCCTCCTCGGGCACGGTACGTTCACCGCCAAGATCTAGCATGCCTGCAATGCCACACATAATCTTCGTATCGCTTTTGGTGGACCCTAAGGACAGTCTTTTCTGTGAAAATCTGTTGCATTAAAAAAAAGACAAAATGGCGGCAGGAAAAGCGCGACAAACCTGCTCACCGCGAATAGAAGGGGTTCAGTTTCTGCATGGTTGCGGAATTTCGTTGAAAATCGTTCATGCTTCCCGGAAGTGTAGATGTTGTCGTACGGCAGTAATTCAGTGATTCACGTTTATTTGAAGACAATTCTTGTATGAATAAAGAAGGAATTGCCATCGTTGGTGTCGGATGCCGCTTCCCTGGAAAGGTTGCGGACATGGAGTCCTACTGGAAGCTGCTTGCCGAGGGTCGTGAGGCCGTTGGCCAAGTGCCTGCAGACAGGTGGAATTTGGAGCGGTACTACGATGCGGAGGCCGGGATTCTCGGCAAGTCGATCGCCAGCCGAGGTGGGTTCGTGGAATCACTCGAGCAGTTCGATCCCCAGTTCTTCGGTATCTCCCCTCGTGAGGCCCCGTTTGTGGACCCGCAGCATCGTCTGCTGCTGGAGACTGCGTGGGAGGCCATTGAAGATGCCGGCCTGGTGCTGGACTTCGAGAAGGGGACCGATCTCGCTGTGTATGTGGGCATCTCCCACAACGACTACCAGATCATCCAGGCCTCTCCGTATGATTCCTCGGGCATCAGCCCGCACACGGCCACGGGCAGCGCCCACAGCATCGCGGCCAACCGCATTTCCTACTGTCTGAATCTGACTGGTCCAAGTGTGGCCATGGACACCGCGTGCTCCTCCGCGCTCACTGCGGTGCATGCCGCGTGTGAGCACATCTGGAGCGGTCGTGGTGAGGTCGCCCTCGCGGGCGGCGTGACCATCATGATCAACCCTGGTGGGTTCATTGGCTTCTCTCAAGCGTCAATGTTGTCACCTGATGGTCGTTGCAAAGCGTTCGACGCCTCTGCCAACGGCTTCGTGCGTGGGGAAGGGGCCGGCATGGTCCTGCTGAAGCCTCTGTCGAAGGCGATTGCCGATGGAGATCCCATCCATGGCGTGGTCGTGGGTACTTCCATCAACCAGGATGGTCACACCAATGGTATCTCCCTGCCCAGCCCTGAGGCCCAGGCCCGGTTGGTGCGCGATGCCTGCCGCGATGCGGGTGTTGACCCCTCGAAGATCGGTTTTGTTGAAGCCCATGGTACAGGCACCGCAGTAGGGGACCCTATTGAGGCCACCGCCCTCGCGGAAGCCCTTTGCGCCGGACGTGCCTCGGATGATCCGCTGCCGATCGGCTCGGTGAAGACGAACCTTGGCCACCTTGAAACCGCCGCCGGTGTGGCGGGGCTTCTGAAGGCTCTGCTGGTGCTGAAGCATCATCAGATCCCGCCGAGCCTGCATTTTGAAACGCCTAGCCCGCACATTGACTTCCCCGGGCTGAAGCTTCGTGTTCCCACCTCATTGGAGCCGTTCCCCGCCATTGATGGTGAGCGCTTGGTTGGGGTGAACTCCTTCGGTTTCGGGGGTGCCAACGCGCACGTGATCGTGTCCGAGGCTCCCGCCCGTCCGCAGCCGGACGGTCCGGTGATGGCGGACGGCCGCTCCTGGCCGCTGGTGCTTTCCGCCCGTTCGGAAGAGGCGTTGCGTGGCAATGCGGCTCGTGTTGCTGACTGGCTCGAAGCCCGCTCCAACGCCAATGGCAGCACTCCGTTGCTGCCCGATCTGACTTACACTCTGGGTGCCCGTCGCAATCATCACCAGTATCGCATGACGCTGGTGCCGCAGACGATGCCAGAGGCGATCGAAGAGCTGCGTGCCTACGCTGCCGGATCTCCGGGGCCAAAGGTGCAGGCCTCCTTCACTCCGCGTCCGGAGCAGGCCCCCAAGGTGGGCTTTGTGATGAGCGGCCAGGGACCCCAGTGGTGGGGCATGGGCCGTGAACTCATGAAGCATGAGCCGGTGTTCCGCGCCACGATGGAGCGTTGTGCTGAGGCCATGAAGCCCTGGGCACGCTTCTCCTTGCTGGAGGAGCTGGCGAGGACCGAGGAAACTTCCCAAGTGGCTCGCACCGAGGTGGGGCAGCCGGCGATCTTCGCCATGCAGGTGTCGCTCGCGGCACTGTGGCAGTCCTGGGGTGTGAATCCCGCCGCTGTGGTGGGTCATAGCGTAGGTGAAGTGGCCGCCGCCTGTGTGGCCGGCATCTTCAGCATTGAAGATGGTGCCCGCATCATCGTGCAGCGCGCTCGTTTCATGGAAGACTGCGCCCGTGGTGAAGGCACCATGCTGGCAGTGGGTCTGTCCGAAGAAGAAGCCCGCGCCGTGATCGCACGTCATGATCGTACGGTGAGCATCGCGGCCTTCAACGGCCCGCGCTCCCTGACCATGGCGGGTCCGCGCGTATCTCTGGAAGCCATCCAGTCTGAACTTGAAGGCCAGGGTGTCTTTGCCCGCCTCGTGAAGGTGGACCATCCCTTCCACCATGCGCTCATGCAACCAGCGGCAGATGCCCTGGTGGCAGCCATCTCGGAAATGAAGCCTCTGGCTGAGACCGTGCCGTTCTTCAGCACGGTCACGGGTGAGCGCTGCTCCGGTGAATCCTGTGATGCCGCCCATTGGGGTCGTGGCATCCGCCAGCCAGTGCTCTTTGCCCCGGCAGTGAACGCCCTCGCCGACCATGGTGTGGATGTCTGGCTGGAAATCAGCGCCCACCCGGCGCTGGCGCACTCCATCCAGGAGTGCCTCACGGCACGTGGAGTCAAGGCACCTGTTCTTTCCTCGATTCGCCGTGAGCGTGAGCATGACACCATGCTTGAGACGGTGACCAATTTGCACCGGAATGCGGTGGAGGCGGACTTCTCTGCCATCACGCCGTCCCGCCGCCAGCTTGCCCTGCCAGCCTATGCGTGGGATCGCAGCCGCTGGTGGAGCGAGTCACCCGACTGGAAGGAAGGCCGTCTTGGCAAGGGTGGACGCGGTCTGCTTGATACCCGTCTGCCTCGGGCCACCCCGACCTGGTCGGCCCGTCTGGACTCCCGCCACATGGCCTTCTTGAAGGATCACAAGGTGGAGAGCCACGTCATCTTCCCTGCCGCAGGCTTTGTAGAACTCGTGCTGGAAGCCGGCGTGCAGCTCTTTGAAGGCCGCCCGTTTGCCGTGGAGGATTTTGAGATCCGCAAGCCGCTCATCCTGCCGGAGAATCCGTCCAGCATTCAGCTGGAGGTGACTTACGACAGCAACGAGCGCACCTTCACGATCCAGAGCAAGTTTGAGAACGCTGCCTCGTGGTCGGTCCATGTGGTGGGCACGATGCGCAGTGAGCGCACGGAATCGACGTTTGCCGGTACCGATTGGGAGTCCGCCTCTCAAGAAGTGCAGGGACTGGAGAAGGTGGATCTTACCCACTTCTATGACCACATGGCCGACAAGGGCCTGCGCTACGGTGAAGAGTTCCGCGGAGTGCGCGAGCTCGCTGCCGCTGGTGGCCGCTCATCCGGGCGTGTCGCATTGACCGAGGCCTCCGCGGTCCGAGCAGGGGAGTATCAGTTGCATCCGGTGCTCATGGATGGTGCGCTGCACGTGTTCTCCGCAGGTGCCCGCACCGTGGAAGGACGCAAAGCCCGGCTCAAGCTGCCGGTGCGTTTTGCCCGCATCCTTTTCCTGCGTTCGCCAGGCGCGTCCTGCAAGGTTGAGGCAGGGGTTCAAGGATTTAACGACGAGTATCTCCAGGGCCGCCTCGGCATCTATGATGAGGCAGGCAATCCATGCGTGCTGGTAGACGGCTTCCGTGCCATCGCTGTGGCCGGGGTGCGCCGTTCCGGCAGTCCGGGAGGCATCCGGGATCTGATTTACAGCGTGGGCTGGGAGCGCAAGCCGCTCGCTGGTACACCGGCCACTCTTGAGCCGCTGCCGCTGTCCCGCCTGAAAGAGGCCGCTGGTGCGGCGCTCGATGAGGTGGTGAACGCACGCGGTCGTGCCAAGCTGGAAGCCGCTCTGGCGGCAGGTGACACGCTCGCAGCCGCCCACCTGACGCAGGGACTGCGCAAGATGGGTGCGGGTGACCTCATCACCGCTGAGGCTCTGGGCGTGGCCCCGGCGCTGCAGCCGGTGTTTGGCCAGCTTATGACTGGTCTGGTGCTGCGCGGCCTGGTGGATGCCAAGGACGGTGGCTATGTGCCCACTGCGGAATTTGACCGGGTGGCCGCTTCGGCGGACGACACCCTGCGTGAGTACGTGGAGCAGCATCCCGGCCATCTGCCGGAGGCCCTGCTCTGCGTGGCAAACTGCGCAGAACTGACGCCTATTCTCCGTGGTGAGAAAGAGGCGGTACAAGTGCTCTTTGGCGGCAGTGGTGCAGACCTTCTGGATCAGTTCTACGGCGACGGCCTTTTCACCTGCCACTGGCTGGCGGCCATCGCGGCCACAGTGCAGGAGGCGGCCAAGGCACTGCCGGAAGGACGCGGTCTGCGCATTCTTGAGATCGGTGCGGGCACAGGCGGTCTCGCTTCTTACCTGCTGCCGCAGCTTGAGCGTGGCCTGCACAGCTACACCTTCACGGATATTTCAGCCTCGTTCTTCTCCGGTGCCATGCAGAAGCTGGCCGGGTTCCCTGAGGTGGAGTACCGGGCCTATGACCTGGAGCGTTCCCCTGCGGAACAGGACTACGAGCTGGGTTCCTATGACTTTGTCATTGGCACGAACTGCGTGCACGCCGTGGGCGATGTGCGCGAGGCCCTGGGCCACCTGCGTGATCTCCTCGCGCCCGGCGGAAGCCTGGTGTTCATGGACACCGCCTCTCCCCAGCTTTGGACGGAGACCGTCTTCGGTCTCACGAGCGGCTGGTGGAGCCTGACGGACCGCGAGCTCCGCCCGGTGCAGCCGCTCATGGAGCGGGAGCAGTGGGAGAAGGTGCTCAAGGAAGTTGGGTTCGACGAAACCGCCTCACTGCCCGGCCTTACCGGCCCGCGTGGCGGAGAAGGGCAGATCGGCGTGTTGGGCCGCAAGGCTTGGACGACCGAGGTTGCTCCTGCTGAGATCGAGGAAGCAACGGCCGAAGAGGGTGGTGAAGGGGTGGACCTCGAGACCTCCTGGCTCGTCTTTGCTGATGCGGGCGGACTGGGTGACCAGCTTGTGTCCCGTCTGCGTGAAGCCGGTGCCCGTTGCCGGGTGGTGACACGTGGTGGTGCGTATGCCTCTGATGGCCAGGACCAGTTCACCGTGCGGGCGGAAGCTCCGGAAGACTGGACTCAGTTGGTGACGGAGGTCGTGGCGGAAGCTGCGCCGGAACGCTTTGTGTATCTCTGGACGCTCGATGAGCCTGCCGCGCCTGCGGAGGCTGATGACGTGCTCGGTGGTACGGATGCCCTGTTGCATCTGGCCCAGGCGCAAGATTCGATCTGCCCGGCTTCCAAGGTCCGAATGGACCTGATCACCCGTGGTGCCCAGTCGGTGGGTGAGGAGATCCCAGTCACGAGTGTGGCACAGTCTCCTGCCATCGGGATTGCCCGTGTCATTCACAATGAGCAGCCGAGCATTTCCTGCCGCTGCGTGGATCTGCCCCCGGTGGCCTCGGAAGGGGATGTGGACTTGCTGCTGGGTGAACTGGGGAACCGCGATGCGGAACGCGAAGTGGCCTTCCGTGGGGAAGCCCGCTATGCCATGCGCCTGACGCGTGGACGCTCCGTGCAGGAACAGTGGCTGGATGCATCAGTTCCGCTCCGTCTGGAGTCGAAGGATCGTGGTCACTTGGATGCTCTGGCGTTCGCGCCGTTTGAGCAGCCAGCCTGTGGTCCGGATGACGTGGTGATTGATGTCATGGCCGCGGGGATGAACTTCCGCGACGTGCTCAAGGCTCTGGCGTTGTATCCTGGTGAAGCTCCTGATGCCCGGATCTTCGGTGACGAAGTGGCGGGGATCATCACTGCGGTGGGGGCGAATGTGGATCACGTGCAAGTGGGTGATCGAGCCTTTGGTCTGGCCGTGTTTGGCATGGCCACCCAGACGCTCGCTCGCGGTTGTGACGTGCGCGTCATGCCGCCCGCATTGAGCTTTGAGGAAGCCGCGACGCTGCCAGTGGTCTTCATGACCTCCTGGCACTCGCTGGTGAATGTGGCCCGCATGCGTGCGGGTGAAACCATCCTTGTCCACGCCGGTGCCGGCGGGGTGGGTATGGCGGCCATCCAGATCGCCCGTCACCTGGGTGTGGACGTCATCGCCAGCGCAGGCAGTGCCACCAAGCGTGCCCTGCTGCTGAACATGGGTGTGAAGCACGTCATTGACTCCCGTCGTGGCGACTTCGTGGAGGCTGTCATGGCCCTTACGGATCGTCGCGGGGTGGATGTGGTGCTCAACGCACTGGCCTCCGAGGCCATCCCGATGGGTCTGGCCTGTCTCTCAGAATTTGGCCGCTTCATTGAAATCGGCAAACGCGACATCTACCAGAACTCCCGCATCCCGCTGTGGCCGCTGCGCAACAACGCCTCCTTCCACGTAGTGGCGATGGACGCGGTGTTCAGTGGGGATGGCAGGCTGGCGCGCCAGCTTCTGGCCGATGTGACCGAGCGTGTGGAGCAGGGTGAATTGCACCCGCTGCCCTTCCGCGCCTTCCCGGCATGCCGTGTGGATGCTGCCTTCCGCCAGATGGCGCAGGGCAAGCACATTGGCAAAGTGGTCGTTTCCTTCGCCCCCGAGTTCGTCTCGCGGCGCGGGGAGGCTCCGGTGCCGGCCTTTGAGGTTCGCCCGGATGGTGCTTACCTGATCACCGGTGCCTTCGGCGGCTTTGGCCGAGTGCTGGCCAACTGGCTGGTGGAGGCTGGAGCCCGTCACCTGGTGATGAGCAGCCGCAGCGGCTTGAAGACCCCAGGAGCGGAAGCGTTTGTCCAAGGCCTGGAAGCCAAAGGCGTGGAAGTGCTGACCGTGTCTGCTGATGTGGGCTCGAAGGAAGATGTGGCCCGTCTCTTTACTGAGATCGGCCAGCTCAGTGTGCCGCTCAAGGGGGTGCTGCATCTGGCGATGGTCATTGATGACGCCCCGCTCGGGGTGCTCAACCGCGACCGTATGAAGTCGGTGCTCACACCCAAATCCTACGGTGGTTGGTTGCTCCATGAGCAGACCACCGGAATGGATCTGGACTGCTTCCTGATGTTCTCCTCGGTTTCCAGCGTGTTTGGCAACCCGGCTCAGGCCAACTACGCGGCTGCTAATGCGTTCCTTGACTCTCTGGCCCACCACCGCCGTGCGCTCGGCTTGCCCGCGCTGACGGTGAACTGGGGTGTGCTGGGTGGTGAAGGTTATGTGGCCCGCAACGAGAAGGTGGCGGAGTTCCTGGCCCGTCAGGGGACGGCGGCTCTTTCACCTGGCGAGGTGGTCACTCTGCTCGAAGGCTTCCTTGCCACTGGCACTGCCCAGGGCGTGGCCATCCGGGTGGACTGGAACAAATGGCGTCAGTTCTTCCGCGGTATGCAGGAGAACCCGCTGCTGGAGCGCATCTTTGCCTCGGGCATGGACGATCAGGAAGCCGGTGGTGGCACCAGCGACTGGCGTTTGCGCATCGAGTCCGCCTCTGCAGACGAGCGTGAAGGCGTCATTGGCGCCGCCGTGCGGGATGTGGTGGGTGGGGTGCTCCGTGTGAAACCGGACAGCCTGCGCAACGACCAGCCGCTCACCGACCTGGGCCTGGATTCCCTCATGGGTGTGGAAATCGAAAACTCGCTGGAAGCAGCGATTGGCGTGGCCCTGCCACCGACCAGCCTCATGCGGGCTCGAACCATTGGTCAGATCGTGACCCTCATCTCAGAGCGTGTGGGAGGCAAGTCGGGGGCTGCCCCGGCAGCGTCCGCCGCGCCTGCGGTGGTCGAAACACCCGCTGCGGTGGAAGAGGTGGATATTGAGTCCCTCAGCGATGAGGATCTCGATCGTCTGCTCGGGGATGATTCGTCCGATGATGTTACGCCGCGTGCCGGTTCCACTGGTACGACTTCTGCGATCTCCTGAGGACATGTCTGACGACAAGCGCGCCCGGCTCAAACAGCTCCTCGCCAACGGGGAAATCAAGCTCCACCCACTCTCCCTCTCCCAGAGGGAGTTGTGGGAAACAACGCCGGTGCCGGTTTCGGACCCTGCCAACCACATCTGCAGTCTGATTTTCATGCGGGGTAAAATCCCGCCTGAAATGACGCGGCAGGTGGTGCAGCGGGTGGTGGACCGGCAGGAGGCGCTTCGGCTTTCGTTCCTTCCCGGGAAAGATCAGCCGTTTCAGATGGTGCGTGCGACCGGGGAGGCGAACATCAAGTTCCGTGACCTTCCCGAAGCCCAACAGCGTCCTGAGGCGCTGGAGGAAGCGGTGCAGGAGATCTTCGGGGAGCCGTTTGATCTCATGCACGGACCGCTTTACCGGATTGAGATGTTGTCCCGCTCTGCGGACGACACGGTGCTTGTCTTTGCGGCCCATCATACCATTGCGGATGGCTGGAGCCTGGGCGTGTTTGTCCAGGACCTGTGGGCTTCCTGCCTTGGTCTGATGAAAGGATCAAAAGGTCCGTTGCCGTCAGTGCCCATGACTTACTCTGCCTGGAGTGCGGCGGAGAGGGCCCAGTGGCCCAAGGCAGAACTGGAACAGCGCGCCACCTATTGGCGGCCGTTGCTGAAGGATGCTCCTCGTTTGTGGACCCCGCCGGTGCGTCGCCCCGGTGAGCCTCATATGTTGCGGCGTTGGGTGACGGAGATTCCCGCCCCGTTGACGCAGGCCATTCAGGATCTCGCCAAGAAGCATCACGCCACCCTTTACAGCACCTTGCTGTCAGCCTTTCAGACCACGCTCTGTCAGTGGACCGGGGGTGAGGATATTGTGGTGGGGTCACCGGTGGCCAACCGGAATCATCCCTCCATGAAGGAGACCATGGGATACGTATCCGGCGTGGTGCCGGTACGTGGGCAAGTCGTGCGGGACCGCCCGTTCTCGGAAACGTTGAAGGTGGTGCATGAGTCCACCATGGATGCGTTTGCCAATGCCATGCCGTTTGCCGAACTGGTCAAGGCAGTGGGGGACTTGCCTGCTCCGGAACACAATCCGGTGTTTGACGTCCGCTTTGCCCTGCAGAACCACCCTGTGCCCGAAGTGGGGCTGCCCAGCATCTCCATGAAGCTGCGCATGCGGTCCACTGGCACGGCCAGATTTGACCTCGCTTGCGAAGTCACCCAGGACGGAAATGTGCTGGAATTGGTCTGGTTGTCCCGGGAATCCCTCTTCAGCCATGCCGAGATTGAAAAGCTGAACGACTTGTATCAACTTGTGCTGACGCGGGCCTGTCAGGCACCCAGCCAGACCAGTGCCGCGCTCATGTCTTGACGGACCTCCCCCTTCGACCGCCATGAACACCGCCCCAGTTCAAGCACCCGCCCCGGTTATCAGCCCACTTGAGGATCCGCATGAGCCTCATTGGGTGAGTCGTGCGGCGTTTCCGTTGTTGACCTTGCTGCTGGTCATCAATCTCGCGGGCATCTTTTTCGCGCTGTACTTCAACAACTACTGGGTGGCCATCCCGCTCATGCTCACGGCGAGCCATCTGATGCATGGAAACCTCATCGGCTTTCATGAGGCGTCCCATGGCATGTTGCGCAAGAGCCGTTTCCTCAATGAAGTGGACGGTGTGCTCATCGGGTTGTTGAGCAACACCAGCTTCAGTCTTTATCGGGCCGCGCACCAGACGCACCATGCCCACCTGTCTTCAGAGCGGGACGAGGAGTTTTGGCCGTTCGTGGATCCCAAAGAGCCTCGCTGGTTCCGTGTTGTGGCTGCTGTGGCGGAGCTTTCCTGCGGACTGTATGTCACCCCGCTGGTCTTTCTGCGTACCTTCCTCAGGAAGAATTCACCCATTCGCAGCAAGAAGGTGCGCCGTCGCATCTGGAATGAGCTGATTTTTATCGTGGGGTTCTGGACGGTGACCGTGTGCCTGGTGGCCTACTTCGGGGTGTGGAAGTATTTCCTCGGCCTCTACCTCGTACCGGGGTTTATTGCCGGGAACCTTCAGGCCTGGCGCAAGTACATTGAGCATGTGGGTCTGACGGGCTCGACAATCCGCAGTGCCACCCGCAGCATTGTGGCAGATTCCGTGATGGGGAAGATTGTGTCGTTTTCGTTGCTTCATGAACCCTTCCACGGCGTGCATCACCAGCGGGCGGGCATTCCTCATGCCGAACTCCCACTGCACCGTGCGGATCTGATGCCGGTGCACGAAGATGAGCATCCGCCTTTCCCAAGCTACTGGCATGCCTTTTTGCACCTCTTGGGCTGCTTGAAGGACCCGCAGGTAGGGGCGCAGTGGCGCAGAGTGCCGACGACGCAGAAGTAAGTGGTGGTGGTAGGCTGCCGCAAGAAAAGCGGGCTGTGCTCCAACGCGAGCACGTCCCGCGACTATGGGGCTGTGGCTCTGTGTCTGAGGCAACCGAAGCGGTCGCCCTACAGAGCCCAGATTATTTGGGCCTGGCGCTCTCTCTGGCATTGCCTATGGGACGTTTGTTGCGGGCCGGGATAGTATGTCCCAGAGGTGAGGACGTGGGGGTGTGTGGCGACTGAGACGGACGGCATATCCAAACGACGGCTGTGGCGATACTGCGAGAATAGTTCGGTCGTGAACAGGTCGAAACCCATCGAATGCAGTCGCATTTTGGTTCCGGCCAGATGTTTGCAGCTTCCCATACTCTTCGCCCTCAATCACTTGTCGATCGCCGTTGGATCTCATCCAACCGCTTGGAGAGCAGTGCCCGATCCCTTGGGAAGACCGGCCGCCCTCTACGGAGTTCGGGCCGGTTCAGTGGATACGAAGAATATCTGAACCCTACCCAAGCACCCCAACATGAATTCGACTGCCAAAACATCTGCCGCCAGCCTGTTCGCTGCGGCATTCATCTCATTGAGTACCGTGGTCTCCGCCCAGGTCACGGTTGCGGAGACTTCCACGACGGGCTACGGCACCATCACGACCTACTCGCCCGGGCAAACCCTGGTGGTAAACCAGGAGTCTGGCTCACCGATCAGCTATTCCGTCACCAAACAGACCACGTTTGTGGATGAAGCAGGGTTGCCTGTGGAAGCCACTCACATCACCTCTGGCGTACCAATTACGGTGAGCTATGTGCGCGATGGCGACCGCATGGTAGCCTCCCGCGTCGTGGTGAAGAAGACGGTGACAACCACCGGCGGCCCGGTGGCGACGCAAACGACGCGTACCACCACGACAACCACCACCGGTGCGGGCACCATTTCCGAGTTCAGCCCTGGCCAGACCATTGTGCTGCGCTCGACTTCGGGACCTCTGACCTACGCCACCTCCACTTCTACAGTCTATGTGGATGAAACTGGAGCCCCCGTGGCGGTTGAGAAGATCGCGACAGGCGTGCCGGTGACGGTGCACTATGTGCGGGAAGGGGATCGTATGATCGCCAATCGCGTGGTCGTGACCCGGTCTGTGACGACACCGACCCGTCCGTTGACCAAGGACGAGCGCGAGGAATTGAAGGATCAGCGTGAGGAGGCCCGGGAGCGCCGCAAGGAAGCTCGTGAAGAGGCCAAGGAACGCCTCGAAGATCTCAAGGACGACTAAGTAAGTGACACATCCTTCAAAGTTTTTTCTTTCAGGCAGCGGGATCCCTCGCGATGATTGGGGGCCGCTGCCTGTTTTGTTTCTGCAAAAGACGTGCCTGCCACGTCGCGTTAAACCTTCATCGCTGAGCTTCTATGAAACTGGTACCCTTTCTCACCGCCATGGTCGGCGGCCTCTTGTTTTCCACCGCTGCCATGTCTGCCGACGCTCCTGGAGCGGCTGAACTGGCGGCAAAGCTCAGTGACCTGCAACAGGATGGCAGCACCTTCATCCGGGTGAAGATGATCGTCAGCTCTCCGGCCAACCCGTCGGATCCCAAGACCACGCTCCAACTCCAGATCAAGTCCCGTCGCAGCGCCGGCCAGACGGACGTGGTGTACCAGGTGCTCTTCCCCAAGGAGAGAAAGGGAGAGGCGGTGCTGATCAGCAGCAGCGGCAATGGAGCCACCTTTACGCCCCCTGACAAATTGCAAACCTTTGACGCCGCGAAGTTCAAGGAGTCCCTCCTGGGTAGCGATCTTTCCTATGAAGATGTCTCGGACAACTTCTTTGCCTGGAAGGACCAGTCCCTCGCCGGTACAGAAACTGTCAGCAACGTGAGCTGCCAGATTCTGGAGTCGAAGCCCAAAGGTGCGCGCTCCAGCTATACTTCGGTGAAGTCCTGGATCGATACCAAGCGCATGGTGCCGCTGCGGGTGGAAAAGTATGGCGCTGGCGGCCAGTTGGTGCGCCGCATCGACACCTCCGATGTGGCCAATGTGGATGGACGCAACGTCTTGGCCATGCTGGTGATCCGCCGCCCTGGTCACGCCACGGCGACGGAAATGGACGGCTCCCGCATCAAACGCGGAGTGGCCTACACCGATGCAGATTTCACTGCGGAAGGTCTGAAAAATCTGAGCGGCCCCAAGGGAGGGGAATAGCCGGCCCATCAAGCTGTTCTGGACGAAACTCGGTGCTTCAAGATGGGTATCATGAATGAACAACAATCGTCTGGACCATCTGATGCTCCCCGTGTAGCCTCCGGCATGGCTGAAAACGTGCCGTCGGCATCCACACCTACCGTGTATGAGGCAAGGGGATTGAAGAAGGAGTTCGACGGCGGCAAGGTGGCCGCACTGCGGGGCGTGGACCTGGACGTGAGGGAAGGGGAGTTCGTCGCCATCACAGGGCCGAGCGGTTGTGGCAAGAGCACGCTCCTGCAACTGCTGGGATCTCTGGCGTTGCCCTCTGAAGGCACGCTGAACTTCCGCGGTCGCTCCATTCCAGATATGCCGGACCCCGCCCATTATCGTTCCCACGATATCGGCTTTGTCTTTCAGGCCTTCCATCTGCTGCCCACCTTCACGGTGCTGGAAAATGTGCAGATCCCCATGTTCGAGGGGGGGCTCACGAAGGCCCAGCGCAAAGACCGCGCGGTGGAGCTTTTGGAATCCGTCGGTCTGGGGCACCGGCTCACGCACTTCCCCTCCGAGTTGTCGGGTGGGGAGCGTCAGCGCGTGGCCATTGCCCGTGGGCTGGCCAACGGCCCCTCGGTGGTGTTGGCGGATGAACCCACGGGAAACTTGGACAGTGCCAATGCCGAGCAAATCCTGGAACTGCTGCTGAAGCTGCACCGTGATCGCAAGGTGACGCTGGTGCTCGTCACGCATGATCTGGGCATCGCCGGACTTGCCACCCGTACTATTCGCATGAAGGACGGTCGGGTCGTTTCCGAGACCTCGTCCTCAACGCCGTCCCTTGCCAATCACCCATGACCTTTTTCACCATTGTAACTCGTGGATTGATGCGTCGTCCTGTGCGGACGGGGCTCACGCTGGCTGGCATCTCCATCGGCATCGCCGCAGTGGTGGCGCTGGTGGGCATGGCCTGGGGCTATGAAAAGAGCATCGGCAAGCAGCTCGACGTCATTGGCATTGACATGATCGTCAGCAATATGACGGGCGGCATCATGCCCAAGACTTTTGATGCAAGCGTCGAGGACAAGATTGCCCAGCTTCCAAAGATCAAGGAAACGACCTCGCTTCTCATGCAGCTCATCAGCGTGGAGGACGCGCCCATGATCATGGTGTCCGGCCGCAAGTGGGGAGGGTTCACGTGGCATCAGCTCAAGGTGGTGGAAGGACGGATGATCAAGGACGAACATGAACCGGCGGTGGTGCTTGGCAGGCTCGCTGCGGAGGTGCTGAAGAAAAAGGTGGGCGATACCGTTCAGCTGGACAGCGACGAACTGAACGTGGTGGGCATTGTTGATGGCGGGTCAGTGGTGGAAAATGGAGCCATCATTCTCTCCCTGGCGGTCATGCAGAAGGTCACGCTCAATGAGGGGAAGGTGAACTTCATCGACATCCGGCTCCAGCCAGGCACGGACAAGGATGCGGTGACAGAGACGGCTGCGGAGATCAAAAAGATCTTCCCCGAGGGTCGTGCAGTGAAGGCCAGCGAAGTGGTCGGCACGAGCCAGGGCTTCCGCGTGGCGCGGGCCATGAGCTGGAGCACCTCCATCCTCGCGATCACAGTCGGCATTCTGGGTGTCATGAACACCATGCTCATGACCGTGTTCGAGCGCACCCACGAGATCGGCATCCTGCTGGCGGTGGGCTGGCGGAGGCAGCGCGTCATGCTCATGGTGCTTTGTGAGTCCGCCCTGCTCGGTCTCTTGGGTGGGATTCTGGGCGTCATTCTCGGCGCGGCCGGTCTCATGATCATGGAGACCACGCCAGCGATCAAAGGGCTCCTCGAGCCGGACCTCAGTCCACGCCTTCTGATCATCTCTGTGATCATTGCCGTGGTGGTCGGTCTGATCAGCGGTCTTTATCCCGCATGGCGCAGTTCCCGACTGTCTCCCGCCGTGGCCATTCAGAGCTGAGCAACGCGGTTTTTCGCGAGTGGACCCGCCCGCCATCGGCGATGGCCCGATTCATTTTTTACACGGACCGGTGCAGCATCTGCTTTTGCGAGGTGAGCATCTTGGTCCTCTGACTGTCTAAAGCGTCACTCGCATGAAGAATTTGAAACCGATGGAGGCTGTCGCCGTGTTGTATGCAACCGGCCAGGAGGATGTGTCGCGGGCAATCGTGGCGAGTTTGAGTGAGGCCATTTTTGGTGGAACTGGGCTGGAGCCGGCGAATCGTGCCAAGCAGTTGCTGGCCCGGATTTCCTACCGATTGTTGAAATGGACCACCCGATCTGTGCTGCCTGATGGGGGCAGCCAAGGAGAGGCCACGGTGTACCGGAACGCCATTCTGGACCGCTCGGGTCACCCCTATGCGGCCGCCCTCATGGGCACCACCAACAAGTCGACCCAATGCCTCGTGGAAGGTGGCGACCCGATGAACAGCCAGTACATGATGATCTCGCCTGAGATCCGGCAGAATGCTGGCACCTGGGACCGGATCTTCCTCGACTCCGTTCAGGGGAAGGACGTGCGTCTGCGCATGGTTTGGGAGACGCTGGCGACCTATGAAGCCGCCCGGGCCCTGCTGGATGCGGGCAAGAGTGTGCGGCTGAAGGCGGTGGCCGCTGGCACCGGGCTGAGCCTGATCTTGGTGTATGACCGGCTCATCCGTGATGGCTTTGACTCCGGTCGCATCGCGGTTTCCATCACCGACCGCGATCCGGTCAACATCGAGAAGGCAAATCGGCTGATGGACAAGATCCAGACCACCAAAGGGCGACAGGCTGTTCAGGAGCGCGGCGGCAGCATCCTGGCCAAACCGGAGGATCTCTTTGTGAAGCATGCTGACGCCGGGTTGGAGCCGTATGATGTGGTCACGGCCATCGGCATTCTGGAGTACTTTCACGGTCACACCTACACCACCACGGAGCACCATCTGAACCTGTCTGTGCAGGCGGAGGCGACCTCTGCCATCGATCTCGTGCAGCGTCTGGATGAGATGGTGGCTCATCAGGGCAGTCTGGTGGTCAACACCTACCGACGAAATGCCGCCACCCAGCTCCTCGAGTTGTTTGGCCGGCGTTTTGACTATCGTGACCGGGAGAATCTCACCGCCCTGATGGCGGCGGCCAATTTTGAACTGACCCGCCTGATGGGCTCCGGTCACGTCTATGACGTGGAGGTGTACGGAAAAAAATCTGTGACATTGCCTGCGTAGGAGAGGCTGAAAGGCAAGGTCCGCTTGACGGATGCCCGTTTCGGCATTTACAGGCGGGCCAACCATGCGCCTGCCGTCCACTTTCTGTGCCGTTGTTCTCTGGATCGTCACCGTGTGTGTGACCGGTTGCTCCGGATACTCCTCCGTACGGATCACGCGGCCGAAGGCCAAGGCGGAGAGCCTCTCCGGCGCGGTGCTGAGAAAAGCCCTGGGAGACCCTCGGAAGGAGCCTGAACTTCAGATTGGTCGGCTGCTCAACGCGGCTTCCCTGGCCTCAGACAAGCTGCGCCGCAATCCAAAGAACAACCAGGCCCGTCGGGACTACAACTTTGCCATTGGCCGCATCTTTGAGGTGATCCACGAGGCAGGACTGGAGCCGTGGAAGCAGCCGATCAAATGCCCCGGCAAAGACGGGCCGTGGACCTTCTCCATCAAGACCGACGGTGATCCTACGCACGATCCCTCGCTCTTCCGCATCCTGCCGGCCGACCGGTTTGAGTTTAACGGCAGCCTGGTGAAGCAACGCACGGTGAAACAGGGCATCGGCGCGCCCATGGTGGCTTCCAGCAAGCCGGGGCTGGACTTCACGAAGAAGGACCGCTTCATCATGGGGCAGAACGTGTACTACGGGCTGACGGTGCTGATCCGGTTCGACGGTCAGCGTTGCACGGCCGTTTCCTATGACCCGCTTCAAGTCGAGAATGTGCAATTTGCCGGGCACAGCTTCCCACTGGCGGCGGACTTCACGGCCGCGATCGGCCTGGCGCTGGCGGAGCTCAAGCCCCGTCGCACGGAGCTGGAGCGGATGTTCCGTCCCGACCAGTTTGCCGGAACCAGCCGTCTGGCAAGGCTGCAGCCCTATGAGGCCCACAAGATTCCGATTCTGTGCATCCACGGTCTTGGCGATTCCCAAGCCACCTGGGCACCCTTGATTGAGTCTCTCCGTGGCGATCCAGTCATCCGGCAGCACTATCAGTTCTGGTTCTACACCTATCCCACGGGGTTTCCGTACCCTCTCATGGCGGCAGGCCTGCGCAAGGAGCTGGACGACATGACGGCACGTTACCCGGGGCACAAGAAGTTTGTGGTCCTCGGGCACAGCATGGGCGGGATGATCGCGCGCGAGCTCATCACGGACAGCGGGATGAAGCTCTGGAACGCCTACTTCGATGTGCCGCCGCAGGAGCTCAAGGTCTCTCCAGAAGGCCGCAGCATCCTGGAGAACACCTTGATCTTCAATCACCGGTCGGACATCTCCCGGGTGGTCTTTCTCTCTGCCTCCCTGGGTGGCAGTGACGTGGCGGTGGGATTCTTCGGCAGGTTGGGCAAGAAGATCATGGGAAACAGCACGGCCATTCTCGGTGACATGGACGACACCATGAAGGCGGTGAAAGCTGCCAAACCGGCCAATACCGGCGAGCCCATCCTGGCGATGCCCAACAGTCTGGATGCTCTGGATCCCGACAATCGCTTCCTGACCACGATCAACAACATCCCTCCGACACCAGGGATTCCGTATCACTCCATTATTGCCGACCGTGGAAAAGGCGGCAACTTGGACAAAACGAAGCCCGTGAGCACCGATGGCCTGGTACCCTACTGGAGCAGCCATATCGACGGGGCGCAGAGTGAACTGATCGTGCCCAGCGGACATTGGTCCAATCAGAACCCGCAGGCGATTGCGGAGGTGCGCCGCATCTTGCTGTCGCACATCGGTCGCAAAGCCGGGCCGGTTGCACCTTCCGTCTCGGAGCCACAAAATCTCAATACGAATGAACTGCAGCTGCCTGCGGGGGCACCGAGAATCTTGGATTGAGGTGGGGTGGGCCAGTTTTCATCGCGCGCGGACCTCATTGGGAAGTTAGTGCCTGCCAAGGAACCTTGGATGCGAAAGGCAGTCAGACCGCCACAACTCCTTCGGAGTAGAAACTTCCAACACCCCATTCCCAACGTAGGCTCGCTGGAAGCTCGCCAACATTGGGCTTGTAGCCACATCCTCTTCGAGGAAGAGCTTCGACTGAGCATCTGTACTGTGCAGGTTTCTTGGCGGCCACCCCAAAACGTACGTGGTTGGGGTATCGGTGACGCGAACGGAGCAGACGGAAGCCCGCCGCTACTCTGTCAGCCACGATTTCCTTAAACCACCTTCCTTCCCCAGCACGGGATCAAAGTCGGGCACAGGTACTTGCTTCACCCTTTCCAGAGCTCGAGGTCGCTCGCTCGGCTCTCCGGTGAGGATGTCGCACTTCATGCCATTCGGATAGGCGCCCACCACTCCGAAGTTGTGGCTGTGTTCAATGCACATATGGCCTACGCCGGCGGGGATGACGATGACGTCTCCGGCTTGCACGAGGGTCTCATGGCCGGTGGAGCCGCCGAGTTTGAGGGTGGCGGAGCCGCGGTACACGCCCAGCACCTCGTGCGTGTTGCTGTGATAGTGATGGTAGGGGTACACACCGTTTCTCCACGAACCGGTCCACTGGTGGGTTGCGAAACGCTCTTCGAACACTACGGCCAAATCCTGCTCGGCGTCGTTCGCCACCTGCAGGGCATCCCGGTAAAGCAGGAGGGGCAGCGGGCTGTTGGGGATGCGTCCGTCGTCCTCAAACGTGAATGTCTCGGGAGATGATGGGGAAAGTTCGGACATGAGAGGAGGGGGAGCGGATTCCGCGAATGAATCGCACTTGGAGATGCAGTCGGGCGGTCTCAAAAGGCCCACGAAATTTTCACTCCGACCCAGCGTGGCGCGCCGATGCTCACCAGTTCGTCCCCGGAGCGGCCGGTTTCCACCTCTTCATCGAAGACGTTTTCCATCACCACGGACACGCGCAGCTGTGGGTTGAGCTGGCAGCTGATGGATGCGTCCCACACCAGGTACGAGTTCAGCATCAGCGTATTGAGATCGTCCTCGAACTGCTCACTGCCATACCGGGCCTGGATAAGGGCCTGCCAGCCTTCCGCAGGACGCCAGGCGATGCCGCTGGTAAGCACATGAGGTGGGGCTTGGGCGAGCTCACGGCCATCCAAAGCGGCGGACCGTGCCTTTACTTCGGTGGCGGTGTACAAGTATCCAGCATTGAGCTCCAGCCAGGAGGTCGGCTCCCAGCGGGCTTGCAATTCCACGCCGGTGGAGATCACGGAGGACACATTTTGCCGCTGGCGGTACACGCCCCCAGCAGGCACCACCGTGCCGTCGGGGGCGATGCCGGGCCCTTCCAACAGGGTGACGTTGGCCACGGCATCGTGCAGTTCGTTCCAGAAGACCGTTGCTCCCAAGTGCCAGGCCTTGTCGGGCTCCCATGTCACGCCCGCCTCCACGCCGGTGAGTCGCTCAGGTTCCAGCCCGGCATTGCCCACGGTGACGTCATTGCGCACGCGGAAGGGGCGGTAGAGCTCATTCAAAGTGGGGACACGGAAGCCTGTGTAAGCGGATCCCTTCAGGATGAGCCCCTCAGTCACCATGTGGGCCAGGCCCAGACGGCCGTTGGCCACGACGCCGTCCCGATCTGGGTAGTCCACATCCAGCAGAGGGGTCCCGGTGGCGATCACGCTTTCTGTGCGATGCCCGGAAGAGAGGCGCCAGTAGTCCGCGCGGCCGCCGAGGGTCACCGCCCAGTCGTCAGGGAACTGCCAGGTCTGCTCGGCAAACAGGCCCTGCAGCCACTGCTCACCGCCGGCCACGCGGTGGTTCAGGAAACGACCCGAGTCAAAGCGGAAGCGTTCACGTGTTTCACCCTCGATCCAGCGCCCGTCCACTCCGATGATCAGGCGTGAGCCATCCTGTGTGACAGGAAGGGGGATCCCGCCTGCCCAGGTGGCAGTGAGGCTGTAGCCCAGGGACTGTGCAGGCACCTTGTACTGGTCCAGTGCGGGAGTCTCTGCTGTGCGATCGGCATTCACGGAACTGAAGGTGCTGGCAAACTCGCGATCCTGATAATAGAGCAGGCTCTCCCACTGGAAATCACCGGCTGGTCCCCGCAACCCGAGGCTCAGGTCCAGGGCCTCGGAGCGGTTTCCGGTGTAGGGGGTGCCATTGCCGCGGCTTTCCTCGAACCAGGCGCCCCGCAGCGTCACTTCAGTGCCCGACTCCAGGGTGGTCGCAATGCCCGTCTCTGCGAGGAAGGAGCGCGAGTCTGCGTGGATGTCCACCGGCCCCCGCTGCCCCGCCTGCACCACAGGATAGCCGTCTGTGGCCTGCTCATGCAGGGTGGTGGTGATGCGGAACCGGCCTGCCTCCACCCGAGAGAGCAAGGTGGCCTCATGGGTCTGGCGGTCGCCTGCCAGCAGGTCGATTGCCACATGATCCGGCTGGTGACGGGTGAGGTAGAGCGTGCCTCCCAGGGCATTGTTGCCAAAGAGTCCGGCACCTCCGCCTTGCTCCACCTGCACCGTGCCCAGCAAAGCAGGAGGCAGGCGGTTCCAGTACACCCACCCGCCAAAGGGATCATTCTGCGGCACGCCGTCCAGCAGCACCAAGGTGCGGCCAGCACCATTTGGCCCTAGATTCCGCAGACTCGGACCCTGAGTGGTGGGATTGGCCACCTCGCTGCTGGTTCGCCGGAAAAGGCTGAACCCCGGGACAGCCGTCTTCAGCACCTCATCCAGCGTGCCTTGGGGAAGGCTCAGCAATTCCTCCCGGTTGAGGGAGGTGACACCAAAGGCGCTCTGAGCGAGGGAGTCTGCCGGATAGCGGGAGGAAACAACTTCCACTGCGGGCAGTTCCTCCGTGGACTGGGCGCGGGAGACCGTGGCCAGCGCCAGACAGAACAGGGCAATGCAGGAGGGAACGGCGAAAGACGGGTGCAGCATGGAAGGATGGGTAGCGACTAAACGGAACGAAGGGGTGGGGTCCCGCAAAGGAATCGCGTCGCTCCAGCATTCTGGTCACGAGTAACAGGAACCCGCAGCCGGGCAATTGAAGTTGCGATTTCCCTCACGGACGTCCACACTGCGGACCTCTCACCCAACCCCTGACTGACCAAGCCATGAGTGATCGCAACGCGAAATCGGAATACCTCGTCCTGTCCCGCGGCCAGTGGGACAAATCGCTCTCCAAGGAGCAAATTCAGACGGCCATTGATTCCTTCTACATGTGGATTGAAGGCATGATCGAAGAGGGCAAAATGAAGCCCGGGCAGCGCCTGGCGGTGGGTGGCAAGACTGTGGGGGCCAAGGGAGTGATTGTGGACGGCCCCTTTGGCGAATCGAAGGAGGTGATCGGGGGCTATTGGTTCATCATCGCGGAGAACCTCGAAGAAGCTGCGGAGTACATGGCGGGAAATCCCTGCATCCAGTGTGGACTCTTCTTTGAGCTGCGACCGCTGGAACTGGAGCGCGCCAGCGCCTATGTGGAGACGAATGAAACGCCTGCGGAGGGCTAAACGAAAGCGGGTGTTCCCCATTGAGTTCACGGAGGCAACGTCGTCTCCTGTCTTCTGTCGTCCCCGCATCTTGTCATGGCGTGCCATTCTGTGGCGAGGCGGCTGGTGGAGGCGGCATCGGCCAGGTGGAGCTTCTTTTTGATGTTTGCCCGGTGGGTGTCCACAGTCTTCACGCCCAGATCGAGCTGCTTTGCGATCTCGTGCGTGTCCATGCCCTGGCCCAGGCAACGGAAGACATCCAGCTCGCGGCTGGAGAGGGGAGCCAGGAAATCACGCGTGCCTCCTCCCGCATCCAGCAGCGCTTTGATGACAACGTGCTGTCTGAAACTCCGGCTTACGTGAAGTTCGCGCCGGGCCGTCTTGTTCAGAGCGGAGCACAGGCTCTTGAGCGGATCATCCTTCCGGGCATATCCGAGTGCGCCGGCGGAGAGAGCGAGAGCGGCATAGAGGGGCTCCTCATGGTGCGAAACGATCAAGATGGCGATGCTGGGATCCTGTCTCAGCATCTCGGTCAGGATTCCAGTGCCATCTCCGTCCGGGAGGCATAAATCCATCACCACCAAGTGTGGCCGCTCCGACCGGAGTGCCTGAAGGGCCTCCGCCGCTGTGCCCGCCTCGCCACATATCGTGAAGTTGCCCAACTGGCGGAGTATGGCCCGAATGCCGAGCCTGAAGGCGGGATGGGCATCTACGAGCAGGACTCGCCGAATTTCGTCGGTGGGGGGAGCTGCCACACTCGCTGCATTCTTCCCAGCACTCGCGATTGGGGACGTGGTGGAGGGTGGTCTGGTGGTCGGCGGTGCGGTCACTTCAGCACGGTTGGAGTCCATGGCCTGGATGGTGAGGCGGGGCGTGCCGTTCCTTTTTACCTGAATCGGACGTCGGATCAGCATTGGAGCATGGATATGATAAAATGCCTTCCCATGCTCGGGGTCGAGCTCTGCTAATCAGGAGGGTCAAACGGGTTGTGAGCATGGCGATGGCATTGGCGCCTTTCACTGGACCTGAGGGTCTTCCAAGACATTTCTTCACCCTGATGCCGGGATCGGGCCGGTCACGGAGTTTCCGCCATGGACTACGAGAGAATGGAGCGCGGCGCTTGACTGTGTGGCACGTTTAGTTGCTCCCCACCGCGATCCTGCTGGCGGGCTGCTCTCCCAATTCCTTCCACTCCCGGGCCAGCTTCACCATGTCCTCCGCCGTCTCGAGGGAGAGCTTGGTCTTGATGTGGGCTCGGTGAGTTTCGATGGTCTTCACACTCAGGCCTAAGCGGTCGGCGATCTGCCGGGTGCCCAAGCCCTTGCCCAGCCAGTGAAACACCTCCATCTCCCGGTCGGAGAGTCCCTGCAGGGTATAGTTCTCCGTGGTCGGGCCGTTGTTCTGTAGAAACTGCTGGATGAGGTGCCGCTTGAGACGCGGGCTCAGGTAGTAGTCCTGCTTCAGGGCGTGCTCAATGGCGTCTTCCAGGTGATCCAGGGAGTCGTCCTTGCGCAGATAGCCGCAGGCCCCGGCGCGGAGGGCGCGCAGGCCATAAAAGGCCTCATCGTGCATGGAGACAATGAGGATGGGGATGCGGGGAGACTCCGCTTTCATCATCTTTGTCAGTTCAATGCCATCCCGGCCGGGCAGACTGATATCCAGCAGTACGAGATCCGGCTTCAGGTTCCGAAAGGCGGCCAGAGCCGAGCATGCGTCATCTGCCTCCCCGCAAACCTCGGCAATGGACATGCCGCTGATCAGTTCCATGAGCCCGTACCGGAAGGCTGGATGATCATCCACCACCAGGATGCGGGACTTCGTCGGCGCGTTGATGACGGATTGGGGAGTTTCCAAGATTGTTTCTCCTGCCTTCATACCACCACATGGAAATCGCTGCTCCAGCCACAGGTGCGTGGACTTTGCATCAAACAGGCTGAAGTTGGGCGTGGAAGATCGCCCGGAAAGGCGGGCTCAGAGGGAAGGAGTGAGAGGTGGAAAGGCGCGGGGCCGAAGGAAAGGAACATACGGAGAGAAAT
Organism: Verrucomicrobium sp. BvORR034; assembly: GCF_000739635.1. Lineage (GTDB taxonomy): Bacteria > Verrucomicrobiota > Verrucomicrobiia > Verrucomicrobiales > Verrucomicrobiaceae > Verrucomicrobium. Next base: position 9,316 of record NZ_BATQ01000121.1, on the reverse strand, counting down.
CACGCTGCTGCGTACAGAACAGGCGGGATGAAGTGGAAGAGGACGGTTCGGAGCCGGATTGACCGTTCATCAATCGCCCTGATGGATGGCTCAGGGAGGAGCTGTAACCCTAATGCTCGACCTGCCATGGGGAACTGCCATAGTGGTCGGGTCATGCATCGAGAGTGATGACTTGTTGTGGATGTAGTTGACGGCCCGTATGGCGCGAGTGCGCTGTGCGGGCCGTCTTTGCGTGGCGAAGGGCGGTCCTGGCTCGTGAGATGGTGGTGTGCGACCTTGAACCAACTGGGTTCATGAAACTCCGAGAATGTGACTTTGCCTCCTCTCGTCATGCGCTACGGTGCCAGCAGGGCGGACAGGGTGCGGGAGAGTTTTTTGAGAGCCAGGACAAGGCGGGTCTTCACCGTGCCCAGTGGCAGGCTCAGGTGGCTGGCGATCTGGCGCTGGCTCATGCCCCGATAATAGGCGAGCTTGATGGCGTGGCGCTGATCTTCCGGCAGCCCGTCCAGACCGCACTCGAGCAGGTGGTGCAGTTCGTTATGCCGGACTTGCCCTTCCACCATCGAGGTGCTGACGTCGTCCCGCTCGCAGCAGGACTCGTAGTGGTGAGCCAGATTTTGGGCACGGGCGAGCACTCGGGAGGCATCCATGGCCCGGCGTTTTACAATGGTCACGATCCAGCTGTAGGGGTGGCCCTTCTCTGGATTGTAATTTTGCGCCTGTAGCCAGATCTGGAGCAGGCTCTCCTGCACCACATCATCGCAGTCTGCATTGGACGGGAGCACTTTTCGCGCAACGGCTTGCAGCTGGCTGCGGTACCGACGGTGCAGTTCCTTCAGGCAGAGGGGACAGCGTTGCAGGCTGATCAAGCGGATGAGCTCCTGGTCGGAGAGTGTGACAAGGGAGGGCGGGACGGCGGGAGCGTCCATATGCGGAGGGCCCGGGGAAGCGTCTTCCATCGCTAGAAGAGTTGAGAGTCTCGAATGGCTGGGGATCCGAGGGCGGTCAACTTCACGGCTGACCCTGCCAGGCGCCCCGTTCCGGTGCCATGAACAGCCCCAGATCTCCGTCGCTGGCGATGTCTTCGGTACGGGCCCACTCCAGAAGGGGGGAGACGAAGGAGGCAAAGGACATGCCCATACGAGCGGCCTCCGAGTCCACCCACACAGCGAGCTCGGCATCGAGCGCCACCTTGCGTACGCAGGTGTCGGCGGGGATGGGTTGGGGAAGAGAAGTGACGGGAGCCTGGGCGGCGGTGCCGAAGAGCGGATGGATAGATTGCATGGACGCAGAGATGGCTGGGACGTGAGTTCCGCGGTGAGGGGCGACTGCGGCAGGAGTCTGGCAGCACCATAACGCAAGGGCTGCCAACCTTTGAATGTTAAGTGCATGCCTGATCATTTTCTAGGGGTTCTTTCTTAGACTTTAGGATAGCTCGTGCGCCCGCCTCGGGAGAAGTCTTGGGGGAAGGGGGCATTGAGAGGTGTGAACCCGACTGGGATAGCGTGTCGAGGCAGTATTGACCCCAAGACGTTGCACAAGAATTGCTTGCGTCGGAGGCACCGCCGACTACTTCCGTGACCGCTTCACTGATCCAAAATGAGCAAATACTCCTCCGTAAGCCATCGTGTACCGACCCGACACAACACTTGCGCGGTCATTTCACCCGTCAGGAGGTTGGGATACGCCTTGATGCTGGTGGGGCTGTCGGTTGGGACAGGTGCTTATGCCCAGCCGGAGGCGGTCTCCGCACCGCCTTCCTCCGTGGAGCAGGGGCAGACGCCGCTGGAGGAGGCATTCAGCGGTCGTCCCCGCAGGGCACCGGCCGCTCAGGCTGCGGTGGGGGCCCCGTCGGGGACGAAGTTCAACTTGGACTTTCGCACCATGTATCTGGGCCGCCAGAACTACGATGGCTCCGAGACGGAGAGTCTGGCCACAGGGGGCTGGGCCGGCGTGAAGACGGACTACTTTCTCGACCATTTCTCCTTTGGGGCCACGGGTTATACCTCCCAAAAGCTGCATGGTGACCCCGACAAGGATGCGGCGCTGCTGCTGGGGCGGGGGCAGCATGGGTATGAGGTCCTGGGCGAGCTGTATGCTGACGTGAAGATCATCGAGGGGCTGAACCTGACTGTCGGGCGCAAGGAGTACGACACCCCCTTCATCAACCGCAACGACTCACGCATGACGCCCAACACTTTCGAGGCCATCTCCCTCATGGGCGGCACCAAGGTGGGCTCCAAAGGGGCCTCTCTGCGCTATGGACTGGGTTATGTGGACTCCATCAAAGAGCGGAACTCGGACGAGTTTGTCTCCATGTCTGTGGATGCCGGGGCTGAAGTCGAACGAGGCGTGATTGCCGCCGGGGGGCTCTACAAGCAAGGAGGCTTCTCCCTTGGTGCACTGGACTACTATTGCCCGGATATCGTGAACATCGGCTTCGCGGAGGCCAAGATGGAATTCGCCATGGGCGGGGGGCTCACACCCCGCCTGGCAGTGCAGTTTATCGATCAACGCAGCGTGGGGAATGATCTGCTGCTGAACCCGGGCGACAGTGGCCAGCAATACGGCATCAAAGCCGAACTGCCTGTGGGGCGGGCACTCTTTACCGCTGCGTACACCAACATCAGCGGTGACATCGGCATGATGAGCCCCTGGGCCGGCTATCCGGGCTACACCAGCGTGCAGGTGGAGGACTTCAACCGTGCGGGGGAAGCGGCCTGGATGCTGCGTGCCGCGTATGAGTTCAAGGAAATCAAGGGTCTCAGCACGTATGCCCTCTGGGTGCACGGCTCTGCACCGGATGCGACAGGCAAGCATGCCCGGGATGAATACAACTTCAACCTCCAGTGGAGCGCTCCGGAAGGGGTGTTCAAAGGTCTGTCATTGCGCCTGCGCTATGCATTGGTAGATGAGCGGGCGGCAGCGTCCGATGATCTGACGGATCTGCGTTTGATCTGCAACTACCTGATCACTTTCTAAAAGGTCAGCAGGGCGCATCCGTAGAGTTGGCTCCAAAGATCGCAACCTCTGGCCATCTCGTTTCCCGTTCCTGACTAAGGGAGAGCGGGAGTGGAGCGGCCAGAGGCTGGATTGGGGGTCAGTGCTATGTGTTGGGCAGCATTTGGATGCAGCAAAATTCCCCACACATTGGGCAGTCAGTTAGTTATGGTGGCAGAAAAAGTCAGCTGTTTGGAAAGCTGCGCGAAGTGCCTTCAAGGGGCCGCTGCCTGAGCTTCGACATTGACGGTGTTCATGGCCAGTTTTGTGAGCTTCTTGTCCGTGGCACCTTCCTCATCCAAGGTCGTTTGCAGCACGGTCGCCGCGGCTGACTCACCCAGGATTTCAGCGAACGTTCGCGCGGTGCCGTAGGCGGCGATCTCGTAGTGCTCCACCCTCTGGGCCGCACCGATGAGCAAGGCATCCACCACCTCGGGTGTGCCACCCTTGCTGATGAGGTCCGAGCCTTCCGCGATGAGCCCTTCCATGGCCTTGCACTTCTCCACCCGGGTGGAGCTCTCGCCCATATCAGAGAGGATTTTCTCCAGGCGGTTTACGTGTTCCTCCGTCTGGCTCAGGTGTTCTTGGAATCCCGCAGCCAGTTCTTCATTGGAACTGGCTTTGGCCATCTTTGGCAGGGCCTTGGTCAGCTGGCGTTCCGCGCTGAGCAGGTCCTTCAATTCATGCACATAGGCGTCGTGGAGTGTTTCGAGTTTCATACACCGTGGCATCGCGGGGATGCCGGAGGGCGGAGGTGGAGGATGCGACCCTGATGGCGAGTTCGGGGCATGATCGATCAAACTCTGTTTTCCCTAAGAACCTGTTTGGATAAAAACATCTGGGTGTGGCAGGTTCAATTGAGGGAATGAGATAAAAGCGGCTTCGCCGAGCCTGAGAACTGCCCCCTCCGGGGTTGCGGTCCTTTTGAGCCTGGACGGCGTTGCTCATCGGTTGTGAATCTCGATTCACGCCCTCTTCGCGCCTTGTCCAGACTCAAAATGCCTCGCAACACACCCAGCGTTTTTATCCAAACAGGTTCTAACGCAGCCAGGACCTGCCTGGAATGAGAGGATACGTCAAATTCTCTTGCCCGTTCAATGCTCATGAGCCAGTACCAACGCCTCGGCGGATGTGGACACAGGCACGGCAAAATCTCCGCGCAGGATGCGCAGGGCGAGGCGCTCTTCGTTGATCTCTCTCGCAGTGCGGACGCCCAGTCGACGCAACACTGGAAGGGGTGGGCACCATCCTTGGACCGCGTGTTGCAGCAGGAAGGCCCCCACTGCCACCGTAAGCCAACCCCAGCGGCGGTCTTCTATGACGGCCAGAGTGGCGGAGGCCAGTACAACAGTGGCGGCATTGGCTTCCAATACCCGTTCAATATCCCATTCGTGCTCCAGTTCCAGGAGTCGTCGTGTGATTGCATCCTTGTCGCTCGCGGCCAGTTGAGCCAGTCGCTGCTCCATCTTGCGGCGAATGTCCAGGTTGACGTTGTCGGCCGTGTTGGCGGGAACTCGCTCGTCGGTGGCGGGCAATGTGCGATGCAATGGGGTAGTAGCAGTCGTGTTCATAGGCAGGGCAGATTATGAGCCTGTATGGTGTTTGTGTTTTGTTTTGGGCTGAATCGACGCCAGCCCGTTGTTGCGGCGGTCCCAATGCTTCGGGAACAGCGCAGGCCTGCTGCCTGATGGCCGAATCAGGGATTCGCCCTACCTGCGTGCGGCGGCACGAGAGCGATCTTATGAAAAGCTCCCAGTCTTCTCATGAACGCCCTCCGCCCCTTTCTCCTGGTCTGTTCTGGTTGTTTCCTTATGCTCGCTTTGGCGGCATGTGACCGCAACAAGGAGCATGCTCCGAGGCAGGAAGGACCGCCCACGCGGGACTATTACACACCACGCGATACCGGATCCGATCCGACACGTCCGGCCACACCGATACCTCCGCAGGGCGGCAGTGCCACTCCGGAGGGCGCTCCTGCACCCGTGCCCGGTGCGCCTCCAGCGCCTGCTCCAAGCACCCCGCCTACGCCGACCCCTGCACCGAGCGCGCCTCCTGTGCCAAGTGCGCCAGTGCCCCCACAGGTGCCGCCACCAGTAACTCCTCCTTCACAAGAGTAACTTGTTCGAGGGGCTGGGCGCTCAGCCCGCTTCCTGGCCGTTCCCGTTTCGCTCAAGGGCACAGGACTGTTCGTCCAGTTCGTGCCACTCGCGGGCCAGTTTGACAATTGACTCTGCAGTGGGCATGCGGAGCTTGCTCTTGATATGGGCCCGGTGGGTCTCGATGGTCTTGATGCTGAGTCCAAGCTGGGTCGCGATCTGCCTTGTCCCCAGGCCTTTGGCCAACCAGTGAAACACCTCCATCTCCCGGTCCGAGAGCCCTTGGATGGCCGGTTTGCCTTCCACCTCCACGGTGGGGGTGTGAGCGAGCTTCTTGACCAGATGAGCGAGAAGCTTGGGGCTCACATAGTGGGTCCGGCTCGCGGTAAGACGAATGGCGTCGGCCAACTGGGTGAGGGTGTCGTCCTTGCGCAAGTATCCGTAGGCCCCTGCCTTGAGGGCGCGCAGACCATAGAATAGTTCATCATGCATGGTGAGAACCAGCACGGTGGTGTGCGGTCGTTCTGCCAGCATCATCTTGGTTACTTCTATACCATCCCGGCCAGGCAGGCTGATATCCATGACGACGAGATCGGGCTCCAAGTGTCGAAAAGAATCCATGGCGGAGGCAGAATCTCCGGCCTCCCCGCACACCTCGAATCCTTCGATATCGTGTAACATCTCGACCACGCCCAGGCGGAAGCCGGGATGATCATCCACCACCAGGACTCGGGTGGTCAAAGCAGACTTCTGAGAAGAGGGAGCGGGCAAAACAGAAGGAGGCATGACGCCCATAATCGGAGCAGGGATGCCTATCGGGCGTACTACAATGCCGGAGTGATCAGTTGCCGGAAGCAATGAAAATAGGCCGCTTTCGTGCGGGAATATGAATTTGAGAACTTTGCAACTGGTCAAGATTACGCCTCAAGTCTGGCACGGCGCGTTCCAGCCTTGAGGTGCGGGGAGCTTAGAACCTGTTTGGATAAAACATCCGGGTGTGGCAGGTTCAACTAAGGGAATGAGATAAAAGCGGCTTCGCCGAGCCTGAGAACTGCCCCCTCCGGGTTGCGGGCCTTTTGAGCCTGGACTGCGTTGCTCATCGGTTGTGAATTTCGATTTACGCCCTCTTCGCGCCTTGTCCAGACTCAAAATGCCTCGCAACACACTCAGCGTTTTTATCCAAACAGGTTCTTAGCGATGTCCCCAGCATTTGTACACCCGGTGATGTCTGCCGTACCAGATGTGCGTGTGGTGATGGCGATGGCTGCCGCAGAAGCGGTGCTCCAGACGCGGGCGGCGATGATGATGATGGCTGTGCCCATGACCATGGCGATGGCCGACGGTCTGAACTTCATGAGAGGACTCACTGTGGCGCTGACTGTGAGTTTCACGTGCTGCCGCCGTGGAGGGCGTCAAGCTGGCGGCCAGCGCCAAGGTGGCCGCTGCGAAAATGGCAAGAAGGGGGCGAGGGGAGGGGAGTTTCATGTCCGTCTGGGGTAGGGGGTTCGGTTTGGAACACGGTTCGCGGAGCAACACCTGCTGCCCGGCACTGAATCTTTGATGGAATCAGATGAGTGTTTATTCATCTGATTGAAGATTCGTTTGCGAATCGTCCGTGTGGTCCTGGTGAACACGGAGTTGTGATCTGACACAAAAAAAGGGGAGGGAGCGCCGGCCCCTGCCCCTTTGCGGATATCTTGAGTGACTTTGGGGTTCTAGCCTGCTACGCCCGGCGTCTTCTTCTAAGTAACAGGGCTGCCAGACCGAGCGCCAGCATCACGATGCGGCCGGGCTCTGGGACGGCACTGGCCAGGTAGATGGATCCCGTGGTGCTGAAGAGATCAGTGCGCCACTCCAGTCCGAGGGTGGAAACGTCAACTCCGGTGAAGTTGAACGTGTATCCGTTGTTGATGAAGGAGGCGTTGATCAGGGTCCAGTCGATGAGATTGAACGTGCTGCTCTCCGTAGGAGTGAACCCGGCATCGAGCGCAATGTTGATGGTACCGCTGAGTGTGAGCCCGGTTAGCCCGTTGATGGCATCATACCCTGCAGTCGTCGCGCCGCGGTCGGCACCTTTGATGTCAAAGTAGAGACCGCTGGTGGCGGTGGTGGTAAGGGCCCCGTGAATGGTGGCCACGCCGGTGGTGCCGCCACTGCCGATGACGAGATTGCCTGAGGAATCAACGCCATGGCCGTTGATCGTTCCCAGCAGATCCAGTGTGGCACCTGCGGAGACACTGACCTGGCTGGTGAGGGAGCCGGTAACGGCGATGGCCAAGGTGCCCCCAGTCACCTGGGTGGTGCCGGTGTAGGTGTTTGCCCCGGAAAGTGTGAAGACGCCCGCGGTGCTCTTGATGAGCGCCACTTGGGCCGTGGCCCCGTCCACGATGGCCCCGTTGTAGTTGCTGGTGCCGGTGACCGTCAGCGTGCCCGTTCCGGTCGCACCACTGTTGGTCACGACTGCCTGCCCGGTGCCTGCATGGGTGAGCCCTGTAACGGTTTCATTGTACCCGTTGAGATCATAGGTGCCGTTGCTGTTGCCGGTGGCGTCGCCCAGCACCACCGTGGTTCCATTGGGGAGCACCTCAGAGGCTCCGTTCTTCAAAGTGCCGCCTCCCTGGACGACGGTGTTGCCGTTGTAGTTGTTGGTGGCGTTGGTGAAGGTCACCTGGGCATTGGAAATGATGGTGTGCGAGTTGGCATTGTTGCCGGTGATGTTGCCCGTGATGAGGAATGCCCCCTGGGAGAAGGTGAGCGGGCGCGCGTTGTGCGTGAGGACTCCGCTCAAGGTGAGCAGTTGTCCGCTGGAGTTCCGCACCACTCCGCCGCCGACACCGGAGACGGTGATGTTGCGCGCCAGCGTGGCGGCGACGAGACCGGTGTAGTCCAGTGTGCCGGTCGTGGTGGCAGAGCCCAGGGTGATGGCTGCGGCGCCGGATCCGAGCGCCTGTGCGGTTCCGATGTCTGAAATATTGCTCACCTTCAGGGTGCCGTCCGTCACGGACACCGCGCCGGTGTAGGTGTTGTTTCCATTGACCGTCCAGATGCCGGTGCCGCTCTTGGTGATGCTCACCACCTGGCTGGTATCGCTGATGACACCGTTGAGTTCGCCTTCGGCAGGGCCATCCAGCAGCAGAGTGCGACCTGAGGTGGCGGTGTTGGAGTCGATGGTGCCGTTGATGATGAGTTTGCCTGCCTGGGCGTAGATCTTGGCCTGGCCGCCCCCGCCGTTGGTGAGATGAATGGCACCATTGATGGTGTTGGTACCAGCCACGTTGATGAGGGCGCCGAGGGTGGCGGTGCTGCCATCACTGCTGAGGTTCCAGGAGTAGTTCACGCCCAGGGTGAGATTCCCTGCTGATCCGTCCAGCGCCAGGGCGGGGCGGGCCGCATTGGCCACGTTGATGGTCTTGTTCCCCAAGCCGAGGTTCTGATTGCCGGTGACCACCAGTGTGCCGTTGTTCACGTTCACATCGCCAGTGAAAGTGTTGGCTGAAGTGAGGATGGTCTGGCCAGCACCGGTGTGGGCGAGGCTGCCGCTGCCGCTGATGATGCTGCTCACGTGCAGGATGGTCGAGGCGGCGGGTTGAAGACTGCCGCTGCCGTTCAGGATGATTTCGCCCGTGAGCGTGCCGAGGGTGCCGGTGGAGGTGCCAACCGCGCCGCCGTTGTAGAGCTCGATGATCTCTGCGATGGTGAGTTCACCGATGTCGAGAAGAGCGGTCGAGTGGACCCGAGTGCGGTCGTTGAAGGAGTTGAGCCCCAGTCCGTTGACGTGGGCAAGCTTGAGGGTGCCGTCCAGCAGGTTCGTGATGCCTGCGTACTGGTTGGAGGCGGCCAGGATGAGGGTGCCGAGACCTGACTTGGTGAGTCCGTTCTCGATGCTGCCCAGCAGCACGCTGGAAATCGTGAGCGTGTCCGTAGCCAGGTCGGTGCGGATGATGAAGTCCCGGTCATCACCGCTTTCCAGCCCGAGACCTGTGCCGCCCGTGATCTCGGAGGCGTTGCCGCCGGCCTTGAGGATGCTCTGGACTTCCAGGGTGGCGCCTGCGGCCAGCGTGATGTTGTTGTTTCCAGCAATCCGAAGAGTGTTGAGCGTCTCACTCGTCTGGGCGGTGACATTGCCCGTGCCAGTGAGCTGCAGGTTCTTGCCGGTTGGGGTGGTGTCCACGACGGCGTCTGCCAGGGTGGCGACATCCACGGTCAGCAGGGCATTGGCC
>NZ_BATQ01000122.1 GCF_000739635.1 Verrucomicrobium sp. BvORR034 | reverse complement strand
GCCTTGTCCAGACTCAAAATGCCTCGCAACACACCCAGCGTTTTTGTCCAAACAGGTTCTAAGCGGACTTTTGTCAGTTTTTACCCCAAAGACCTAACTCCGGGGCCTGTTGTTCGCGAATGCGAGTGACAGGCCCCAGTTGCTTTTTCAATGAGTGGTCATTGGAGGCAGGCCTGTCTCCGCGGGCGGTACGATGCCCGTCCAATCCGACAGGCTGCAGAGAGAGCTGTCAATGTACAAGTGATGCCACAGCTGCGTGGCCACCACGGCGGCGAGGCCCATCTCCACCGATAGTCGGGGCATCGACCCTTCGCGCAGGTCTTGGTATGCCTTGCGCCACTGATGCACGGCCGCGGCGTTGAAGTACCCGCTCCGGTTAAGTGACTCCTCGCTCAACAGCTCGTTGATGAACTCTGGTGAGGGATCCAAGTGGAAGCTGTCGAGCGGGGCGCGGAAGATGACCTTGCCACGCTTGTAGATGGAAGGCGGCACCCACCGCTCGGCCAGCAGGCGGAGAATGTGTTTGTCCCGGAAGCCGTTGAGCTTCCACTTCGGATGGAGTTTGGAGGTGAAATCAAACACCTCCTCGTCAAGGAATGGATAGCGCACCTCCACAGAGGAGTGCATGGCGACACGGTCGCCCTTGGCCTGGAGCAGGTGGCCTGCGAGGGTGACGCGGCCTGCCATCCACACGCCCCGGTTGGCAGGATCCCATCGTTTTGCCCGGGCCAGATCCATGTTGAGCGATTCCCAGGGTTCGATGGTGTCCATCATGGGGCGCATGGCCTCGCTGTAGAAACGGAACTTTGTGATGCTGAGCAGTCCGTAGGAATCCACCCAGGCATTGGGGCCGCCGATCACGTCCTCGATCTGCCTGCGGATGGCGCGAGTGTACTGGGGGACTTTGTTCATCCGCAGGTAACCGCGGCGCATCCAGTCGCTGAGGCGAACGTTTGGAAGTATGTCCAGATATCCCAGCACCTTGGCGAGCTTGTACCAGGGGTAGCCCATGAGCCACTCATCCGCCCCTTCGCCCGTGAGGACGACTTTTTGGCCGCTCGCGTTCACCTTTTGAGCGAGCTGGAGCAAGGCCGCGCACGAGGTGTCGATCACTGGGGCCTCGGCCGCCTGGATGAGGCGCGGGTAGGTGTTGAGGATATCCTCAGACCTGAAGTTCTGAACGATGGGTGGAGGGGCGCCAATGTACCGGGCCACCATGCTGGCTGCGTCCAGCTCATCCAGGTCGGGGTGATCGACACGGACGGTGTAGGTATGGACGTTCTTGCCGTGAAGATGGCAGGCCAGTGCCAGGATCATGCTTGAGTCCACTCCGCCGGAGAGGTAGGAGCCCACGGGCACATCCGCA
>NZ_BATQ01000123.1 GCF_000739635.1 Verrucomicrobium sp. BvORR034 | reverse complement strand
CCGCACACAGATAGGCGTGTCCTCGCGCCATGGGCACATAAGGTGATGTCGGCGCACCACACCTGGTTGGGACGCTCCACAGCCAGCTCCCGCAGCAAGTACGGGTAGATGCGGTGCCCTTCTCCAGGCTGGCTCGTGCGCGGACGACAGTAGATGGCCTCCAGCCCCATCTGACGTCGCAGACGCTGCAATCGCTTGCGGTTGGCCTTGATGCCATGGTCGCGCTCCAGCACCTTCAACAGGCGCCGGGTTCCCAAGCAAGGATCCTTGAGATAAAGCTCATCGAGCAACCTCATGATACGGCGGTCCTCGCCGCTCTCAGGCACAGCCTCATAGCCAAGCATCGAGCGGCACACCCCCAGCAGTTCACACTGGCTTCTCATGCTCAAAACGGGGTGTTCTTTTTCGACCAGCCCGGCAGGTCGTTCCAGATGCCGAGCTGTTTGGACTTTTTTTGCAGAAAGTCCACTTTCACGGCCAGCTCCCCGATCTTGGAGTGCAGCTGGGCTCGTTCGCGCTCGTGCTCCTCCTGGTCGGCACGGCCATGATCCTGACCAAAGACCCCGGCCATCCCTGCCTGTAGCGTCTTCTTCCAATCAGAGACCTGCACCGGATGGATGTCGTTTTCCTTGGCGATCTCAGCGATGGTCTTGAGGCCCTTGAGCGCTTCGAGCGCCACACGGGCCTTGAATTCGGGGTCGTGTCTTCTACGTTTGGCTTTCATTTTCGAGTTTCAGGTTCTGGTTTACTCCAGCCCCGCCCAAATCCAAAACTACAACTTCAGCACTGGTCCGATTTTCGGGGTCCACCTCATACTGCCGCGCCCGTGCCCGCCTGCCCAAGTTGCTCCTAAAGGCTGCCCGCCGCATGGCGCAATGCGTCTGCGCACATTTCAGCTCCAACAACCAAGGCAGGGTGCTGGTCATGGACGGCACTGGTATCACCCTGCAAGATACCTGGCACAACTCCCAGGCCTGTGCCTGCGGCCCCAGTCAAAAAAAGGCTGCGGCTTTCCCCTTATGAAGCTGGTGGGCCTCTTTGATTTGAGCTTAGGAGCGTGGCTGGCCACCGTCAAACGAGGAACCCGTGTCCATGATGCGGCCATGGCGTGGCGTCTCCTCAAGCACCTTCACCCAGGGGACATCCTGGTGGCTGACCGCGGATTTTGCTCCTACGCCTTCATCGCCGTGCTCAAAGAGCGGGGTGTCGAGGTGGTGATGCGAGTTCACCACTCACGCCAATGTGATCTGCGCAAAGGCCGATGGCTGGGCAAAGGTGACCGCATGAAGACTTGGTCCAGGCCGCCACGCATTGCCAAAAGCATCAACGCAGCGCGTCATCACACCCTCCCTGAGCAACTGCAGGTGTGTCTTTTGAGCGTCGAGATCGCGGTGAAGGCTCATCGTACACGCAAGTTGTGGCTGGTGAGCACTCTCATGGATGCGCGTGAGTGGAACGCCTCTGAGATCGCGAAGCTTTACCTGAAACGCTGGCAGGTGGAGTTGTTCTTTGCTGACATCAAGACCACCATGAACATGGACATGTTGCGCACGCGCAGCCCTCACATGGTGGCTCGTGAACTGCTTATGCACATGATCGCTTACAATGTGGTCTGGCTGCTGATGGCGCAGGCCGAGCCCCTCAGAGACCTTGAGTCCAAAGGCCACCTGAGCTTCAAAGGAACCAGGGACAGGATCGACCAGTGGCAGTGGAGCTTGTGGAGTGCTGCGAGCAACCGGCAGGCCCAAACGTGGTATGTACAGATGCTGCAGAGCATCGCAGATGACCCTGTGTTGGAGCGACCGTTTCGGCGGGAGCCGCGCTGCTTGAAGCGCAGGCCCAAGAATTACCAGTTATTGACTCGACCAAGACACCTGCTGAAGGAGGAACCTCACCGGGCGCAAAGAAAAACCAAAATCAAGGCCGCCGCTTAAGTCAGTGCCATTCTAGACAGGCTATTTGTAGAGAAAGCGGGTCAGCATCGTTCGACGCAACGGCATCAGAGGCCGCCCGACGAGAGCGGGCGACGACTGGTGGTGGAAATGAAAGCACTGAGTGAAGCGCATCCCCGGTGGGGACAGCGGCGCATTTGGCGGCTGTTGCGCAACCAGGGCTGGAAGATCAATCACAAGCGGGTGCATCGGCAGTAGTACCACGAGAAGTACCACGAGACAGGCTATGCGCACGCTGTCCTACGCTTGTGAGCAATTGGGCGTGTGCCAAGATCGCTTTGTCACGGTATTGGCAATCCGTCGAAGCCGAGCGATTCCGGGCTTGCTTCCTCCACCTCCGTATGAGTGGGCAGGCGCGAATCGGGGGAGGAGGTTAACACTCATCTCATGTCACGCGCATCGTCTGATACTGGCAAGGCAGGTAGGCTCAAGGGCTGGACGACCATTCGCTGGGGGAAGCTATCCCTCCGAGGGTGGGCTGAGCTTTTGGGTCTGGTGGCCGCGACGGCGTGCATCGTCGCCATCCTCTTTGTGCGACGTGAGTACGTGCCCTACCGGCCTGGTCACACCTTCAATGTGCACGACGCTACCTTCTTTGGCTCCGCCCATGCGGCGGCGGATGCCGTGCCCATAGAGGGCAACAAGGTGACTCTGCTGCACAATGGAAATGGCATCTTTCCACCCATGTTGGAAGCCATCCGGGGAGCCCGACACACCGTGAATTTTGAGGCGTTCCTGTTTCATTCCGGGAAGGTGGGAGACCAGTTCATTGAGGCATTTAATGAACGCGCCAGGGCTGGTGTGGAGGTTCGTATCCTGCTGGACGGCATCGGTTCCGGCACATCACTGAAGAACAGTGATGTGAAGAGGATGACGGACGCGGGTTGCCGGTTCGCCTATTATCACCCCACCCGGGCGCTGCGTCTGGACCGGATCAATCGCCGTACCCACCGTCGGGTGCTTGTGATCGACGGGAAGGTGGGATTCACCGGTGGGGCTGGTTTTGCCGACGAATGGGAGGGGGATGGTGCTAAAGTGGACAACTGGCGGGAGATCCATGCGAAGTTGGAAGGGCCGGTGGTGGCCAAGCTGCAAAGCGCCTTCCAGCAACACTGGTTGAGCGAAACAAAAGAACTGCTTACGGGCGCACATCACTTCCCGGTGCTGGAGAAGGCTGGCACGTTGAGGGTGCAGGCTACCAGTTCCAACGAATTCACCGTGGCAGCCCTGCCTCTGATCCAGGCGGTGGCCATGGCCGCGGCGGAGAAGACCATCTACATCACGAATCCCTATTGCACCCCGACCGAGGATCAAGTCTGGGTGTTGCGTGAGGCAGTGAAGCGCGGCGTCGACGTACGGATGATCCTGCCGGGCAAATACAACGACCAGCCTGCTACGAAGGCCGCCGGCCGCGGAAGCTACGGCGAGTTGCTCAAAGCCGGCGTTAAGATCTACGAGTTCAATCCCACAATGATCCACTCCAAGACCATGGTGGTGGATGGAATGTTCTCAATGATCGGTACCTCGAACCTGGACGCCAGGTCCTCCCTCATCAATGAAGAGATTGACATTTCAGTCTATGACGAAAGTTTTGGTGCGGAGATGAACCGTGTATTCCTGGAGGACTTCAAGAACTCCAGAGAATACACCCTGGAAGACTTCAAGAAGCGATCAATCAAGGAGCGTTTTGTGGAGTGGGTGGTAAAACCTTTCCGCTCTCAGCTTTAGCCCGCCGGACTGCAAGGGGGGCAGCATCGCTGGGAACAGAAATAACGTTATTTGGTGGGCATGGGGCTCGATCAAGCCCCTTCAATGGCTGCATCAGGCCTGCCCGTTCCTGACGTGCGTACAACTGCTCAAGGTTCAAGAATAGTGCCGTTGCTGCGGATGACTTCGCTGAACCAATGCGCGGAGTCCTTGAGGGTGCGGACTTGGCTCTCGTAGTCAACATGGATGAGGCCGAAGCGCTCCCGGTAGCCGCGGCTCCATTCAAAGTTGTCGAGCAGCGACCAGTGGAAATAACCGGCAAGCGGAATGCCCTCCGCATGGGCGCGATGCAACTGGCGGAGGTAGCGTGTCAGAAAATCAATCCTCTGTGCATCATGCACCCGGCCGTCGAGGGCGACCCAATCCATGGAGGAGAGGCCATTTTCGAAGACGTAGAGCGGCAGTCGATAGCGCTCATGGAAGAAGCGCGAGGCCCAGTACATCCCTTCGGGATGCAAGGGCCAACCGGTCAACGTGCGGGGTTCGCCGGGGCGCTCAGGAAGCACCTGCCATTGGGAATCGACGGCACTTTCAACAATGCGTCCGAAGTAGTAGTTGAATCCAAAGAAATCGAGCGGCTGCTGAATCTCCATGAGATCGGACGCGGGTAGGGCGTCCAGAAAAGCAGGCAGGTTCTGACTGAGGATCTTGGGATAACGGCCGTAGATCATCGGTTCGGGCCACCAGACATTGTCCAGCCAGAGGTCATGGTCCGGCCGCCATTCGGGTTCCAACGTGAGACGTCTCGCTGCTTCCACGCAGGCTGGATCGTCCGGTCGAGCGGGAATCCCGATCTTGGTGGCAATGGCGAAGCCGATCCTGGAACCATTGGAGCGTTGGCGGATGACGGGGACTGCCCGACCGTGAGCAAGATTTACATGATGGACGGCTTGCATGGTCTCCAGGTGCGAGAGCCTGAGTCCTGGAGCGTGGCTGCCCTCAGAGTAGCCCAGTCCGAGGAAGATCTGAGGTTCGTTAAAGGTGATCCAGTCCTTGACGCGATCACCAAGACGGGTGGCTACACCGTCAGCGTAGTCGGCGAAATGGCTGGCGATCTCGCGATTCAGCCAGCCTCCGCGTGCTTGAAGTGCTTGAGGCAGATCCCAGTGGTACAGGGTTAAATACGGGCGAATGCCAGCTTCAAGCAATCCATCGACCAGGCGAGAGTAGAAATCTAGACCCGCCTGGTTAATGCTTCCCGTGCCTTCGGGGAGAATGCGGGACCAGGATACGGAGAAACGAAATGCCTGGAGACCGATTTGCTTCATCAAGGCAATGGCCTCAGGCCAGCGGTGGTAGAAGTCACACGCGGTGGCAGTGGTGTCGCCATTGAGGACTCTTCCGGGCTGACGACAGAACTCGTCCCAGATCGACGGACCCCGGCCATCGGCGGTTGCCCCGCCTTCAATCTGGGCAGCTGCCGTGGCGGCACCCCAGACGAAGTGGTCAGGGAATCTAAAAGGCGTCGTCATCCCATTCATCCGTTTCCCCCTGTGCTGGCTAGCTGGCTTCCAATTGGAGCAGTTTTTGCGCATGGCGTGAAGCAAACAATTGGGGACTCAGAACCTGTTTGGATAAAAACATCTGGGTGTGGCAGGATAAATTAAGGGATTAAGATAAGAGAGGCTTCGCCGAGGCTGAGATCTGCCCCTCCGGGTTGCGGTCCTTTTGAGCCTGGACGGCGTTGCTCATCGGTTGTGAATCTCGATTCACGCCCTCTTCACGCCTTGCCCAGACTCAAAATGCCTCGCAACACACCCAGCGTTTTTATCCAAACAGGTTCTCAGGATTCAGCGGACGCAGACGAAGTGTCATTGTAGGAATTGCCCTTCTTTGAGAGCTGTACGCAAAGTCAGCTTTGATGGGGGTACCAGGTGCGGTTCCAGCAATTGACTATCGGAAAGGGGGAACGGAGTTAGTGTGGCCCAGCTCTACTTGATCCTTGTACTCAATTCCGCCAACAATATACTATCCGATAAAATAAACCCCCAATCATGCGTCGCTCAAATTCCCGTCTCGTCACCATTGCCCTGCTTCCGATTGCCTTGCTTACTGGCTGTGACTTCCGGCTCTCCACCAACGACTCTTCAAGCGGGTCGTCAGGCGGATCGAATCGGAAGGAAATTGCCGAGAGCATTGACAAGGAGGAGGCCCTTGAGGCGATTCGCCTTCAGTCCGTAACCGATCCAGGTGGGGAAAAGGCTGCGGCTTTTCGCAAGCAGATGGCGGAGCTGTTGTATGCTCAGAAGTTTGACGAAATGGAGATGGAAGCTGCCGCTGCGCGCGCCAGCAAGGAGGTGTTCGGCAACGGTTCCTGGAAAATCTCGCAGTTCTATCAGGCGTTTGAGCGCAAGAACCGCGATGCTCAGGGGCTCTGGAACGTGACGGAAGATGCTCTCCAGGCTTGGCAAAAGGCCTATCCGAACTCGGTGACGGCCCGCATCGCTTACGCTGACTTTCTCGTGGACTACGCCTGGCACGCGCGGGGCACCGGCTATGCCAACACAGTTACCCCTGAAGGATGGAGACTGATGAAAGAACGTCTCACCCAGGCGAACAAGGTCCTTGTTGAAGCTGGCAAGCTTCCCGAGAAGGATCCCGTGCTGTACCTCGTCGCCCTTCAGGTTGCCTTGGGGGTGGGACTCGATAAACCCGGTTATGAAAAGCTCATGGATGAAGCTCATGCGTTTGAGCCTACATTTTGGGGCTATGACGCCTCTCGTGCCTACTCCTTGTTGCCCCGATGGCATGGAGAGAAAGGCGAATGGGAAGCATTTGCTGCCAAGATGGCAGCACGCCCGGATGGTCTTGGTGCGGAAGGATACGCTCGCATTGTGATGCGCCTGGTGGACTTTCACGAAAACATCTTCAGGGAATCGAAGGCCTCCTGGCCCAAGACCAAGGAAGGGATCGAGATCCTGAAGAAGAAGTATCCTGACTCGGTGGAGATTCTCAGCTATGGCGCTCTTCTGGCCACCTGTGCCTACGACAATGCGACCGCCAAGGCGTACTTCGAGGAGCTCGGGGATCGATACCTTGAAGACAGCAATGTCTGGCCCTCGAAGGAGAGCTTCGTGCATTACCGCAAGTGGGCTCGCACGGGCAAGTGGTGAATGAAACTGGAGGGGGCTGAAAGTCTCTGGGCAAAGAGACGATTTCAATGGGCCGCTCGTGAAGGCACCAGCATAACCCCGGAAGAGCTCGCTGAGCCGCAATTGGGTGCCAACCGCACATAAGGCTGATCGGCTGGGGTGGAGAACTGAGAGAATCTATGAGAAGTGTCTTTGGAATACTCGCGCTGTTGTTAGGAGTGCTGCTGGCTCTTGCCCCGTTTCATTTTCTGGGAGGAAGAGCCAACGCGGCGGGTGACGGGGGGCCAAACTTTGTACCCGCATTCAAGGCGCTCTGTTCGCTGGGCGGTTCCGTGGTGGCCTTTCTTGTTGCTTGGTTTCTTCTGAAGCGTCGTATCTGAGAGCGGTGTTCAGCTAGAGGTGGGCATGCTCTTTCTTTGCGATTCTCACGGTACCGTATGCTGAGGTGTGAAGTGCATAGGGACTATCGCGAGGCTGCTGAAGAAGGCGGAAAGAGTGACGATTACGGTCATCAACCTCTCAATTTGGACGTGAACAATGGTGCCAGATCATGAAAGGCGTTGAACATGCTATGCGCCCCCAAATCAAAGTTGAAGCCGTCTCAGCAGACGCCATGAGCTGGTTGTTTGAAGGTCCTTTCAATCCGCCGGCGCTGGGCGATGAAGGATTTGATGAAGAGTATTGGCACGCGCAGGATGCCGTTCGACAGCAACTGGAGAGAATGGGGGGGCGTTTGTGATCCCATGCATGGCAATTTTGTGATGAACGACTCTCACAGGAGGTCCCGGTGGATGTCGGTTGAGCTGAGCAGTGAGGCGCTGGTGGGCACAGACTTCTTGCCTGCAATCATCGAGACACTGAACGAGTTGCCGATGAGCTACGCGATTTATGTATCACACGAGTGCCCTGAAGACCCTATCTTTCATCTGGTTGTGTTCCGTGATCGTATCGTGCACCAGACATCCAGTTCGAAGTGGCTGCGTCAGTTAGTGAGTGGGATTGGCTGGTAGGGCACCTTTGTATCGGACGATAGTTCAACCAGTCAGAACCCTGTTGACGGATGAGCCCGCGACAGAAGATGAAGCATTTCCCATCACATGAAAATTCACCACCTCAACTGCGGTATTCTGCACGCTCCGCCCGGGCCGAAGGCCTCATGCCATTGTTTGCTGATTGAGCATGAGGGCAGGTTGGTACTGGTGGATACAGGCATCGGCCTGGAGGATATCAAGCGACCTCTTGAGCGGATTGGGCCGTTTGCGATTAGAGCCGCAGGGTTTCAGTTTCACGAAGAACTGACGGCGGCGCGGCAGGTGGCGGGGCTCGGCTTTCGGGTGGGGGACGTGACAGACATTGTTCTCACCCATGGCGATCATGACCATGTAGGTGGATTGGCAGATTTCCCGGCGGCGAAGGTGCATGTGGCAGCCGAGGAGTTGGCCCAGATCGAGTCTGGCAACGGGCGATACTCAGCGGCTCAGTTTGCGCATGGCCCCCTGTGGGTTGTGCACGGGGTTTCATCTGAGCGCTGGTTCGGGTTGGAGGCTCGGCGGATGGCTTTGGTGCCGGGGTGCGATATTTACCTCGTACCGCTCTTTGGGCACACGCTCGGACATTGCGGGGTGGCAGTTCAGGTGGGTGAGCGATGGCTCTTGCATGTGGGGGATGCGTATTACCTGAAGGTGGAGCTCTCGATGGACGATCATCCGGTGTCGGCGCTGGCGGCGATGCGGGCCGAGGATGATGGGTTGCGGCGGGCGAGTTTGGCGGAGTTGCGCCGACTGGTGAAGGACAATGCGGCGGAGGTCGATCTGGTGGGCTACCATGATTTCAGTGAGTTTCCGACTGGGACGTGAAAGGGGGGGCGATTTGTCTCGCGGTTAGCGGCAATAGCGCGGGGGTCACTCCAGAAGTGGCAGGCGGTCATTGGGCTCAGGGGTATGACTCGATTCCTCGCTCCGCTCACGCAGCCGGTTGGCACAACCGTGCTACGCGGCAGGCGATAGCTGTGAGTAGCAGGGCGCTTTGACTCGGCATGGATAGCGTCCGGCAGCGCGAGTGACGCATCGAAATGCTGTACTACTTTGCCAGTGAAGCTGAAGGCTGCATCAGCTCTGCACCGCTATTCACGGTTCACGGAATAATATGCACCTCATCACCCACGCGGACCATGCCGAAGATCTTCTTGGCGATTTCGTTGGGCAGGCGGATGCAGCCATGGGAGGCAGGGCGTCCGGTCACGTAGCCGCTGTGCAGGCCGATGGAGCTGCAGTTGAGGCGCATGAAGTAGGGCATGGGCACCTTGTAGATGGTGGAGGTCCAGTCCTTGTACTTGTTCGTGATGACGTAGCGCCCGGCAGGGGTGCGGTAGCCAGCACGGCCGGTGGAGATCTTGGTGTCGATCTGCCGGACACCTTCGATTTCTACCCAGGCTTTCTGGTTGCTGAGATCCACTGTGACCAGAATGTGAGGTTCAGACTCAGGCTGGCGGCCCAGAAGGATGCGCATGACATACAGGAAGCGCTGGTCGGCGGCGAAATTGATCGCGTACCGATAGCTGGGCATGGTGTGCGACTGCTTGTTGGCCCCGTACTCCAGCAGGAGGGCGACGGCCTCGACATCGCCGCGGCCAGCGCAGGCCATGAGCGGGGTGATGTGCTTTTCTCTCTTCAGCTGCCAGCGCAGGAATTCATCGGCCACGGAGTTGACAATCTCGGACGAGACGGGGGACGCGAACGGCTTGCTGGGGTTACCACCTGCGGCCAGAAGGGCCTTCAGGAGGAAGGGGTGGCGCCGCAGGGAGGCCAGGGCTACGGGAGTCTGACCATCTGCCCCCGCCAAGTTGGGATCCGCCCCGTGGAGCAACAGAAAGATCGCCATGGCAGGCTGGCCGGAGCGAAGCGCCAGGCACAGGGGAGTGTCCTTCTCAGGGGTGATCTCGTTGGCCGAGTACCCTTCATTCAGCAGACCTGACACGAGTTCCTGATCGCCTGCGAGCACCGCCTCATAGATGCCAGGCTGACCGGGCACCTGATTTACTGCATTGGTAGGCAAGGTGGGGGCCACCGTCGCGGGCAACTCCGTCACCGCAGAGGGCCTGGGCACCTCGGTTACGGCACTGGAGCGCCGCGTGCTGGTCTCCATCGACAGGAGTTCTTCCGCCTCCAGGCTGGAGAACGCAAGAAGGGGCACGCACAAGGCCGCGAGGGAGAGCGGTTTCATGAATCGCCGTGGGTGAGGGTCGGGGAACAATGTGGGATAAAATACGATCTGCAAGCAGTGTCTCGTTTCTATTCGGAAGTGAGCCGGGTGGGGAAGTCTTAAAAGCGGCAAAAAAGTCGGAAAAGTTTGCGGCATGAGTCTGCGTTAGACTTTCTCCCCATTTTGCCCAGTTGCCCCTGATTGACTTTCGACCCCCACCATGAGACGCCGCGACTTTCTCCGATCTGCCACGCTGGGCACTGCCGCCCTCGCTATTTCCCCTGCGCCCGCACCGGGTGCGGAGGCCCCTTTTGCCTTTCGATACCTCACCAGCTCTGCGATGTACGGCAATCTCCCGCTGGAGGCGGTGATTGCTGAGACCCCGAAGACCGGGGCGGCGAGTCTGGATGTGTGGCCGCGTAGGCATGGTACCCAGCGGGAGCAGATGGACGAGCTCGGGCATGAGAAGGTGGCCGCCCTGCTGGAGACTCACAAGGTGAAGCTTGACTGCATCACCCGCTATGATCTGGGCCCGTTCAAGCTTCAGGAGGAGATGCTGGTGCTCAAAAAGTTTGGGGGGAAAGTGCTCGTCACGGGAGGCTCCGGTCCGGTGGGCCTGACGGGGCCGGACCTGAAAAAAGCGGTCCAAGAGTTTGTGGAGAAGCTGAAACCCCACCTGGCGAGGGCAGGGGAGCTCGGCTTGACCATCGCCATCGAGAACCACGGCAAGAACCTGATCGATGCACCTGACGCTATCCGCTGGCTCGCTGAGTTCGGCAAGGATCTGCCAATGGGCATTGAACTCGCGCCTTATCACTTGCCTCAGGATCCGGAGCTCATTGCTGGTCTCATTCGTGAACTCGGCAGCAAGCTCACGGTTTTTCTGGCCTGGGAGTACGGGATGGGATGTATGAAACCGATGCCCAAGGACGAGGAACTACAGCAACTGCCTGGTCGGGGCAAGCTGGACTTCGTCCCCATTGTGAAGGCGCTCAAGGAGATTCGGTTTGCCGGGTACACCCAGGTCTTCATGCATCCCACCCCGCGGGGCATCCCCATCCTGCCCACGGCGGAGCAAACGACGGCGGAGATCAATCACTCCCGGACCTATCTGGAAAACTGTCTCGCCAAGGCTTAGGCTGGCACATCCGGCCCTTCATTCATCCACTCCACAGCCCTGGCATGCTTCTGCTGCGCTATCTCACCCCTCTGGCATTCTGTCTGGCACTGGCCAGTAAATCTGCTGCCCATCCTGGTCAGGCGGATCCCGTTGAGTATCCCTTCGTGGCGGGCTTTGACCGCTTCTACTCTGCTGAGGATGATGAAGATCACCTCGCGCAGGGCGGGATGCTGCTGCTCCAGGAGTTCAACTGTACGGGCTGTCACGCAGCGCCCAAGAGCTGGGAGGATCGCCTGGAAACACGTCCAAAAGTGGCGCTGGATGGAGTCGGCAGCCGCTTGAGTGCCGACGAACTCTGGCTCTTCATCCGCAGTCCCCAGCATCGCAAGAAGGGCACCCTCATGCCGGGCCTGTTCGCGGGTGAGGATCGGGATCCGAAGGTGGTGGAGGCGCTCACGGTGTACCTCTCCAGCCTGAAGAAGGAGCCCAAGAAGTTTCCGCAAGGGGATGTGGAGCGGGGACGCCAGCTCTACCACACAATCGGCTGTGTGGCCTGCCATGAACCCGCAGCGCTTACGGACTACAAGCCCGTTGAGGCTCCGCCTGGACTTGATGTGGAAAAGCCGGGGCTGCCCTCTGTGCCCCTGCTGCTGGCGGACAAGTATGACTTCCACGCCCTGGCGGCGTTCCTCCAGGATCCGCTGAGCATCCGCCATGCCGGGCGCATGCCCGCGACAGAGCTCTCCGACCAGGAATCGGCCGACGTGGCGGCGTACCTCCAGTTAAACCGCGAACCCTCCAACACCATGGAGCGCACGCTGCTGGCGTTGCCTCCTCAAACCCCGGAGGAGGGGCGCAAGCAGTTCGTGGCCCAGGGCTGCACGGCCTGTCATGACGCTGGCAAGGTGGAGCCTCTGCCCCGCGTGAAGCCGCTGAAAGACTTGCGGGTGACGGAGGGATGCCTCTCCATTGCGAAGAAGGCGGGCATTCCAGACTACGGCATGAGCGATCTGCAGCGTCGGGCCATGCTGCTGGCGCTGAAAGACGTGCAGGGCACGACACCGCAACCGCGGTCCACCCTGCAGACCGTGGATGCCTTCCTCATGAAGATGAACTGCTACGCCTGCCACGAATGGCGGGGCACGGGTGGGCTGGAGGAGCCCCGGGCGCAGTACCTGACCGTGTACGAGGCCGCCGCGCACTCTCTGGGTGAACTGGGCCGTCTGCCGCCCAAGCTGGACGTGGCCGGGCGTAAACTGACGGATGAATGGTTTGCCAGGTTGCTCTGGGGCACAGGTGGCGGGGTGCGGTCTTACATGACCACCCGCATGCCCCGCTTTGGCCAGGACAACTGCGTGGGCTTCCTCCCGGCGCTCAAGGAGTCGGCCAAGCCTGAGAAACCGATCGCGATCGATACCAGCGGTCTGCTCAAGCACCATCGCTCTGAGCTGGGGCGCGGCCTCATGGGTGTGGGCACGGGCGGCCTGGGGTGTGTGTCCTGTCACGGGCTGAAGGATCGCAAGTCGCTGGGGGTGCCGGTGATCAATCTGACCCACACCGTGCACCGGTTGACGCCAGAGTATTTCAAAGAACTCCTGCTCAATCCCCAGGTCACGCAGCCTGGCACGCTGATGCCGCCGCTCTTCATGGGCCGGAAGAAGGCCGACCAGGAAATCGAGCAGCTCTGGACCTACCTCAAGGAGCTCGACCAATCCCGTTTGCCAGAGGGCCTTCTCCAGACTGGAGACTATGAGATCAAGCCGGAAAAATCAGATCGGCCGGTAGTGTTCCGCACTTTCCTAGAAGGGGCCGGCATGCAGGCCGTGACCGTAGGCAGCCCCAAGGGCGTGCACGCTGCATTCGACGCGCTCGAGATGCACTGGGCCGTGGTCTGGAAGGGACGCTTTATCGATGCCATGACCACCTGGGAAGAGCGGGCCATGACCCCCGCGAAACCGCTGGGTACCTTGGGACCTGCCCTGCCACCACGCATGCCTTTGACCCGCCTGAAATCCGCCAGTGATTCCTGGCCGGAAGCTTGTGGGGAGGCGGCAGGTTACCACTATGTTGGCTACCGTATGTCCAAAGATGGAACCCCCATCTTCCTCTATGAGGTGGGCGGGCTGAAGGTGGAGGATACGATGAGCCCGGCTCCCAAAGGGGACGGGCTGCTCAGGAAGATCAAGATCACCGGGGCCAGTGATGCGGTTGCAGAAGGCTGGTACTTCCTGGGCGTGGACAAGACCGCCCAACCCAAACCCGTGAGCCTGACCAAAGGAACGGTGGAGTTCGAGGAATACATCAAGTTTTAACGCCACATGCGAAAGTACATCTCCACCGGGCTGCCCATGCTGGCCGCCCTCCTCATGGCCCAGCTCCCATCGGTGGCGCATGCTGCCAGCGCGAATCCCGCCTACACGGTGACGCCATATGTGCTGCCGGATGGCGTGAAGCTGGAGGCCAGCGGCCTGGCGCTGCTGCCCGATGGGCGGCTGGCGGTCTCCGTCCGCAAGGGGGAGATCTGGA
The DNA here is from genome assembly GCF_000739635.1 of Verrucomicrobium sp. BvORR034. GTDB lineage: Bacteria > Verrucomicrobiota > Verrucomicrobiia > Verrucomicrobiales > Verrucomicrobiaceae > Verrucomicrobium. Next base: position 32,123 of record NZ_BATQ01000123.1, on the reverse strand, counting down.
TCCTGGAACATCCCGAGGCTGATCCCACGGATGCCAAGGCCGTGGGTTACCGTCTTTATGCCTCGGGCTTGCACGAGCCACTGGGGCTGCTCTGGCATGACGGTGCTCTCTATACGGTGCAGCGTTCGGAGTTGACCAAGATCCGTGACACTGACGGGGATGGCGTGGCTGATGAGTATCTGGCGGTGGCCAAGGGCTGGGGGGTAAGCGGAAACTACCACGAGTACGCCTACGGTCCGGTGCTGGACCGGGAGGGGAACTTCTGGATTACCCTGAATGCCTCGATGGGCGGGCCGGTGAAACTCGCCGGTCATCGCATGCAGGAGAAACACTGGCGTGGCTGGGCGGTGAGCGTCTCACCTGATGGCAAGCTGTCCCCGATGAGTGCAGGACTACGCTCGCCCTGCGGCATCGCCGTGAACGGGGAGGGGGACGTTTTCTGTACGGACCAGCAGGGCAACTGGTGGAGCACCAACCCGCTGCTTCACCTGCGCAAAGGTGCGTTCTTCGGTCACGCGGACTCGTTGCCGGATGCCCAGCTTCCGGAGTCGCCAGTGGCCGATCCCGGGAAACTGCCCCAGGGCATCACCGTGGTGGAGGCCTCCCGTCAGGTGAAGGGGTTTGCGCTGCCCGCTGTATGGTTTCCATATGTAAAGGCAGGGCAGAGCCCCACGGGGTTGGTTTGTGACCTCACGGGTGGAAAGTTTGGCCCGTTTGAGAAGCAGATGTTCGTGGGAGAGTTTGTGCTTTCTGGCGTGAACCGCGTCTTCCTGGAAAAAGTGGGCGGCGAGTACCAGGGGGCGGTGTTCCGTTTCCAAGACGGTTTGCAGAGCGCGGCTCTGAGCCTGGCCTTTCTAAAGGACGGTTCCCTGCTGGTGGGCGAGTCCAACCGGGGCTGGAACTCTCAGGGCACACGTTCATTCGGTCTGGAGCGCATCCAGTGGACTGGCCAGACACCCTTTGAGATTCAGAAGATGGAAGCGCAACCTGACGGCTTCCGGGTGACCTTTACCGATGAGGTCGATCCTGCGACCACCAGCGCCGTTGGCAGCTATCAGATGAGCAGCTACACCTACCTCTACCACCAGAAGTACGGTGGCGACGAGGTGGAGACCAAGCCCGTGACCATCTCCCGGGTTACCCTGGAGCCAGGCGCAAAAAGCGTCCTTCTGAAGTGCGAGGGCCTCCGGGAAGGCTATGTGCACGAATTAGTCGTCCCCGGTGTGCGGTCAAAAAAGGGGGCGCAACTGGCTCATGCTGAGGGTTATTATACATTAAACCGGATTCCCGGGAAATGAGTGGGATCAGGCCAGTGAAAATAATTTCAAAAAGATTCGCCCCGCATTGAACACAGTGGGTAGCAGCAACTCTAATCTATCTGTAGTGCTGAGTGAGTGATTACCAGCACTGCTGTCTTGAGAGTGATTGGTTGTTGTCAATCAAACCCGCGCAAGCGGGATATGTGTTGAGGTTGATGCCAAAAGGGCTGGGCGAATGGGAGTTCGCCCAGCCCAACTCTTTTTAGGGGCCATGCAACCGACACCAGCTGCCGCGAACGGTTGCAGGACCCATTTCCAACAATTTGGGATTCTTTGAACACTCTCCACCCTACCGATACTAACTCTTCTGTAGTGCTGAGTGAGTGATTACCAGCACTGCTGTCTTGAGAGTGATTGGTTGTTGTCAATTAAGCCCGCGCAAGCGGGATATGTGTTGAGGTTGATGCCAATAGGGCTGGGCGAATGGGAGTTCGCCCAGCCCAATTTTTTGTGGGGAGCTGGTCACTTTGCCTTTACAATGTAATAGCATCGATGATACAGATCGCATCGATGAAACTTACCCCCGTTATTTTAACTCTTGTGGCCCTGATCTTTCAGGCCTCCTGCGCCTCGAGTCCCCATACAGGGGATATCGTCTCTGAGAAGGTTGTCCACTTTGCGGGGAAAAGGTTCGTGCACCAGCGGATAGTGCGGAGTACCAATCCCTACGAGACGGAGCTTCGGACGATCCAAATTCGCTGAGGCTTATGAAGTTGGGCGTCCTCAGGGGTGCCCCGCCCGCACCACCTTCACCCAGGTGGTCTCACCACAGTGCGCAGCAGCCTTGGTTGCCAGGGCTGCTGCATCCGTTTCCGATTGCGCCACGGCAAAGACGGTCGAGCCAGAGCCCGACATGAGGGCCGCCCGGGTCTCTACTTGATCCAGCAGCCACATCTTAAGGGCGGGGAGGAGTGACCACTTCTCAAAGACCGGTCGCTCCAGATCGTTCACCATCGGGCCCCAAGGACAGAGTTGGGGAGCGTAGAGCACCCCATGCAGTTGGGTGGATGTGCTCCACTGCTTGTATGCCCATGGGGTGGGGATGCCAAAAGGCGGTTTGATCAGGACCACAGGGAGCTGCCAGGGGAAATCCAAGGGGGTCAGGACCTCGCCCCGGCCAGTGGCATCGCAAACGGCGTCGTACAGGAAAAAAGGCACATCAGACCCCAGCTGGGAGCCGAGGGTGACCAACGTTTCCTGGGACAGGGGATGTCCAGAGAGCAAGTTGAGCCCTCGCAGCGTCATGGCGGCGTTGCTGCTGCCGCCACCCAGTCCAGCCCCGTGGGGAATGCGCTTTTCCAGATGCAGGTTCCAAGATTGAGGGGTTCCCGTGGCCTTTTCAAAGGCACGCAGGGCCTTCATCACCAGATTCGTCTCATCGGTGGGCAGGGAGGCGTCAGAGCAGGTCAGTTGGCTGATCCTAGGAGTCGCTGAAGCCTCGGAAAAAGAAAGGGTGTCACTCAGGTCCAGCGGGCAGAGTCGGGTGTCCAGTGCGTGAAAGCCATCCTCCCGCTTCCCCAACACGCGCAGGTGCAGGTTGATCTTGGCAGGGCAGGAGAGTTGGAGAACGGGTGACGACATCGCCTTCGTGAATACGCGGTTCGGGCCTTCGGTCAACGAGGATGCTTTCCGATGCAAATGTTCAAAAAAGCCAGACAACTGTCCAAAAAACTTGTCAAATTCCTGCTAATTCAAGTAGCCTTGGCAAAAATTCACCAGGACCTTTGAGGAGGTTCATGGGGCGGACATCTGGCACGTTTTTGTCATTCACGTCATGAAGAATCTCAAGCGACCCCCCGCTAAGAAGTCGCCAGCCAAGACGGCCGCTCCACTTGCAAGGAAACCAGCGTTGGTAAAGTCAAAGGCTGTACCGGTCTCTATTCCGGCTTCTAAGAAGCCCGCCCCCAAGGCGGCTGCAAAAGCTACAGCGAAGCCCGCGGCTCCGACAGTGGTTTCCGTCGCCGCTTGGGAGGACGATCCGGAATCGGGCTTGAAGCTGGCTCATCGCTCGCCTGCCACCCTCACTCTGGGAAGCTTGCCGCTTCAACTCCGTGGAGAGGCTCCCAAGCCGGGTGTGTACCCGCCAGGGACCGACAATTTTCGATACTGGAATGCCGCCGACGCCCTCCGTCGGGCGAGGGAAGTCTGGAGGCCGCATCTTCCCGAGACTGTGCACTGGCAAGGTGGGGCACCTCTGGAGGTGGACGTGGCTGGCACGAACGACCTCAACGCCTACTATGACCGCAAGACCATTTCCTTCTTCACGGGAGAGGTCAAAGGCCGCGCCATCCATACTGCCGAAAGCCCTGACATTGTCGCCCACGAACTGGGCCACGCCGTGCTGGATGCCCTGAGGCCGGATCTGTGGGATGCTGCGCTTGATGAGGTGGCCGCATTTCACGAGTCCTTTGCCGATATCACGGCGTTGTTGACCGCATTGCAGCTGGAGTCGGTTTGTGAACACGTTATCAAAGAGACCGGCGGGCTGATTTATCAGAATTCCACACTGTCACGCATTGCCGTGCAGTATGGCAAGGCCGTGCATGATCTGAACTCCGGCTCTGCGCCGCCGGACTGCCTGCGGAACGCGGTGAATTCCTTGTTCTACCGGGAGCCCATGCACCTGCCGCCCATGGCGCCGCATTCGGAGTTGTCCTCAGATCCACACTCATTCTCCCGCGTTTTCACTTCAGGATTTTTCGAGGCCATGGCGGGCATGCTCAAGGTACATGCCGCTGAGCCGACTGCCGCTGATCTGCTCTCCGTCGCAAAAGACGCCGCTGCCTTGCTGGCCAAGGCCGTGCGTACCGCGGCGCTGAGCGCTGCCTTCTACAGCGAAGTGGCCGCGCAGGTGATCTGGGCGGACGCCGCCCTGTTCAGCGGCAAGTATGACGAGGTGCTCCGCAGCGCCTTTGTGCGTCGTGGTCTGTTGAGCCTGGAAGCGGTGCGCAGCCTGCGCGCTGAGGCCAACCGGGCGCTCAATGCCGGCAAACCCACCCCAGGAGGCGATGAGATGCCCCGTGGTCGCGACATGATGATGCGTGCTACGGCCTACGGCTTGGGCGAAGGGGCGCTGGTCGTGCGGACGGCGTCCTTCTCACGGCGTGGGATGATTGCTCCGGCCGCCCCGGATGCAGGGTCCACACCGGTGCCGGGAGTAGAACAGGCTACCCAATCATTTCTGGAAACGCTGTTCCGAAGGGGACGCGTTGATTTCAGCCTGTGCAAACCTGGATTGAGCAGTGTGCCGCACACGCATGTGAAGCGGAAGACCCACTATCTGGTGGAACAAAATGGACAGTATCACTTGCGTCGCCGATGTTTTGATGAAGGGTTCGAGGACTTGATCGTCTGAACGAACTTTTCCCATGAAACTCGAGAAGGTAAAGTATGTCCTCATGGCCCAGGACATGGAGCGGGCCGTTGCATTTTATGTCGACACCTTTGGCCTGAAAAAGGGCTTCGTCAGCCCATGGTGGTCGGAGTTGTTGTTTGGGGATGCCATCGTCGCCTTGCATGGTGGCGGGGAAGGGGAGCAGAGCGTCACCAGTCTAAGCCTCCAGGTGGATGATGCCGCGGCAGCTTGTGCCATCGTCGAAGCGGCGGGCGGGAGCATCGTGGAGCCTCCTGTGCAGCGGGAGGGCGAGCCCATCAAGCTGGGAAGGTTTGTGGATCCAGAGGGGAATCTGGTGATGCTGACGGAGTATGTGGGGTGAGAGGATGGCGTTTGGCTTAATGGGGAGTTCGATAAAACGATGGGCTGGCAGGGTGCGTTGAGCTTCTGCTGAGCCGTCCCGCATGCGGGACCTATCCCATCAAGGTAGCAAGTCGCCACTCATCACAACTCCTCCCTGGGTGTGCAAATTTGAGGGCTGTGGGCCCGGTTCATTCAGGGATGTTAGCGGTGGGCAGGCTTGATGAGTCCCAGCCTTCGGTTCTTTTGAACCTGTGATTTCACCAACTGGAACCTAAGTTTGCCAGCCTCACGACGATCCAATTCTGAAACCCATTGGCAGTCAAAACAGCGGTGCCATCGCTTTTCCCTGATGGCATTGTTCCCGCATGCGGGACGGCTCAGAAGCGAGTGTCCTCACCGAACTCGCTCTAATGCTCCGATCCGACCTGGAGGCAACGGACTGTGCCTCCAAGTGGTTGGTTGAATCGCACGTTCGTGGCCCTACCACTTGGCCGAGGGCGCCCAAGTCATGGACAGACGGTTGGTGCCGCTCGCAAAGAGGTTTGCGGATTTTGCGCTCTCCGGTTCGGGGTAGTCGAACACCTTGCCCTCGTAGTTGCGGATGAGGGTATGGTGGCTGTCCTTCGCGAGGACGTATTCCGGGTTCACCGGCACCTTGCCGCCGCCGCCGGGGGCGTCGATGACGAACTGGGGGACACCGTAGCCAGTGGTGTGGCCACGAAGACTTTCGATGATCTCCAGCCCCTTGCTCACGCTGGTGCGGAGGTGGGAGCTGCCTTGGATGAGGTCGCACTGGTAGAGATAGTACGGGCGCACACGGCTCATGAGAAGCTTGTGCACCAGGGCCTTCATCACTTCTGGATCGTCATTCACGCCGCGCAGCAGCACGCTCTGATTTCCCAGCGGGATGCCGTGGTTGGCCAGGCGTTCGAGAGCTTCTTTGACCTCAATCGTGATTTCACGCGGATGGTTGGTATGCACGCTCATCCACAAGGGATGGTACTTGGCGAGCATGGTGCACAGTTCGGGCGTGATGCGCTGGGGCAGGAAGATGGGCACCCGGGAACCAATACGCAGGAACTCGATATGGGGGATGGCGCGCAGGCGTTTGAGGATGCCTTCCAGCTTCGCGTCGGAGAAGAGCAGGGCGTCGCCACCGCTCAAGAGCACGTCACGCACCTCGGTGTGGGCTTCCAGATACTTGAAGACAGCTTCAAACTCTGTGTGCAGTTCCTGGTCACCTACGCCGCTCACCACGCGGCTGCGGGTGCAGTAGCGGCAGTAGCTCGCGCAGCGGTCCGTCACCAGGAAGAGCACGCGGTCTGGATAGCGGTGCACCAAGCCGGGAACTGGCATGTGGGAATCCTCGCCACAGGGGTCGGACATCTCATCTGGGTCGTCCCAGGTCTCCTCAATGCGGGGGATCACCTGACGGCGGATGGGGCAGTCTGGATCGGTGGGGTGGATCAGGTTGAAGAAATGGGGCGTGATCGCCATGGCCAGCTTGTTGCCGGAAAGCAGCACCCCGGCGCGCTCTTCCTCGCTCAAGACCAGATGCTCCTCCAGTTTGGCCAGGGAGTTGACCCGGTTCTTCAGCTGCCACTGGGCGCTGTTCCACTCCGCTTCGGATACGTTCTTGTCTTTCCAGTAGCCGGGGGCGTGGCTGCGGAACGCTTTTTCAGGAAGGCTGGATGTGAGCATGGAGTGTTGTGCCGTGATGCTAGAACGGCCGTTGTTGGTGTCAAATTCGTAAGAAGTACGACAGCTGCGGCTGTCTTGGTCTCCTTCTGGATTGAAACTTTTCATGGGGATTGGTTGCGGCGGGATGGAAATGTTTCAGCGTAGCGCTACCCTGTGTTAAAAAGACGCCATGTTGCAGCACGCCCGTGAAATTGCCCCCTCGGTCTCCTGGGAGATCCTTGTCCGGGTGAAACGCAGCGGCGGCATGTCCGTCAACGAACTGGCGGCGGAGTTGAAAATGTCCTACATGGGCGTCAAACAACACTGCGATGATCTGCGAAAGCAGGGTTATGTGGATACGTGGCGTCGCCCGAAAGGGACGGGCCGCCCCGAGAAAATTTATCGGCCAGCTCCCAAGCTCGATCTTGTGCTGACCAACTGGGGAAGTGAACTCTGCCTGGGACTGCTGGCCCACGCCGCCCAGGCGTATGGCGAGTCTGCCCCGGACCGCCTGCTGTACAGCTACCTCCAGCAAAAGGCGGAGCGCTGGGCATCGAAGATGAAGGGGAAGACCCTGCGCGAACGCCTTGTGGAACTGGTGAAGATGCGCAATGCGGACGGGTGGATGTCTGAGCTGGTGACGGATGAGCAAGGCACGCGGCTGCTCGACCACCACAGCCCTCTTGCCGAGGTGGCGCGGCTCTACCCAAATGTCTGGGAGATGGAGTCCCGGGCGCTGACCAAGGTCCTTGGCATTCCCATTGAGCGCACGGTGAATGGCACGCGCAGTGAGATGCGACTGATCACGGGCGATGAGGTGCCCGCGCCGGCGGTAGTGCCTGTTTCAACTCTGGTGGAAGAGGTGGCCCCCGTGTTGGAGACCGAACCTGTTCCAGAACCTGAACCTGAGCCGGACATTCAGCATGCCCCTGAGCCTCAGCCAGAGCCCGTGCCGATAGCGGAAGCTGAGGTCGAATTCGTCGAGCAGGCAGCGCCAGTGCCGGAGCCTACTCCTGCTCCAGTGGTCGAGGAAATCCCGTCATGGCCCGAGCCGCTCATGCCTCCAGTTTTTGCCGATGTGCCCGACGTTAAGTTCGAGCCGGAGGATGTGGTGGCGATCGTCGAGGAGGAGCCGGCTCCGGCAAACGAAGTGGAGGAGCCGGACGCACCCGCGCGCGCCTCGGCCTCGGCCGAGGTGGTGCCGACTGCTCCGGCTCCGAAGTCCAAGCAGACCACCGCGTCTGCCAAAAAAGGTCAGGCAGTGCAGGCTGACTTGTTCGATTTCTAGAGATTCGTACGAAGGGCAGCCCAAAGAGGGATTGCCCTCCACGGTCCAAGAGCCCGTTTACTTCTCGGTTTCTTTGTTCTCGCCAGCGGGCGCAGGCATTCCCAGGTCGGCGGCGATTTTTTCATGAAGGCGCACGACGTATTCCTGAAGGCGTTTTGGGGTGTTGGGATCTCTCTTGGGCAGCGCGGCAATGCGATCTTTGACAGGCAGAGCTTTTTCATCCAGCGCGTCCAGCCCGTTGAGTGCCTCCATAGCCGCAGGTTGGCTGCTCCGAGTGGGATCTGCCTCCTTCACCAAGAGATCAAGGCAGGCTGCCAGGTCAGCGGGGTTGCCGTACAGGCCGAGTGCGGAAGCGGCGGCGATGCGCACACTCGGGGAGGTGTCGCCGAAAAGAACAAGCAGGCGATCGTGACCAGCTTGAACCCCGGAGGCTCCCCGCATCTGGAGGCCTAGTACACCCCAGTAACGTATGATGGGATGAGCATGCGAGAGCGCGCTGACGAACGGGGTCGGGTCGGCATCCGTGTAGCGGGAGGCGCGAGATGCCAAATCGAACACCGCCTCAAACGGATAGGCCGCCTCTGTCTGGAAGGCGTCCCGGGGTGATTGCTGGTTCCCGGAAACTCGCAGCCGTTCAGCTTCTGGAATGAAACCCAAATCGCGAACCTGACGGGCCTGGTTCTCCAGCGCTTTCCGCAGGACGCTCAGACGTCCCTGCTGTTCGGGAACCTCTGCCAGATTGTGGACCTCCCAGGGATCAGATTGCAGATCATAGAGCTCTTCCACTGGCTTTGGCTCCCAGAAATGGCGTTGGTCGGTATTCAGCTTGCCAGCGGCGGCCAGATCCCGCCAGACGCGGGCGGTGGGCATCTGGAACATGTAGCCGAGATGCTGGCCGTAGGGCAGGTGCGGCATGAAGTGCCGCAGGTAGACGAAGCGGCCATCCGTGACACTGCGCAACAGGTCATAGCGTTCGTCCATGCGACCACGAAAGCCGTGCAGAAACTCCGGGGCTGGTGCGGGATGAGTCCCAGCGAAGGCTCGTCCTTGCAGATATGAGGGTGCTTCTTTCCCGATGAGGCTTAGCAGCGTGGGGGCCAGATCCACAAAGCTCACCAACCGATCGGTGGTGCCGCCTGCCTGGTAGCCCTGTGGGGCCAAGTGGGCGTACTTGGGTGGGAAACAGACGATGAGCGGCACCTGCAGTCCGCTGTTGTACGGCCATCGTTTGCTCCGGGGCATGCCCGCGCCGTGGTCGCCGTAGTAGAAGACGATGGTGATCTCGGCCAGCCCGGATTCTTCCAGCTCCTTCAGTCGCCGGCCCACCTCCTGATCCATCTCTGTGAGTTTGTCATAGTACTGCGCCCAATCGTGCCGCACTTCCGGCGTGTCTGGGTGATAAGGGGGGAGCGGGGCCGCAGCGGGGTCGTGCACCAGCTTGTGACCGGGTGTCCGGATCTGGCTCTCGTGCGAGATCGTCGTGTTAAAGACCGCGAAGAAGGGCTGACCTGCCGGCCGCTTCTTGTAGTGAGCCTTGGCGCTGCTTTCGTCCCAGGTGCCGTCGGGCTTCTCCAGGTTGTAGTCTTCTTTGCTGTTGTTCGTGCAGTAGTAGCCCGCTGCCCGCAGCAGTTGCGGATAGAGCTGGGTCCCGGCAGGCAGGGGAACCATGGAGCGCATGTGTTCACTGCCATCGCCAGTAGGGATTCGACCGCTGATAATAGTGGTGCGGGCCGGGGCGCACACGGGTGCGTTGGACCAGGCTTTGTTGTACCTCAGACCTCGGGCCGCCAGAGCATCGATGTTGGGCGTCCTGGCATACTTGTCGCCGTAGCAACCGAGCTGTGGACCGTTATCCTCGCTGGTCAGCCACAGAATATTGGGCGGGGCCTCTGCCTGGGACACGGCATGGGGAATGAACAACAGCAGGAAAAAGAGCAGAAGAGGGCGACGCGGAAGCATCCCGCTAAGACGAAGTCGGAGAGTCCTCAATTGCAACCATTTGCCCATGGGCCGAAAGCCTCTATGGTGGGCGCATGCCAGAGCACGTCATCCATCACAAGGTCAAACGGCCGTCGTCCATCACCGTGGGCGAGTTCTTTGAGCGAAATCGGGAGGCGCTCAAGCTCAAGCTGATGGGGACTGTGACGGGATTTTCCCGGAAAATCAATGAGCCCTCGGTCAACCGACCGGGCCTGGCCCTGAGCGGATTCTTCACCTACTTTGCCTACAAGCGGATCCAGGTCATCGGGAATTCAGAGGTCTCCTATCTCAACGGGCTGGCCCCCGAGGAAGCCAGCCGCCGGTTCCGACAGCTCTGCATGGCCGATATTCCGTGTCTGGTGGTAGCGAGGGAGAAACGCCTGAACCCAGATTTGATCCGGGTGGCGGATGAGAATGGCATCAGCGTCTTCCAGACCTCCATGGTGACCATGAAGTTCATCAATGCCGCCACCATCCGGTTGGACTGGGCGTTTGCGCCAACGACGGTCATTCACGGATGCCTCGTGGATGTCCAGGGGGTGGGAGTGCTGATCCAGGGCCCCAGCGGTAGTGGCAAGAGTGAGGCCGTTCTCGGATTGTTGGAGCGCGGGGCCAGCATGGTGGCGGATGATGCGGTGCACTTTCGCATGATTGAGGAGCGCGAGATCCACGGCCGGGCTCCTGACCTGACCCGCAATCTCATCGAAGTGCGAGGAATTGGTCTGTTGAATGTTGCCGCCATCTTCGGAGTGGGAGCAGTTCGGTTGTCTAAACGACTTGACCTGGTCACTCAATTGGTGCCCGATGCAGATCTGAGCGAAGTTGAACGGTTTGACGCGGGCACACACACGGTGAACATTCTGGGAATGGATGTTCCGCTTCTTCAGGTACCGGTCGTAGCCGGTCGTGATGTGGCCGGACTCATCGAAATTGCCGCCCTAAACCACAAACTGAGAACCTTTGGCTATAACAGCGCAGCGGAATTTGACCAAAGGCTCTTGAAAAAAATGGCGGATGAGCAATCAGGGTAGTCTCAGATCGCACTCTTGGCCGTTAGGAAAAAAGACAGCATGAGCACTTGCACCCAAGAATTTACCATCAGCAACAAACTGGGCATGCATGCGCGCCCTGCAGCGCAATTCGTCAAGAGAGCCAGCAAGTACAAGTGTAATGTCTGGGTGGAGAAAGATGACGAGCAAGTGAACGGCAAGAGCATCATGGGTCTCATGATGCTGGCTGCCGGTCACGGAGCGAAAATCATCGTCACCGCGGAGGGGGCCGATGCCGAGGCTGCCGTGAAGGAACTTGGCTCTCTTATCCAAAGTGGGTTTGACGACGGGGACTGACGCTGCTTGCATAGGCGCCTCAGTGAACCTTCTTATCCCTTGCTGGCATGATTCCCGCTAACGCGGGGGTCGTCATCTGCCTTCAAGGGGGTCATTCCTCATCTCTCATGCCCGAAACCGCCATCAAGACCGAGCGCGTATTTTTAGGCACGCCCGTCTCTGGCGGCGTGGCTCGCGGGGTCGTGCGTCTCATTGGAGGCGCATTCGAAGAACCTCACCGCCGGGTCATCCCGAAGGGAAAGATCGATGCAGAGATCGAGTGCTTCTACGCGGCCGTCGAGGCGACCCGCGAGGAACTGGAGGCCCTCATGGCGCGACTGGACGGAGAGGAGGACCGCCATTCCAGGGAGATCCTGGAAATGCATACCATGGTGCTGAACGACAGCCTCATCACTGACCAGGTGGAGGAGGCAATCCGGGAGTATCGGGAGTGTGCCGAGTACGCCTACTATCGGGTGGTGCGTAAATGCATCGACTCATTTCAGCGCATTCCCGACTCCTACATGCGCGAACGTGCGCTCGATATTCGTGATGTCGCCCAGCGCGTCTTGCGTCACCTCACCGGAGACAAGAGGGAAGTGGACCACTCGGACACTCCTGCAGTGTGCATTGCCCATGACCTGACTCCCAGTGAGACCGCACAGCTGGACCGCAATCAGGTCCTCGGTTTTGCGGTGGAGCTTGGCAGCAAGACGTCCCATACCGCCATCGTGGCCCGGTCGCTTAATCTCCCTGCCGTGGTGCGTCTGCATGGGATTTGCGAAGAACTTTACAATGGAGACGAGGTGCTCCTCGACGGGGATGAGGGCCTGTTAATCCTGAATCCCACCAAGGAAACCCTGGCGCGCTATCGCAAGCGTGAGGCCGCTGCGGAGAAGCGTGAGGCCGCCCTGCTGGCCCAATGTGGCGAGCCCGCAGTCACATTGGACGATCGGCGCATCACCGTCGCCGCCAACGCTGAGTTCGTGGAGGAGATTCCCCACATTCAGGAGTGTGGCGCTGAGGGGGTGGGACTCTTCCGCACAGAGTTCCTTTACCTGGAGAATCCTGATGCTCCTGAGGACAAGCTCATTGAGGTCTATACCGAGGTGGTGAAGGCGATGGCTCCCCAGTTGGTGGTCTTCCGCACCCTGGACCTTGGTGGTGACAAGCTCGACCCCGCGTATGCCGAGGAGGTGGAGCAGAACCCTTTCCTGGGCTGGCGGGGTATTCGAGTTTCCCTCGCCCGGCCTGAAGTCTTCAAGCGGCAGTTGCGGGCGATCCTGAAGGCGAGCCAGCATGGGCGCGTGGCCATCATGTACCCCATGGTGTCGAGTGTCCGCGAAGTCGTCGAGGCGAATCAATTGCTCGACGAATGTCAGGCCGAGCTCACAGCGGCAGGGGAGGCTTTTGATCCCAAGATCCAGCGGGGTGCCATGATTGAGATTCCCAGTGCCGCGGTCATAGCTGACCTGCTGGCGCCTCATGTGGACTTTTTTAGCATCGGCACGAACGACCTCGTACAGTACACCCTGGCGGTGGACCGGGTGAATGAGCGCGTCTCAGAACTTTACCAGCCCACTCATCCAGCCGTGTTGCGGTTGATCAAGACAGTGGTGGAGGCCGCGCACCGTCAGAACGTCTGGGTGGGAATGTGCGGGGAGATGGCTGGCGACATCGCCGTGACTCCGTTGCTGGTGGGTCTGGGGCTCGATGAACTGAGCGCCTCCAGTGGCCAGGTGGCCAAGGTCAAACACGCCATCCGGAAGCTCAATTCCGTCGATTGCGTGGAGTTGCTGGAACGCAGCCTGAAGGAGTCAGACGCCCTGAAGATCCAGCACGAGACGCAGAAGTTCGCCCGGAAGCATTACGGCGACCTGATGCCTGAGACGCACTAAGCTTTCTGGAGTCAAAAGGGGGGGCTCCGTCTGTCAGGCGGGCAACGCTGCTGCATGGGCGGTTTTTTTGCCTCGGGCTGGTTTTTGGCGAGCAGGGAGTCGGTCATTGACTGCAATGACTGCACGAAATGCATCGCCAAAGAGCAGGCGACGTGCAGGGTCGAGTTGAGCCGACAGCTTGACGAGCCAGTTCTGGAGCAACGCCTGAAGAGGCATTTGGGTCCACTCGTGTGCCAGAGCATCGCTTAGGTCGAGATCGATGGTGTGAATCTCAGCCTCCAGCTCGGAAGAAGGGGCGGGAACGGTGACGTCCACTCCATCCAGCAGGTCCATCATCCGGGCTGCTTTGCTGTTTTCCCAGACCGCCTCGTCCTCATCGTATTCGCTACCTGTAGCCATGTGGAAGACGGCATACTGCACCTGATCCCCGTACGTCCGCGCGGCTGAGAGCACGCCGTCGAAGCTCTCTTCGTCACTGGTCACCGGCATGGCTATCAGGATCTCCAGTCCGTCCTGTCCGAGAGATGCCAAAACGTTGGAGTGATCGAAGTACTCGGAGACTGCTTCAGCAAGCCCTGACTCCACCTCCAGCAGCACCAAATCGACCGCCTGGAGATAAGGTGCCAAGCCATTTTGATAGAGGGCATCTACCGGCAGGCGGTGGACTCCGTCTTCATCGTTACCTTCCACTTCCGTGAGGCAGAGCGCCAGATGAGGCACTTGATGGCGATCCAAATAACGCTGGAGGGCACGCATGAGAGTGGTTTTGCCGGACCCCGCGAAGTCGTTTTGGATGAGAATCAGCCTCTTCATAGAAAGTGGTGTGGTTTAACTTTGATAATATATATAAATACTATGATTATTGGTCAATATGAAAATTATGGTTTTATTAATAATTTCCGAGGTGCTGGTCTGATGCGACATAGTGCTGGTCGCAAATTTTTAAACAACCTGGAAAATCACCCCCATTTGGGTGGAATCCCGTCGCAGCACTGGGTGCCGTCTGAGGCCCGGGACCGCATAGGGGCTTATTTCCCGGGTGATTGGCCTTGCCCGTTAGGCTCGAATTGATCTCGCTGAGACAGGGGCAACGACTAAAGTCTCTTCAACGACTCTCTTCTAGAGGTACTGGCCCCGCAGATAGTCTTCCAGCGCTTCTTGCCACGCTCGTGGCGTGGTGCCGGAGAGTTCTACATAGCGGCTGATGTCGAAAGCAGTGAACTCTGGTCGGGTCGCTTTGAAGGCGGGGAAATTCACCCGAGACTGACCTTGGACGGTTGTTGCTCGCAATGGCAAACCGAGTGACGCAGCGATGTCGAGCGTCTTTTGCCCATATTCTTGCCAGGTGCAGGAACCGCTGTTGCAGAGGTGGAGGATGCCACAATACCGGGTGTCCGACATCATTGGCTCGATCCATTCTGCGAGATCATCACTGAAAGTAGGGCAGGAAACCTTGTCGGCGATGGCGAAGACTTCGTCGTTCTCCAGCGCTCGCTTAAGAATCATGTCCGGAAAGCTGGGGCGGTCTTTGCCAAAAAGCCAGGATACACGCGCTACCAGGAACTCGGGAGAGGCGTTCAAAACCGCTTGCTCGCCAGCCAGCTTGTGTCGCCCATAGACGTTGATGGGCTCTGCCGGATCGCTCTCCTTGCGGAGGATCGGGTCGTTCCCGGCGAAGACGTAGTCCGTGCTGATGTGAATCAGCCTCGCGCCATGACTTTTGCAGTAGTCGGCGAGGCGGGCCGGAGCCTCGGCATTTGTCTTTAGAGACTCTTCTGGGTGCTCCTCGCAGAGGTCCACGTTCGTCGTGCCAGCGGTGTAAATGACCACGTTGGGGTTGTGGCTTCGCAAGAACGGAGCGATGGCATCTGACTGCGAGAGGTCGAGGTCTGCGCGCCGCACCGGCAAGACATCATGCTTCGGGGCATACTTCGTCACGAGCGCTGAGCCCAGCCGCCCGCCCGCTCCAATGATGACAACCTTTCCGCCCTGAGTCATGCGAGCGGCCATAGTGGCGTGATCAGGGGGGGAGGCAAGAAGTTTCTGCTCGTCGCAATCCGGTGGCATCGATCAAAATCCTCCCCGCCCGGCCTTCGATCTTGCTCAGATTCAAGATCGTGCCACGATGGGGCGAGAATGAAGCGGGCACTCATCACTGGAATCACGGGTCAGGATGGCACCTATTTGGCGGAGCATCTTCTCTCTCTGGGCTACGAAGTGCATGGCTTGGTGCGCCAGACAAATTTGGAAAGCCTGGAGGGAGGCAGAACGGGGGAGGTGCTCAATCAGTGCCTCCTGCATGCGATCAGCCTGGACAGCTTTCCCGGGCTGCACCGCCTGATTAAGAAGTACAAGTTCGACGAGTGCTATCACCTCGCTTCAGTGAGCTTCGTGGGCGAGCATCTTGCAGATGGTTTTCACACGATGTTTGCCAACATCAGCGGTACCCATTTCCTGCTAGCCACCCTTCAGGATCTGCAACCGGACTGCCGGTTCTACTTTGCAGGGAGCAGTGAGATGTTTGGCCGGCCCACAGAGGCTCCCCAGTCGGAGCAGACGCCATTTCTTCCGCGCAATCCCTACGGGATCAGCAAGGTGACTTCTCATCATCTGGTGCGGAATTATCGGGAGTCGTACGGCATGTATTGCGTGACCGGCATTCTGTACAATCATGAGAGTCCCAGACGGCGTCCTGAGTTTGTGACGCGCAAAATCACTCGAGCAGTGGCCCGGATCGCGTCAGGGCAGAAATATCGCCTCGAACTGGGGAACCTGGACGCACGTCGAGACTGGGGCTATGCGCCGGATTACGTGCGTGCCATGCATTTGATGGTCAACCAGCCTGTGCCCAAAGACTATGTTCTCGCCACTGGCCATCTGCGCACCGTCCGTGAATTCTGCGCTGCTGCTTTCTCTCAAGTCGGATTGGACTGGCAGGAGCATGTCGTCAGTGTCGACCGCTTCTTTCGTCAGGAGGATGCCGTGCCTTTGGTGGGAGATTCCAGCCTCATTCGTGCGGAGCTTGGATGGTCACCCACGTTCACCTTCGAGGAGATGGTCCGTGAAATGGTCCAGCATGACGTAGCCCTCGTCAAATAGCAGAGCAGGGTAGTCGCGTGGAGTGGATGATCATTTTTCCAGATCGTTTTTCCGTGCTGAATCAGTTGCACCTCCCTTTTCACCTCCTGAAGACTGGTGAATCTGGCCGGAAAGTCGGTTGAGGGTATGAAGAGTGATCAAACACAGTGCCGTGACTCCGATGGCGATAAGATAGCGGTCGATGGCCACGGCGATGCCGATGGTGGCGGTGGTCAGCAGAGAGGCGGCCGTGGTAAGGCCGCGGGCTTTTCCCGCCGAATTGTCCCGGAATATGGTGCCAGCGCCAAGAAACGCGATGCCAGCGACGATGGCTTCGATCATGCGTGAAGGATCTGCTTGAACGATGGACCGGTCGGCCTGGTGGCTGACCTTTAGAGTGTCCGCGATCAGCATTTGACCAAGGCTGATGAAAATGAGCGAGGCGAGGGCCACCAGCATATGGGTTCGCAAGCCAGCCCACTTGCCGGCATTTTCGCGTTCCCAACCCAGCAGCCCGCCCAGGAAGAGGGCGACCAATGCTCTCAGGAGGACGGTCAGTTCATTGGTGGCGGATTCCCAAGTCATCTTGCCATATCATCGCCTTTGGTTCTGGAACTGGTTGGGGCGTCTGCATGAAGCTTGTGAGCTAGGTCGATGGCGTCGTATGGTGCGTGGACTTTGACGTCATTGTCGAAGTACGCATACACATCTTTGACTCCTGGGTGGGAGTGATCTCTGGGGGCGTGGGTCCGGCACCCGCGAGGTTGACGTCCGCGCGCCCATAAGTCGATCTTGCGCTGCCATGTTTTCAGTGCCGCCTGGGTATAACCGCTGACATAGAGTTCCTCATCTCCGTGAAGACGCAGGTAGATGAAATCACTGGTGAGGTCCTCCATGAACGGCCATCGACCGGCTGTGTCCGCCACCACGAGGGCCACGTCGAACTCGCGCAGTTGTTCCACGAACTCCGGGCAGACAAAAGAAGGATGGCGCACCTCAATCGCATGCCTCATGGGGCGAGGTTTGATCTTGGGGAAGGCGGTGCGCCCCTGCACCTTTGCGTTGTGTTTCCGCGCCAGCCGGAGCGCTGCGGTGGTGCTGGCAGGCAGCATCTTGAAAAAGGCCGTCATAAGTTCGGGCTGGTACTTGAAGCTCGGAGGGAACTGCCAGAGAACCGGGCCAAGTTTCTCCTTCAGACACAACATCCCGGAAGCAAAGAAGTTGGCCAGCGGCTCGGCGATGTCCTTCAGCCTTTTGACGTGGGTGATGTAGCGGGGTGCCTTGACGGCAAAGACGAAGTCCGGTGGGGTGGCATCGTACCAGGCTTGAAAGCTCTTGGGCCGCTGAAGGGAGTAGAAGGTGCCGTTGATCTCAATGGAGCGGACCTGACGGGAGGCGTACTCCAGTTCCCGCTTGTGGGTGAGTCCCTTTGGGTACCACTTTCCCCTCCAAGGGGCATAGGTCCATCCGGAGATGCCGATGCGAATTTCACCATGGACCTGGTGTCCTGGTGCCGTCTTCATGGTTTGGCCTCGACCGGTGTCACTGTCTTTTCAGCCTCCTCATGTCCATGGGACCAGAGAACGCCCCAGGTAACGATGGTGGCAATGAAGGCGAACAGAATGGCGAGGATGGTCCCGATGAGCAGGGCTCGATTCTTGGGGATGGGGGCGGGGTTGGGTGGTTCAAGTTTCATGAGATTCGCGAGGGTTGCAGGAGAGACCTCCTGCAACTGAATCGCGAGCTCCCATGCGATTGATCGCGAGGAAGGTGCTGGCTATCCCAGAAGCTCCGACGGCGGTTCGTTATCCGGAACGGTCATCACGGCGGGTTCTTGTCGCGGACCATGGGCGGCAGCGGGGCGGGTGTCGTCTGAACTGGCACCGTCGGTACACTCCGTCGCCGCACATACACCGCGCTCCTCACATCTGGCTCCTGACCGGGTGGGTCCACGAGCTTCCAGCCGCACATGCGGAGGATACTCAGCTTGCCGGGAGGCTTCTCCATGTAGATTTCCCAGGAGGCCCAATGGGGCACCCAGACCTCCTTGACCCACCAGTAGTCTTTATACACCCACGTCTCACCACGTACATGTTGTTGCTTGCTTGTGGGTGACCCCATTTCTGCCACCACCTCCACCGCAGTGGCGCCCGGGCGCAAGTTTGCGGGGTTCCCGCCCATTTTGTACGGCAGGACGCTCTGGCACGAGCTGAGGAAGGCGGCAAGGCTGAAGCTGGCCGCGGCCAGTAGGCGGGTCTTGAGCAGGCGTGACATTGGGAGGGATGTTGTTGGTGGAAACCTCTGTGGGAAACTATCCTAAGGGTCGTTCTTCTTGAAGAGACGTTTGAGCCAGCTCGCTCTGCGGGGAGGCGGATTCACGTCGTCTCCTTGGCCGGGTGGGGGAGTTGCGGGTGGCACCGCTGGGGATGTTGAGCGGGGTGCCGGTGTGTTGTTGAGGGGGCGACCCGCTTCCGCCATGGTCGCCGGATCGATGGGGATGCTGATCTGGGGTCCCAAAGTGGCCTGAATCACATCGTCGGCCGGGCCCTGAGGGTTGTCTGGATTGATGATGCGGGGCGTGATCAGGTAGAGCCGTTGGAAGCGACCGTTGGTGACTTTCTTGTTCTTGAAGGGCAGTCCCACCACCGGGATCTTGCTGAGAATGGGGATGCCAGATTCAGATTTCACTTCCTGGTTCCGATAGCGCCCGCCGATGAGGAGGCTCTCACCGGTCTGCACCACCGCCTGGGTGATGACCCGGTTGTCATTCGTGGAGGCTGCCACGTTGGGGCTGGCAATTTCAGCGTCGGTCAGCGAGCCGTCGCCTACTTCGATTCCGAGGTAGACCTTTCCTGGTCCGCCGTTCGGATGATTCATGATGCGGGGTAGCACGACGAGATCGAGGCCAGACGCCACCTTGTACAGGTAGGACTGGCGTTCCCCCGCTACGGGCAGTACGGCACTTGTCTGATCCGTGAGCCGGGCTGGCTGGTTGTCCATGGTCAACACCGAAGGACGGGAGAGCACTTGAGCTTTTCCCCGTTGTTCCAATGCGCGGATGTTGGAGAGCACGGCATAGCTGGATCCTACAATGAGTGTGGTCTGGTTCAGCCCCAATGCGCCGGTGGTGAGGGCAGCGGGGATCTCGGGCGGGTCCTTGTCAAAAGGAGAGCCGGTGATGGCACCCGTGGTGGGATTGGTGTCAAAGAATCGACGATCAGCCCCAAACCCGACCCGAAAAGGCACTTCCCGGCTCTCGATCTTCTGGGTGCCTCTGACGAGGAAACTACTTTGCCAGTCCAGACCGTCGCTCACCTCAAGGTCCACAATCGCCGCAGTAATTTCCACCATGAACCGGGGCACATCCAGCATGTCGATGATCTCGCGGTAGCGAGGCTCCCTGCCAGGATCATCAACGATGATGACGGCATTGCGAGTGGGGTCGGCGGTGATGAAGGGTTCGTCCGTGGCGGGTTTTGCCAGATCAGCAATCAGCATGTTCCGCAGGATTTGCACCACCCCCGCGCTTTCCCTCACATCCACGGCACCCGTGGCGGTGGCGCTGCCCAAGACTGTGGCACGGAGTTGGTTTCGCTCTGCCTCCGCGCGGGCGTATTTGAGCGGAAAGATCATCGCCGTTTTGCCAACAGGAGCTGGAGCGGCAGGGGCAGGGGCAGGGGCGGCGACGGAAGCGGCTTCCAATCTGAGGCCCAACTTGGCAGCGACGTTCTGCATGTGATTGAGGTAGGCGTCCGGCCCGCTGAGGCTGAGATTGGCAGTGGGTTGTTCAAACTTCATCTCCGGCCCCGCCATGCTGGACTGGAGTGCCGCCCGCAGAGCGTCGAAACTGGCTGGCACCAGCTTGTACCGACGGTCAAAGCCTGCATCAGGCTTGAAGACGAGGAGACTCCGTGTGCTTTTGAAGAAGCAGGCATCCAGACCGTTTTTGGTGAGCAGCTCCTGAAGAAAAGGGGTGCGCATCCCTGGGGAGGGGGCGGTGAATTTCTTAAGACCGTCCACGTTTTGGAATTCAGGGGTGATGCCTTCCCCCCGGCAGAGCTGAGTGACTGTGGCCTTGAGCTTCGCCGCCTCCGTAGCGGCGGAGGCATCCGTTGTTGCTTTGAAGACCTCCGTTGGCTGCCGCCAGAAGCTATCGTCCACTGTGATAGCGTGGATCTGGTTCGAGGTGGTGATGAGGAGGGACAGCAGCCATAACAGCAACTGGCGGAGCAGGCGCTGGCTTAGGAGGGGGGGGAGGGAGGATTGCCGGCTCATTTCATTCGGGGGGCGGCGGTTTGGGCGGGAAACAGGGATGGATCTGCCGGGATGGGGGCGGCCTGGGGCATGGGAAGTTCCGGACCCAGCGGATGAACTTCCTCCGGTGACACGAGACGCGGGGTAATGAGAAACAACCGTTGCAGCTTCAGGTCGGAGTTCTGCCGGTCCTTAAAGGCCAGACCCACCAGCGGGATGCGGCTCAAGATGGGAACGGCTCCGACTTGCTTGCGTTGTTCATGCCGATAGCGTCCTCCCAGCAGGAGACTCTGGCCTTCCTGCACCAGTGCCCGAGTGTAGATGGAGCTTTCCGCCAGCAGGGCCGTAGGTTTGGCTGTGGCATTCACAGTGCCGTCATTCGCCGTGGCGGTGATGTTGTCGTCCTTGATTTCGATCTCCAGAAGGATGGCTTTGCCATCAGGTCGTTCCATCACCACCGGCTTGATGCGGAGGGCCAGGGGAGCATTGATGCGGAAGAGATCGGCGTTGAATTCTCCAGGCACGGGAAGCAGGAGGGAATTGTTGTCATAGAAGAGGGCCTCAGTGTTCGCCACCGTCAAAAGGACCGGCCGGGAGACGACTTGGGCGCGGCCGTTGGTCTCCAGGGCCTGGATCCGCGCGGCGAGTTTGCCGCTGGTCCCCGTGATGAGCGTGGAGACATTCAACCCAACGGGGTGAAACACCTTGTCCGCGGTAAGCACTCCCGCCGGAGTGGTCAGGACACGGAGGCCATTGTTCGCCGCCTCCCCGCCAAACCTGAGCCCGCCGTCAAAGGAACTGGCGGCGGTGCCGACGGCTTCCGTTATTTCCTCCCTGCCCAATCCTGCCCAGTCCACTCCCCACTCGAGTGTGTCATTGGCATTCACGTCCATGATGGACGCGCTGATCTCGACCAGCTGGGGGGCTACATCCAGCTGCGCGACGATCTTCTCGTAGATGGGGATTCGCTCCTCCAGATCGCAAACGATGAGGCGGTTTGTGGCCCGTTCCGCGATGACCACCCCGCGGAGTGTGGGCACATTGGTGGCCGGAGGCACGGGCCCGCTCTTGGAGACCATGCCTGATTCGTACCCTCGCTTGTCGGCCCCGGCGGTGTCGAACTTGGCGATGGTCGGCTGCTGGGGGATAAACTCCTGGGGATACACTCTCACCACCCCCTCAGGCAGAAGTTTCTGCACCGGTGGCATGACTTGGATACGGGAGTTTTCCGATTCGCTGGAATTGTCGCCAGTGTCGGCCCCGCCCGAGCCGGGGGCGACAGGAGCGTTTTCCAAGTTGTTGGCGATTTTGTTGTTGAAGGAGCTGTCTCTCAGCAGTTGTTCCAGCACGGCAGCTGACTCCTGTTGTCCAGCCATGGGGAAAGGTTTGTAGTAATCCGTGCCAAGGTTGTTTCCTAGGCGCTGGGCGGTGCCTGCCAGAACGAGAGCCTTTTCAAACACATCGGTCCCTCCGCTGGAAAGCCGCCGTGGTGCATTGGTGCCGAAGATCTTTCCTGTGATCTCAACAAACGCGGTTGCCACACCGGGGATTTTCACCTGGGTGGGAAGGTCGGTTGCAGATCTCGGCGCGGTGTTCAAGGCCTGCCCCTCCACAGAGGCGTGGCGTAGCTGGAAGATCTTCACCACCATCTTGCCAATCTTGAGAAAATCGCGTGGCGGCTGGACGGAGGGCACGGCTGCCGCGGACTCGAGAGGGCTGTGTGTCCCGACGCCACCGGTAGGGTCTGCGATGAGGGCGGGGTCGGTCACCTTGCCTGGAGAGGGTGTGCCCAGGGAGGCTGAGATGGCTTTTCCATTGAAGATGGCAGTTGGGGCAGATTCATTGGCGCGCGATTGCGGTGCAGGGGAGAAGCCAAACATGCGTTCAGAACGAACTCGGTCTGCTTCGCGAGCCACCTCATCCATGGCCAGAGGGTGGCCTTCGATCCTGCACCGGTTGTCCGCGTACTTCTCCATCTTGAGATTGGTGCGGGATGCCAGTTCCATGGCGAGGCTTTGCCATCCGGCATCGTCCATCGGCAGGTACAGTTCCTGGGTGGCGCTCCAGGGGGCAAGATGGAGCAAAACAAACTTGGGACCCGTCGCGGCGGGAGTTTCGGGCTTCTTGAAGTAGTAGCGAACCGGGAACTCCGCAGCCAGCCGCGCAATGGCCCGGGTGACATCTTCCGTGGGCACTCCGCGTTTCCATTCCTTGAAGGAGGCTTCTTCCTGCTTTTGAGGATCAGTGATGGTGTGGTTGGCTTTGACCCACCGCAGGTGGTAGGCGGTTTCACTCCACCTCAGCAGGTCATTGCGGCCGGGGCCTGCCAGCGGCTCCACGGTTTCAATGTGACTTTTGACCAGACTTTCCACGAACCCGGCCGGGGTAGTGGCCTTTTCGAGCTGATCTTTGACAGACGTTGACGGCTTGACGTCCGGCGATCCTGCGGCGGGTGGGTTGCCGGGTGTTGGGGCGAGTCCCGGCGTTGGGGACGGCGCCCCCCCCTGCGGAAAGCCCGCTGGCGGAGCTGCCAGCAGCGCCATGGAGCAGAGCGAATAGACCGTGTGGCGCAGAAGGGAACTCATGATAGAAACGGGCTGGGTCTGGTTAAGGGATCGGCATGCCCAGTTCGTCGGCCCATGCCAGCACTTGGGTGAGGACGCCTTCAGTAAAGCGGATCCCGTGGTTGAGGGTCGGTGTACCCTGGGTGTGTATGCCCACGACGAAGGCATCTAGCTCATCCGTCACATGAAAGATCGGCCCGCCGCTTTGACCGTTCTCGCTGTCAATCCGGTGACTTAGCAAGGTGTCGCCTGCGGCTTGTACCAAGCCAGCGGCCGCCCAGACATTCAGGCTGCGATCAACGGGGTAGCCTGCAACAAAGCAGTTCAATCCAGTGATTTCTACGTCACTGAGCACGCGAGTACCGATCCAAGGAGCGCTGGAAGGCAACATCACCAGGCCGTAGTCGAACTCAGGGTCCTGCAAGGTCTCCCATCGCGGGTGTACCCTGTACACGGTGCTGGTGGTTGCCTCCGCAACGGTGCGACCATGCTGGAGACCGGGGAAGACGTTGATAGAGACTGCGCGGTTGCCCCGGCCCAACAGACAGTGACCTGCCGTCAGCAACAACCTTTGCCCCACACAGAACCCTGAACCACGGAAGGTCTCACCGCTCTGAAAGGTGGCCTCCAAATAGGAGACCGCTCTCCACGGGAAGTGCTCACTGTCGCGGGCATGCCGTTGATCATTCCCTGGGTTCAGCACATCCCGAGTTGCCATGCGAGGGGGCGCTAGGGGGGGCTGAGAAGTGGTAGTGGAAGGCGTTCTCGGCGGCGCTGGCAGGGCGGCCGGGAGATTGTTGGCCACAGGGTAGATCGGCAGGGCGGCTGCGTAGTCGGCAGACGCTTTTTCATCCGCTTGCCATCCTTTTCGTGCTGACACCTTTCGGGCCGTTCTAGATGGACTCTTCCTGCCTGGCAGCGGAATGGCTCGGCCAGTTTTGCGGCGAGGGCCCAGTAGCACCGGGGTCTGGGTAAACCCCAGACGTTGCATGCGTTTGCGAGTTTCCTTTAGCAATTGTTGGAAGGTTACGCCCCTCCCTCCCAGGCCCAGTTCGCGGAGAGCTTGGGCAGTGCAGTAGGTGAAGGCTCCGTGGGAGACTGAGCCGTGATCATATTCTGCAGCCAGTTCAGCCTCCTGGCAGGCCTGTAGCAGGATGGGTAGGTAGGGCCCGTTGTGTCCCAGTTCGGTACGGAGGCTGTCGTAGGCGTCGTCATCAGTCTGACGCAGTACATTGGCCCGGCCGATTTTTCTCAGGATCCCGTTTTTTCCAAAGTATCTGGCTTTATCGTCAGGCTGCATGGTGCGGGACTTGGGAGCCATGCCATGAGTGGCACGCAGCAGCGGAGAGAGGGGGCGCTCCTCCCAGATGCTGAGCTCTGCATTCCACTGCATCCCGCGGTGGCGGATGTCACCTGGGGGCTCAATACCTCGAACCCGTTGGGGGCCCCGATGAGTGCCGCCCGCGTGGCAGCAGTCCATGATGGCTACGAAGTCGGCATCATAGGGAAGCTGCGAGTAAAGCCGCCACAGATCATCATCCACGATGGCGGAGTCGCGGGTAAAATTGAAATCATGGGCCACCAGGCACTCGTCCTGGCGATCGACCACCTCACCTGTGCTGTAGGACTCCAGCTGGGCACCGTGACCGCTGAAAAAAAGCACCCGGCTATCTCCTGGCGATGCCCCCTCCAGCAGCCAGTCGAGCCGTTCACGAATGCTGGAGGCGGTGGCGCGCTCATTGTGCAACATGCGGATCTGCTCGGGGGCCATTCCGCACTCTTGCAGGACGGAGCTCATTAAATAGGTGTCGTTCACACAACCCTTGAGCTCGGGGATTGAGGAGTGCTGGTAGCGGTCTATCCCAATGAGCAGAGCCCGGTGCGTCGGCTGGAAGACAGATGAACTGGACTTTGCCGACTTGGCGGTAAATCGGGAATTGGTCCGGCCAAGGGATGGTGGCGTTTCGTTGCGGGACAGTACGCCGGTGCGTCGCAACACGTCCGGCCAAAGCCATTCCCGGGCTGCAGGATGGTCGAGATATCCATGGCGATCTGCTCCTTCGGCAATCACCTCATGGTTCAAGGAACCATCTCCGGTGATGAACGGGGTCAGGACCTCAATAAACTGGGGGGCCTTGAGAGTGAGGGATGTTGCAAAGGATCGATCATGGGGATTATGCAAATGGTACCAGCGAACGGCATCCACCGGCACGATGCGTCCTCCGTAGACGTTGCGAACGGTGGGATGCCCCAAAGGGGAGCCCAGTGTCACAAGCAGACATTTCCTGGCCAGGCCGGGATTCCTGACCAGGCAGTCGTACACCACCAGTGAGCTGGCTCCTGCGGCAATGACGAGAAGCGGAGACTTCCTGCTGGACGCTTGCTCACGCAGAGACAATTCCAACTGATCTCGAAGCTTCAATCGCAGGCGGGGATTTCGTACCCAGGCCATGATCAGGTTGGCGCAATCCGCCAGCTGCTCATTCGCGGCAGACACCACCTGGGTGCCTCGCAACACGTCTCCCATACCGCGAATCGCCTGCCCTTGGGCAAGGTGGGCCACCGCCTCCTGGCGGGTGGGTTCGTCAGCATCTGCCGCCCTATCCAGCCAGTCCGTCAGCGGGAAGGCGGCGGCCTGCACCTTGGCGCCTGGGTGCCACAGGCCGAGTTCTTCTTGCAAAACCTTGTGCCACGACTGCCATACTTCCAGATGGCGCTTGTAGCGCCCTTCGCCGTGAATCCAAAGGACCTTCATGCAAGTGGTGGAGCTGAAGATGAAAATTTGACACCGGGCATCTGCCCAAGATGACTGGCCCTTCTACAGTGGGATCGTGAAAAATGGCAACTGGTTTCT
This sequence comes from Verrucomicrobium sp. BvORR034, assembly GCF_000739635.1. Lineage (GTDB taxonomy): Bacteria > Verrucomicrobiota > Verrucomicrobiia > Verrucomicrobiales > Verrucomicrobiaceae > Verrucomicrobium. The sequence goes on along the minus strand of NZ_BATQ01000123.1, from coordinate 6,186 downwards.
CGGCGAAGTTTTTCGACCTGCTTGGGGGTGTTTGTGGCATGGCCATGTGGGCCGCAATTTCGGACGCCATTGGTGCCATGTGCAAAAAGAATGCCGGGTCCCTCCCTAAAGAGAGACCCGGCCGCGCCAATGGAGAATGGAAAGGAAAAACTCTGTCTGGATTATCTGGTGGGTGCCGGTGTTGGTGTTGCCGCAGGTTTCTTCACCGGAGTGCTGGGCAGGGTGGTGATGCCGAGCTTGAAGGCGGCGCGGGGCTCCTGACCCAGCAGCTGGAGATTGAACCACTCCGCCATGCGGGTGGTGTCCTGGGGCATCTCCTGCCAGCCGCCGTGGCCAGCGCCGTCACGAATGACAAGCTCGCACTTCACGCCAAGCTCCTGGCACTTTTCGTGGAATCGGGTGGATTGAGTGTGGGAGACCTGCGGATCGGCATTGCCGTGCACGATGAAGATAGGGGGCTGGCCTTTGTGCGCCCAGTAGATCGGGGAGAGTTCACGTCCCAGTTTCTCGCGGCCTTCTGGCGTGTCTGACTCGAGGCCGAACGCTGCCTTGTACGCGGCGAGGCGCCCGATCCCCACGGCGTTGTCACCGGGCTCAAACCAGTTGAGGTAGTCAGTGGGTGGGTAGAAACAGGCCACGGCATTGACGGCGCTGCTCTCGCGGTCTACTGGGTCCTTGGCTTTGGGATCTCCATCGCCACCGCGGGTGGCGAGCATGAGGCTGAGGTGTCCGCCGGCGCTGCTGCCCGTGACGCCCAGCTTGTTGGGATCCACGCCGTATTTGGCGGCATTGGCGCGAATGAAGCGCACGGCTCTATGGAGGTCGGCGACGATCTCCGTCACTTGAAAGCGGGGCTGGGTGCCATGCACCACGACGAAGGTGGTGAAGCCAGCCTGCGGCCAGCCGCCGTCATTGATGCCGTTGTGGTTGGACTTCCAGCCTCCACTGATGATCTTGATCACTCCAGCACCGTTGGGCTTGGCCGGCTTGAAGATGTCCATGGTCAGGGCCACGCCATCGTGCTTGGTGTAGATCACATCGGTGATACGTTCGACTGGAGCGGGGGACTCGGCTTGAGCGGTGCTCCAACTGAGCGTGAGGCTTATGGCGAGGAGGGAGAGGAATCGTATTGGTTGTTTCATGGAATCAATTTTGAGGAATGTGAGGTTGATGTTCATCAGGCGCTGGCAGAAGGGCGCTCATCCAGTGCTCCTTGTTCCTTCAGGAACTGAAGTTGCTGTACTATCTGGCGGTCACGCAGTGCCACCACTGCGGCGGCGTCCCGCTGGGTCCAATCATAGAACCCTTGTCCCGCTTTCATGCCGGTGTGGCCATCTTGAACACGGGTGGTGAGGGAGCGTGCGGGTTCACGATTGGCGGCCAGATGGGGGAAGAGGTAAGTCTCGATGCTCTGCACCAGGGGGAGACCCACAAGGTCCATGTTTTCAAACGGGCCCAAGGCTGGCAGGCGGAGTGCAAAAGTCCACTTCACGACGCGGTCCACATCCTGCGCCGTGCACACCCCGGCATCCACGAGGGCCAGAGCCTCCCGCCACATGGCGTGCTGGAGGCGGTTGCCGATGAAGCCGGGTACATCGGCACAGCGCACGGCGATTTTGCCCGCGTGCTGGAGCAGGGTCATCGCCCGTTCCACCTGAGTTTCTGGCGTGCCTTCACCAGGGATGACCTCCACTACAGGAATGAGGTGTGGGGGATTCCAGAAGTGCGCTCCCACCAGGATGCCTTCCAGGCCACTGCCCCGGGCCATGTCCGTGACGCAGAGGGCGCTGGTGCAGGTCATGATGAGGGCTCTGCGCTCCCGGCAATGGGTGAGTTGACTGAGGAGAGCCGTCTTTTGGTCCATCTCTTCCGCCACGCATTCAAGAATGGCATCCGAGGTCTGATCCACCCGTTCAAGGCGGGATTCGATCGTCAACGTACCGCCTGCATACGGAGCGGGGCCGAAGTGCTGGTCCAGAAAGGCCTCAGTGGCGAGCGTGGTTTCCTTGATCTGGGGGTGTTTGACCTCGTTTCGAGCCCAGAGCGTCACTTCATGTCCGGCCCGGCGAAACAGTACGGCGGCCGCTGCGCCCATCTGTCCAGCTCCGAGGATGCCAATGCGTTGAGGTGCGAGCGATGGGACAGGGGAGGTGGCAGTGGACATGGGTGTAAAGTGAGCTGGCTATAACGGTGAGTGCGCGGCAATCCAATCTCGCCGGGGGGAGAAAATGGCGGGATTCAACTGGATTCACCCCCCGGTCCCCGCTAGCGTGGACACAGGCTTTTTCCCTGACAAGAACTCCGCATGACAGACTCGCCGGAAACGGATGCCATCAGTGCGATCGACCTTGCTGGTCACGCAGCAGGCTGGCCGAATGCGTTGGTTTCGCATCTTGAAGCGCATGTCCTGGCGGATTATTTCCGGGGCAGCCGGTGGTTCGGTGGCAAGCGGCGGACCGTGCAGCAACTGCGTCTGGCCCATGAGGTGCCAGGGTCGTGGCCAGTCGAGTCCCGACTTTTCCTCGCTGAAGTGACCTATGCCGACTTTGAAAGGGAGGAATATCTCATGCCCTTGGCGGTGGTGTCGAAGGTTCGGCTTGAACACGAGGTGGAGGGAAAGCCTGCTACGGTGGTCACCCAATTGGGGCCGGGCGACTGCGTGGTAGATGCGCTCTCTCTTCCGGCCTTCCGGGCTGCCCTACTGGCGGTTTTGACCGGGGCCGATGCCGTTGCAGGAGGACTGAAGTCCGCAGGGGAGGGGCTGGCCACCGTCTTGGAGGAAGGCGGCAAAGATACCCGGCTCATGAGTGTGGAGCAGTCCAATGCCTCCATCGCGGTGGGTTCCCGGCTGTGGCTCAAGGTTTACCGCAAGCCGGAGCGCGGTCTGCAGGTGGAAGTGGAGGTGATGGATCATCTGCACCGTTCAGGTGCCTTCCCCCACATCCCGCCCGTTCACGGGAGTTTGAGCCTTGCTTCGGAGCAGGGTGATTCGACAGTGGCAGTTCTGATGGAGAAAGTCAGCCATCTCGGTGACGGCTGGGCCTCAGCACTCACCTGTCTGACCCATGGGTTCAACGAGTTGATCGCCAGTGATACCGCTGATTCTGCGGCCGTGGGGCGAGTGTTCCCAGCGCCCATGCAGCGATTACTGGCTCGCGCCCGGCAACTGGGGCGGCGGACGGGGGAATTGCACAAGGCTCTGGCGGTGACGGGGGGCGGAGAACTGGCCTTCGCCCCAGAGCCGTGGACGGCAGAAGATGCGCAGCAATTGCAGCAGGCAACCCGCGTTGCGGTGGAGCGGCTCCTGACGAGTCTTCAAGCAGGTGCAGCGTCGTTGCCACACGGGTGCGCCTCCCTGGCGCAGCAGGTTCTGGACGGTCGGGATGCCCTGCTGGCCATCCTGGGAAGGCCAGCCTCCGCATTGGCCGGGGGGCAGAAGATTCGCATTCATGGGGACCTTCACCTCGCGCAGGTGCTGGACACGGGGTTGGATTTCGTATTCATCGACTTCGAAGGTGAGCCCGCTTTGCCAATGAGCGAACGAAGAGCCAAGCGTCCGCCCCTGAAGGATGTCGCTGGTATGCTGCGCTCTTTTCAATATGCGGCGGCAGCGGCACTAAAGAGTCGCCCTGCGGAGGAGCGCTCGGCGCTGGAGGAGGTGGCATTGGCCTGGGCCTCCGAGGCCTGCCAGGATTTTCTGGAAGGATACTGGGAAACCACCGCAGGGGCGGTCATTCTTCCAGAATCATCGCTCGCTTTCGACCACCAGTTGACGATCCTGCTGCTGGAGAAGGCGGCGGCAGAGGTGCAATACGAATTGAGCTACCGTCCCTCTTGGGCAGACATCCCATTGCGGGCGGTTTGCAGTTTGATAAATCCAGACAAAACCGCGTTCTCGAACTCGTTGTGATCCAACACCGTGGCAGCCTCCTGCCCGGCGAAGGCATTGAACAAATCTATATCATGCGCCCCAAGCTCTTTGTACTCGGGTTGGCCTTAGCCTTGGCAACTTCAAGCAGTCTCACCAGTTGTAAAAACCCCGTCAAAAAGCTGAGAGGAGACCGGGCCTTCATCACATACCGTCCTCCGCCTGAGGGCACTCACTATGTGAAGGTGGCTGTCAAAGACCTGATCGACGTCAAAGGCGAGGTCACAACAGCAGGCTCTGAATACCTCTACAAGCACGCGGCTCCGGCTCGACAGGACGCGGCGTGTCTGGGCCCTGTGCGCCAGAGAAATGTCTGGATTGTGGGGAAGACGAACCTCAACGAACTGGCGTTGGGAGCGACGGGCATCAATCACTACTTCGGCACGCCAAAGAACCGGCTGACTGGCCGAGGTCGTCTCATGCCGGGCGGCTCCTCCAGCGGATCGGCGGTGGCGGTGGCCAACGGCAAGGCCGACATCGCGATCGGCACGGATACGGCGGGTTCCATCCGCACGCCATCCGCGTGCTGTGGCGTTTTTGGTCTAAAAACGACAAAAGGCCTCATCTCCCTGAAAGGAGTGCACCCCATTTCGCCCAAGAACTTGGATACCGTGGGTCCGATGGCCAAGACCGTTCCGAAGTTGGTGGAGGGGATGGACCTGCTCAAGCCGGGATCGGCGGCCGAGTATGCAGAGCAGGTGGCGGATCAACCCAGCGGCCGGGGGATTCGGGTGGGCCGGTTGTACATTCCGGGCACGGATAAGGCCGTGGATGAGGCGGTGGACCGGGCCCTTACAGATGCAGGATTTAAGATTGTCCGGCTCAACAAGGCCTTTGAGGAGGCGTGGGATCAGGCCAAGACCCATGGCAATACGATTGCGGTGGCCGAGGGGTATGAGAGTGACAAGGACTTCCTCGACAAGCGAGGCGTTTCTTCTGCGACCAAGGCCGCCCTCTTACTCGGAGATTTGAAGCATGACCGCCAAAGTTATGATGAGGCTCTCGCCTGGAAAACGACCTGGCAACGCATGCTGAGCCGAAAATTTTTGCAGGTCGATTTCATCGCTTTGCCCACTTTGAAGGGACCTCCGCTGCGGATCCCCTTCATTGGCAAGACTGCCGTTTTTGAAGCGCTTGTGCTGGGCTATCAGAATACAGTGCCAGTGAATTACGCCGGAAATCCCGCCGTGGCTATTCCCATACCCCTTGACAACAAACGGATTCCGGTCACCAGTCTCCAGCTTATTGGACCCAAAAATAGTGAAGCAAAGCTTTTGAACGCCGCCAGAATCGTTGCGTCCAAGAGCGCATGATGTGCCTTCCCCCTTACCGCCTTGGCAATCGTGCTGGGGTACTTCTCACGTCGGTCCTGCTGCTTGCCGGGACCTGTGTTCAGGCTGAGACCCCTGAGCAGCTCATGAAGGAAGCTGATACTCACGATACGAAACTGGAGGCCGCGCAGGCGCTGGAAGACTACTTGAAGCTTGAGCAGCTCCAGCCGAACAACGCGGACGTGCTCGTGCGGATCGCACGACAGTATCGGCATCTGATGGCGGATGCCAGGTCCTCCAGCGAGAAACAGCGGCTGGGAGCTACCGCTCTGGAGTACGGCCGCCGGGCTGCGGCGCTCGCTCCGATGAACTCCGACGCTCAGCTCTCCTGTGCGATCAGTTATGGCAAGATGCTCCCACTGCAGAGCAACAAGGAACAGGTGGCCTGCTCCAAGTTGATCAAGGAAGGCGCGGAAAAGGCGATCAAACTGAACTCCAACAATGACCTGGCCTGGCACATCTTGGGCCGTTGGCATCGTGGGGTGGCGAGTGTTGGTGCGGTGAAAAAGGCCCTGGCGTCCATGATCTACGACAAGCTGCCTGACGCGACCAATGAGGAAGCCGCAGAGTGTCTGGAGAAGGCCGCGAAGCTCAATCCCAACCGATTGATGCACCAGATCGAGCTTGGTCGTACCTACGCCCAGATGGGACGTACAGAAGAGGCTCGCCGCTGCTTGAAGAAGGGGTTGGCGATGCCTTCGCTTGAGAAGGACGACGCCGCCATGAAAGAGGCCGGGCGGGAGGCGCTCGCTTCACTGAACTAAGAACCTGTTTGGATAAAAACATCCGGGTGTGGCAGGTTCAATTAAGGGAATGAGATAAAAGCGGCTTCGCCGAGCCTGAGAACTGCCCCCTCCGGGTTGCGGTCCTTTTGAGCCTGGACGGCGTTGCTCATCGGTTGTGAATCTCGATTCACGCCCTCTTCGC
>NZ_BATQ01000124.1 GCF_000739635.1 Verrucomicrobium sp. BvORR034 | reverse complement strand
GATGAGTTTTGGCTTCTGGTGGAAAACCTGGAGCAATTTTTCGTTCAACATTTCTCTCGTGACGAATTTCAAATATATGAAGGTCTCAATTGCTCTCGGTTTGCTGAAGTGTCGTTTACCTGCGAGCGCTATATGGAACCGGGGATAGTTCTTGGAGTACAAGAGTTGATTCGAGAGCATCCGTTTAGATGGATGGTTTGCATGAATGAAGCTTGCTATCTCTTCGTGACAGCTACACAAATATTGGGATTTGACCCTGCGGGAGATGATGCTGATTATATGAAGCTTTTAGAGCATTTGAGGGGTGGTTCCGAGGGGTAAGCGCGATTCTGGGTGCCTCACGGGAATCGGATGTGCAAATAGATGGGCTAGAATGGCACTGAGTTAAGTCGCATTCTTTGTTGGGTTATTCGTGAGAGAGTGTGGGATTTTTTGTTTGGGTGATTAGATTGCACCTCATGCAGGACACGGAGTTTTATGAGCGGTTGCTGGGCTTGAGCAGGCCTTGGAAGGTGACGGATGTCGCCATGGACGTGGCGGCTGGTGAAGTCCGCGTAAAGGTAGCCTGCGATGCCACCGTTTGGGTGGGGGATGGCGGAGTGCGTCTCCACGTTCACGGCTACGAACTGAGGTGGACCCCGTTCTTCGGCCAGAGTTGCTGGAAGTTAAGCTATGGTGGGCTGGCTGTTCATTGGGTTAGGTTGGTTCTGTCTTGATGTCAACTTCCTCATGGCTCTTCCGACCGATGGGGTTGTGTAACGAAAGGCTCGGAGCGGAGCGGAGAGCCTGAAGTGCAACAACCCCATCGGTCGGACCGCCCCCCAGGGGCATCCGGGCGGGCTCTGGAAGGCCACATGGTTTGTTCATGC
>NZ_BATQ01000125.1 GCF_000739635.1 Verrucomicrobium sp. BvORR034 | reverse complement strand
ATGGGGCGCGGCCTGGGTGGGTTGGGGTTCAGTCCTTTTGGTTGGCTTTGGGGGACAGGCATTTACCAGCGGGCGTAGGCGAGGCGCCAGGGATCCGCCAGGGTGGCACTGCGACGGCGCGTGGTGGCCTCGCGGCTGGTGGAGTAGAATTGCTGGGTCAGAGACTTGCTCTGCGGGGCTTTTCCAGACCGGCGGAGCATGACGTCCTCAAAGTACTCCCCGTGAGTCAGGACGGGGCGGGAACTGCGCGGCGTGCGTTGCCGACGGGAACGGGGAGGAGAGACTGCAGTGGTCATACATGTATCAGGATATGGGCATAGTTCCGCCCTGGGGTGGGCTCGCCCGGGATTTCTGGGTGGCTACAGAAAGTCGCAAAAAGAAGCGGCCCCAACGTCAGGGTGCCGCTCTTTTGGCGAGTTAGGCCGCTTTGGCCATTTCCGCCGGAGTGATGATGGCGGCGAAGGAATCAGGAGAATTCACGGCACGGGCGAGGTTCGCGCGCACCATATCCAGTTGTTTGGGGGTCAGACCCGCGCAAGCTTCCCGCACGACGTCCAGAATGCGCGTGGTGGCTTCTGGCGCGGACTTGCAGGGGGCGGGAGCGGGGGCGGCTGCCGCAGTGGCAGGAGCGGGCGCGTCAGCGATGGATACCACGTTGGACGGCGTAGTTTCGCCCGCCGTATCTTCCGTGGTGGTGGCGCTATCGGACGGGGTTTCAGTTTCTGATTCCGGCGGGGTGCTGGGAGTGGGGGCCACGTTTGCGGCATCTTGAGCGCGTTCCAGCACCGTATCCACCCATCCATTGCCGTACTTCGTGACGGTCAGGTATTTGTGGATTGCCTCCCGGGCTTTGGGATTCTTTGCCCCAATCGAAAGCGCCTTGTCCAGCGTGACCGCTTGCCGATAGGTCAGATCATCATAGCGGGATTCCTCAAGCATGGGAGAGCCGTCTTTGCGAGTTTCCCCAATGCAGAGAATGCAGAACACGCGTTCATGCGGGGCGGCATTGTCCACACAAGAGGTTGCGGCACCCATTTTAGTGGCCGCCTCCCGCGCTTTGGCGAGGGGGGCACCGTCCTTTTCAGTGGCCACCAGTTTGGAACGGTGGCGGAGTTTCCCGATAATTGGGAGAATTTTGGCGGATTCCGCAATGATGCGGGAGAGTTCGGCCGCGACTGCGGCACCATCCATGGCACTGATTTCTTTCCAAGCGGTGGCGGTGGAGTTCATGATGGCGAGGGGCTGAGTTCTACACGTATCAGGCACTTGGCATAGACTCCCGCGCCACGCACCTGCGGGGCTTTTAACGTGAGAGCCAAAAGCACTGACAAGGATAGTATTGCATATAGTGTAAAGTAAGCAAGTGGGTTTGCATAAAATGGCGGACTTTTTTCTGCCTCCTACAAGTGAAAGGGGCCTGTAAACATACTTATGAATAAGTATGCATACGTTGATTCATAGAACCATTTTCCGAAACTCCAGCCGTGGGTTGGGGGTGTGCTACGGTGACTTTCGAGCTGCCCTCGCCTTTTTTCCAATCGCCCGACGTTCTTCTTTGGTCAGTGTTGAAGCGCGTGCAGTTCCTCCTTGGGAAGCACGGGACTTTTTTGTTTCTGTAGACACGTGCTTACGACCGTCGGACTCGGGTTGTACTACCGGGCATCCCGCTTCCAGCCAGGCGTTTACCGTAGCAACGAATGCTCCCCTGGGCTCATGGCCCTGACCGAGCATCTTGTGCAATTTAGTGTTCACAGAGGTGGGTTTGACTCCCAGTCGATGAGCAAGCCAACGTGCAATGCCGAACTTGTTGCCGGTCGAGTCCACCGCGGCCTTGACCTTTAGAAGCCACGCCGAAAAATCGTCTGTCATTTTCCAAGTTTGAAGATGGATTCAAGTACCTCTTCCCAGAGGTTCAGTAGTAATTTATCCCGCTCATCAAGAGCAGTCACATGTTCGCTGTCACCGCCTTCTCGAACTTTCGCACGGGTGGAAGCTAAAGCCTTTCTCCTGGCCTGAATGTCCTCACTGAGCGTGCTTAGCTCTCTGGCAGTATGAGCGACTTCCCGGCGTCTCCGAAGGTCCTCAAGTATAGAGACAGTTTCCTGTCTCACGTAGTTGGCCATATTGCTCGGCGGTGGACTTGTTTCGACCTTGGTTGGTTGAGGATACCTCAGGCCGATCCAAAAGCCTGTGACAGAAAGCAGGATGGCAGCAACAACGATGGAGGTGGATAGTTTCATGGGCGCGATGCTCCCATTGCCTGCAGCACCTCGTCTGGTGTCCGGTCATCGAGCTGGGCGGCCAGGGCAGGGGAGGCTTGGGTTTCAATATTCTCCAAGGTGATGGCAAGCTGCGTGGCGACCTGGGTCTCAAACTGTTCTTCCAGCCGCGTGTGCCGGGCGTCCATATCCTCCTGGCTGGTCGCGCCCCGGGCGGCGGCGAGCTGCAGCACCCACTCTCGCAGGACGCGAACTTCCACCAGCAGCCGCTGATTCTCTCGCATCAGGAAGGCTTCGGTCTCGGTGGGAGTGGGAGTACTCATGGTGCAACGGAAACTGTATCGAATTCGATAGAGACGTCAACGACGCTTAAGGATCTCGAGGGAGTGGGTATCTGGCGGACGCGTCGGTGAAATTTGCCGATTGACCGGAGGATCCGATTCCCGAATATCCGGTTCATGGCTGAGATCATTTGTCCTGAATGCAAAATGCCTTTTGATTCCAACAACCAGGAGGCCATCGTAACAAAAGTTGCAGCTGCAGCCGCCGCAGGGGCTGCCGGGGCTTGGTTCGGGTCCGGTGTGGGATTGGCGGGTGGTCCGTTGGGCGCAATCGCGGGGACGATTCCCGGAGCGATCTTTGGCGGCGTGGTTGGGCTCTGCGCTGTAGATCAGTTCAGACGGTGTCCAGCATGCAATCAAGTATTCAAAACGTAGTGCGCATCACTTAAGCGACGGTTGACATACGGGGAGGGGGCATGAGCGCCATGCTGCCACCAGCCCGCCCCCGCATCTCCAGCGCCGAACTGGAGGCCTTGATCGCCCCGTACGGGATCGACCGGGGGCTTCACCCACTGCTGGTGGTGGGGCAGCGCGCCTACTACAACCAGATGGGTGGTCCGGGAAACAACCGGGGCATCTACGATGATGCGATCTCCTTGATCACCCCCAACGTCACGGCGACGTACAACGGCAACGTGGATCCCAGTGCGGCCAACCGCACGGGGCTGGCAAGTCTGAAGCCTGGTCTCTACCACTCCTACAGGTTCGACAAACACAAGGGAGAGTACATGGCCATCTGCCAGCGGGCCGGGGAGGTGATCGTCCAACGGGACAACACCGCCCATATGAAGCTGGGCAAGCATCCGGACTATGGCTACCACCTGGGGGAAGGCTACTGGCGGGGATGGTTCGGCATCAACCTCCACAGAGGGGGTGTGAACACCACCAGCTCCTTGGGATGCCAGACTATCCCGCCGGAGCAATGGGACGGATTCATCGCGCTGGCAACGGGTGAGGCAAAACGTCTGTTCGGTGACGAGTGGAAGGCACGGACCATTCCCTATCTGCTGATTGGCTAAATCAACGCCTGACACTCCGCGCCTCTTACCCGCCCATCATGAGCACTGTCGACTGGATTGAGATTTACAACGATTACTCCGATGCTGAGCTGACTGCGGAGATTGCTGAGTTGAGGAAGCGCGTGCGCGGTGGCTACACGAGCCAGACCTCTGGCGGCAAATCGTATAGCAAGGACCTCAATATTCTGACCGCCCAGTTGAGAGGGGCGACCCGCATCAAGAATCAGCGGGCCCGTGGTAGCCGCGGCCGTGGGGACTTCCTTGGAGTCGCCGACTTTTCTGGCGGTGTGGACGGGTCAGTCCGCAATGACATGGGCCCCTGCTGACCAGCCGCTTTTTGAGACAACGTCCACCATCATTTCTTCCCTTATGAGCGACACCACCACCACCCTCACCAAACTGACCGCCATCCTGAGCCATGTGCTGATGGGAGAGCCTGGCTTCCAGGTTACTCTGGAAACGAGGCTCTCCGAGGACCTCGACGTTGACTCTCTGGACAGGACGGAGTTGGTGATGGCGGTGGAGGAGGAGTGGGGAGTCGATCTCCCGGATGAAGACGCCGACAAGCTCAAGACCGTCGGGGACCTGGTGAAGTACATCGACGAGGCCGTCGATGCTGGCTGATCCACTGGAGGCGATACGAGGAATCAACATATGAAAACACTCCCTTTGCTCATGCTGGCTGGCGGCCTTTGCTGCCTGATGTCCTCCTGTAAAGCCATCCACAAGTGGACGGCTCCGAAGTCTCAGGCCGTGCAAGCCGTCCAGATTCCCCCAGCGATCGGAACTCCGGTCACGACCTCTGGAGGACCGGTCACCCAGTCCGTCATTTTTCAGGGTGATCCTTTCGAGCTCGCGCTGAGCGAGGCGGGACGCAATCTCTTCAGCGCCTCCCGCAATCAGGGCATGAATTTTGCACCCAAAGGAGGATCTGAACAATGAAGCGCTTCCTTCTACAGGGCGCTCTTGCCTGCGTATTGTTGATAAGTGCCACGAGCTGCGTGTATGGCCCGTCCGTGACTCGGACGAAGGGTAAGACCTATCACGCATCTTCTGGTGGGGCGCTCTTCGCAGAACGTGAGGGCGTGGTGGTGGAAGTCATCACCCAGGAGGGAGACGTGATCCGCTACATGGTGAACAAGGAGGACGCGGACAACGTCGCCGGTACCGTGGCGAACTACAAGGGCTTGGGGCTCCTCTCAGGCATTGCTGCCAAGCAGGATGGCGTGCGCGTGCTGAGTGGGGAGCGGGTGGAACTCGGCAAGCAGAAGGTGCAGATGAACAAGGACACGCTGAACGCAGGGTTGCTCGAAGGCGCGGTCAAAGGAGGGGCACCGGTGGCCCCCTTGACGCTGAAGCAACCCGGCAGCTGATCCCGGCTTCTACCCCAGAGTTTTCCCTCATGAGTCGTGACCGAGAAGACAACTACGTGCAGCAGCACGCACAAAGATGAGCGAGCAAAAAACCAGCAAGAAAAACGGCGGAGCGGCCAGCGGCAGCAAAGGGGATGGGCAGCAACTGTCTCTCACCTCGGAATCAAACAACCAGGCAGCTGCGGAGGTGAAAGGTGCAGACGATCCATCACCGCCCTCGCCTCTCCCGTTTCCCAGCCCGTCCCAGCATTTTACGATCTGGACGGAGGGGGAGACGGTGCCAGCCGCCGTTGTTCAAACCACGCGTGTGCGGATCAATGACCGCGCCCGCAGTTGGCGAGGGTACACGGGGCGGGTCGTCCTTGATCCCGCCGTGTTGGACCAGTCCAAGCCCGCTGCTCCGATCCTGCAGGAGTCCGTGCTGGTAACGTTGGAAGAAAGCGGGATGACCACCTACCAGAAGGTGGGACATCTGGATCTCATCACCGAGGCTGCTGCTTGAGGGAGTTTGAGGCGGTACCCTGTGCCGCGCAGCGGGCTATGTTGGAGAGTCTGGGCTTTCGGCTGCATGACTCGCACCCCGACTACGGACGTTGCACCTGGATGGGACCGCATGAAGTAACTTTCGACCTGGAATCTGCGGCCGTGCCGCAACTGCCACAACTGATGGCTGAAATTATCGATATCGCAAAAAAGTCCGGAAAACACGCCGCTCAAAAGGCGATGCAGAACGCCCTGGGATTATGACGACTGCCAAGAACGAGATCAAAGCTTCCAATGCACCCCGTGCCCAGCGGCCCTCACCGCTGCGGGATGCCGTCGTGGCGTTGCTCGCTGAGCGTGGGGAAATGCGGGCTGATGATGTGGTTAAGGAAATCACCGCCAATGCAGGCCTCAGCCCCGAGGAACTGAAGAAGAAGTGCAACGTGATCCGCGTGATGATGTGCCAGGGTGCCTATGCCGGTTATTGGAAACGGATTGAGAAAGGGGTCTATGCTCCTCTCTCTCTCCGGTCATAACACATTATGTTGCACTAAGGTTGTACGTAGATTCTGTATCCTGAATAAATGAAGTGCAAAAAGAGGTCATTGGTCCAGAATTTGTTGCAAAAAAGGAAGGCGGACCATGAGCATCTATCGTGTGAGGCGCGTTGGCAACCGGGGCAAAAAGCCTCAGGTGAATGGCAGGAAGGTGGTGTGGGATGACCGGACTCGGGATGCCACGTGTGCGGCACTTACAGCATTTTGTGACAGTCTGGCAGAGGAATCCTGTCCGCTGCTGAGACAGATGGCAGCGAGCGCAGAGCGGGACATTCGCGACCTCTCTGGTTAGGTAGGTGACAGAGGGCGGAGGGGGAATGTCCTCCGACCGCTCTTCCTCCTTGAACCTCTTTGACCGGGTTCTGGGATACTTTGCGCCCAAGCAGGCGCTTACGAACCTGATCTCCCGGCAACACCTGACGGAGTTCGGGTATCATGCCGTCAGTGCGAAACACTCCCGCGGCGGCAGCGGGGGGCTTTTCCACAACGCATCGCCCAACACGATGCGCATGGAGCAGGAGCGCATCAAGCTGGTCTGGGAAGCGCGGGACCAGGAGCTCAACATTCCCTTCACCCGGGGTGTGTTGAACCGTGTCGCCCACTTTGCCGTGCCGCGATTGCGGTACCAGGGACTGACCGGGGACAAGGTGATCAATCAGGTCTACGAGGACTTTATTGAGGAAAAGGCGAAAAAGGCCGACATGACCAACCGCCATGGCCTCGATAAGCTGGCAGAGCTGGGATATCGCGGGAAGTGGCGGGATGGGGACTCGGGCTTCGTGCTCTCAGAGGATGCTGGAGACTTGCGTCTGCAGAGCTTTGAGGCCGACCAAATTGGGGACGTGCTGCGCGCCCAGAGCAGCAGTGAGAATGAGATCGGTGGGGTGGTGATCAATGATCTCAAGCAGCCGGTGCACTACCGGTTGTATGAGAGAACGAGGACAAACCAATACAACCACAAGGAGGATGTAGCAGCCTCTCGGTTCATCCACTTGTGGGACGCCTTTCGTCTGGGGCAGTATCGGGGCCACTCGCCGCTGGCGACGGTGATGCCGTCCATCCGTGATCTGTACGAGGTGTTCCAGTACGACATGCTGGGCATCAAGTACGCGGCAAGCTTTGCAGGGTTCATCAAGACCTCGAACCCATACAACCAGCACGGGGCAGACGCCTGGGACGGGAAGGATGCTACCACGGGGCTGCACTTCATGAAAGCGCGGGACGCGCAGATCGTGAAGCTTCCGGATGGGACGGAGTTCCAAGCCGCCCCCACCACGCAGCGGCCGAGCGGTGCTTTCCTGAACTTTGTGCAAGTGAAGATCCGCGAGATCGCCCTGGGGCTGGACCTGCCCTATTCCTTTCTGTGGGATCTGGCGGCGTTTGGCGGGGTGACCGCCCGGCTGGAAACGAGGTATGCGGACCACCGCTTTGACTACGACAGGAAGTTTATTGAGACCCAGATGCTGGACCGGTGGAAAGACGGTGTGCTGCGTCGTGGTATTGCCAATGGCGAGATCCCGCCGCACAAACACTACAAACGGGGCAAGTGGAACTGGGGCCCCCGCATCAGTTCTGATATACTCAATGATACCCAGGCCCGCGTCATCGCCATCCAGAATGGTCTGACCACAGCCACGGATGAGATCGAGCGCAACGGCGGCGACTTCGAGCAGCTTACACGGACCCAGGCGCAAGAGGTCAAGATCAAGCAGGCGGTCTCCAAGGAGACCGAGGTGCCGATAGAGCTCCTGGACCAGAGCAAGCAGCAGCCCACCGCTCTGTTGGCGGCGATGAATGAGCGGGGTAGCCCAGATGCGATGCCCCCTGACCCCAATGACCCGGCCCCAGGTGCGCCCCCACCGCCTGCAGGGCTGATGGCCTCCTATGACCCCAAAGCCATCCGGCCCATGCTGGACCTGCTCAAGCAATACAACCTGGGCCAGGTGACCTACGACCAGACCCTCGGCACACTGATGGCCTGGTATGGCATTTCCTACGAAGAGGCTGCGTCCATGGTGCCGGCGAGCCAGACGGCCTCCACCACGACGCCAGAAGAGTAATCCCAACCCCATGATGACATGTCTGCTTCCATCACACACCGCTCGTTGCCCGTCCTCCCAGGTCGCCGGGCTCCTCATTGCCCTTGCCCACCTGAATCCCGACACTCCCACGCTGCCATGACCACTACTGCCTTCTTCATCACCGTTGCCGCTGCGATGGCAGTGTACTCCACTGGCCCCCTGGCTGGCTATCTGTCGCCTACGTTGGGACAGTCGGAAATGGCCAAGGAAATCGCCCGAGAGATCGTGAGCGCCAAAGAGAACGTCATGATGTGGAGCACCATGCCTCTGGCGGGCGCACTGCTGGCCAGTGCGATGGCCTTTGCACTCAACCGGCGCAGTGAGCAGCTCAAGCTGGTGTTTGGCAGGGCGATCGGGGCGATCGTCATGGGAGTGGTGGGCCCCAGGATTGGCACTTACGCCCACCCCTGGATCAAGGAGTTGTCTCTTGATCCCATTGTCGTGTGCGGGGCGGGGTTCGCCTTTGGTCTCGCCGGGTATGCCCTGGCGGCCGCGGTGGTGGACAAGTTCTTCAAAAAGGCTCCGGCCATTGCGGAGAACGCCATCAACGATGTCGCAGAGCGGGCACGCTTCGGGAAGGGGGAAGGTTGATTCTCAGCAGGCATTGCTGGGAAACTTAAGCTTTCAAGAAATCCAACGGGTCTGGTACATTTACTGCATAAAATCGGAGTGTTTGATCACGAACTCCCGTGGATGTATATAGTCTAAAATCGACCAACTTATCCTCTTTTGGCCAGCCCGAATGGTGGTGAAGATCTAGTTCAAAGTTGTATGTCTCTTCGGGGAAAAGCCTTGGGACTTCCTTATGGCGGAATAGCAGGTCCCCGTTTGGCAGGGTCAAGTAATTGTTGATTTCTTTGTCCTCTGCCCAAATTGTAGTTAGGATGCAAACTAGACTCACTGAGTTTCTCTTCACAAGAAACCCTGCCTTGCTTTCGCCGTGCTCGTGAATCCTGCCGGAGTTGTTTTGCAGTGAGACAATTATTGTCCTATTGTGCGGAGGCAACGGGTAGTCGATGACAGGTTTGTTTCGCATTCCGTTGATCCAGATATCCAATCCGTCGCTAGCTGAGATGGATGGTGCCGACTTGTTGAGCAAGAGTGACTTAATTTTTTTGCCCAGTTGCGTCTTTAGTTCACTTATGCTGTCTCCATTGTCTCCATAGATGATGTGCGGGAAGTGTTTTAAATCGAAAGGAATGTCCTCAGCTCTTTGAGTGAGGAGGATTACCCGTTTGCCGAGTGCGTGCGCATAGCCAACTTCATAGAAGACGTTGGGGTTTTTTCCCGTCATGTCCGCAATAACAAAATCGGCCTTTGAGATCTGGTTGTAGATCCGATCCAAAATGCGTTCGTGGTAATCTTGTTCATCCACTCGCTCACAATACACTCTGGTTGCCTTGCAGGCCTCCTTGATGCCAAGGCGGTAGATGTCGTTGAAAGATTTATCGAACGGCATCAGGACAAAGCTGAAGACCTTTGGTTGGGTGGTGGCGGGCGCTCGCATATCAGCATGCTTGGGAGGGGTTGCACTTAGGTCAAGCTCTTCTTGCAGGGTGACATCCGCCGAGAGGCTATGACCCATCCCGGACTTCCCACTCTTTGCCTGCGTACCAGCCATCTGGCCCGCGACCTCGAAACTCCATGGCGCAACACCTTTCTTCGTGCCGTTGAAAGCTGGGGGCTGGAGACGCGACCGCAGAGCCGTGCGAGTCACTTCATCGATGTAGTGCTCGATGACGTGAGCCACCGGGTGGCTCGTGGGCAAACTGAGACCGTTTTGGGGTTTGCAGAGCAGCTCAAGTCCCACGGCCAGCAGCGGTGGCGCATCGTGATGAGTGACCAGGTGGCCTGGAATCCCTCGTCTCGCAAAGTGGGGTGGTGGGACGGGATTCGACGGTCCTTCTTCCCGGGCCAGCGGTTCGATCTCCTGACCATTGCCATCCACGAAGTAGGGCATGTGCTGGGCTTGCCGCATGTGAGCCAGGAGCAGGATTTCAAGTCTGCCATGCTCACCCACCCGGAAGATTCCGGGCTGATCAATGCCCCCTCCCGGCAGGATCTGCAGCGGCTCGCGGATCTGTACCGGAAGGAGGACGCATGAAGCGGCGGGTGGTGGTGATGGTGAACGGCATCATGACGGTACCGGGAAACAGCCGCAACTGGACGGGTCGAGGAGTCACCTGGACACACCTGTGGTCACCGGCAGTCTCGCAACATGGCTGCCAGCTGGTGGCAGAACGCCTGGAGTACTTCTCCGGCCCTCTGTTGAGCCGGGCGCTCGGACAGAAGGACCGGGCGCAGAAGCTGCAGCGCATGCTGGAGTTTTACTACAAGCAGGACTGGGAGGTCACCTTGGTGGGCCACTCGAACGGATGCGACGTCATCCTGGATACCCTGGCCGCCATGGGCTGGCCCCGGGTGCGGGATCTGCACCTGGTGTCGGCGGCTTGCGAGTCCGACTTCGCAAAGAATGGGCTCAACGCAGCCGGGGACCGGATCGGGTCGATTCACGTCTATGTCGCGGATGCGGATTGGGCGTTGTGGCTGGCGGGATCCTGGGTCGGCAAACTGCTGGGGTACGGTACTCTGGGCCGACAGGGACCGGTGGGACACAACCGGGTGGTGAACGTGATCCACCGCCCGTTTGGACATTCGGAATGGTTCTCAGACAGCTATCTCGATGAGACGATGTCCCGCATCATCGGCGCTGAGGTGGGGTGACAAAGCGGGAGGGGAATGGTTACCACTCCCTCTCCCCAACCCCCGCTCGTCAATACTCTCGTCACTGCGGGCCGTAAGGCCTGGCGAAAGCATGGCAAGGCTGCCCTGGTAGGGGCGGCCGCTGGCGCGGCTGGAATCGTCGCTGGGAAGGCCATGACCGACAGGAAGTCCGACCGGAACTGGAACCGCGGCAAGTCCCGCCTCAAGAACGCGCTTGTTACCGGTACCGGCGGTGGATTTCTTGGGGGCATGCTGTATGCGGGCAAGAGTGGCTTCCGAGGGGCACGGGTGGGTACGGCCATCGGTGCTGCAGCGGGGGCGCTCATGGATCCCAAGAAGCGTACGACCACCGGTGCAACGGTGGCCAGCGGTGGGGACTGGCACTTTGAAGTGCTGCCTCCGGAGGGAGGGGAAGCGAAAATCAGAGACCGCGTGGCCATCGCCAAGGATGCGGTGAGCATCGGTGCCGGGGTGGGGGGCATCCTGGCAGTGCGGCGGGTGGCGAAGAAAGCCAATGAGACTCTGGGGGAGGTGAAACCCTGGTTGCAGCGCACCTGGGAACGGGATGTGAAGCCCGTGGGAGCCAAGATCCAAGGCACCGCCGACCAGGTCAGCCAGACAGCCAAGAAGCTGGCGGCCGACGTGGGGGAGACGACCCGCAACATCAACAGCGTGGCCAAGCCTGTGGGACGCAAGCTGGAGAAGGCCGCCCGCCGTGAGGGTACCATGAAGCGGTGGCGGGAGCGTGCCGCACAACCCTCAAGGCTGGGCAGCAAACCCGGGACTCGTTTCCTGGGCAAGAAACTGCCGGCAGTGATGGGCACGGGATGGAAGTCGAGGCTGGCCCGCGTTGCCACGGCACCCGGGCGCTGGATCGGCAAATCCATGATGCTGCAGGCGGCAGGTGCCACGACCGGGTTCGATGAAAAGAAGACTGGTGCCGCTGCTGCTGCCGGGGGCGGAGCTCTGGCGGGAGCCGCTGCTGGAGGCCTCTATCTGCCCGGACGTGCTGTTGCGGCTGGAGAGGATCTGACCGGGAAACGAGTCGTGCGGCGCACGAAGTGGCCTTTCATCCAGCACGAGGGGATCGGTGTAGGTGATAAGAAGGTGGCGGAGGTGTTTCACCGCGGGCTCTCCCGCAATACGCCGTCCCGCACCCATGTGATTCCCCAGAACCAATGGCCCAAGGGGCAGACTTGGAAAGTGTTGGATGGCAAGCCCTCCAAGCGAGCGGCAACCCGCGCGATGAAGGGCACTGGCAAGCCCTGGAACTATTGCCTGCTCACCAACAATTGCCAGCATTGGACCGAGCATGCCCGCACAGGTACCCGACCCGTCGTGAGCCGCCAATTGCGCCAAGTAGGCGCGGGCGCCCTGGCAGGAGCGGTGCTGACCGGGGTGGCGGCAAAAGGCCTGCAGATGGCTCGTGACCGCAAGAAGAGCAAGGAAACAACTGCCGAGATGGGAGACCGGAGCAGGACCACGAGGTTTGCTGTCCGCACGGATGAACCCACGGTGGGCAGGAGCGCTCTGCAGGGGGCCGCTGCAGGAGCTGCAGGTGGTGCGGCCGTAGGTGCTGCCAATGCGCTGCGCAAGCTGCCAGAGGAGGGCCAGGCCAAAGCCGGGAAACTGCTGAGGGTGGCGGGAGATCGCATGGGTGGGGCGACCCGTCATGAACGGTGGACCGCCATCAAAAAGGTGGCGAGGATCGCTGGGAGAGAAATCAAGAAGCACCCCAAGACCGTATTGACGGGGGCGGCCACTCTTGGGCTGCTGCAGGGCGCGGCATCTGGGTTGAGCTCCTGGAGGCAAAAGCGAAAGAAGGAGGTCACCGGCGAGCCTGTCCAATTCGCCCGGGGTGAGTACCTCGATGCCCAGGGACGGCACGTCTCTGCGTGGGATGTGATGACCGGCAACAAGCAGGCCTATGGCACCAAGATGGACGGCCGCGGGAAGCGCAGCGTGGATATCAGTGTGCCCAAGGATGCGTCCCTCCTGGATGCGGCCAGCGCCGTGCACGGCCAGGCCAAGGCGGTGACCCGCTGGGGCGGGCGGGCCACGGGAATGGTCAAGGATGCCGGTGACGTCATCAGAGGCAAGCCCAGGGGGCGCGATGCCTCTGGTCGGCCGGTGAAACGGGAATGGGAGAAGCCCTGGTTTGCCCGCCATGCCAAGGAGCTGGCCACGACTGCCGCCCTCGTGGGCAGTGGCGTGTTGTACAAGCGCAACCCGGTGGTGCGAAAGCACGTCAATGCGGTGACTGAGAACGTGAAGAACAGGGCAAGGCATTGGCAGAACCAGGTGGGCCTCTCAAGGCTGGATGGCCTGTTCGAACGAGTGACGGCCCTGATGGTGGGAGGCGGGTCCCCCGTGTATCAGTTTGACGAGGTGGCGGCCGAAGCGGGGTGGGATGTGCGGGATCCCCGGGGGAAATCTGCCCGGGTGTTTGCCCCAGGATCTCGCTCCAGGCAACGCAGGGAGAAAGAGTGGTATGAAGAAGTGGGCAACGAGCGCAAGCTCTGGGGGGCTGGTGTGGCTACCGCAGGGGTGCTGGGTGCGGGCTTGGCCACTCTGGTGGCCAAGAAGAAACCGGGCTGGCTCGGTCTTAGAAAAGCTCCCGCCATGCCAGTGGTGCGACGACCGCGGCAAGTAGGAAATGTGGTGAGAGGGGCATTTCGCAAAACTGTTTAGCACTGTTCATGTGAATAGTGGTTGGCAGTTCGGGTGCCCCGTGTTACCCGAACTGCCATGTGCAATCGATACTGGGTCCGGGGAGACAAGTCGGAAGTGACGAAGGTCCTTCCCGATCTGGATTTCCGTGTGGACTACGGCGTCCGGTACAATGTTGCCCCCGGTCATTCTGCGCCCATCATCCGCCGTGCAGGTGTCGGGTCACTCACCTTGGACAACCTGGCCTGGGGAATCCCGGAGAAAACTGTTGTGGACCCCACGGCTGGTCCCACGGTCAGTCTGAAGCATCACGAGGCAGCCACACGCATCGGGCACCGGACAGCCTACCTTTATCGCCGCTGTCTGATACCGACGAATGGGTTCTTCATCTGGCAGCAAGCCACGCCAACCTGCAGGGTTCCTTGGCTTTTGAGCTACCCTGGTGAATCACTGATGATGCTGGCCGGCCTTTGGGAACCGCATTCAGAAATCGGGGATACTTTCGCGATTCTCACCGGTCCACCGCCCAACCGAGCTATTTGGGTGGGCTATCAGTTTCCCGTATTGCTGCCGCCTTGCGCTTGGAGGTCCTGGCTGGATCCGGACTGCCCTTTCAGTGAACTAGCAGCACGGATGCACAGCGGTGTTCATCGGCCCAATCGTGACCTCCAGCAGTGGAGAGTTACCTCCAGGGTGGAGTCCCCGGAATTCCAAGACCCAGCGGCGGTGATTCCCATTCCAGCGAGGCAGGAACTCGGTTGAACGATTCGACTATCCCGCCAAGCTGATGGTAAACGAGCGGCAGATTGGACCTGTCGATTTAGGTATGCCATGTCCTCGCGCCATTCTACTGCTGCAACTGAGCCGATGCTATGTAAGCTGGTCCCTGAGCTTCCAGAGGGGCCTGAATGGGAATATGAAATAAAGTGGGACGGCTACAGGATGATTGGCGAAAAATCGCCCCGGGGAGCTCGCCTGACCTCTCGCAACGACAAGATCTTGACTCGGTCATTTCCAGGAGTTGCCGAGGGTCTGGCTGAACTGAAGTGCATTTCTGCCACGGTGGATGGTGAGGTGGTGGCTCTCAACGAAGAGGGCCGCCCAGATTTTCAACTGCTACAGTCTCATCGTTCAAAGACCCCAGAGTTGCGCTTCATGCTCTTCGATCTTTTGATTCTCAACGGCCAAGACCTGACAGAGTTCCCTCTGGAGGCCCGCCGCCAAGCTCTGCAAAAAATCCTGCCCAAGTCTTCTGACGTGATTGGTTTCAGCAGGGAATTGCACGGTTCCGTGGCTTCTCTGATGCAGCAAGCCCGGGAACTCGGTCTGGAAGGCATCGTCGCAAAGGCCAGAGACAGTCACTATGAAGCGGGCGAGCGGTCTGGCATGTGGCTAAAGTGGAAAGCTGAACGGAAGGACGAGTTCATTGTGGGCGGCTACGTCCCGAATGGTCGGAGTTTTGATGAGCTCATTATTGGCCAGCGTTCCGGCCGAAAGCTGAAATATGTGAGCAGTGTGCGGGCCGGCTTCACGCCTGTGCAGAAGGCGAGGGTGATGGATTCGATACGCCACCTGGTAATGCCCGCCTGCCCCTTCAGTGATTTGCCTGAGACTGGACCGTCCCGATGGGGTCGCAGTCTCGACGAGGAGAAAATGCTGGAATGCAGGTGGGTGAAGCCGAGGACGAAGGTGGAGATTGCCTTCGTGGAGTGGACAGCGGGCCATAAGCTCAGGCATTCACGGTTTCTGAAGCTGCTGTGATTGACACGGCGTGTGGCTCAACGCCATGAACGCCACCGCCCTGCTGACCCAGTTCTCCGAGCTCGATGCCGAGCTCGACAAGGCCCTCACGAAGTTCGCCCGTGAAGAGGAGGACGATCAAGGTGCTGTCACCCCCGGCAAAGTTGCCGGCGCGGCTGCCGTCGGTGGGGCGGCCTATGGGGTCCACCGCGGGGTCATGAAAGCCGGGCAAAGTGCCGGACCGCTGCCCCCCGGGCTCTCTGGGGTGCGTCAGGCGTACAAACAGGCAGGTGGGGCGGTGGCAGATCTGGGCAGCAACGTGAAACACTCCTGGCAGAACCCCCGGGAAAAGTGGATGCCCCCCCAGTCCCGGAAAAAGGCCATGAAGTTTGGCCCGCCCACCAAAGATGCCCTGGCGGCGGCCACCAAGAGCCGGGTGATCAAGGATCCCACTTCCATGCAGAAGGCCAAGGCGGCCGGTGCGGCCGTTCGCACAGGGCTCAAGAAGATCGTGAAGATGTTCTACCACCACGATCCAAGTGTTGCCAATGCCACCCAGTTCGATCTGGCGGCGGAGGTGACCAGCCTGGAGGCTGAGCTTGACCAGGCGTTGACGAAATTCAGCGCCAAGGGCTAATGAACGCGCCTGACCCTGGCGAGCTCATCGCCGCCCTGCGAGCTCTCAATGAGTTGCAGAGTAAGCGGTACCCGAATGGGTGTTTGATCGTCTGCACGCATCCTCTGATCACGCGAGACGCCGCTGGCAAGGTGACATCGATCCAGCACTTCCAGCTGCGCCTTGAACCCAAACCATGACAGGAGTTTCCTGAAACTGCCGGTCAGTTCTTTTTTCACTATGAGCACCCTTGCCGCCACCGCCCTCGCCGAGATCACCGGCCTACTTACCTCGTTTGAGAAACTCGATCTGGGGGAGAAATATGGAGAGGTGGGCTGCTACACGCCACCCAAGCCCCAGGACAAATACTACCCGAGCGTGTACATCAGCAGCAAGGGGGACGGCAAAGACTTCACGAAGATCCCACGCAAGGGCAAGGCCACCGTAGAGTATCGGGTGCGGGAGAGGACCGTGCGCGAGGATGAAGAAGGGGAGAAGAGGCACAACCTCACGCTGGAGATCAGGTCCTTTGAGCCGACAGAAGAAGCCAAACCTGCGGACAAAGCGGCCGCAGTGAAAGCGGAAATGCTGCAGGCCATGGATCAGTTGACGCAGCTGGCCGCGCCCTTAGGTGAGCGTGGCCGGGACGGGGCGGGGAGGTTTGTGGGCAATGAAACGGGCGGCGCGGATCCCCAGACCATGAAACAAGCCTATGGAGAGCCCAAAAAGAAGAGCGGTCTCCTGGGGCCGGGGCTTGCCGCGGCGGCCTTGGCCGGTGGCGCTATTGCCGGAGTGCGCAAGATTCGGCGCAACTGGGGTGGCCCAGGTGTGCCCATGATGGACTCGCTCAAGGCGGCGGGTTCACACGCCAAGTCGAGCCTGCGTAAGGCGTGGGCCGAGCGGCAGGTGGTGTGAGGCCGAAGCGGCGTGGGTAGGGTTTTGTTTGGCGCCTAGCTTCGCCCGTGGATCCTATTCACCTCTTCATCGAAAAGGGCCGGTTTGGCACTAAGGGTGCTGATACTCAATTCCAGGTGGCACGATCCATCTTCGTGAGTCTGGAGCGACTTTACGCTACTTGCCAGCAGTCCTGCTTCTTCAAGCAGTTTGACTGCATTGCGGAAAGCATCTTCGACAGGCGATAAGAATTGTCGGGAGCTCATGCGTCATGGTCCCACAAGGCGGCAAATACGTCAACAAGGAGGGGCGAAGGGCCTGGCTCAAGCCAAGGAAGGTGAGGTCGTCCACATGGGCCACACTTTCCTCTCCGAAATGAGCAGCAGATGTGGGCGATTGACAAGGCCAGCGGGGACGTATGAACGACCCGCAAGAAGGCCAGGAGTTTACGTTTGAGGTGCTTGATGCCGGCGTCGGGCTCGGCGTTGATGAAATCAACTGCATCATCCGCAATGTCTCGATGATCACCGGCAATCTAGTGGCCAAGGGACACGATCTGGAGGTGGACAACACCACGCTGAAGCAGATCTACGACTGCGCGAAGGCGAGTGGCCAGGTGCCGGTGAAGCTCAATCACGGCAGCGGTATTGAGGCCGTCAACGGGTACCTTAACAACTTCCGCCGTGATGGCGACAAAGTTCGGGCAGACTGGAACTTGCTCAAGACTCATGACAAGACCCCGCAGCTTTTGGAGCTCGCGACAAGGCAGCCAAAGACCGTGGGTCTGAGTGTCACGTTCCGAGGAGCTCCCGAGCTGAAGGGGACCAAAAAGCACGCGAGGTGCACGGAGCTGGTGTCCACTGATCTGGTGCCCCATCCCGCCGCCAATCCGGACGGCATGTTCTCCGAGGGCGTTGACAGCCGGGGCAGGGGAAGTATGCCCGACACCGCCCCTCCTGCCGCCGCCGCAACCGCGAAGCCCGGTGCTCCTGCCGATCCGCTCCAAGTCATCCTTGCCAAGCTGGAAGGGATGGAAGAGCGCATGACCGCCATCGAAAGCTTCTGTCAGCAAGTGGACGAGCACCTCAGTGAAGTGAGTGGAGCTCCCGCTCCCGGCGGCGAAGACGACGACGAACCCGAAGAAATGGGTGTCGGGGCTGGCGACATCATCACCCAGTTGGAGGCCTATTTCTCCGGCAAGGTGACGGAAATGGAGGAAGCCCAACAGGCGCAACAGGTGCAGCACGCCTTCTCTGTGCTCCGTGCGAAGCAGGAGCAGCTCGTCACCTCCCTGGAGGAGAAGCAGGCTGAGATCACCGCCCTGAACGAACTGGTGAAGGAATACCGTGCGGCCGCTCCCATGAAGCCGGTGAATGCCGGTGGTGGCGACACTACGATGTTCTCGGCTGCAACCGCCCCTGCCGAGAACCTCACAGAATTCCAGCAGATGGTGCGCACTGAGATGACCGAGCTGAGTACCAAGAGCCCGGAAATGCTGGAGGCCACCCGCCGGACCACCGCAATCAAGAAGGTGATGTCCTCCCATCCTGGAGTGTACGAAAAGCACCTCAAACAGCTCGGTGCCAATCAGAGCTAGTCTTTCGTTTTCTTAGGTAGTTTCAAGAAACCTCACCGCATTTTCAGCCAAGTTTTCCCGCCACGATGAATACCAACGCCATCCTTTCTCTTCCTGCCGAAGAAGACATCGAAAACTATCTGCGCGTCAAGGCGGGCGTGGCTGGCGGCCTTGTGGTCGCCGACGCAGCCGATGCTGCCGAGGTGCTCGGCCACAATATCGGGGGTCCAGTGGATTCTGATCAGCGAGGTCGCAACATTGTGGCCATGCAGAAGAAGAACGTCGGCATTCACTACGCTGTCGCGGCCGGGGAAATCACCCTCGCCAGTCCAAAGATCAAGGGGGCCGACAACGGCAGAGTGCAGGCTCATGGCGGCGCTGGTACGGCCGAGGGGGTAGCCCTCCAGCCAGCGAGCGGTGCCGGCCAGATCATCCAGGTCATGTACTTCTAACCCATCTCCCCAGTAGTTATTTCCCACTCCTGAAGCCAGTTTCCTTTTCCAGCCCCATATGTACTCCTCCACTGCAGCCTCTCCCCGTCCCGAAATCTCCGCCTTCCTGGAGGAGTCGAGCGCGTCCGAACAGGGGCTGATTGCCCAGCAGGTCATGCCTGTGGTGGACCAGCCAACGCGCAACGGCAGCTACCCACGCATCCGCCGTGGGAAGGGTGAGCTGATGAAGATCAACTCCACCAAGCGTGCCCAGGACGGTTCCTACAACGAAGGCCAGCGCGCGATCGAATGGGACACGTACGACTGCGCGGAGTATGGCTGGGAAGAACGCATCGATGACTCCCGCAAGGTGGAGCTGGAGCGCTTCTTCGACATGGAAGTGCTCACGGCCAAGCTAAACAAGCGCACGCTCCTTTTCGATTACGAGAAGCGCGTGGCCGATCTCTTTGGCAACCCCGGTACCGTAGGCGTGACCGCCGTGCCCGCCACGGTGGCCTACACGGAGGCGAACCTGGCCAACATCGACTTCCCCAAGGATGTGCAGGCCGCCCAACAACGCCTGGAGAAGAAGGGCATCATCGCCAACACGATGTGGATGAACCGGGAAATCTTCAACCTTCTGCGCCGCTCCTCCAAGCTGCAGGGCTTCCTCTTCAGCCAGCTGGGCCAGGGCGTGTACAAGATCATCAATGCCGAGGACCTTGTGAAACCCTTTGGCATCAAGAACATCATTGTGGCTGGCGGAGCCTACGACTCTGCCACCAAGGATGTGGACGGTACCTTCAACGGCACCTACTTCTGGAGCAATGCCTACATCTGGCTGGCGGACATCCAGGGTGGCAGCTTTGAAGCCGGTGGCGCGGGACGCACCATCACCTGGGGTGCCGACTGCCCCGGGGGTCTCTTCACCACCGAGACCTACCGCGATGAGCGCCGCCGCGGCGACATGATCCGCACCCGGACCCACACCGCTGAGAAGATCGTGGACAGCGGTGCGATCGAGATGATCACGACAGGTTTCGTGCCATAGACCCTGAAACTTGCACAGGAGTTGGCGCGGTTCAAAACGGGGGTTTTGAATAAACGGCATGGGTCGCGAGACCTGTGCCGTTTTTCTTTTACGTAGTGAACCCCCCGGGATCGTTGACAACCCGGGCGTGGCTATGCTTACGCCGTTGCCGATCGCCCGCTTTTCCGGAACCCATGCGGCCAGGCCGGCTGCAAACCTCGCTGTGGGTGCCCGGTTCTTTGAAACCGACACGCTGGACGTCTTCTTCAGCACTGGCACGACCTGGATCCAGACAGGCGTCTGCAGCCGGGTAGAGGCAAACGGTTTCTCCAGCGGCAATCTCTCCGCCCGTCCGGCGGCCGCCACCTGCCTGGGCTACCTCTACCAGGACGAGAATGGTGTGGTCTACGAAGCCTTCCCCGGTGGCTGGGCGACGGTGACGTTGGCCGAGACGCCCAACCAGGGCTTGCCAGCACCGTCGGTGGTCGTCGCCAACACCGGGACGCCCGACGGCAATGCCACCATCACCATCCAGGCGCTGGACGCGCTGGGCAACAACCTGACCAGGCGTTGCCTGTTGCGAGTCTGGCTCTCTGCCACCGCCTACGGCGCCCCCACTGACCTGGGCACGCTCACGGCCACCACGGGGATCCTGCTGAAGGAGGATACCGATGATGCCCTGGCCACGGTGGCCACGGATGCGACCGGCAAAGCGGTTCTGGTGCTGGACACCACCGCTGATGGCAATGTGCACGCCATGGCCTCCATCGTGGGGGTTCTGGCCACGGGCAATGCCGCGATCACCGGCAATGCCTGATAAAGTTTAGTCAACGCAAATAGAAACCAACACACCGAAATCCATGGGAGACATCAATGATCTGTTGCAGGGGGCGAATGGCGTCCAGAACGTAAGTGACAACGCCCTCGTGGAGGGGGACTTCTTCGCCGTTCAGGTCGTGGGCAGTGTGCCTGTGACCTTTGAGCAGTTCGAGGAAGTCAACGCCAGCGGTGCCCTGACTGGTGTGGCCCACGCTCCTGGCACCATCATCATCAACGGCAGGGGCATTACCAAGCTCAAGAGATCCGGCGAATCGGGCATGTACCGTGCCTACCGGCGTTGATGGTCTGTTCTGCTCAAACTTTCACTCTTGTTGCGTATGCGTCTTGGATTTGGTCTGGATCTTGCCACCGTAAAGTTTCCTCTAACTACCGCTGATCCGCCAGCGCCCTTCGTGGGGCCGCTGGACCAGTGGCAGGATGACTTCCGGTACGCCTTTGCCTTCGGGCATCGGCTGTTCAGTTCTGTGACCCCTTCATGGCGCATCCGCAGGAGCAGTGACAGTGCGGTGGAAGATTTCACCACCGATGCTGTTACCGGCAGGTGGGGCAGTGACGTTCTTGCCTTCCTCAATGGCGGGGTGGGCACCGTCGTGAACGGTCTGGACCAAGCCGGAGGCCTGTTTCCTGAACAGGCCACTGCAGCAAACCAGCCTGAAATAGGACGATCTGGCACCCTCCAGGCCTTTGGCAATGGCTACGGCGTCACATCGTCCGGAGACTGGCTTGTGGCGACGCTGTCCCCGCTCATTCTGATCCCACAGCCCATCACCCTCTTTGCGGTCCTCAATGTGACCTCTGGTACCAATGGAGGTGGTCCCATTGCCTTCAGCGCTGGGAGTTCGGGGGTAGTGATGTCCTCATCGAAATGGGCGGTGCGGCTCAACAGCACCGCGGTCGATACTGGAGTGACCGTTACTACGGGAGCCAATCAAATCCTCCGGGTCGTGTTTGACGGAGCGAACAGCCACCTCTCCATCAACAATGGGACGCCCACGACATTCGCGCTTGGCACCGGTACCATCACGGTCAACGGTGTCTTGTTCGGTCGAGGGACATCGGCAGCTCTGAACGGGAAGTGGGCCTTTGCTGGGGTGATGGATGGTCGCTGGGATGATGGTTCCATTGAAGCTGCCCTGGGCTCCATCTGGTAAGGTTGACATGCGGCGGCGAGCATGGCCGATATCGCACTCACCGCCGCCAATGTTCTCAAAAGCTCCGCTGGAAACCAGACCCAGGGTACCGCAGGGGAGGCCATCGCGGCCGGGGACACTCTCTGCAAGAACACGACCGATCAGAAGCTCTACAAGGCAGACGGCAACGATGCGACGAAAAAGGATGTCGCGGGGGTAGCCCTGAACACCGCTGGGGCAGGTCAGCCTCTTTTCTACGTCCTTGAAGATGTGGACCTCGTCCTGGGGGCGCATGGCGTCCCGGTGGGCACAGTGATTGTTCAGAGCGCCACGCCCGGGAAAATGTGCCCGGCAGAAGACCTGGCAGCAGGAAACTACACTACGGTGTTGGGTGTGATCAAAACCGCCACGACCATGGCGTTGCGCCCCGTCGGAGGTGGGGTGGCCGTTCCGGCGTAAGGTTGCGGAGGACAGGTGTTTTTCAATTTCTCGGGCTGCTCCAGTGCATGGGGCAGCCCTTTTTGCAGGAGGGATATCATGAGTGACTTTGACGATGCTTTTGACCAGGCGGCCGAAGATGGGAATGAGGAAATGGGGGAGAAGCTGACGATCAATGGTGTGCCAGATGTCCTGGGCACTGTCTCTGATCGTGGTTTCTCCACTGCGCTGAGCCAGACGATCGGCGGCAAGACTGAGCTGCCTGACTTCGATGTGTACCTCTCCCTTTCGGCCGTGCGGCAGTGCAACCCTGAGAAGGGGCACAAGGTGCTGCGTCAGAAGAAAGGCATCGTGGGAAGGGTGATGCTGGTCCAGGATCTGGGTGGGGCGGGAGTGATGTTGACGTGCGGTCCGGTACAAACCCGTGACGTGTGACGGGAACGCCCAATACCATGAGTGACCTGTTTCAGATCAAAGAGCGGCTGGCAAAAGTGTTCGTGAGCGAGCTCACTGTACGCGTGCCAGGTACCACGTTCGTCGCGGGCCGGCGCAGTACTGCAGACACCGGCGTCGTGGGTGTGGTGAAGGTGGACCGAGTGGATGAGATAGCCCCCGACACCGGCGTGTACAATGGGGAGGTGGCGATCATCCTCCTGCGCAACATGGATGAGAAGCCACCTGCCGGCACGACCAACGAGGGCCTGCAAAGCAAATTGGCGGCCGATGTTGAGAAGGCGCTCAACCAGATTCCCCGACCTGGGGTTGATGATGAAACCGGCATCGTGCTCAACGGGTGGGTCATTGAAGACATAGCCGAAGCGAGCGACGGCCAGGACTATGCGGACATCGTGTTCCTCAAAGTAGGCTGCCAGTTGCTGGAGAAACGGGGCGAACCCGACGTGCAGCACCCAGTGGGGTGACTCTGACCGTTGACAGATGGAGGCTTGCATGGCCGTCCGTCAATATGGTTCCCAGTCGTACAAGTTCGGGTTCAACGATCCTGCAGCGCTGGCCATTGCCAGCAGCATCGGCATCCAGCCCCAGTCGCTGACGATTGACGCTGAGCCCGAGTTCGAGGCTGAAGGTAAGAACCTCTACGCGGAGACCGAAGCCTATGCCCGTGGTTCCGCCAAGCGTACTTTTACCATGGAAGGGTACATCATGGATGCGATCCTCTTCGAAAACGTGTTGGATGGCAATGCCTCTGCCACGTTCGTCTTTCGCGGTAAGGTGTACATCGTGAAGGGCGGGAAGCAGACCGTGAAAAACAACGAGTTCCAGATGGGTGAAACCACTGGCGTGAGCTTCCCGAAGATCACCGACCAGACGGGTACGGCGCTCAACTGATGATTCGCTGTGGAATCCTGGTCTGGCCTGGATGAGGCTCTCGCCGTCTGGCTGGGGGCTGCCGAGTTCAAGTGTCTAGGGCGCCGTTTGGTGCCCTTTTCCCTTTGGCACCGGGAACTGCTGCGCCTTGCAGGGCATCCGCTGCTGGCTGAGGAGCCCATGGACTTTGCGCAGCTGGAACTGGCGGTGCGGCTCTGTAGTGTGCCGGGATCCCAAGCGGGCAAGGTCCTTCGTCAGAAAGCCACTTGGTGGCGCCGGTGGAGTTTTGCACTGAGAGCGGTCTGGTGGAGCAGGAAGCTCCCGGCAGAAGAGGCCGCGTTCCAGGCCTATCTGAATGCCTGTTGCACGATGCCTGACGTCATGGCCACTGGTGGGGAGGCTGGCAAGGAGCGGGTGACTCCCGGGCTTTTGACCGTGCTGTCTTACCTCTCCAGCCAGGGATTTGATTCCAAGGTCGTCGGCAGTGAATGGCCTGCGGGCCTGGTGGACTGGATGTACCTCACCAGCCTCAGTGCTACTGCAGATGTGAAGTTTCTCACCGACGAAGACCGTGAGTTCCAGGAAGGTCTGCGGGCGATGCGGGCGATGCAGGAGCAGCGCGAGAAGGAGAAACGGCAGCGTGAGCGTGAGGAAGGCCGGCCGCGTGCTGTGAGGCTCCTGCGTGAAGCATTGGGCAGGGAATAGCCGACGCGGGCTGGTGACACGCGGGGTGGACCAAGATGGCCATCAACATCACCAGCAATGACCCACGGCTTGCAGCTGCAACGCAGGCCATCGCCGCCCAGCGGCAGCTCGCGTCGGCGAACACGGCGGTCAACAAAGTCCGGGCCAGTGTCAGCGCCTGGCAGTTTGGCATGATCGACGCCCTTGCGACCGTCGCCAGCGGTGGATCCAAGATGGAGGCCGTGATGAGCGGCATCGGCACCGCCATCACCATCAAGCTGCTGGGCCCGCTCGGTCTCTTTGCTGGAGCAGCATATGCCGCGCTCAAGTCTGTTAAGGAACTCACCGTTGGACTGGCCAAGATGGGTACCCAGGGAGCGGGGGGGATGGAGACGGTGGTGAACCAGTTTCGCACCTTGTTAAAAGGCATGCAGTCGGCGCGCGAGAGAGCGCGGGAGCTACGGTCATTCGCCGACTTCACTCCGTTTGGGTTCAAAGATGTGAGTGGCGGAGACAAAGCTCTGCAGACACTTACCAAGGGGGCGTTGAGCACCAAAGACGGTCTGACCTTGGCGGGTGATGCCGCGGCCGTAGCCGGCACGCAGTTTGCCCAGATGGCGGGCTTGGTGGGACGGGTTTATGATGGCCTTTCGAGCGGGCGGCCGATTGGTGAAGTGCTCCAGCAGCTCCAGGAACTGGGGGTGGTTTCCGGCCAGACTCGGAACGCATTGGAAGCCATGCAGGCCAGCGGCGCCAGTTTCACAGACATGTGGAGGCTGTTTGAGTCTGATCTGAAACGCTCCCGAGGGGCAATGGACAACATTAGCAAGACTCTCGAAGGTCTGCAGAGCACATATGAAGATGCGACCGATACCATGTCTGCTGGGTTCGGTGAAGGTTTCCTGCAGGGCGAAAAGCAGGCGATCGACAGCATGACCAAGGCGGTGGAGCGACTGACGCCGGTGACGGACTACTACGGCCGCCTGCTGGGCAAGGTCATGGGGGTGCAGGACAAGATGCAGGCCAAGTTCATGGAAACTGCCACCAAGGTGCCCGGCATGGAGACGGCTCTGAAAGGAATCGGCACCACCGTATTGGCCGTGAGTGCCGCAATCCTGGGTAGCGCCCTCTACAAAGGGGTGTTTCGGGGCCTTGGAGCTCTGAAAGGAGCCTCCTTGGGAGCAAACACTGTGACGAAGGGTGCAGGTGGCTATGCTGTTGGAGCAGGTGCCTCGGTGAAGGACAAGGTCAAGAACGACCTGGCCGGCGCGGGGACCGCTGCAGGAGATGCCTTCCGGTTTGCCATGGCCCTGAGCATGCAGCAGGCTTTCTCTGCGCTGGTCAGCTCCGTGGGGAAGGTGGCCAGTGCCTTCCGTGCCGGCGGTCTGACGGCCTCGCTGATGATTCTTGGCAATGCCTTTAAATTTGTGGGTGCACAGATAGCGTGGATGGGCCGCATGCTGTTGGCCAACCCCGTGACGCTGGCGCTCGCAGCGGTGGCCACCGTCGGATGGATGGTCTATGACGCTTGGTCCCAAGCTCGAAAGGCGGTGGATGCCTACGGCAGTGCTACCGGGGAGATTCTTGCCCGTCTCAAGGGGCAGGCCGATGCCATCCAGACCGTGCAGGACCTCAGCAAAGCGTATGCGGATACGTTGCGAGAGCTGGGCAAAGCACATGAAGAGGCTGCGCGTGCTGCGGTGGCTGGCGACAAGGACATGGAGAGCGTGGCTAGAGGGCGCATCGCAGGCTTGAAGGTCCAGCAGATGGAACTGGAAAAGCTCCATCGCGCCAACCTACGGAGGCCCGAGGAGTACTACGAACGCCAGACCGGCCAACGCACGGATGCACGTGAGACAGCCGAAAGCCGGCGCAATACCCAGCAGGAATTGATGGGGAATGAGTCGAAACTGCGCGATTTGCAAGCGCAACGCGAAGAGATGGCCGCCCAGGCTGCGGTAGCGAAGCGACTCTTTGACGGGCTCACGCAGGTGCAGGATGCCCAGGCTGCTGGCGGCGATGCGGCAGTGAGAGCGGCGGAAAAGCTTGCGGAAATGCGGGGCGAAATGGCCAGCCTGCAGGCACGAGCTGAGCAGCTCCGGCCGCAGATGGTGAATATCGGAGCTCACGGTCTTGGTGGGATTCAGAGCTCCGTCCAGGTCGGGGATGCTCAGAAGTTCGAAGAAGCGCAGACTGCCATCGAGGCGTTGAGGTTGGGGATCGAGAAAGCAGAGGAGGCAGCTCAAGAAGTGGGGCAAAGTCTGCGGATTGCCCTGGATAGCGACAACGAATTGGCCATTCTGCAGCAGAAGCTGGCGCTCTATGATGCGTATCAATCGGCGGTGCAGAATGCTGCTGCCGCCAGACAGCGTCTCAACGAGTTGGTGAGCAATGGCGATGCCAATCCGGAAGAGCTAAGTTCAGCTGAGGACACTCTCAAGAAGTCCGAAAATGATCAGGCTTCGCTTAAACGAATTGCTGACCAGTCTGGTGTGGTGGTAGGACCTGAAGGTGCTGGCCAGTCTGCCACTCTGAAGCAGAGGCTCGCGGAAATAAAATCCCTGGCGTCTGAACAGGAGAAGATCGCGCGGCTGGCTGCCCAGGACCGGGCAATCGCACAGCAGGCGCTGGAGGTCTGGCGCTCGCGAAGGGCCATGGAGCTGCAGGTGGCCGAGCAGATCGCGGCCGCGACCGACAATGCCTATGAGGCCGAACTGAAGCGACTGGATCTCTCCCGCGAACGCCTGGCTCTCGAGGTGCAGGAGGCTGACAAAAAGGCCGAGATCATCGAAGCTGAAGGGCGGAGCCGTGCTGCAGCGCTGCGCAAGGCCGGCCGCGGTGGGGAGGCCGATTGGGCCGAAAAGAACGCCAGGGCGGCCGCTGATGCGACGCGCAGCCAGGCGCGTGCTGAGGAGGAGAGGCAGCGTAAAGGGGTGGATGCCGCGGAGGAGGCGTTCAAACGCGACCAGGCCCGCCAGCGGGCGCAAAGCGAGGCCGCCGTAGAAGCCGCCCGGATGCGGGAAGATGCCGCGGATCAACGCCGCCTGGGTAACCATGCCGGTGCCCGGGCTATCGATGAGGCAGCGGCCCGCAAGGAAGACGAGGTAGAGCGGCCGCTGATGGAGCGCCGGTACCGTGACCAGGGCATGAGCCCTGCCCAGGCCCAGGCCGAGGCCGATAAAGAACTGCAGTCCCGCGCACGTGGGAGGCAGCGCGGTCAGGCCGACGAAGGCCGTGAGGAGGGCTTTGCCCAGAATGAATCCAGTGGCCGGCAGCGGGCAGAGGACCTGCGCACTCGAGCCATGCAGGCGGAGATCCGCGGCTATGCTGACCATGCGGCAGCGCTGCGTGAGGCGGCGATCCAGACGGAGAAAGCCGCCACCTTCGAAGCCCGGGTCGTGGAGCGGATGGAGCGTGAAGGGATCACCCGGGATCAGGCGGTGGCGAAGGTAAAGCAGAGCGATGCCCAGGAGCAACAACAGCGGCAGATCGAAATGGACCAGGCCAAAAAGCGCCGTGACCTCGTCAAAGAGGGGCTCAAGAGTGAGAATAAGGCTCGACGCCGTGAGATGGGAGGCAATGAGGAATCTGCCGCCAGGGTGCGTGACAAGCAGATCCGCAAAGAGCGTGAGCAGGAACTGAAGGAAATGGGCGTGGATGAGAAGGAGGCTGCCAAACAAGCCAAGCGTGAGGAGCGGGATGCTCGCAGAAAGCGCCGTCAAGAGCAGGCGGGCGATGCCGACTATGAAAACAAGCCCGATCTCCGCCAGAGAGTCAGCACGCTGCAGCGGATCGGCGGTGGCGGTGCTGTGTATGGGGCGGGATCCCATGCGCCGAGAGACTTGTTTGGCCGACTGGACAAGATGATCAAGTACATGCAGGCCCAGCATGAAATGAACGTCCGGAGTGCCGGCAAGCGGGCCGCCGTCAAAATGTGAGGTTGACGCTGCCAGAGGGGCATGATCAGGGGCTATGGAAGCGCACAGGTGAGAATTCTGCCGGAGACGTGTCGTCTCCGGCAGAAGCGGCAGGGCCTGACCGATGGGGAGGCTCACTTTGAGATCCAGGGGCCCTTGGCCAACGCCTCAAGCCTGATCGCACAGTTGCCGCGCATTGGAGCCAATCACCCGTTCAGTTCCTTCGTCAAGATGGAGACCCGGGAGCTGGTCTACATCCCCAACGGGATTCGAGCGGAATGCAGATATTGCGGAGCTTCCGACGAAGATCTGGACCAGCCGGTGTACAGCCTGGTGATGGGGGTCGAGGAGCAGCCCATCGAGGTGCATCCGGATTTCGTGTCCCAGATCGGAGGCAGACCGAGTTCACCGCTGCATGGTGCAATGTTCGTGGATGCCTCTGGCAATCTCACCACCAATGACTTGGTAGGCACCTTTGCAGGATTCGGGACCATGGTGGCCACCGGCCCCAGTTCCTTTGCCGCCAACCCCTTTGCTGGCATCGAGGCCTTCCTGGACGTCACCGCGATCAGCTATCGCGAGCGATTTGTCAGCAGGAACCTTCCTTCGAACGACGTCAACCAGGTCGGGAAGATCTTCACCGCGTTGCCGGGCCCTGCGCCAGGCTTCGGGAACAGGAACTGGCTCTACGTGGGATATCAGATGGACCAGCGAGGTAGTCGATTCGTGGCAGGGGTGCCCCAGACCACCCAACGGGTGGTCTATGACATTGTAAGAGAATGGCGGCTGAGTGGCCGCGGCGGCTGGAACCCAACCATCTACGGATAGTCATGAGCCGCTTGTACCCCAACCTGGAGCCTCTTACTGCGGGCGATCCCGTCGAGGACTTCTTCTCCGAAGACAGGATGTCGGCCATCGAGTCGGCAGCGAGGAGCTCGATCACATCGGACAGTGTGAGAGGCGGCCCGGGAGTGTTCATCGGGCGCAGCGGCAATAGCGTCCGGATCCGTGTGAGAAGCGCCCGACGTGTAGCTGGAGCTGCAGCAGCGGAACACCCGTACAAAGTGACGGTCGAGCCTGCCAGCGGCACCATGGCTGTCACGGTTCAAGATGCCAACTTCGGCGCGCTGGTCCCGACGATCGGCGGCGTGCCCATCTCTGCTGGGCCATCGCTGACGGTGTCGGCGACAGGCACGTATCATATCCACCTCAAGGCAACGTTTACCCTGGTGAAGAACGATGATGAAACGGTCGTGACCGGTGGCGCTCTGGTCAGCGCCGCCATTGACTCCTACGCTGACGGAGAGCCATCACCAGGGGCAGGTGAGGCCTACGTCCGCCTTGCAACCATCATCAACGGGGTCTCATCCGGCAGTGTGCGCAGGACCAGCCTTGAGTGGAAGATCTGTGACGACGGCAGCGGGACGGGTACGGCCGAGGTGAAAATCGGCCCTGCATAAGATGATTGTCAAAGATTTTGAGTCTCTGCCAATGACACTCGGATGCCGGCACTGCTGCCCTCCGGCGCTGCTCACGTGTTTTGTGACAGTGGGAGGAAAGATGGGAGGTGGCGAGTTTGAGCGCGCAATCTGCGGTGCTTACGATCCGGAGACCAACGCCTACTACCTGCAACGTGAGGAGTTGGACACCCGCACGATCTGGACTGATCCTACTGACAACGCGTGCGCGACTCCAACGACCGAGGAGATCGATCCTCCACTGGCACCGGGTGTTGTAAACTACAGCAACCCCTCCGCCGTATTACCGGGCGGTACCGTGAGGGACAATGCCCAAAGTAACGCTGAGGTTGCTGCTGCAGCCATGGAGGGCTGGACCGTCTCTGGTGTTTTCAGCGCTCAGGTGTTCTATGGCCACGATAGCGATGTGGCCAAGGCGGAAGCGGTGGTAAGCCCCGGGTATGCGTGGAGGGTCATTGGCAATAGCGGGTATGTCCGGTGGCACTGGGTAATCACGCGGGCAACTGAGGAGTTCGACAGTGAGGTGATCATGTCTGAAGGGGATGAAGAGTACTCCTGGACGGCCGGCGAGGACATTGACCAGTTCATTGCCTTGCCTGTTGCTCCCGAAATCTCGCTGGAGTGGCCGCCCTCATCCGGACCGGCAGATAACATGGCAGCTGTCTATTGGTCGTTGGCTGTTACTTCCTATACCTGTGAGCCCCTGTAGTAATGAGTGCTGAATCGCTTGCCAGAATTGGCCGGGTAATGTGGAGGGAGCTCCACGAATACGCGTGCAGATACCCGACGGCCCCAACGGAGTGGGACAAAACGCGGGCGGTGCGTTGGTTGGAATGCTTTGGCCAGCGGCTGCCCAGCCAGGGGTGTGGATGCCAGGTCAAATGGCGGATGCTCCTGCAGGAGCATCCGCCGTGTCTGGAATCACGCGATCACTTTTGGAGGTGGACCGTGCAGATGCACGGTCTGGTAAATGAAGCGCTTGGCAAGCCAGCGAGAATTGAAGAGTTCCTCAATGCTCGGTGAATGTGTAAATCCCAGTTGGTTCATCATACCCCGGTTGGAGGATGACGACGTTGCCGTCGGGACGAAGCACCGGCAGCGGGCAGGGATGGACGCGCTTGATCTCCGGAAGGTCCTTCCAGAACTCCGGTGCGCTCAAGATGGTCTCGGCATCGGACTTGTTGAGGCTGCGGTCCACCTCGAAGTACTCGTCGTCGTCGTTGCGCCTTGGCTTGAAGTACGACACGTACTTTTCGATCTCTGACCGGAATACGATGTCGGTCATGGGCAGCATCTTCGGCTCGCCGGTGGGCGAGGGGAAGACGACGGCCTCGCCGCGCCGGAAGAATACATGCTTGCCCTGCAGGGCGGCGGCCGTCTCCTGGGCTGTGTCCAGGATCTTGGCGTTGTCCCCAGGCAGCATGACACGGACGAGGACGCCCCGCTTCTTCTTCTTCCCCTGGCTGGCCGAGGGGCCAGCAACTGTTTCCACGAGTCCGCTCACGATGTTGGCTATGTGTCATGGCCTGCTGCAAGGGTGGATTCCGCGGCTTGGGGGTGGGGCGGAGACTTTTGAATGGGGTTGCCGGCAATGTCCGGAAACTCATTCCACTCACGGCCGTCAAGGAGACGGTTGTTGTAAAAGCGGGGCTTGCCAGCGAGGTCCTCCCCCGGCGGCCTCTTCTTGCCCACGCGGGCTGAGCAGGGCTTCCAGTAGGCCCCTGTAGTAGTGTCGTCCCAGCGCTCGAGCGGGGGGTGGCCGGGGTTGATCCAGAAAATGCCGCCATCGTCCAGGACGGCCTTGCTCTTGCGCCGGTCGAACTTGCCTCCCACCCATTCTCCCCATTGCTTGAAGAAGAACGGAGTGCCCGTCATCTGGCATTGATCGCGCAGCGATCGAAAATGGGCAGGGTGGATGGCACGGGCCTGGCGGCCGCTCTCCCCGCCGGTGATGACCAAGTCGAGCCGATTGCCGACGACGCTCTCGCCAATCCAGGGCGTGCCCCCTCTGGTCGAAATCAAGTCAAGGGGCCCGCGAAGCGGCTCTGCTGAGATGCCCCTCCAGGAGCACTGGACCTTGTGGAGCTCCGGGATCCGGGCCTCAGCGGTGGCCTGGGTGGTCACGCTGCAGAGGGCCATCACGTTTGACGGCAGAGGGCCGTGTTTGTGGGTGAACCTGGCCAGACGGTCGGGCCGCTTGGTCAGCAGCATCCAAAAATGGCGGTCGCCCTGTTTGTTTTTTATGACCTCTACAACCTCCTCAAGCAGGAAGTCGTCGGTGACCGCACGGCTTATGAAATCGCCGAGGTCGCCCACGAAAATGATGCGGGGGAAGCCGTTGAACCATGGCTTGTCCGGACGGGCCTTGCCGCGGAGATCCTGCCATGCAGCGGCCTGGGCCATGCGCCCGGGGATCATACGCACCTCGTTGAATGAGGTGGCGTACTTGTCTGGAAAGGAGTGTGCGAGGCGGTTCTCGTGAATCTGGCGGGCGTAGCAGGCAGGGTGCTGCATGCCAGGACGGTAAAGTTCGCAGCCGTCGCAGCCGCTGGTGGGATTGATGGTGCTGTCGCACCACTCAATGAGAGTGTGGGAGCTCATGTGGGAGTGAGGAAGATGGGGGGCTCAAGCAACCTTGAGAAGGTCTCGCAGGATGATGGCGCGCTCGAAATTCTGGTCGTTGATGGCCGATTGTAGCTCTTGCTCGAGTCTTTCCCGGCGTCGCCGGGTGCCGCGACGCGGCATGCCGGGTGCCCAGTCAAACAGTTCGCTGCGCGACACCTGCAGCATTTGGTTGCTGCCAGTAGGCACGAATAGCCACATGCCATTTTGGTTGTTAAGACCTGGGTAGGCCTGTCCTTGCATGACGTTGCGGCCAAAATGATAGTGGCACTTGATTTGACCGGGAGTAATGGGTGATCCGTCTCGATCCTTGGCATGGCGTGGGCTAAGGAAGGCGGTGAGAGGATCCCCTCCACGATAGTGGCCGGAGGTCTTCACTGAATGGACCACCTTTTCGATGCCGGACAGCTTCGCATAGTCAGGCTCGCTCTGGTCCACGAGACCGAGGGTGGTTTCCCAAAACCTACAGACCTTCCGACGGGTGTTTTCGAACTCCAGGCCGATCATGTAGGGCATCATCGAGCGCTTGTCGAAGTCGTATCGGCCGCCGTTGGTGTTTTCGAAGTTCACATTCTGGAAAAAGGTGAACCGGCATTCATTGATCGCATTGTTTTGCGAGGGAGTCTGTTCGATGTACTCCCCGTGAAACTCAAGGTGCTTTCGGCGGCCGTAGCAGTGGCCACGCCCTGGACCGCTGGGATAGTATCTGGCGGACACTGGATCTTCAGTGACGACAAATCCCCAGGAGCGGAGCTGGTTCAGGGTGCGATGCCAAAAGGGACGAGCTGGTCCCGCTGGCAGGGTGAAGGTCAGATCGGTGCCTTGAGATGCGCGGTAGTGGGCAACAACAGGATGGCGGGAGCTCACAGTGTGATGATCCTCCTTTCCTCTGGAATCTTGCAGATGATCAGTGCCACCTTTTCGGTGCGGCAGATGAGGCTCTGGTCCTCCCCGTCGGGGAAGACGTCTGCGTAGTGGGTCATGGTATAGAGCGCCGTTGCCAGGCGCTGGCAGACCGTGATGGGAATGACTCTGCCGGCGTTCTCTCCAAGTTCGTTGAGAGCCGGTGAACACTCAGCATGAAGTTGGAGGATGCCCTGGGCGCCGATCATGAGCTCGATGGAGTACCCGTCCAGAGGCGGTGGAACGTCACGGGTGACCCCCATGTCGTAGAGGACGTGATGCTGCATGTCCTTGGTCACCTGCTGAGCCAGCTGCAGGCAGGCGGAGCAGAGGCCGGGAGCCGCCCAGTGGCAGGGCTCGCCGGAGCGCTCGATGCGCTGGCTGCAGTCGTTCTCCCTGCAGCCGCAGGCCTGGCACATCGCGATGGGTTGGGAATT
Source organism: Verrucomicrobium sp. BvORR034 (assembly GCF_000739635.1). Taxonomy (GTDB): domain Bacteria; phylum Verrucomicrobiota; class Verrucomicrobiia; order Verrucomicrobiales; family Verrucomicrobiaceae; genus Verrucomicrobium. Next base: position 86,715 of record NZ_BATQ01000125.1, on the reverse strand, counting down.
CTCACTGGGAGTCATGGTGTTGCGGTAGTAGTGGTTGAGTCGGTGGGGGATTCTTCAGCGATCGTCTCCGGGGCGGGCACGGTGTCGTTCCAGGCTTTGAGGGCTTGTTCGAGGTCTTTGAACAGATCCTCCGAGACTTGGAGTTTCTCCCAGTGCTGGCGCCACCTTCGGACGTTCTTGCGGCCTTTCGGCCTGCCCTTGTCTCGCAGGACAAAGCGGGCGGCGCGGCCCAAGGCATCTTCGCGATCGCTATTGGCGCGGCACCATTTGAGGAAGGTCTCGCGTTTGGCGCGCTTCGGTGCCGCCTTGAGCTTCTCCCGGATCATTTCCAGGAACTCAGGTCCACTGAACAGGCCTGCTTTGTATAGATCGTTGAGGTCCTTGTGGGGGCCCGACTGAGGCTGGAAACAGATGACCCTGGCTACTTTTTCACGGAGCTGGTCGAGGAAGCCGCCTTCATCGTGCCAGGCGTTGCCGGCGCGGTCGTTGTCTCCGATGCAGATGGCAGAGGCCTGCCTGTCGAGGGGGTAGTCTTTGAGGAAACGGCTGCTGCCAGTACTGCCACGCAGTCCCACAATGACGCAGCCCGGAGGCATGCTCTCCGGAGTGCTCCAGGCACAGGCATCTGCGAGTGCCAGCGCGTCCCACTGGCCTTCCAGCACAAAGAGCCATCTGGCGCCGTTGAGATTGCCCCAGACAAAGGGCCATGACCGCACGGGGGTGTCCTGGGTGCTCTTGGGGTCATAGTGCCAGGTGGCTTTGGTCCCGTCTTGATTGCCGTTGGAACCAGGCGCAAGCCGCACGTGGATGCTGATGGGAACCGGCTCGTAGGTCGGTGGCACTCCCTCTGCTGCAGGGCGCGTACAGTGGCCTGGGGCATTGATAAGAAATGCCTCGCGGATCGCTCCCCAGTACTCCCAGAGACCCATCAGATGGGCTTTTGCGGCGTTGAGCACAATCTCTGGACTGAGGCCCCTCCAGGATGCGATGCGGTCGATCTGGCGCCGGTCTGCAGCGAGGCTCTCACAAGAAGCATTCCATCGAGCGAGACGGGACTCTGGCAGGGGAAGAGAAACCGCGTCGGGCTTTGCGGGTGCCGTGGCCTTGCGGATAGCTGACGTAAGGGGAGAGGCGCTGTTGAGCCGGTCCACTGCATCCTTGAACTCCAGGCCATCGAGTTCCTTGAGAATGGTGAAGATATCACCCACCTTCCCGCATCCGTAGCAGTAGAAATGGTGGTCCGGATAGACACGGAAGGACGCTGTCTTTTCCTCATGGAAGGGACAGGTGCACGCGAAGGCCCCCTGGGAGGGCTTGCTGAATTCCAGCCCCCGGAGTTCGAGGAACTCTTTCAGAGGGTGCCGGGCTTTGATCTCCTGAATTTCAAGCTCAGAAAGCATAGGAAGGGCTATTTGCAGTCGTTGATGAAGTCCTGCATGGCCTCTGGTGTGGAGATTTGGCCCTTCATGAGCAGTATGAGGCCCAACTGAGCTCCGGCATGGTTGGCCGTCATGGGGTGTGACTTTAGGTCTGAAGCCAAGCTCGCCAGCGCTTGATTCAAATCGCCAGTGTCGCAGTACTGCAGAGCCCGATGTTTACACCATTCCAGATGCTCTGCGCGGGTGGCGTCGGGGCCGTATTTGAAAGGCTTTTCGGATGAAGATTGTCTGGTTTGTTGACCCTGAAGCGTCTTCTGAATATGGGCAAGCTCAGCTACAAGGAGGTCAGGAGTGTAGCCTTGATCGATACTGAATTGGATGAGGTTGGCCAAGTGGTGCGCCGATCGAGCGGGCACTGTGAGGGTCACGCAACTTGTGTAGTCTTGCTCCATGGCCACAGGTCCGTGGTAGATCCATCGGGCACGCACTTTGTCGCCTTCCACATAGTTTGCTGCTTCGACATGGACCGGCGTCGGTTCATCGTTTTGAGTGTCTCTCCAGGAGCGCGTGGGGGAATAGTAAAAGCGGTGGTCGGTCTCCCGGGGGATCCAAATCAGCATCCTGCCACCAGGCTCCGCTTGTGGGAGCCTGTGGGAAATGTTTGCGAGATCAGAGATGGTGGGGGTGGTCATGGTTCTAGTAGTTGACGGGGGAGGTGGTGATGGCCCAGACCCAGGGATTTTTTTGGGAGTCATGCCGCGATTTGAGTAAGGTGCCTGCGCAAATGGGAGAGTGCCCCTTGTTCGATCTGGCGAACCCGCTCGTGGCTCAGATTGAACTGCATACCGATCTCGCGATAAGTGGCCTGGTCGAAAAAGCGTTTTTGAAGCACCAGCCGTTGGCGTTCGGGGAGCTGGGGAAGCAGCTTCTCTACAGCCTCGAAGAGCTCTTTGGTCTCTATCGAGTGAGTGATGTTCTCGTTAGTGCCGAACGCAACGTCGAGCAGGGTTTCAGCGTCGGGACCATCGCCGACGGGTGCGTCCAAGTAGACGATCCTTGCCAGATGTGACTTCCGAGATGGAAACGTTACTGGAGACGCTTGCTTTGTGGCATAGATGCGGATGGAGCGGGTGATGGCGCGACAGCTGTAGGTGAAGAAGGATGCCCCGCCGGTAGGCGACCATGTCTTGGTTAGTCGCATTGCTTCCAAAGTCCCTATCTGAATGAGCTCTTTGGGATCGGCGTGAAAGCGCTGGGCGTAGATGTTTGCCTGCCTGACGATCCATGGATCTACCAGCGTGATCAATTTCAATTGAGCATTGCGAGTGTGCTGGTTTTCTCCTGTGCTGTTGCGGCCGCTCGCTACGGCTACAGGGAGGCATTCAAGGTTGTCTATGCTGCAGTTCCGCTTGTCTCCGTCTTTGAATACGACATTCCAGCCATGGGGAATCGGGCCATGGTGGTCCATCCATACCACACGCTGCAGAAGATGTTCCCCATGCCCCTTCCTGCAGGTGCGGCGGAGATAGCCGTTCTTGCCTGGGGTGTAGCTCTGCCCCCCATAGACTACTGGGATGTGCATCTTCCGCTTGAGCGTTTGTCTGCGACTTGCGAGCAGTTCGTGCATTGACTGACGGCTGCGCCCCCAGATCGCCCCCACCTTCGCCAGAGAGCGAACGCGGAGGTAGTCTGCATACATGGCGTCCACGGTGGCCTCAGGAAGGCCACCGCGGCCGTAATGGCCTTTTTCGCGATCTGTGGTCATGCGGCACCGAGGCTGGCTTTGACGCGGGCTGCGAGCTCGAGCAGAGGCTCGACTTCTTCGAGAAACGCCTGTCTCGTTTCTGGCTCCCACTGGAGAATCTTGTCCGTACCGCCCACCTGGGTGTGCCAGCGCTTGAAGGTCGTGGTGATGAGGCCGTTGATCACAACGATGCCGCTGCCGCGACCGCTTTGTTCTTTTATCCCCTCCTCGGTCATGATCTGGCCCGCATCGATGGAGCGCTTCAGAGCCAACGCCGATAGAGAGTGTTTGCGGGCGAGTTTCGCCCACTTCTCTTGCTCGGCATGGCTGTCCGGGAACTTCTGCCCCAAGATGTAGGAAAGGTCGGCAGTGAGACGGTAGTGCTCACGCAGAAGGATCGGGACCTTGGCAATCGCTTCAGCCTTCGATACCTCCATGAAGTCAAACTCGAGCTGGCTGAGGCATTCCTTTGCGAAAGCTTCGCCATGGGTAGTGACGGTGTAGGAAATCACGTCTGCCAACGCGGCATGATACATTTGATTGATCATGCGGAGGCGCTGCAGGAGGAAGGCGCACTGGTCCCGGCTGAGATCCTTCGTGATGCGCACCCCTGCAGGAGTGATGTCCACGCCAAAGAGCAGCTCACCGCTTTGGCGAAGGGCGAGGGCCTGCTCAAGACCGGTACCAGTGAGGCCGATGCATTTCCCGTTGGGGATGCGCTTGATGACGCCAGCATCCAGCCCAGCCGCAATGAGCTCGGGAGCAAAGTCCACTTCGGGGAGAGGCCTCTGCTGGAGTCGATCAATCAGAGGGAGCAACTTCGGGTTCACGGAGCAACACCCTCCTTTCCATCACGGAGGATTGCGGCGGTAGCAGCCTGGCGGGCCTCGCGAGCGGCCTTGACTCTCTGCTTCTTGTTGAGGTGGGGGCGCGCAAGGAGGGTGACTCCTCCGCCCTCATTCATAGTGCACCGCTGAAGGCGTCCGTCTTGGCCTGTGATGTAAAGCTGGGATCCCAGGCGGCCGACTTTGCCGGCGTTCTGGGTGCCTCCCAGGACGGTCTTGACCAGTCTCCGCTGTTTGCGATGTTTGCGGGGAGGGGCCTCGTTCGTTGTGGACGGGGTGGCGGCAGGGTTGGGGTCGGTGTTGCTATTCATGATGATGGTGCTGATGCCTTTTTCTTTCTCCAGTGTTTGGTCCGTTGGGCGACGGAGAGGGCTGCGCACGCGGCGGCACTCTTTGAATGAGGGCCGCGTGGCAGGTGGAGCTCCCGCTCCCAAAAGCGTTTCTTCTTGCTCACGGCCTCTGGCGAGACGCCGATCTCTTTGGCAAATTCCCGTAGGCTTCCGAGTCCATTGAGGGCGCCCATGTTGCAGGCGAAGGCCAGGCCGGCGATGCTGACCTTGGGGTTGGGCTCGTTGATCAACGGCCCGGCTATCCGCGCAATGTAGTTTGCATTGGCGGCGGTGGCGGCCTGTTTGAGGCCTTCTGCATGCCATCGGGCAAGCTCGGCCGCCAAGGTGGCAGGCAGGTTAAAGCGAGTCACCAACTCGTCGGTGAGATTGGCCTGCTGGTCATCGAGCTTGGTGAAGTCGAATGACTCTGCGGCACGAGGGTGCTCGGCCGCATCTCCCTCTTCATGGGGGGAGTGGCCAGAAACTTTGTGGGTGTCGGACGCAGGGCCGGTAATACCCTGCGCAATGAGCTTGTTGCGCTCTGCCGAACTGAGTTGCTTCCACCAGACCTGCCACTCTGCGTTGGCGTCCTGACGAAGCTTTTGCCGGGCGAAGTCTCCCGACATTTCGTCGGAAGTGGTCATGCCAAGTGGTCAAAATCTACGTAACTTGGTGGAGATAAGGGGATTCGAACCCCTGACCTTCTCATTGCGAACGAGACGCTCTACCAACTGAGCTATATCCCCAAGCAGACTGAATGGTGTGAGTTCGGCTTTGGCAGCCTGACACCTACCCCCAGCACGACTCGTACTCTGCTACGGGAGTTTCTGGCTGCAAGCGGAAAAAGCGGGGGAAGTCGCAGCGAGGCCTTGCCGCCTCCTGAGATGGGGCGGTGTTGCTTTCCTGGGAGCGAGTGAGGATGGTGGCCAGAGGAGAGGATTTATTTCCATATCGCTATTGAATATGCTGGCGCGGTTTGCCCGCTTTTTGCTCCAGATGGGAACCGACGTATGGCTTTCACACCTGAGACCTATCAGAACTTTGTGGCCGCACCCAGCGTGGGACAGTCACGATTGTTTCCCCAGTATTGGGGGAGCCGGACGGATTTCGATATCATCATCATTGGATCGGGAATGGGGGGAGGTGTGCTGGCCGATGACCTCGCCGAGCGTCTGGGCACGACCAAGCGCATCCTGGTGCTGGAAGCGGGCTCCTATCTCTACCCGACTCATGTTTACAACGTCTGCCGATTCCCCAACTCGGCGGTGGCCCGGCACTTTGCCTGCAAGACCTTTTGGCAGCAGGGAAACGAGAATAGCCCAAACTACATTCACGAGCAACCGCAGCTCAACTTCGGCGGACGTTCCATCTTTTGGTCGGGACTGATCCCCACTGTGCAGGGCTGGGAACTGGAGTTCTTCCCTGACGCTGTTCGTTCAGATCTCACCGGTGGCTTGCTGAACAAGGCGGGCGAGAAGATGAACGAGTCTGCCACCCTCGGCGCCACGGCACAGGCGATCGTTTCCAGACTTCGCCAGAGTCCGTTGGCGCAGGATTTCTCGATACAAGAAACTCCCCGTGCCCTACACCAACCGTATCTCTCGCGCGACGGAGTGCCGAAGGATCAGTTTTTCACAGAACCCACCGGCGTGTTCAACACGGCCGAACTGGTCATCAATCAGCTCGGACTCACGCCGGGCATGAACAACCCCAACGGCCCCGGGCTTCATCTGCTGCTCAATCACTATGTCGAGGATGTTCAGGCTCTTGGAGCGAACGCTTATCAGGTGGTGGCGCGTGACACGTTGAGCGGCCAGGCAAGGATTTTTCAAGCCGCCGTGGTGATACTTGCCGGGGGCTCCATCGAAAGTCCCAAATTGTTGCGGCGGTCCAGTCTGTATGGGACTCTCCCTGCCACGGTGAAACCACTGGTGGGCAATGGCCTGACGGACCACCCCACCACCGCTGAGGTGAACACTTTCGTGACCAACATCGGGAATGTGCCCATTCCGCGGGACTCCCATGCCAAGATCATCTTCTACTCACGCGGGCGCAGGGACGGGAACAATCAGACACGATACCCCTTCAACGTGGAGATGAACGTGAATCACGAGTACTGGCATCTGAGGGAGAATGACCCTGGTGCCGAGGAGCCAATGGGGGGAGGTGGGGCCTCGCGAGTGGACATCAAGTTCAGCTTCGGTAACTGCATCTACGGTGGCAACGAGATCAAGCCGGCACCGCCGTTCCAATACGTGCCGGAAATTGCGTTCCGCAATTTGAATTGGGCGGACCATCTGGCTGGATCCCGTTTTCCTGCCCTGGCGGGCTGGCAGAAGAGTCCGACGGAGATCTTCTCCGTGCTCAATGAAGTGACCTATCAGATCTTCTCCCAGTTTCAGATCCATGGCCAAGCCGCGAGACCGGAGAATGAGCAGTGGTACGGTCAGAATGGCAAAGGCTTTGGCAGAGGGACTGTGCATCATGCTGTGGGGACGCTGCGGATGCCATTCCGCTGGACCTATGATCGTTCCTTTGAGCCGATCTCAGTGGTGGACCAGGACCTCCGAGTGGTCGGGACATCGGGAATGTATGTGTGTGACATGTCTGTCATGCCCTTTAGTTCGGCGGCGAATCCGGTGAGGACTCTGGTGGCTCTGGCGCTGCGGCTTTCTGCGCACTTGGGGTAGAGGCAGGCAAAGGGATCATGTTGGGTGCTCCCACGTTCCGGACAATAAATGCGAGCACTTGAGCAGTGGTGGGACAGGGATTAATGGAAACAACATGTGTGGAGTGTGGCGGTTCGAAGAAACGATCTCCTGCGGCCAGATGCTGAAGCGGTTGACCTTCGAGCTGGAACTCCAGCTCACCCGCAAGCACATATCCCACCAACACACCGGGATGACGATGCGGAGGGGTCGAATCACCCGGGGAGAAGGTCGCCAGCAACAGGACGATCTCACGGGTTGGGTCGCCGGGATAGGGCTCGCGAAGCAATTCGATGGGGCCTGCCTTTACGCTGGCATTGGCCGTGGCCCTCAGGATGGCCTCTTCACTTTGTGGTCGGTTGGCCATCAGTGGACTGGCTCTTCCTGCGATGGGAGTTGCAATCATTTTGGGTTGGTTGGGGTGAAGGAGTCACTGTGCAGCGCCAGAGCGACTGCGGCATCGAAGCCGAGGTCGAGACCTTCGCAGCGGGCGGCTTCGATGTTTGATCCGGTTAAATCTGGGGCGGCGGTCATCACGGCTTTCAAGGCGGGGTGTTCTGGCGCGTGGGGAACAAGACCGAGGCGAGTGCGCTGAGTTTCACTTGCGCCGAAGAGTCGTGCTGCGCGCTCGAAGTCACGCTCTGCGATGGCAAGGGTCGCGAACGCATCCAGCTGGTAGGTCATTCCCCATCTATTTCCCACCACGAGTCCACCGCTCAGGCTTTGCGCCAGGTGCTCGCGGGACATGGCGTGCTGGCCCAAGACCATCGCATTCACGCCAACGCCCCATGCCAATATCGTCCACTGCCAGGCATCATCGAGATCGAGGTAGATGGCGAGGCTCTCAACTTCCAGCGCGAGGGCTTGCACAAAGTTCCCCTCGACCGCACAGAGGACTGCGCGAACATGCTGAACGTGGGCGGTGAGACGGGCGTCCGCCACCTGGTCGGCCAGGGAGACGGCCTCATCGAGCAGGATGGCCGCGCAAGGAAGATCCTGAGTGTCCAGGGCGAGGAAAGCGAGATCGGCCAAGGCCTGGGCAACTCCTCGCAGGTCGCCCAGTTCGCGGAAAATAGTGAGTGCTTCACTATGACGAGTGTGTGCCTCGGGCATGTCGTCAGCGACCCAGGCGAGGCGCCCGGCCGCGGCGAGGCCGTAGGCGCGGATACTATCACGTGCAGCGTTTTCAGGATGGGCCAGTAGCTTGTCCAACTGTGCACGACCTTCCCTGAAGTGGCCTCGCACTTCGATGTAGCGCTCGATGGAGGTCCAGAGGCGCAGTCCTTTTGCTGCTTCACCGGGCAGATTGAGGCTGGTCTCCACCGCGTAACGGAGGTTTGTCTCCTCGAACGCCATGCGCTCCAGGTATTCCCATTGTTTCGGTCCAAGGAGATGGGGGGCTGCGTTGTCACAGACTCCGGCAAAGTAGTCGAGGTGCCGCCGTCGAAAGTGGTCGTGCTCGCCTGCTTCGGCCAGCTTTTCGCTGGCGTACCCCCAGATCGATTCGAGCATGAAATACCGCGCATCGCGCTGGGATGGCTTCTCCACCTGGACGAGCGATTTGTCCACCAGACGGGCAAGCAGATCCATGATCTGTGAACGCTGCAAATCGTCCCCAGCGCACACCGCCTCGATCGCTTCGAGGGTGCGTCCTTGCGCGAAGGCAGCGAGGCGGCGGAAGAGTGTGCGCTCTGGCTCGCTGAGCAGGTCATGGCTCCAGTCGATCAGGGCGCGGAGCGTCTGTTGGCGTGGCACCGCAGTGCGGCTGCCTGTGGTGAGCAAATGAAAACGCTCGTCCAGTCTCTCCACGATCTGCCGGGCTGTGAGCACGCGAAGGCGGGCGGCGGCCAGTTCAATGGCCAGCGGGATGCCGTCCAGTCGACAGCAGATCTGCGCGACGAGGTGGAGGTTGTCAGGGCTCAACAGGAAGCTGGGACTGACGGCAGTGGCCCGGTCGAGGAAAAGCCGGACCGATTCGAACTGTGTCAGTTGCTCGACGACCGCCGATTCGCACGGGATTTGGTGTCGATGATCTGGCAACGAAAGCGGTGGGAGAGGCCATGCCCTTTCGCCCGCGATGCCCAAGGGCTCGCGACTGGTGGCCAAAATGTGGAGTTGAGGACAGGTGCGCAGAAGGGCCTCAGCCAGATCTGCGCTGGCGGTGATGACGTGTTCGCAGTTATCGAAGATCAGCAGGAGGCACTTTTTGCAGATGAACCTGGAAAGTGTTGCAATAAGTGCCTGCTCAGACTCCCGACGCAGATCGAGTGCAGCGGCGACGCTATCCACGACAATGCCAGAATCAGTGATGGCGGCGAATTCCGCAAATCGTATGCCATTTGGAAACTGATCGTGAAGTTCGGCCGCCGCCTGCAAGGAGAGTCGCGTCTTGCCGATACCTCCCGAGCCCGTGAGGGTGAGCAAGCGTGTGCACCCAAGGAGGCGTTTGACTTCAGCAAGCTCGTGCTCACGCCCAACAAAGCTCGTGAGCTGCAAAGGCAAATTGTTTGGCGCGCATTCCAGAGACCGCAGGGGTGGGAAATCCGATGGGAGATCGATGGCGGTGAGTTGAAAGAGATGCTCGGAACGAGCAAGATCGCGGAGTCGATGCTCGCCGAGCGCCCGCAGATGCAATCCTTCTGACAGGTGATCCCTGACGAGTTCCTCTGTCGGCAATGAAAGCAGAACCTGTCCGCCATGTGCCGAGGCGAGAATGCGCGATACCCGATTGAGCGCCTGGCCAAAGTAGTCATCGTCGCGCAACTCCGCGGTCCCTGTATGCAAAGCCATTCGCACTTTAATACCACTGGCGCACTCCCAACGTGTCGCATGCAGAGCCCGCTGCGCCTGCTTCGCACCCCGTAGCGCATGCTGCGCCGCGTCGAACGCGACGCAAAAGGCATCGCCGACGGTCTTAAAAATGAACCCACCGTTCTCCTCGAACGCATTGCGAAGAAGTCGATCATGTTGCGCCAGATCTGAGCGCATGGCAGTTGGCTGCCGTTCCCATAGCTTGGAGCTGCCCTCAATGTCGCTGAACAGGAAGGTGATCGTCCCCGTAGGTGGGTGAAGCAGCGGGGGGCGTTTCATGGGAACGTAGGGTTCCGATTTAGCGAGCCCCGCCGCCGACGCGGATGGTCTCGCCGGTGATCCACGCCGCGGCATCGGAGGCAAGGAAAACGGCGGCCGCGGCGATGTCTTCCGGCTCGCCCAACCGGCCAAGCGGAGTGATGGAAGCATAGTGCTTGATGCTTTCCTCACTCATGAGTCCCTCGGACGCTGTGCCCTCGCTACGTGTGTAGCCTGGCGCGATGGCATTGATCCGGATGCCTCGGGCTCCAAGCTTAGAGGAAAGACCTTGGGTAAGGCTTTGTACGGCGGCCTTCGTGGCAGAGTACAGGATGCCATTGGGCAGGGAACGACTGCCTGCAAGTGAGCTCAGATTGATCACCCGTCCGCCATGGAAGCCGAATTGTTTGATCGCCTCCTGAATGGTCAGGATGGGCCCAAGCACATTGGTGGAGAATTCGCGGTGGAACTCGTCCACCGAGATGTCCTCGAAAGGTTCAAAGCGGAAGACCCCAGCGTTGTTCACGAGGATGTCGAGCCGGCCAAACGTGGCTTTGGTTTCTGCGAACAGATGCTCGACGTCTTTCGGATTGGAGACATCGGCTTTGACGGCGATGGCATGGCATCCGGCGTCCGCGAGTTCAGCGAGCACATGATCGGCACCTGCCTTGCTGGAGGCATAGTTTACGACCACGCTAGCACCTTCAGTGCCGAATGCTTTTGCGATGCCTGCACCGATGCCCTTTGAGGCGCCGGTGACGATGGCGACTTTTCCGTTCAGAAATTTCATGATAGTGTTTTTTGGAAGGAAGGACGAGCTAGAGCCCAGGTCGGGGTGATTACTTCAGGTGCTTCTTCAGCATCTCCGCCGCTTGATGCAGGGCGACCCGTACTGCCGGCACCTGGCTGATCGCGTTGAGCAGGCCGTAGTCATGAATGAGGTTTTCATACCGCACGCTGGTGACATTTACGCCCGCGGCATCGAGTTTGCGGGCGTAGGCCAGCCCTTCGTCCCGCAGGACATCGTTTCCAGCCACCTGGATCAAGGTCGGTGGGAGCCCCTTCAATTGCTCCTCCGTCGCCTGGAGTGGCGCACACAGATAGTTGCGGCGGGTTGCCTGGTCGGGCGCGTAGGCATCCCAGAACCACTTCATCATGGCGCGGGAGAGGAAGTAACCTTCCGCGTACTCGAGGTAAGACTCCGTGTCGAAATTGGAGTCGGTGACGGGCCACAAAATCACCTGGCATTTGAATGCCGGGCCGTCTTTGTGCTGCGCCATGAGGGCGACGGCCGCGGTCATGTTACCCCCGACGCTGTTGCCCGCAATGGCCAGGCGGCTGCCATCCACGTTGATCTCCGCGCCGTGTGCGGCGACCCACTTGGCGGCGGCGTGGATCTCATGGATGGCCGTCGGGAACTGCGCTTCGGGTGAAGGGGTGTAGTTCACAAATACCGCTACGCAGCCGCTGTCAGCCACCAGATCGCGGACGAAACGTTCGTGGGTGGGGAAGTCACCCAGGATCCATCCGCCACCATGCACGAAGATGAAAGCCGGAAGCCTGGCAGTGCTCCCTGCAGGACGGACGATGGTGAGGTTCACTGTCAAACCGTCCTGCTTGACGGTCTTTTCCTCGATATCGCAAGGCGGCAGATCAAGCGAAACCGAGGCTTGGGCGTCCACCAGAACTTTTCGTGCTGCGGCAGGTGACAAGGTCTCAATGGGTGGTCCGCCTCCTGAGTTGAGTGCTTTGAGGAAATTACGGATGCTGTGTTCGACCTTAGGGTTCTCGGCTGGATTGATAACATTCATTTTCGTAGGTGGTGGGGATGGAGTTGGGGCTTGAATGATTTTCGGCGCGATTCGATGTCGCGCACTGCCGGGGTCGGCTTGGCGACCCCGGTCTGATGTGGCGGCTGGTTCCGTACTGGCTCAACATTCGTTCAGTAGTCCCAGAAGACCGGGACCCAACGGAAGGCATCGCCATCGATCGCAACGCGGCCGACGGAGGGGAACGGCAGGTGGGTGGCCACCAGCAGATCACCAGAGGCAGCCAGTTCACGCAGGAGACGGGTGCGGACGTGGGCGGCTTCTTCGGGGTCGTGTTCGAAACCGTTGTACCAGTCGGGCTGGTCGAACCCGACTGCAAAGACTGCGTCGCCAGCGAACGTGAGTGCTTCTCCGCCGTCGGCCACGCGAACCACGCTGTGACCCGGGGTGTGTCCACCGGTGCGACGGACGATCACGCCCTTCGCGACCTCATGCTCTTCCTCGAACGTCCGCAGCTGGCTGTGATATTCTTTCATGAACCGCTTTGCGGTTGCTCGGAGTGCATCCGGAAACCCCGGCGGCATGGAGGTGTGCGAGAAATCGGGAGACTCCCAGAACTTGACCTCAGCGGCCGACACGTGAATTCGCAGATCGGGGTGGAGCTGCTCCTTCACCCCGTCAACGAGCAGTCCGCCAATGTGGTCCATGTGCATGTGGGTGAGCACCAGATCGGTCACGGAGGAAAGATCGATGCCGGCAGCTTCCAGTCGCTTGACCGTCTGCCCGGCCCGCGGGAGGTGCAAGTCCGGGTCCGAACCCAGCCCGGCATCGATGAGGATCGTCTGCGCGCCGCTGCGCACCAGAACCACGTTCAACGCCCAGTCGAACGCGTCAGGAGGAAGGAACATGTCGCTCAGCCAGGCCGCCCGTTCGGCCGGGACGGCATTGTGCGCCAGCATCGCCGTGGGGAGCGGCAGGACGCCATCGCTGACTACAAGAACCTCGATCTCGCCGACCCGCACCGCGTAACGCGACGGTACCAGTTCCTCGGGTTTCTGTCTGCCGGGGGAGGAAGGCGTGGCTGTAGTGTTTTTCGACACCGGGGATTTTGATTTGGTTTCGTGGGATTTGCGATCTTGTTGTAGTTTCATAGGAACATTGAGTGTTTTGTTTTGGTGTTAACTTTCGCGCGGCAGAGGCCTGGGACGGGTCAATGCGAGGCTGGGACGAGAACAGGTGCGCCCTCTTCTTTGACGAGGAAGACCAGGAACTTTGCGTGTTCCGTGTTGCTCGCGTTGCGTCCGACAAGATGGACGCCATCGGGCGCTTCATAGAAGGCCTGCCCGGGCTTGAGCGTCACCTTCTCGTCACCTTTCATCTGCATCTCGATGGTGCCTTCGAGCACGTAGACAAAGGCGCTCGCGTTGTGGCGATGGACAGGGTCCGCGGCGCCCGGAGCATAGTGCACCGTGATCATCGTCACCTCCTTGCCCGGGACATTGGCGAGAGCCTTCGTCAGCAATTCGGTGACCTGGACAGGCTCTGCTGCTGACGCGCCAATGACCGCGGACAGCAGAAGAGAGATGATGAGGCTCGGAAAGATCTTCCTGCCGGTGGGTGGATTTTGGGAAGATGATTTGGTATTCATGATTTCCTTCTTTCTTTGATGACGTGTTTCCCATCCACCATCCGCAAAGGGTGATGGATCCGTCGCGCAGGCGCATGAACGGTGGGGAAGTGTGGTGGGCGACTGGATGTCAGTGTGCGACAGCTTGCGTCCCGGACTGATCCAGCCAGTCCGAGAAACGTGTCTGACCGAGGCGTGCTTCGCTTGCCGGAGTCAGGCTGCGGTCATTCAACAGGATGCCCCAATAGAGCGCAGTGGGATCAGTGATGACGACTCGTGGGTCATCGGTAGCATCGAGGTATTCTCGGACCAGAGCATCCTGACGGATGGGCTCGGGACCGGCCACCTCAACCATGCCATCCAGGGGATTTTCAAGGGCGACATCCGCGACGGCACAGGCGACATCGTCAGAGACGATGGGTTGCATCAACGCTGCTGGAAGGCGCACGGTCTGTCCCACCGTAGCAGCTTTGGCAATGCCTCCCACAAACTCGAAGAACTGGGTGGCGCGAACGATGGTGTAGGGGACGGGTGAGGCTTTGATGAGGTTTTCCTGAGCCATCTTTGCGCGGAAATAACCGCTGGCGAGCAGGCGCTCAGTGCCGACGACCGAAAGCGCCACGTGATGTTTGACTCCCGCAGCCGCTTCTGCAGCGAGAAGGTTGCGCCCCGAGGTTTCGAAGAACTCCAGGACGGCCTGATCCTCCCATGACGGTGCGTTGGCAACATCCACGACGACCTGCGCGCCCGCGAGCGCTTCGGCCAGTCCCTCGCCGGTGATGGTGTTGACACCTGTCGAGGGTGATGCGGCCACGACTTCGTGACCTTGCTGAAGAAGAGTCTTCACAACTTTGGAGCCGATGAGCCCGCTGCCTCCGATGACGACTATTTTCATGTTTTTAGGTGTAAGTTGGTTTTCTTTCACGGAGGCAAACTAATTGTTTTGCGATCATTCATCAATTATACCTAGGTGTCTTATACCTCCGTATCTTATACTTTGGTATTAGTTGGTGGACGGGGTTTGTGCTGGTTGTGAATCTCGATTCACTCGCTCCCCCTGCCTCTTCCAGAGCCTGGAAATGCCCCGCCTTTTTGAATAGGCTCTATGAGCGGGGGGGTATTGAATGGCAGCGTCTTGTTGATGCCGGTCTGTCCACGCGCAATTGCCTTGCGCACGGCTTGCAGCAACGAATCTTCGCTGAACGGCTTGGTTAGAAAAGCGATCGCGCCCTTCATCATTCCCCAGGTGTCCTCATTTTCGCTCGCCCTTCCGGAGATGAATACTATCGGTCGGCCGGGTTGTTGATCTGCCAGGTAGCGTTGGAGTTCCAGCCCGCTCATGGCGGGCAAGCGAACATCGAGGATTAGACATGCCGCTTCGTCCCACCAACCCCAGGTCAGGAAAGCTTCTGCGGAGTCATACTCTCTTGTCTGGTAGCCAGCAGACCTCATCAGCCGGCTCAGTGATCTGCGGATAGACAGCTCATCGTCCACGATTGAGATCAGTGACTCTGAGCCTTCGTTGGGTCCTGACGTTTTCATAGATGAAAACGGAACACCCATTGGACGGACCTCACAATGATACCTAGGTATGAGAACGTCCTGCGTTGTCTAAGAGTAGCAGTGACTCCGCGAACCTGAGCCGCGCACTTGCGGCGGGAAATGATCGCCTCCAGGCGCGCGGCACGCCGCTCAAGCTGCACCAGGGGTGATCGCAGCCCGGATGGCCTGCAGCAGCGCTTCCTGACGAGCTGGCTTGTGTAGAAATGCCACGGCACCACCTTGCAATGCCTGGCGTTCCTCGTCCTCGCTGGCTTTGGCGCTGAGGAATACAATCGGTATCTGCCAGCCCATCGCCGTGAGGCGGCGCTGCAACTCCAGGCCGTTCATTCCGGGCATGTACACATCAAGCAGCAGGCAGTCGGTTTTTCCGACAAATTCAGAATGGAGAAAATCATCACCCGAAGCGAAGGCCTCTGCCCGCAAGCCGGAGCTCCGGAGGAGCCGCCGGGCGGAGTTTCTGACCGAGGGATCATCATCGACTACGGAGATAAGTGGCGATTGGCAGTCCGCCTCATTGGTCAAATTCATTTTAATACAACTATCCGTTCAACGGTGAATCTCTCCATTATACTTTCGTATGAATACATGAACCTCGCTCTAGGTGAGAGAACGCAACCGCTCGGAGATCCTCACCAAGTCGGCCAGAGACTCCGCTTTCATTTTTTGCATCACGCGCCCTCGCTGGACTTTCACCGTGATCTCACTCGTGCCGAGTTCGTTGGCCACTTGTTTGTTCAGCATGCCTTGAACCACCAGACTCATCACTTGCCGCTCGCGTGGGGTCAGTTGCTCGTATCGCGCGCGCAGTTGACCCGTGAGGGATCTCTCCTCACTCGCTGCGCGATCTCGTTCAATGGCCTCACGCACCGCATCTACCAGTACATTGCCGCGGACAGGCTTAGGGAGGAACTCCACCGCGCCCGCCTTGATCGCGCGCACAGTCATCGGAATGTCACCATGCGCGGAGACGAAGATGATGGGGATATCCAGCCCTAGATTCCCGAGTTCCTGCTGAAGGTCCATCCCGCTCAATCCCGGCATGCGGACATCGAGAACCAGGCAGGCGGGGCGTTCCGGCCGTGGATGCTTGAGGAAGTCGCGGCCGGAGGCAAATGTCTGGACTTCCAATCCGGCGGACCGAATGAGGCGCTCGGTGGAACGGCGAACCGAAGCATCGTCGTCAACCACAAATACGATTGGCTCTGAGTCGCTGGTTTGAGTCATGGCTGAGATTGGACCGTACCCGGCAGGTTGAAGGTGAAGGTGGCACCGTCATCCTCATTGCGTTCTGCCCACAATCGCCCGCCGTGAGCCTCCACGATCGAGCGGCTGATTGACAAGCCCATTCCCATTCCTTGTGGCTTGGTGGTGTAGAAAGCTCTGAAAAGACTGTCCATGTCGTCCGGCGCGAAACCTGTTCCAAAATCATGAACGCTGATCCACGCTTCGTAGTATCCCCGCCCACTTTCACGCTGAGCGCGAATCAGCAGGCATCGTTTGGAAATCTCCACGACTTTCATCGCATCCATGGCGTTGATCACGAGATTGAGCATCACCTGCTGGAGTTGCACCCGATCTCCCAGTACGGGGAGGGGTTCGTCGGGTAATTCCGTGCGGATCGCGACTGAGCGGGCAACGGACTCGCCGCGGGCCAGCAGCAGGACGTCGGCAATGACTGACCTCACGTCCAGGGGGCTCTTCTCAAGCGGCGATCTTTTTGCCATCTGCCGGATCCGTGTGATGACTGCGCCCGCACGGTCCGCATCCTCGACGATTTCAGTCAGCGCGTCCCGTGCCTCGCTGAGGTCGGGAGTGCTGCCCTGCAGGAGGTTCAAGCAGGCGTTGGCGTTGTTCACCACGGCGGCGAGAGGTTGATTGACCTCATGAGCGATTGAGGCTGTCAATTCACCCATGGTGGTGAGACGGGTGATGTGCGCGAGTTCCGTCTGTGCCTTGTTGAGAGCCTCCTCCGATTTCTTCCGGTCATCGATTGCAGTCAGGAGGATGTACCAGCGAACGATGCGACCGCTCTCGGCACGAAGCGGCAGTCCGCAGACGTGAAACCAACGATAGACGCCGTCGGCACCACGGGTGCGATGCTCAACAGAGTAAGGATCTCCCGTTGCACACGAGTGGGCCCAAAGCCGGAGTGTCTCCGGAAGATCGTCGGGATGAATGAGTGAAACCCAGTCCCAGTGCTGGATGGCCGCCTGAGTTCTTCCGGTATAGTCAAGGAGTCGTTGGTTGGCGAACTCGAGTGCGCCCTCCGCAGTATGGGTGCAGAGCAGCCCCGGAATGTTTTCGACAATGAGTCGAAATCTCTCCTCGCTCAACCGGAGCGCGGCCTGGGATCGATTGCGCTCAGTGTTGTCGATCACGCTGCCCACGAACTTCACGAGTTCGCCCGACGAGTTGAGAACCGGGTGACCTATGCCCTGGATATTCCTGATCTCGCCATTGGGGAGGATGACGCGATAGGAGTGGTTGAAATCCGTCCTGTTCTCTACAGCCTTTTCAAGAGGACCCACCATGCCAGGGCGATCCTCTGGATGAATGCGATCCAAGAAAGATTCAAAGGGCGGAATCCCTTCGCGTTCATCGAAACCCAGCATGAAGTAGCATTCGTGTGACCAGTAGAGGACCTCTGCAGTGTGAGGGTTCCAGGCGAAGCTGCCAGTCCCGCTCAGCCGCTGCGCTTCCGTCAGATAGGCCTCGCTCTCGCGCAGCTTCTCATCCGCCAGTTTCCGTTCGTGGATGTCCACATTGTTCCCGTACCATCCGGTGATGTTTCCACCCCGATCGAAGAGCGGCGACGCCCGGCTCAAAAACCAGCGGTACTCACCGGTGGAACTTCTTAGCCGCATTTCCCATTCGAACGGTTTTTTTTCGGCAATCTTGGTTCTCCAGAGGTTTAGGAAAACTGGTGCTTCATCGGGGTGGGCATAAAGTCCTGGCTCCTGCTGGCCAGCCTGTTCAAAGCTCGTTCCAAAGTAGTCCAAAAGGCGCTGGCTGATGAAGTCGATCTGACCGTCAGCGTCCGCCGTCCAGATCTGTGCCGGGACGGTATTGATGATGAGGCGGATGCCTTCTTCCGCCTCCTTTCCTTTCGTGACGTCCATGACCGCGCCGACAAACTCGACCCCGCCATCTGCATCTGGCTCGGGATGCGCTACGGCGCGAAGATGCTTGACCGCTCCACTCGGCATGAGCAACCGGAACTCGAAATCAAAATCCTTTCGATCCTGCACGATGCGCTCGATCGTTTTTCTCACCCCCTCGAAGTCATCAGGGTGAACACGCTGCAAAATCAGTTCGAGAGAAGGGCGCGTCGTCGGGGCGTATTCGTAGATGCGAAAGGTCTCCTCCGACCAGTAAACGTCACCCGAGGGGATCTTCCAGCCGAAGCTGCCAGTGTGGCTGAGCTTTTGGGCAGCCGCGAGGTAGGCCTCGCTGTTGCGGAATGCACGTGGGTCAGCGCACTCGCGCTCAGAGGGAGGGGCGTCCGTGATGCGCGGAGGCAGGCCGGGGGGCTGGATAGAGGCGCTCATCTTAACCTTCGACGGTGTTCGAGTTTTCGCCTTCTCTTGACGAGGTGTCGCTACATTTGGACCAAATCAGGTGCCCCGATTTCAGGCGCGTGCCGGAGAAATAAGAGGATTGGCAAAGGGGGCAGGTTGAGTTCATTGGCGTCGAAAACGGATGCCTGACGATGCTCCCTTGATCAACCGTCGGGCGGCCTATTGATCTTGGAGGCGGCTGACTGCGGGGAAGCGTAGCCTGCCCGCGTTCGTTCGGCGACTCAATTATACGTTAGTATGATCAGGTGGTGGGTCAAAAGGGCAGGCGGGCCTCGCGGACCTTGTCAAATCCACCTGCAGGGAGGAGTGCTGGCTTGCGTGTGATCACCCAACTTGATAGAAGAGCATCCGTCAGTGGAACACATCTTCCAGCATCCCTCTCGGCCATGTCTCCTCACCTCAAGACCTACCAGGCAGGCAGTGAACGTAAGCGGGGAGAGGGGCTCCGCATCGGTGTGGTGAGGTATCTGCCGCGGGGCGTGGTGAAGGCGGACTACGCAAAGCTGGACTACTTCGACGTCTGGATGCCTCTCCTTGCCCCCAGCCGGAAGTTACTGGGTGATATGAAGAAGCGCCAGAAGGAAGGGGAGGAGTGGGCAGATCTCTGGCCCGAGTTCAAGGCGCACTATGAACGGGAGATGTTGGGGGACACGGAGAAGCGGCAGACGTTGCTTTTGCTCGGAAAGCTTGCCGAGCAGACTGCAGTTGCGATTGGGTGCTATTGTGCCAATGAAGAGCTCTGTCACCGATCCATCCTGAGGGAGCTCATTGAGAGGGTGGTGGCAGGATGAGAGTGTGGGAAATAACTCTTCAAAAGTAAGCTGCCACAAAAGAGGCGCTCTGCCTTGGTTGACGGGTGGCTTGAGAATGTGAATTGGAAGTAGGAGTTGTTTGCCGGTTGAGGCGGTGGATGAAAATTGGGCACTGTCTCTTTTGGGCAGGGACCACATCTGATGAAGTGGTGATGCGACTCAATTGGTAGAGCATCTCATTCGCAATGAGTAGGTGAGGGGTTCGAATCTCCTTATCTCCACCAAGGTTTACGGGATTTTGTTGCGCGTCCAATTGGTCTGTCCTCTCCCGGGTTCCCAAGCAGGTGCTTTCAGAGGTGGGTGGGTTTGGCCAGCGCCGTCGGGGCGCTTCCCAGTGGAGGCTTGATTATTGCTCTTGCAACTCAGTCTTAATAGCAAATGTTGGCGGACACTCCAGATTCTCTATGACTTCTCTCCGCCAGATCATCGTCGTCCCCGTCATTGTGGGTTCAGTTTTCGCTTCTTCAGGTGTGCAGGCGCAGGATGCCGGCACTAGTCCAGCCCCGGGCTCTACCACCGTTCTGGATGAGGTCACGGTAGTCGCGGCGGCTGAATCCACCGTGGTGGACCTGAAGACGGAGCTTCCCACGGCCGCCCTAAAGACGGGGACCTCTCTGCTGGAGACCCCGCAATCCATCTCTGTGGTGCCGCTGGAGATGATCCAGCTCCGCGGCAGCCGCCAGACTTCCGAGGCGCTGCGCTACAGCGCGGGCGTCACCACCGATACCTACGGCTACGACCCGCGCGGCTACGAGTGGATCAACATCCGGGGCTTCGACAGCTTCAACAGCCAGTATCTGGATGGGATGCGCCTCTACAACTACGAGATGGTGGAGACCTTTGGTCTGGAGCGCATCGAGCTGCTCAAGGGGCCGAGCTCCGTCCTCTTTGGCCAGTCCACCCCCGGCGGCCTCATCAACAACGTGAGCAAGAAGCCCAAGGCCGCCCGCTCTGGCGAAGTCGGCTTCGAGTACGGTACGGGCGAGTCCTATGAGGGCAATCTCGATTTCGGAGACGTGCTCTTGGGGAATGACGAGCTTTCTTACCGCGTACTCAGCCTCTACCGGAACACTGAAGAGGACCCGAATGGCAACACGATTGACAGCGAGCGCATCTTCATCGCGCCCTCCCTCACCTGGAAACCCACTGAGGACACCACCCTCACTCTGCTCAGCAGCTACCTGCGCTGGGAGAGTGCCCAGGTGCCGGAGTATTTCATGGGACCCCAGGGCCTGGTGAGAACCAATGACCTCCGCTGGGACCGGGAGTTCAGTGAAATCTGGCGTCTCGGCTACGAGTTTGAGCAGAAGCTGGGAGACAACCTGACCTTCCGCCAGAACGCCCGCTACTCCCACTACAACTCGGCATCGAAGTACTTCTCGATCAATGAACTCGTTTCCCCCTCGGAACTGAGCCTGCTGGCCTCTGGCTACAGCGTGCAGAACCGCGCCTGGACGTTGGACAACCAGCTGGAGTGGCGCATTGAGCAGGGTTCGATCAAACAAACGCTGCTGGCCGGGTTTGACTACGGTTACGCCACCTCCAAGTCCGTGCAGCATGATGGCCCGGCTCCCACGCTGGACTTGCTGGACCCCCAGTATGACGCCCCGTTCTCCCGGCCATCGGAGCTCGTCTCCCAGTTCGAGCAGAAGGTCCGCCAGTTTGGCGTGTATGCGCAGGATCAGGTGAAGGTGGGCGACCACTGGGTGGGCGTGGCCAGTCTGCGTCATGACTGGGTCGCCACCGAGAGCGCCGAGCGTACCAGCGGAGGCTATTCGGACGACCAGGATGACAAGTCGTTCAGCTACCGCCTGGGTCTCATGTACCTGGCGGACAACGGTCTGGCCCCATATGCCAGCTACTCCACCTCCTTCTTCCCCAACTCAGGGGTAGATGCGCAGGGCAGCACCTTTGACCCCACAGAGGGCAATCAGTACGAAGTGGGCCTCAAGTACTCACCCAAGGACTTCCGCGGTGGTCTCACTCTCTCCGCATTCCATCTCACCCAGGACAACGTGCTCACTACGGATCTCCGGAACCAGGCCTACATGAAGGCCAATGGCGAGTGGACCTCCAAGGGCGTCGAGTTCGAGGGAAATATCGGCCTCACCGATCAGCTCACCTTGCTGGGCAGCGTCACGCTCATGGATATTGAGATCACCAAGAGCGCTGATGGCGACGAAGGCAAAACCCCCGGCCAGACCCCGGAGAAGACCGCCTCCGGCTGGGTGACTTACTCCTTTGCCGACGGTGTCCTTGAGGGGCTCACGCTCGGCAGCGGTGTTCGCTACACCGGCTCCAGCTACCAGGACACCAGCAACACCGCCAAGAACGACAGCCTTGTTTGCGTGGATCTCGTGGCCAGATATGTGCGCGGTCCGTGGATGGTGGCGCTGAACGTGGACAACGTGGCTGACGAAACGACGTACAGCAGCGATGGCTTCGGCTACTACCAGAGCGCTGGTCGCACGGTGCGGCTGTCGCTGGGGTACAAGTGGTGACTGGAGGGCTGCTGTGAAAGGCAGCTGGGGGAGCGCAGGTGGCCCGCCTGCTGCTCTGGTGAAGGGCGCTTGCTTTGTAGGAGGCGCTCTATCGCTCCGATGCTGAGTTCCCAGCGGGCCGGCGGGGAACGGCAGTCCCGACAGGTCGGGACTGCACTCCCCAAGCCAACGAACGCATCCAACGGGAGAGCAGTGGAAGCTGGTCAACGTCGGGATGGTGGAGGGGCGGGTTCAAGGAATGGACGCTAGTGGCGGAACCATTGACCTGTCGCGGAGTCCGGCACCTGTTGCTTGAATTCTTCCACCACAAGGTTCGCGAATTCAATGCTGCCCGGCACGTTGAGATGCGTGCCATCGCGCCGGATGGCGGGTGTGGAAGTGGGGAAGTCAATGTCAGACGGTGCAGGGGCCGTGACATCGGCGGTGGTCTGGGGTGGTGTCGTGCTGGTGGATGGAGTCGTCGTCGCATCAGCGGCCGCCGCGGGGGCAGGCGCTGGGATGGTGGCAGGTTTGACCGGCAGGATCGGCTCGAAAGGCTCCACGCCTTTGGGGCCGAGTTTCACCACGTGTTCCACGCTGCGGGTGTAAAGATCCACCAGCGGGACTTTCTCCTCAGTCGCAACCCGGCGCATGGCAGTGGCATACGGTGCCAGTTCACCCCGCAACTGCCCGCTGCCATCGCGATTGAAGATGCGGCGTACCAAGGAGGTCACCAGCACCGGTTTGGCCCCTGCGGCGCGGGCCTCCTGCACATAGCGGCGCAGATTCTCGGCGTAGGTGGTTTCGGGATCCGTTTCGCGTTTGGGGCCTTTGCCTGGCATGTCATTGTGGCCAAACTGGATGAGCACGTAGTCCGGCTTGCTGGCCAGCACCTTCTGCCAGACGCCGGTGTCGCTGAAACTCTTCGAGCTCTGCCCGCCACCGGCGAAGTTCTGGCAAAGCACCTTGCCGGTGATCGCTTTCTTGAATCCAAAGCCCCAGCCCGCTGTGTCTGTCACGGTGGAATCTCCCGCCAAGGCGATGCGCACGGCTGGTTGCCAGGGCGTGAGGGCAGGTCCTGGGCCTTCCTTGGCCAGTCGCTTTTTCCAGGCTGGGTAATCCTTGTTCAAGAGAGATTGTGCCCAGTTGCCGGTCCAGGCGTAACCGTGACGGGCCCAGCCGATCTCCGCCATGCCCAGCTTGCGCACCCCATCCCGGTTGGACCAGAGGGGCTGGCTGGTGGTGATGTCATAGAACCTGGCCCAGAAGGGCTTCGCGGCAGGATCGGGGGTGGCGGAGAAGTTGTGCCCCTGAATGTCATCCGTGGTGAGTTCCTCGATCCTCCAGCCATCAATGCGGGCAGTCTGCAGCCAGGCCACGGCGGCCTCGATGGACGCGACGATCTCCGGAGCGGGGCGGGGGAGGCTCATGAGGAGCTTGACGAGGGCCACGGATTCCGCACCGCTGAGGGATACCAGCTCAAACTTCCGCGCGGGGCGCGGGCTGTAGTCGAGCTCGTCGTGCTGGGCGCACCATGCAGTGAGGCGGCCATCCACCTTGATCTGGCATTTCAGGATGCACTCGATCCCGCGGTGAAAGGCAATCTGCGCGGCGCTACGTCGGTCGGCGTCCAGTGCATCGAACACGCCCGGCCTGCCCATCTCCTGGAGGAGCTGCAGGATGCGCACCATGGAATTGTCGTTGAACGTGATGTGACGGTGATACTCCGCGTCCAATGGGTAGGACTGCGGCCAGCCGCCGGTGGGATACTGGGCGATGAGAATGTAGTCGAGCCCGTCCTGCACGGCACGCAGGTAGCGGATGTCACCTGTGGCCTTGTGCATGCGGGCCAGATAGCGGATCTCGTCGGTCGTGGCGCTATTGTCGAAGATGGGCTTCAACTCACCCACCAGCTCATCGCGACGCCCTGCGAAAGGCTTGGCAGTGAGGTCCAGGTTCTTGGGCCAGCCGCCGAAGTCGGACTGATACGAAAGGATGTTGGCCGCTACGGTTTTGGCTTCATCCGTGGCAAACCATGCGGGAGGTTTCTTGAGGAAGTCCTTGGTCTCCGCGGCCTGGATCAGCAGGGAGGGAACCATGCTGGCGATGGCGGTGAAGAGGGTGAGAACCTGGTGCGCGGTGCGGTGCATGGAGCAGGGAAACAGAGGTGGAAGGACCGCTTCCTAAACGCGCCGGGGCAGAGGGTTTCTCGCAAATCAGGCGACAAACTCGCGGTGGTGTTTCCAGAGATACATCAGAAACCAGGCACCGAAGAGTGTGCCAAAGGGGGCCAGCAGCATGAGCAGTGGACTGGCGACCAGGAGATAGCGGTAGAACCACACTGCCCGGTAGCGGCAGGCTAACAAGGCCAGAACCAGCACCGCCACCACTGGCAGAGCGACAAAACCACGCGCGGCCAGCGTGACAATGAGCTCGCCAACGGTCTGTCCCATAAGCTGGGCATTCGCAGTGCCTTGCTGAGCCAGTTGCCGTAGAATGCGTGCCCCCGCCCACCCGGCATCGATCAGGATGTAGAGTAGAAAGACTGCGCCAGGGACGGCAAAGAAAACGCCACTGCCAAAGGGTTGAATGACAGGAGGCTGGGGCGGTGAGGAGCTTTCCATGCTGCGCCAAACATGGAGAAAAATCTTTGGCTCGCAAGTTTCCTCAAGTCAACCGCCTGCTCACCCTACGCTGTGGTATGCAGTAATCGCAAGCCCGCGCGAAGCCTCGCTTCTTCCACCAGACTTTCCTGAACCTGGGACTGCTCGAGCAGGGCTTGATACTGGCCGCTCTCTGATCCCGTGGGAAGGTTGCCAGCCTCTTTTAGCAGCGTCCATAGGGCAGACTTGCCGCGGATCCCCAGAGCCAGCGTTTCAAAGGCCTGGAGCCAGAAGACCGGCGGCGTTTCGCACTTGGCCATCCACAGTTTCAGGAAGCCAGCTTTCTCTGCCAGCCAGGCCCCGGCATCCGTCCACTGGTTGCGACTTGAGTCGAGCGCGGTGATGAGATCCGCGAGGACGGATTGCTCACTGGTGATTTCGTGTTCAAGGCGGTCCAGGAGCTGGGCTTCCGGAGGCGGAGGGTCAGATTTTTGCAGGTGGGCGATGAGTTCCAAAGCTCCCACCGAAGCTGAGCAATGATCCCTCAAGTAGAGGGCGAGGCCGTCTTTGTCCATGCCCGGGGATCGGGTAGGGAGCGAGGGGTGGTCTTGAGAATTGGAAGACAAAACCTGCCAGAGGATTTCAAGGAGGACTGGACCAGACCGCAACTGCTTCGGAGTAAAGCTTCGTCTCGCGATTACCCGATGTCGATTCGCAGGAAGCTCGTCAATGACTTCGCCTCCGGGGAAATCAGCGCCCTGCCAAGGAGCCACCTTCAGAGACGGAGCATCTACACCACACTTTCAGCGTTGAGAGCCTCTTTGACCGTACCCCACGTTGACGCGCTTCCAGCGGGTCTACGCTGGGTGGTTGAGGGTATAGAGTTATTCCGAAGGAGCTTTGGCGGTCTGGCTAGCGGCCCCAATGTTCCTTGGCGGGCGTTGGCTGAAACGCCTGCATTCTTGCCCCTTGTGGTAGGATTCCCAAGCCTCCATCTCGGCTTTTGAGGCCGCAAATCAATGAGCAGAAGAGCCAGAATTGTACACGCTCATTGCAAAGGTGGACAAGAGGTGATCACAACGCGGTCGCTACCAATTTTCATTAGATGCAATTGCGTCTCAAAGACCTTGACGCCTGTCCATTTGCTGAGACTTTGTCGCAAATGTCCGGAATTGATACAATATTTTGTTCACTGTCAGCGAATTAGGAGCTGCGCCGCGAAACATCCCCGTAAACGATGCCCTCTCTGGCCGCCGCCGTCACTCGATTCGACCGTCTCAGTCGCCTTTCCAAGGTGACCTTGGCGGCGGGGGATGCTGACGAGGTGTTTCAGGCCCATCCCATCCCGGTGGGACCTCTACCGCCAAATGGGATTCCTGAATTTGAGATCCGTCCCGAGGTTCCCTGGTGCACGGGGGAGGTCCGGGAACGCTGCATTCGTCCAGGCGTCTGGATGCACTGGGGCAGTGAGTATGTGACCGGGCACACCACCATCCGGCACTCTGAGATTCGCTCTCCATTGCTCTTCACTTTCGCTGTGGACGGCGGGTGGGAGGAGGAGCACCAAGCTGGGAAGGGGACATTCCGTCGCGAGTCAGGAAAGATGGCGGTGATTCATGGTCCCTCCATCAAGTCATGCAGCATCCTTCCCAGTCAGAAGTCCTTTCACGTCACCATCTGTGTGTCGGAAGAGGCGCTTGGCTCATTGCTGGAGGGAGACGGTTCTGCGGGAGCGCGGCGTTTGCGCCAGGTCGCTGCTGGTAGTGGTGCCTCTGACATCACC
Organism: Verrucomicrobium sp. BvORR034; assembly: GCF_000739635.1. Taxonomy (GTDB): domain Bacteria; phylum Verrucomicrobiota; class Verrucomicrobiia; order Verrucomicrobiales; family Verrucomicrobiaceae; genus Verrucomicrobium. Next base: position 60,426 of record NZ_BATQ01000125.1, on the reverse strand, counting down.
TTGCCGATGACTTCCAGCGTGCGGATGGCGGCGCAGACGTTGCAATGTTGCCCTTATCAGGGGGCGGCCCGCACCATGATTCTGGAGGCCCGCTGCAGTGAATTGATGGCGGAGATGATGGTGGCATTGACCCAGTACGCGGGAGTGTCTGCTCCAGTGCGAGGGCTCGCCGCCGGGGTGACGGAGCAGATTGAGCAGGCTGCGACCATTCTCCGCGAGCATCTGGAAATGCCGCCCTCACTGCTGGAACTGGCGCGGAAAGTAGGCCTGAGCGAGACCACACTGAAGCGGGGCTTTCAGCAGGTGTATCAGAACACCCCTTTTGGCTACCTGCGGAGCTGTCGCATGGAGCATGCGCGTAGTCTCCTCGAATCCGGCCGCACCACGGTGCTGGAGGCGGCGTCCTATGTGGGTTATTGTAACCCGAGCAACTTTGCCACGGCCTTCCGTCGGCAGTTTGGGGTAAACCCCAAGACCTTTCAGCTGGCCGCAGGCAGGTGATAATGGGCCGCCAGCAGGTGGATTTGCAGGGGTGGATTGTGGCAGGGATGAGGCACCGGTGAAGGCCGCCAGAACGGCCCAACTCCCACGCCGTGCATCTGGACAAGATATCCCAATGAAGAAAGGCCAATCAACCCAACGCTGCCCCTGGGCGGCACCCCTCGTCAGCGCCCTCTCCCTGGCGCTGGCCCCCACCTCCAACGGGCTGCACGCCCAGGAGGCAGCTCCCATCCCAAGCCCTGCCCCGACGCAGACAGCCAAGCCCGCCCCAGCAGAAGGCGGCACCACGGAACTGGACACTGTGGTCGTGGAAGCGGCCGCGGAAAACAATGTGGTGGAGGTGCCGACCAGCACGCCCACGCGACTGCCGCTGACGATGCGCGAGACTCCCCAATCCGTCACCATTGTGAACCGGGAACGGATGGAAGAGCGCTCCCTTAATACCGTGGCCGAGGTGCTGGCAGATACTCCCGGCGTGAGCGTGTATGAGCTGGACAGCGAGCGGACGCTCTACTACGCCCGCGGTTTTGAGGTCTCCGAATTTCAGATTGATGGAGTGCCCTATGCCACCGGTGCAAATGACGCCTACGGTGCCACTCCGATCTATGACACCGCCCTCTATGAGCAGGTGGAGATCCTGCGCGGGGCCAATGGTTTGCTAAGTGGTCCGGGCTATCCCTCGGCCACGGTGAACCTGCAGCGCAAGCGCCCGGGCAAGGAGTTCGGTGGCTATATCTCGAGCTCAATCGGGCGCTGGGACTACTATCGTTTCGAGGGCGATGTGACGGTGCCGATTACCAAGGATGGCCGTGTCCGCTCCCGCTTTGTGGGGGTGTATCAGGAGCGCGAGTCCTACATGGACAACTACAGCGAGGACAAGAACGTGCTCTACGGCATCATCGAAGCCGATCTCACGGACAGCACGCTTCTGAGCCTGGGTTACCAGTGGCAGGAGAGCAAGCCGCGCGCCGCCACCTGGGGTGCGGTGCCCTACTTCGCCGCAGACGGCACTCACATTGACCTGCCACGCTCCACCAACTGGTCAGCTCTCTGGAGCAAGTGGGATCGCACCGCGGGAACCGCCTTCATCACGTTGGAGCAGAAGATCGGGGACGACTGGACCATCAAGGGCACCTATGCCCATACAGAGAGCGACCTGGACTGGGCGGTGGCCTACGCTGGCAGTGGCTTCCCTGATCCCAAGACGGGCGCGGGCATGAACCTCTGGCGCTCCACCAGTCTGGTGGACGAGACCCGCGACAGCTTCGACCTCTATAGCAATGGCAAGTTCGAGCTTTTTGGACAGAAGCACGACATTGTCATGGGTTTCAACTACTCGATCTATGAGTCGGAGACCACTTACCTGGATACCACTTACGCGTTCGACACGGTCATCCCGAACATCTTCACGTGGAATCCTGCGCTGCCTTACCCGCAGTCTCGCGTCACCGGTGCCTATGACGTCACCACCACTGAGCAATACGGTGGCTACCTCGCTCTGCGGTTGAAGCTTGCCGATCCGCTCTCATTGATCGTCGGTGCCAGGTTGAGCAACTGGGAAACCTACCGCGACAACTACGACACCAGTGGCAGGTACACGGGCTCCGACAACAGCTTCCGCGTTACCAGCGAGTTCACGCCCTACGCCGGCCTGGTGTTTGACGTGACGGAGAACCTCTCCCTCTACACGAGCTATACGGACATCTTCGATCCCCAGATGGGCCGGGATGTCGAGGGGAATATCCTCGAACCCATCCGCGGCTCCAACATTGAGGCGGGCATCAAAGGGGAGTTCTTCAACCACCGTCTCCTGGCCACATTCAGCGTCTTTCAGGCTGAGCAGGACAACTCCTATCTCACAGACTGGAGCTCGCCGCCCTTTCCGGACGGAACCTTCCCCTCCATCCCCACCGGCCCCATCACGAGCCGCGGGTTTGAGCTGGAGCTGAATGGCTACATCACACAGGACTGGTCGGTCCACGCAGGCTACACCCACGTGAACACGGAAACCGACGACGGTCTCAATGCGCAGTCCAACCTGCCTGAGGACCTCGTGCGTCTCTCCACGAACTACCGTCTTCCCGGAAAGCTCAGCAAGCTTTCGGTCGGTGCGGGCATGAGCTGGCAGAGCGACACCAACAACGAGTACTGGGGCAGCACCGCAGGGGAGATCCGGCAGAACGGTTATTTCCTGTTCGACGTGAATGCGCAGTACCGCCTCACGGAGAATCTCTCCGCCGCAGTCACCGTGAAGAACCTCTTCGACAAGACTTACTACCGCAACGTCGGCTTCTACGACGGTGTGTACTTTGGAGAACCCCGGAACGTCCAGTTCTCCCTGCGGTATAAATTCTAGTCCGCTTCGCGGGAAGCTGGGCTGGAAGCCAAAAAACCCCAAGTCCTGAGGCTGGCGTTTGTGAGCGCTGGCCTCAGGCAGTTTTTTAGTGAGAATGGTTATGAAAAAGAGATCAGGAAGTTCAATGCTGGCAAAGCTGGGTGTGGCGTCCCGCTGGGCGGCCGCGATCGGGGGCGGGTATGCCCTGGCGGCCTTGAGCAGCGTGGTTCTGGCGTTGACATTGACCCTGCCCCGCGAGGAGGCGGTGATGGCAGCTTCCATGCCGGCGTTCCTGATCTTTGCGGCGGCAGTAGTCTGGGCGTTCTGCGCACGGACGGCCTGGCTGGCCTGGGCGGGCATCGGCGGACCTGTCCTGATCCTCGCAGCCGCCGTGTGGTGGCTGAAACCTGTCGTGATCGCAGCTGCTGTTTAAGATGAAGAAAACTTTCCGCCAATCCATGACCTGGCTCCATACGTGGACAGGTCTGCTGCTCGGCTGGGTGCTGTTTGCCATCATGGTGACCGGCACCGCCACCTACTTCCGCCATGAAATCACCCGGTGGATGCAGCCGGAGATGCCGGCTCATTCTGCAGAACGCCAAACGATGCATGCCGGACTTGCGCGGTTGCAGGAAATTGCCCCCAAGGCCGGACGCTGGGGCGTTGAGCTGCCCGATGCGCGTTCCGGTGCAGCCTCCGTCTGGTGGCAGGAGGGACCGGGGCGGCAGGGGTTCAAGCGGGAGGTGCTGCCTGCTCTGCATCAGTCCGGCCCGGCTCCACAAGTGCGGGACACGCGGGGAGGCGAGTTCTTCTACCGCTTTCACTTTCAGCTGCAGTTGCCACACCCGTGGGGGCGCTATCTGGCGGGGGCCGCGGCCATGTTCATGTTCCTCGCTTTGATTAGCGGCATCGTCACGCATCGCCAGTTCTTCAAAGACTTCTTCACCTTCCGATCCGGAAGGAACGGCCCGCGTACCACGCTGGACTTGCACAACGTCACTGCGGTGCTGGCGCTGCCCTTCTACCTGCTCATCAGTTACTCGGCCCTGGTCATCTTCATGCACATGTATCTGCCATGGGCGGAGAAGGTGTTGCCTGAGGAGAAGGAGGCTGGCACGCCGCCTCCTGCGGTCAAGATGGCGGGCGAAAACCCAATCGGCAGTCCGGATCTGGCCATGATCCTGCGCCTGTACGACGAAGCGCAGTCAAGTTGGACAGCGGGAGAGGGACCAGGCGTGCGTAGGCTGGAGGTGTCCTCGCGGAACACGCCGGAGGCCTCGGTGGCTTTTTCCCGTTTTGATACAGGCGGGGTCGGTATGCAGCGACCAGCGAGGCTCGAGTTCAATGGATTGACCGGCGAGGCTGTAGAGCAGAAAACGGAGCCCAAGGGGATCGTCACCGCCATTCACAGTGTCATCTATGGTCTGCATCTGGCGCGTTTCGCGGGGAGCGGGCTGCGCTGGGGGTTCTTCGTCATGGGGCTCATGGGATCGGTGCTTGTGGCCACCGGTCTGGTGCTCTGGACTTTGAAACGTCGCAACCGGCATCTCAGTGCCGGAAGGGTGCCCTTCGGTCATTGGCTGGTGGAGAGGTTGAACCTCGCCACCATCGCGGGCCTGTTCATTGCCATTGGCGCCTTGTTTTGGGCCAACCGGCTGCTTCCCGCGTCGCTGGTTGGGCGCGGTGACTGGGAGGTGGATTGTTTCCTGTATGCCTGGGGGGCGGCCTTGTTGCATGTCTGCGTCCGGCCCGTGATGAGAGCCTGGCGGGAGCAGTTGATCCTGGTGGCATTCCTGTTTTCGGGGCTGCCGCTGCTGGACGCATTCACAGCGGGTTCTTATCTGCGCGGCTCTATGCAGGCGGGGCAGTGGGCCCATGCGGCGTTTGATGTGGCCGTTCTGCTGCTGGGCTTGGTAGCGTGGATGGCGGCCGTGCGGCTGACGAGGCAGAAGGTGAAGCAGCCGGAAAAGAGCCTGACGCGACCGTCTGCTCCGCAGGATGAACCGGCATCTGAGGTTGCTTGAGAGGAGGCTCGAATCTGATCGAATCATGAGTGGCGTATTGTTGACCCTGATCTTTCCCTCCCTGGCCTGTCTGGCCGTGGCCATGCCGCTGCATCACCGGAGGGTGTTTGGCCGGGAGCTTGCTCCAGCGGGCAGGGCGGTCTGGCGACTCTTGGGCGCGGGAGGCTTGTTGGCGGCATTGGGACTGGCGCTGACATCCCGGCAGTGGACGGCGGATCTTGTCGCCTGGACGGTCATGCTGGCAGTAGCTGGACTGGCGGTCACCTTCCTGCTGACTTATGCGCCCCGTGTGCTGCCAGCGGTGGGGCTGGTAGCCCTGAGCCTGGCCCCGGCCCTTGCGTGGTGGGGGTAGAGGGGTGATGGAGTGATGGAGTGATGGAGTGATGGAGATCGGGCATCGGTATGCTGCCTGCGAAATGACATTGCTGACTCCAACAGGTCCGAATATCGCGAAGCGTCTTGGAGTACGGTGGCTTGACACCGTTTTCCAACCGATGTGGACAAGGTGGAGCGGTCGTTGGAGCGGAGGCGGGCGGTGGCGTTCCCAATGAAGCAATCTAAAGATTGAACTACGAACGGTTTCCAGTGAGCCGTCTGATGGGCTCTGTGGAAGTGCTTGGGTTTTAGGAGATCACAAGGGGGTGCGAAAGCGGCGGTTCCCGCACGCACTCCACAGCGGCTACGCCGCCAGGTGGAGGACATCCTGGATGGCTTGCGTCTCTCTCTCCCTCCGACATCGTAAGCTCCCAGATCCGCTTCATCCCAAGCACTTCCACCACCTGAACGCGAAGCGTTTTAGGAGTGCGTGCGGGAACCGCCGCTTTGGGGGCACTGTGGGGAGTCGAAGACTGGGGGTCGTGAGCGGAGGTTTCGCCCTGCTGCCGCGACTCGGCTTGTGCAAATTTGAGTGAAGTGCCGAAGGGCTTTTATTTCTCCTGTCTTAGAATCTCCACGTCACGCCCGCCTTGAGCGCTGCTTCAGACTGCACGTACTTCAACCGCCGCTTGTCCTGCACGGCATAGCCCTGGTTCACAATGAAGTAGATGTCCGTGCCGGGACGCACGGTCCAGCGGATGCGGCTGTTCACCCCAAAGGTGTCGGACTCATTGTCATACTGCGCCAGGGTGTTCCAGGACAGCCTTGGAGAAAGGGCCAGGTTCAATCGTGCGGTCAGGAACCGGCTGGTGAAATCACCGCCAGGGAGTTCCACCCCGTATTGCTCATAACCAATGCTGGCGAATACATGCGGTGAGGGGCGGAAGTCGATCTGGGTCCAGAAGGAGCGCAGCTGACCGTTGTAGAAGTCGCCGATCTCAAAGCCGGCGGAGGGGGCCAGCATGCGGGAGGGAGCTCCAACAAACTCGCCCTCGACGCTGTTGAACTTGTAGTCGCCGGGTTCGATGAGATTGCCGGGACGGATGTCAAAGGGCTCAAAGAGCTGCTCCTCTTTGTGATTGAGCCAGAAGGCGATTTCATCCCCGCTCTCCAGCTCCCAGCGTAGGCCGGGCAGGACGTGTTTGGCGGATTCCAGCCGGTCATCCAGATCGGTGATCAGATACGGCGCCACCCGTATGTTGAAGCTGCGCAACCAGGAGTTGTTGATTTCGTATCGATACACAGCATCGAGCAAGTATTCCCGTACGCCCTGGCGTTCCAGAAAACCGAGTGCCGGGTCAAAGTCATCGCCGATCTGACTGACGGTGGCAAAGATGTCCCAGGGGGCGTTGCTGTAGCCTGCGCTCCAGCCAAAGGCGGCATCCCGGCCGGACTGGTCATCGTCGCTGCCCAGTCCCCATAGGGTGGTGTAGAGGTTCTTGTTGCCGAAGAATCGAGCAGTGCGCCAGGTGAGATCTCCGCCGAAAAGCGTGTTGTCGCCCCCCTGATACGGGTCCCCATGGGTGAGCAGCATGCCCAGAGTTGTTTCCTCAGATAGCTCGCGCGTTACCCGGGCCACAAGGAGGTTCTTGTCTGGCAGGCCATCGTGGCCATCCTGCTGTACATCCAGAATGCCGAGCGTGTAGGGTCCGGCCCGACCGGTGAACTTTGCCCCTGCCAGAATGTCCACAGGAGCCCCGGCAGCACTACGGCCGATGTTCCGGGAGAAGAATGGGGTAAGCAGGCTGGTGTTGGTGGGAAAGCTGAAGTAGGGGGCGTCTCGCAGGAAGAAGTCGCGCTTCTCCGGGAAGAAGAGGGGGAAACGGCTCAGGTTGACCTGACGGACATCGGCCTCGGCCTCGGCGAAGTCAGTGTTTACCGTAATGGTGGCTGTCAGCGCCGGAGTGATGAGCCAGCTGGCGTCGAAACCGCCGCGGAGTTCTGTGGTACTGCCATCCGCCTTGCTATCCATATGGCGAAGGACGGTGTAGGGCTTGAGTTCCAGCCCCAGGCCCTGGTCGAGCTGGGTCATGCCATCCAGGCGGCCGATGTCTGTGAGCCAGTCACCGTCGCGGGACTGGGTCGGCTGTGCCCAGCGGATCATCTCTTCACGGCGGCGGATGAGCCGCTGGATGTTTACCCCCCAGGAGTCGCGGGCGGGGTCAAAGCTTAACGTGCTGAAGGGGATCTTCATCTCCGCAGTCCATCCGCGGGCATCGCGCTTCGCACGTGCATCCCAGATGCCGTCCCACTCCACCACGGTGGTCGTGCTGTTTTCAATGCGGCCGTCCGTCATGGCTCCCAGTGGATTCACGGCAAAGAGGAAGCCGTCCCGCTGCCGCCCGAACGGATCAATCACGATCTGGACAAAGTCGTCGGCGGGAAAGGACTCTCCGCTGAATGAGTCGCGCTGCAGCTCGCGCGCTGTGATTTGACTTGCATCACGGTCATCACAACGAATGGCGACATAGAGGTGCTTGTGATCGTGGGCGAAGCGCACCTCGGTGACGTCTCCGGGCGTGGCTCCCTCCCGGGGAAACACCTGGCGGAGGTCGCTGGCCGGGGTGGCCGCCTGCCAGCAGGCATCGTCCAGTACGCCATCCAGCTCAGGGGCCTGGTGGGTCTGTCCGTCCAGGACCAGGGCTGGCACCCTGGGTGGTTCGGCGGAGCCTGGCAAGGTGACGGAGAACTGGGCTGTGAGAGACAGGAGGAGGGGAAGCGGCTGGCGGAGCACGAGGTTTTTCAAGAAGGGAGGATTTTGAAAAGCAGAAGGCGCGGGGAGCTGTGACAGCCCCGCGCCTTCTGATCTGGGGGGAGGGGAATGTTGGCGGCTAGAACTTCCAGTTCACCCAGGAGTTCACATCGCACGGCGCACCAAGCATGACGTAGAGTTTGTCATAGGAGCCAACGAAGTGCCGCTTGTCGGTGAGGTTGTTGAAGTTTATCTGCACGCGGAAGTCTTCGGGGAAGGAGCCGTCACCACGACCCGAGCCGATAGAGAATGGGCGTTGAGGTGTCTTCAAAGGGATTCAGGAAGGTTGAGGTGCAAGAACAGGAGTCGTCATCCCGCAGACGGCGCTGAAGGCCCTATTGGACCTGCTGCGAGGTGGAGTCGCTGCGATGCCGTTGGCACCTGTCATCGAGTCATTATTGCGAGAGAGACGCGGTTGCAATAAGTATTTGCGACTAACTCGCAATAAGAGATTTCGGCATAGAATTCTTCCCCTCTTGCTGGGTCACGATTTCCTACGGTGCCTCTGAATCAGAAGAGGCGTCTCAGTGCATCGTAGTCGGGCTCCCTCACCACCTTGATGCCCTGGGCACGGTATCCGCGACAGGAGAAGCAAATGTTCATGTGGGCTACCATTTCGCCGTCGTGTCTGTAAAAGGCAATCGCGTGGCGGGGATGGAAGCACCGGGCATGGGCACTTGGGTGGTTCTTGCCCGTGGTTGCATCCAGCAGAGTGTTTACCTCCCTGTCATCCAGTGTCCGCCCCTCGAGAGGTGAACGATCGGGGTTCAGCTTTCCGTCGATCAACAGGGTCAGGCTTGGTGAGGGGGAAGGAACGCTCTGATTGAGGACATACGCCGCCACCCGTTCACAATGCTTGACTCCCGCCTTTGCCAGACGCGCCTTCGTGGCCTCTGTCATGGCAAGACTCGGAGAGGGGCTGGAGGGCACTGGCTGGTGCTGGCATCCGGCAGTGCTCGCGGCCAGAAGGGTGCAGAAATGGCGACGCCTGATCATAAGGTGGAGGAGGGGGTGGCGTGGTGCTGGCGGAAGGACTCCGTCATTTGTCGGAGTAGTCGAGAAGGCTTCGACGTATCAGAAACTCCTGAAGACTGTGCCCACCGAGTGTTGTGATCTCGGAGAGCTTCCAGCCGCCGGCCTCTTGCGCCATGTAATAGGTGGCCGTCTGGTCGGAATACACCTGCTTGCCGATATGGCAATGAAAGCGGATGGTAATGAGCATCTGGTCGGCATGTGGGGCAACCGACTCCACATCGTAGGTGTAGCTTCCCTCTGCTGCGATGGGAAGCCAGAAACTACGTGGTATGGGCAGTCTGATCGGGGAAATGTCCGTGCCATCATACTTGGTTCCATCTGCGAAGGCTCGCATCCTGGCAAACTCCATCTCCGTCATGACAAAAAGCTCCTTGGTCACGTGCGGGGCTTCCCATCGATTCTCTGTTGAACCGCCCTCATTGACTGATTCGTGAATCGCCGGGTCCAGAAAAGATTTCAATGCCTGGGTGGCTTCTTGTGCTTGGGTGGAGTCTGCCTGGGAATCATTTTGCTGAGAACAGTTGAAGCACAGCAATGCGGCGACAACAACAAGGCAACGTGTGTGCAGAAGTTGTTTCATCTGTCCAGGGGGGCAAGGCTTGGGCTGTTCTCTAACATTACCGCAACTTCACCTCTTCAAACAGACGACCTAGGGCCTTGAAATCGGGCTGATCGACAAACTTGCCTGCTGACGCCGAATGGGTCTGGCAGCTAAAGCAGATGGTGTAGTGCGACGAGAGGGTGCCGTCTGCTTTGTAGAACGCAATCGAGTGATGCGGATAAAAGCAATAAGAGGGAGTTCCCGTATGCTCGTTCCCTGTGGTTGCATCCAGAAAGGCATTCACCTGTCGGTCGGTCAAAGCGCGACCTTCCAGGGGATGACGATCAGGGTTGAGCGTCCCGTCGATCACCAGGGTCGCGTTGGGGCTGGGCAGCTTCACGCGGCGATTGATGGCATAAGCCGCGACGCGTGTGCAGTTGGGAATCCCCGCCTTTGCCAGTCGGGTGATGGTCGCGGGTGACAGCGACAGAGACGCGGATTGGGAATCGGCAGCAGCATGCGGCCGGGACTGGCAACCCATGCTGCTGGTGATGAAGACAACTCCCAAAAGGTGACGGCGGTTCATGAAAGTACGGTAGAAGTCTTCAGGCGGGCGGCCACGGCTTGGTCACGCCGTAGGCCGCTCTCTGCTCAGCGACGGAAAGCACGCCATTGCGCATGAAAGTCACGAAGGTCAGGCCCTGCGCATCAGGAAACTCAAACTGCAGTTCCACCTGGCCCAGCAGGTATTCATAGAACAACAGCGTCTCGCCCTCAGTCCGATCTGTCCAGTAGGGCTCACCGAAGATGGCCAAGATGTCCCTCTCAGTCATGTGGGGCGATAAGGTGAGCGGGCTGTCTTTTAAGGACAAGGTGCCCGTGAAATCAGCCACGGTGATGAAGGCATGGTCAAAGACTCCATGCTCCGTCCCAATCTCGATGCCCTGGCCAACGAGTTCAAACACTCCGCTGGCGGAGTTGATCACCTCTTCAGAGACAATCGATGTCGGAACTTCACCGAGTGAGACCCCGTTGAGTCGGAACCATCCCAAGTCGATCTCGAGATCGATGGGCTCGGTGCTTTTCTTGACGAACACCTCATCGGGTGCCGGGCGACGATTGAAAAAGGTGAAGAAGCCCATGTTGTCAGCATTTGATGCTGGTTCAGCTAAAATCAAGGGCGATGAGACTGAAGTCGTCAGGCAGGATTCGGCCCGCCCTCTCAAGAGTGGCGGTGCGAAGATGAAGGGGGGCGACGACAAGATCTGGCAAATTGAACGCGGATTTCAGCGGCTCGTAGCCGCAGTACTTCCAAACGCCATCGGACAGAATGAGGAATCGGTCTCCTTCGATCACTTCGCGGTGAAAGGTCAAGAACTGGCACTCACCGCTGCCGACGGGAGGATTGCGGGGTTGGAGAGTGGTCCATTCTTCAATGGACTTTGTTTCGTGACAGTGTCGGTACAGCTTGGAATCGCCGCAGGACCCTCCTGCCATTTCTTCCATGCTAAATGCCGCACCTACGAGCGTGGTGTAACCGCCAGTCTCGCTGACAGCGATGTCTACCTCATCAAGCAGATCCTCCCAGTGGCTGACATCGAGCAGGTCAGAAGGAGTAGACTGCCACGCCAGTTGCCACGCGGCTTTACAGGCCTTCTGAGATGCCTCTGCACCATGAGCCCGGCCCCCCTGACCATCCGCCAGGAAACATAGGAGCAAGTCGTGCGCCATGGGATGGTGCCGCACCAGGACGTGATCTTCATTGTCCGGTTTGCCGCCAGGTTCGCTGTGGACATGAAAACGCATGGTGGGAGTCACTAACCCTTCCAGAACTTGGTGCGATCCGTGCCGCCCGCCGTCTGCTGAGAGTCCTCGGCCTCATACAGGCTGAGTTTGATATCTTCAGAAGGCAATGTGATACCCTGTTCCTGACAGAGGGTGTTGAGGCGTGCGATCAACATGTCCCGTGAGGGGTCTGAGAGGTGGGACTCAATGGTGGCGGTGCGGAAGAACCTGGCCCCGACTCCCGCAAGGACCAACTTCTCGTCATAGCGGAGCAGGGCTGCGTCTTTCCAGGGGGCAAGCCACCGTTTTCGGAAGGGGAAGGCGCCTGCCTGAAGTTGCAGCCCCTCTGCGGTTGCTGTGAGAACTCTGGGAAAGAGATTGATCCACTGAGACCGCAACGCGCTGATGCAAAGGTAGAGTGAGAACAGAACGGGGGAGCAGTCCCAGATACTGCGATGCCGAAGATAACCCACTATGCCCATGTAGAGCATTCCGAAGGTGACGATCGCCAGAACGGCGACTAGAATCCAGCTCGGAATACGATGCCACCTTTTGCTTTGGGGCGGAATGATCACCTGACTCGGCTGAGACATGATGTAAAAAAGGACGAAAGACCGCCCAAGGCAAGTGCAAACGGGGAATCTGCCTCATGTCCGACTCTAAGAAGGCAGGAAAGATTGGCGTTTTCCATGGGGCTGCCTGTCTCATTGTTGGGTGGCATTTGCCAGCGTGGAGCCGGATCAGTTTCCCTGCGCATTTAAGACAAATCTAGCAACGCTTCGTCCATCACGGACATTCGTTTCACTATCCCGTCATTCCGGCAATTGACAGCATTCAAGGAACTTGCTCATCGCCACCATTTCATGATTCGTTTGACTCCCATTTTCCTGTCTTGCTCCCTGGTGGCGCTCGTCCCAGCCGCCCAGGCGAAGATCGAGTTCAACCGGGACGTGCGGCCGATCCTTTCGGACACCTGCTTCCATTGCCATGGGCCTGATTTGGCCGAGCGCAAGGGCAAGCTGAGGCTGGATATCCGGGAGGAGGCGCTCAAGCCTGCCAAGTCGGGTTCGCTCGCCATCGTGCCGGGCAAGCCAGAGGAGAGTGAATTGATCACCCGCGTCTTCACAACGGATGACGACGACCTCATGCCGCCGACCAAGCTGCACAAGCCCCTGAGCAAAGCGCAGCAGGAAACGCTGCGGCAGTGGATTGCCGAGGGGGCGGAGTATCAGGGCCACTGGGCTTTCATAGCGCCCACCACGCCCCCGGTGCCGAAGCTGGAAGACCCTGCTCATGCTGCTCGTGTGGTGAATCCGATTGATGCCTTTGTACTGGCCAAGCTGGAAAAGGAGAAGCTGCAGCCGTCTCCCGGAGCTGACAAGGCCACACTGATCCGGCGGGTGACCCTTGATCTCACCGGCCTGCCGCCCACGGTCGCGGAGGTGGACGCATTTTTGAAAGACACCGAACCCCAGGCGTACGAGCGGGTGGTGGACCGGCTGTTGAAGTCCGAGCAGTATGGGGAGCAGATGGCCCGGCAGTGGCTGGACTTTGCCCGCTATGCTGACAGCCACGGCTTCCAGACCGACAGCAGCCGGCAGATGTGGCCGTGGCGGGACTGGGTGATCCGGGCCTTCAACTCGAACCTGCCGTTCGACCAGTTCACCGTGCAGCAGATCGCCGGCGACCTGCTGCCCAATCCCACCCGGGACCAGCTGGTGGCCACAGGTTTCAACCGGAACCACCGGCTCAACGGGGAGGGCGGCATCATTGATGAGGAGTGGCGGATTGAGAACAACATCGACCGCGTGGAGACGACGGGCTCAACCTGGCTCGCGCTGACCTTCAACTGCTGCCGGTGCCATGATCACAAGTTCGATCCCATAACGCAGAAGGACTTCTATTCCATGTTTGCCTTCTTCAACAACGTGCCGGAGCGGGGCACCATCCAGGGGGCGTCCAATCGCAGCGGGGGCAATGCGCCGCCCATCGTGGACGTGCCCACTCCGGAGCAGGAGATCCGGCTGGCGCAGTTGAAGGCCACTGTGACGGCCACTTCGGATCAGGTGGCGGTCGCTGCAATGTCTCTGCCGCAACTGGTGGCCCAATGGGAGGCAAAGGCGATGGACGAATCGACGGCGGCCGCTTCCATGTGGCATCCGCTCGAGCCTGAAACAGTGCAGTCCCAAGGTGGAGCAACCTTGACCCGCCAGCCGGATGGCAGCTATCTCGCCAGTGGCACGAATCCCGCCAAGGACGTCTATGTGATCTCGCTCAAAACGGGTGACGCTCCTGTCACGGGGTTTCTTCTGGAGTGTTTTCCGGATGTCAGCCTGCCCAACCAGAGCCTGGGGCGGGCTCCCAACGGGAACTTTGTGCTCGGTGGTTTTGACGTGGACGTGACCAGTGCGGAGACCGGCGGTAACCCCGTCCAGGCCAAGCTGGTCAAGGCGGTCGCCGATTTCTCGCAGAAAGACTGGGACATCGGCCAGCTCGCCATGGCGAAGAAGAAGCGCCAGCTCGGCAAGGGCTGGGCGGTGGAAGGGCATAAGAAGAAGGAGCCGCGAAAAGCGATGTTTGTCATCGAGCAGCCCATCGCAGCGGGTGCGAAGGTGACGATTACCCTTTCACACAATGCCCTCAACTCCCACAACATCGGACGGTTCCGGATTTCGGCCTCAACGCTGCCCGCTACCGCCTTGAACGTAGGTGGGACCTCTGAGATGGCCAGCGTGAAGCTGGTGCTGGAGACACCCGCAGCCAAGCGGACCCCGGAACAGAAGGCGACGCTGGAGAAGTACGTGCGCACCTCGGTGGACCATCCCTTGCGTCAGGCAGATCGTGCGCTGGCTGCCGCGCAAAAGGAACTGGCTGAGTTCGAGAAGCAGCTGCCCAATGTGATGGTCATGCAGGAAATGCCGCAGCCGCGGGACGCCTTCGTTCTGGAGCGCGGGGAGTATGACAAGCCCCGGGCCAAGGTGGGCATGGCCACGCCCGGCTTCCTGCCTCCTCTGCCGGCAGGCGCTCCGCTGAACCGTCTGGGGCTGGCCCGGTGGATTGTTGATCCATCGAACCCGCTCACCTCGCGGGTGTGGGTGAACCGGTCCTGGGAAAAGTTCTTTGGCTACGGCCTGTGCAAGACCACGGAGGATCTCGGCTCGCAGTCAGAGTGGCCCTCCAATCCGGAGCTTCTGGACTGGCTGGCGACGGAGTTCATGCGCCTGAAGTGGGACATGAAGGCAATGCAGAAAGTGATGGTGATGAGCTCGACCTACCGGCAGTCCTCCAAACAGACGCGGGAGCTGATCGAGAAAGATCCCGACAACCGTCTGCTGGCCCGCGGGCCGCGCTTCCGTCTTGGTGGGGAAGTTATCCGCGACCAGGCGCTGGCGGTGGCGGGGCTGCTGGTGCCGAAGGTGGGTGGTCCCAGTGTGAAGCCCTACATGCCTGAGGGCGTGTGGGATGAAACAAGCAAGTATGGGGACCTCCGGGGCTACAAGGAGGACACGGGCGACGGGCTCTACCGCCGCAGTCTCTACACGATCTGGAAACGCACGGCGGCTCCGCCTTCCATGCTGCTCTTTGATGCACCCTCACGGGAGATCTGCTCCGTGAAACGCAGTCGTACAAACACCCCGCTACAGGCGCTGGCGCTGCTCAATGAGGTGACCTATGTGGAAGCTTCGCGAGGCCTGGCCACGCAGATGATGAAGCAGGGCACCACGCCTGAGGAGCATATCCGCTACGGGTATGAGCGTGCCACGGCGCGGGAGATCGATGCGCCGGCGTTGCAGACGTTGCTAAAGGGGTGGCGTGACCGTTTGGCGTACTTCAAAGCGCATCCGGAAGACGCGGCTGGCTTGTTGAGTCAGGGCGCCTCGAAACCTGATGCCGCGCTGGATGCTGCCGAGCTGGCCGCCTACACCACCACCGCCACCGTGCTGCTGAACCTGGACCGCGTGGTGACGAGGGATTGAGGAGAGCCTCCTTGGATTGACCACAGCGACGCAGAGACTGAGCTTTTAGAAATAATTAACAGATTTACAGAATTCGGGCTCTTTGCTGGAGCCTGAAGGATGAAAGTGGGGAAACTTTTTCATCGAACCATGAATGCCGCTTTTCACTATCAGGATCATTTGAACCGCCGGATCTTTCTGGGGCGCAGCGCCACGGCGTTGGGCGGGGCAGCGCTGGCTTCCCTGTTGGCGCAGGATGGACGGGCCGCCAGTGCCTCGACGGGCGGGGGCACGGTTGCACCTGCAGGTGGAGGACTGCCCGGTTTCCCCAACTACGCGGCCAAGGCCAAACGGGTTATTTATCTCTTCCAGTCCGGCGCGCCATCGCAGATGGATTTGTTTGATCCGAAGCCCCAGATGGAAAAGCGGCGCAGCGAGAATCTGCCGGAGTCTATCCGGCAGGGGCAGCGGCTCACGACGATGACGTCGGGGCAGAAGTCGTTCCCCGTAGCGCCTTCCATTTTCAATTTTGCCCAGCATGGTCAGAGTGGGGCGTGGATCAGTGAGCTCATGCCACACCTCTCCGGGATTGCGGATGATCTTTGTTTCATCAAGTCCATGCATACGGAGGCGATCAATCACGATCCTGCGATCACTTTCTGCCAGACAGGCTCGCAGCTGGCCGGGCGACCGAGCATTGGCTCCTGGCTGAGCTATGGGCTGGGCAGCAACAACCAGGATCTCCCGGCGTATGTGGTGCTGACGTCGTTCGGCACCGGTCGGCGGGATGACCAGCCGTTGTATGACCGCCTGTGGGGCAGTGGGTTCCTGCCTACCCAGCATCAGGGCGTGAAGTTCCGCAACAAGGGGGACGCCGTGTTGTACCTCTCGAACCCGTCAGGGGTGGGGCGCACGTTGCGACGCCAGCAGCTGGATGAGCTCGCCGAACTCAACCGCCAGGACTATGCCCAGTTTGGCGACCCGGAGACGCAGACGCGGATCTCACAGTACGAGATGGCGTTTCGCATGCAGACCAGCGTGCCGGATCTGCTGGACGTTTCAAAGGAGCCCAAGCATGTGCTCGAGGCTTATGGTCCGGACGTGACCACGCCGGGGACCTATGCGGCGAATTGCCTGCTGGCGCGCCGTCTGGCGGAACGGGACGTGCGCTGTGTTCAGCTTTTTCACATGGGCTGGGATCACCATGGCGGTCTTCCCAAGGCCATCAAAGGGCAGTGCAGTGACACCGACCAGCCCACCGCGGCCCTGATCAAGGACCTGAAGGCCCGCGGTCTGCTGGAGGACACGCTCATTGTCTGGGGTGGGGAGTTCGGCCGCACCATCTATTCACAAGGGGCGCTCACCGAGACCAACTATGGTCGTGACCACCATCCGCGATGCTTCACGATCTTCATGGCTGGGGCCGGCATCAAGGGTGGCATGAGCTTGGGTGCCACAGACGACTACAGCTACAACATCATCTCCGACCCCGTGCACGTGCATGATCTCAATGCGACCATCATGCATCTACTGGGGGTGGATCATACCCGCCTGACCTTCCGGTTCCAGGGACGGGATTTCCGTCTGACGGATGTGCATGGGAATGTGGTGAAGCAGGTGCTTAGGGCTTAGTGCTTGGTTCTCTTGAGTGAGATAAATCATGAACCCTTCGGGTTCGGGGGAGGTGTTGTCGTGGGGGCGGGTGAATTGATCCGTTGTGCAAGGCAGAGTGTTTGCGAAATGCGGGGTGACGTTGGCAAGTTTTTGCGTTGTGTCATGAACCCTCCGGGTTCTGGTGCTTGGTTCGTTTTGGACGTTGGAGCTCGTATCGTGGCGTCTGGATTGCACTGGAATCGGAAGCGGTTCATGGCTGAAATGTTCTCAGTACGTGGGCGCAAAGGGCGCGTATTGATCGGGCCATCACATCCGCTCCGTTCACGAACGGCGGTTGTGCAAGCACAAACCGCCGCTCCTTGGACCGTTGAGCTTTGGGTGCTGTTGCGTTG
The DNA here is from genome assembly GCF_000739635.1 of Verrucomicrobium sp. BvORR034. Classification (GTDB taxonomy): domain Bacteria; phylum Verrucomicrobiota; class Verrucomicrobiia; order Verrucomicrobiales; family Verrucomicrobiaceae; genus Verrucomicrobium. The sequence goes on along the minus strand of NZ_BATQ01000125.1, from coordinate 43,116 downwards.
CAGCGATATCCCTCAATGAGGCAGCCGGAGCGGTCACCCTACAACCCAGCTTGTTTGGGGGCGGGATGTGAAGTGAGGTTGAGATGTCACACTTTCCTTTTGAGATGCCTCGCTCTTCCATCCGCATCCTTGTCACACCTCAATCCGCGTGTTTGCAATTCCCAATCGTCAAGTGCAGGGGGAGCGCGGGTTCCCGTTCCAGGCCCAGGCTTTCGCGGTAGTCCAGGGCTGCCGGACAATGGACAGGCAGCCAGACGTAGCCGCTGGTTTCCTCCGGTGCATGGGAGTACTCCAGTGTGACCTCTTGTCCGGCGAGCGTGGCCCAATGCTCCATCATGGGCGGTTTCTCGCCCCGGATCACGGAAACATGTGTGCCCCACAGGGGCTCCTGCAAGGTGCGCACGCGGTGGTGCTCCGCGGCAAACAGTTCGCGAAAATAACGTCCGGCATCCGGGGCGCAACGGATGATGAGCCACCACTCGGTGGTGAACCCGTCCCGGCGCACGCGGGTGCCCTTGCGGTCCAGCGCCGGGGCGAATTCAAAACGTCCGGTGAGGGTGTGCCGGGATGGGGGCGTGACGATCTCTGTGGCAGAGGGATGCAAAGCGGAACGATGGATGCTCCCAAACAAGATGCAACCCAGCCCGGGGATGAACGATTTGGGTTCTAAGGGTGCACTGCACTCCTGCGGCGGGTCCGCGCTCAGGTCAGGGATTGGCCCCGAGATCTGTTGCGTTCAGCTTGCCCACCTGGCGATTGATGCCTTCCCGGGCGAACTCGCTCGGCGGATACTGCGTTTTGGCCTTCAGGTACCAGGCGAGGGCGGAGCCGGTCTGACGGCGGTCCTCGTGCTGTTTGGCTTTTTGCAGGGCCCCGACAAATTCCGTGGCCTTGATGCTGAAGTCAGAGCGCAGGCGGGAGACCTCCGGATCATCGGGGAACTCGGAGTAGGTCCTTTCCATGGTCTCCCAAGCACCGGCGAGGTTGCTGGACTGGGCAAGGTTCGTGGCGGCGGCGATGGAGAAGTTCACCCGGCCCATGTCGGTGAGCACCTTCTTCAACGACTCCTGGCGCTGCGGATCGTCCATCACCGCGGCGAGATAACGCCCTTGGTCGTTGTAAATCTGGCGGAAGTTCCGCTGACTGATGAGGCGGTCCAGATCCAGAGCGGCCTGGGTCTTCACGTCCGCGTTGCTGCCGATCATGTTGGTGAATTCCCGAAGCTTCGGATTGGTCGGCCAGATCATGGTGGCCTCTGTAAGAGCTTCAGCGCTGCCCTTCTGGTCGCCCTGCATGGCGGATACTTTGGCCTTGTTCAGGTGCATGTCACTCACCGTGCGGGCGGTCTCGATCATTGCCTTGGGCTTGCTGTAGTCGAAGTCCTTGGCCAGCTTCATGAGCTTGGTCACGAGCTGCTCTGCCAGGGTGTAGTCCTTCATCTCCATGGCGGAAATGAGCTGGTTGTAGTCCCGCGTGAAATCCAGGACCATCAGCTTCTTCTGCATGGGCACGCGGCGCACGCGGGGCAGGTATTCGCCCACCATGAACGCCTCGCTGATGCGCTTGGAGCCGCTTGCCAGGTCTCCGCGTTCCAGCAGGTTGTCAAACGCCTGCACGGCCTCATCCACATCGCGGATGGCCTCGTTGGCAAAGGCGTCCAGCCCACTGATCGTCGGTGAGGTGCCCAGAGTGGAGGCAAACATTTTTTCCGCATCGGACCCTTCCTTCAGGGAGAGGATCCCGCTCGGATCAGAGAAAATGTGACGGTAGAAGCGGCAGGCCAGGACGACGTGCTCAAACCGGCGCTGAAGGGCGAACTGGATGATGAGTGCCTGGAACTCGGCTTTGGCCGTAAGCTGGGAGGTGCCCATGGCCAGTTCATTGGCCTTCATGCGGGCCTCCAGCTCCGCGATGGAGGCAATGTACTTGGCGGTGGCGAAGGTTTGCAGCGTCTGGGACTGGGCCGCCTGCTGGTTGTTTCCTCCTCCTGCGGGCCGGGGGGCGCTTCCGGAGGCTGATCCCGTGGCTGTGGAATGCCGGGCCTGGAAGGTCTCTCCACGCACCCGTTCTGACATGGCGCTGTTGGTCTGGCGCAGGCTCGTCACGTTCTTCTGGGCCAGCCACACGCCGTAGATGGCATTGGCGAGGGAGTCACACAGTTTGGCATCGATCCTGTACTGCGCCGCCTCGGGCAGCAGGGCCACGGCCTGAGGGAGGCTGGGATTACCCCCGTTGTGACCGGGGGAGAGCAGCTTGGAGATCTGCTCCAGCACATCGCGATACGCCTGATCCTCCGGCGTGTTGGCCTCAGGCGAGGCCAGGTACTTCTCCAGCCGGGCCTGGAACATGCGATTGTTCGTCACGTTCCACACCTTGCCGTCCCAGGCTACATTCTCGCCGCCCAGATCCATGAAGGGCAGGGCATCGCCCAGCAGGCTGCTTTTCTTCTGCTGCTGACCTCCGCCACCAGAGGAGGATGCGGGCGCAGTTTGAGAGGGCGCAGGTTGGGGATTCGACGGCAGGACTTGGGCGCTCAACAGGGTAGGCAGCAGAGCGCCGGACGTCAGAAGCAGGCGGGTACGGAGCGACATAAGAGTTGAGGGACCTGAGGGTGGTGGTGAACTGAGAGGAAAAAAGAGAAACGGTAGCGTCGGTCCGGCACGAGCCGGAAGGCAGGTTGGAGAGCGGGTCAGGACTTGGTGAGTTCCACCACCTCCAACACGCCGGATTCAGCCTGCACCGTGACTTTGAACTTGAAGCGCTGTCCGCGTTGAATGTTGGTGCTGTTCAGCTTCTGGGGCACCAGCACGGGTAGGGGAGAGGCGTCGGAATTGTCCTCCACCAACACGCTGAAAAGCCGCCCTTCCGCCGAGCGCCAGTTGTCCAGGCGCTCTTCGATGGTGCCTTCGATCTGGTAGGTGTTGCCGCTCAGCGCATTGGAGTTCTCCAGGTACTCCCGCACGCTCAGCTGGGCGGTGCCGTTGAAGCTGGCCCCCGAGGTGCGGTGCATGAGGGTGTAGCCCCCCCAGATGAAGACCGCGACGGCGGCGACAATGATGACGATGTGTACGGGACTGAGGGAAGATTTGGCTCGGCGGGCCATGGGGCGGCAATGGGGTGCGGTGACGGCGTGAAAGGAGAATTCAGCAGGGCGGATTAATCCCACAGATTCTGTGCAGGTGAGAGTGGCAAACTCCAGTCTTTTGTGCGGTGAATTCTGTGAATCTTGCCTGCGGGAGGGTGGGGGTCAATCCCATTGCGATTTCTTGATCCCGGCGTAGGCCAGCGTGAGTCCGACGACGAGGTGGATGCTTAGCACGAACATGGCCAGATTGGCAGGTTCCAGGCTGGTGTTGGTCACTGCCTTCACGGCATCGTAGAAGGAGGTGCTCTTCATCGTGCTGAGGCTGCCGGACCAGCTCCAATAGGCGACGATGAATGGCTGGATGAAGGGCTCGATCGCCTTGGGCAAGGTGAGCACGGCACCGCTCAACGGGAGCTGGAAGCCGACCAGATAGATGCTGAGGATGGTGGCCTTCTCTGGAGAGCGCATGAGTCCTGAGATGCCCAGGCACACGGCCGTCATTGAACCCGAGGCCATCACCAGCAGCACCAACTTCACCACCAGATCCCCCGGGATGCCGTTGCATAACATCTCCACAAAGAGTCCCATCCATAGAGCCTGCGCGAGCACGAAGGTCCCCAGGAAAAGGATCTTGCTCAACAAGTAGCTGATGGCGCGCAGACCTCCCAGGCGTTCGCGCTCCAGAATGTCACGCTCGCCCGCGATCTCACGGGCGGCGTTGTTGGATGCCATCAGGGTGACCAGCACCACCTGCATGAGCACCAGACCGGATACGAGGCCTCCCGCCCTCTGTAGGCTCCCCGTGTGAGCGATCTGTTCTTTGATGTCCAGCAGCACGTTTGCATCCTGCCGAATGGACATCTGGCGCACCTGGGGCACGCCTTCGAAGCCGAAGATCACCACCAGCAGGGGGAAACCAAAGAGCATGGCGGCGTGAAGCCACATCTGGGATCGATCACGCCTGAAGATGGTCCAGCGGCGGCGCAGGAGTTCACGCGTTTGAGCGAAGACGCCTGGTAGTCGATGCGGCGCATCCACCTCCACATCGTGCTCATGGCGCTTGTGATGCTTCTTGTGCTCTTCTTCCTCGGCTGCCTTCTTTTTGTCGCGATTCTTCTTGTGCTTGGCCCAGGAATCCTCCTCCTCCGGCTCTTTGCTGGCGGAGTCTTTGTCGCTATCCTTCGGCTGCTTCAGGTCAGACTCATCCTCATCCGTCAGGGCTTTGGCGCTGGGGAGCTTGATGCGGTCCGGCTCGCGGTTCTCCACGATTTTTGCATCGGCAAACGGTACCTCCTCTGCGGGGGCCAGCTTGTAGGCCTTGTAGTAGGAGTCGCGGTGTCGCGCCCAGGAGTCACCCCAGCGCTCGGCACTGCGGCGGGCGAGCTTCGGGTAGATGTCCTCCGCCTGCTCCACGCTGAAGTAGTGGTTCAGCGCCCGGGGAGGGCCGTGGTACACCACCCGGCCCTCATGCAGTACCAGCACGGTGTCGAAGAGCGACAGGTTCGTGAGGCTGTGGGTCACGTTGATGACGATCCGCTTGTCATTCTGACGGGCCAGATCATGCAGGAGCTGGGTGATCTCCCGTTCCGATTTCGGGTCCAGACCGCTCGTGACCTCGTCGCAGAGCAGCAGGTTCGGGTTGGTAACGAGTTCCAGAGCCAGCCCCAGACGGCGCTTCTGGCCACCAGAGAGCACCTTCACCTGGCGGTCGCTCAGGTTGGTGAGTCCGGTCTGCTTCATCACCTGCTCCACCACCGCCCATGCAGACTCGTGGTCGGCCTGGCGGGTGCGCAGGGCCACGGCGCTGGCCACGCACTCCTCCACCGTCAGCAGGTCATGCGCGATGCTGAACTGCGGCACGTAGCCGAGCTCAGAGGGGTGCAGATCTCCATCCTCAGCAAGGTTGCGCCCCTGCCAGCGGATCTCGCCATTGTCCTCCTCCTTGAGGCCGGCAATGGTCTTCAGCAGCGTGGTCTTGCCACACCCGGAGGGGCCGACGATGGCCAGCAGATGCCCGGTGGGCACCGAGAAGGTCACGTCGTCCAATAGGGCCTGCGACTCTCCGTCGCGTTCCAACGTCAGGGAAATATTGCGGAGTTCGAGCATGAGAAGAGCGTTTCAGGCTGCCGGGGGATTAAAGCGGAATTTGATGGGCTGGCGAGAAAAACTTGTCTAACGTGCCTGCGCGCCGTTTTCTCCATCGTTGGCAAACTCATGAGCCGTCGTTCCCATCGCCCCAGTCCGATCAAGCAATTCATTCTGTGGAGCTTGCTCGCGTGCGTCCTCATCGTCACCTCCCTCGGCCTCTACGGCTACTTCTGGGTGCAAAACTACCTGCGCAGCGATGCCATCCGAGTGATGCTGGAGGCCCGGCTTGGACAGCTGGCGCAGGGGGAGGCCAAGCTGACAACCCTGGAGTGGTCCGGCCCCGCCGCCTACATTTCCACCGCCTCGCTGACGCCAGGGCAACCTACGGGCTGGCGGAAGGTGGAGGCTGAAGGGGTGCAGTCCCAAGTGGACTGGAGCGGGATTCGCGAAGGGGTGTGGCGCGTCCCGGTCGTGGCCATGGACTGGTTGAAGCTCGAACTCACTCCTCCTCCGTCGCCAGCGGTTCCAGGGGCAATATCTGTCGGTGAGAAGGCTCCCGTGTTGGTCGTGGTTGATCCGCCAACGCCCGTGGCTCCACCTTCAGCACCTGCCTGGTTGCAAGGCTGGATCCCGCAGCGGACGGATATTCAGAAAGTTGAAGTCGCTTCCTTGGAGGTCGGCCCTTCGAAGGGAGCTGTGGGCACACGGTTGCGTGAAGTCCAGGTGACCGGCAAACCGGCAGTCGATGCCGGAGCTTGGGCGCTGGAAGGGCGCGGCGGCAAGCTGCTGCTACCTGGCTGGAAAGACGAACTCAAACTGCAGGTGGTCAACGCCCGTCTGGACTCCCGGGCTCTCACCATCAATCACGGCGCGGCCCGTTGGCTGGGCGACAGCGAAATCACGGCACGGGGCGAGCTGCCTTTCGAGGGCGGTCGTTCGTGGAAGTTCTCCGGCGCAGTCACGCATCTTGAACTTCGGCATGTCTTGCCGCCAGCCTGGCAGAATAAACTGCACGGGGTCTTGGAGGCGGACTATGCTGTCGAGCCTGGCGTCCTCTCTGCCAGCGTGACGGTGAAGAACGGGGTGGTGGAGAATCTGCCTCTGCTGACCCGCATTGCCGACTTCACCCGCACCGATCGTTTTCGCCGGGTGGCGCTTGAGCAGGCCAAAGGAGATGTGACCCGACGTGGAGCCGACCTGGAGATCAGAAAGCTGGTCCTACAGTCCAGCGGCCTGCTTCGCATTGAAGGGGACCTCGACATCAAAGGCAAGGACCTGAACGGCACCCTCCAGGTGGGGGTGTCCACAGATGCCCTGCGTTGGATGCCCGGAGCACAGACGCAGGTCTTCACGGAGAGCCGCCCCAGTGGCCCGCCCGGCTTTGCCTGGACGGAGGTCCGCCTCACGGGCACGGTGGACGCACCGAGAGAAGACCTGAGTAACCGCCTTCTGGCCGCCATGGGGAAGGAATTGATCGCCGCGCCGTTGGGCCTCGCGGAACAGGGGATCGAGGTGCTGGGAACGGCAGGAGGTGAGCCCGGCAAAGGCGCCGCGGAGGTGGGCAAGGAAGTGCTCAAGACCACGGAGGACGCCGCAGGCAAAGTCATGGAAAGCGGTGCTGATTTGCTGAAAGGTGTGGTGCCGCTTTTTGGAAAATAGGGTCAAGGCGTGGGGGTGCCGTCTCAAGCTTCGTCGCAGACTGCTTACAATTCTGGCATTGACGGTTTTTTGACGGCCTGAAAGCATGGCCGCCATGAAAGCGCTCAGCCTTGCGTGCCTGCTCTTCGTGCTCGCCCTGAATGCTCCTGCTGCGGAGCAGGAAGACTTGGCCAAACTCCTGGCAAAGGCTCAGTCGGCCCAGAGGAACCGGAACTTCGATGAGGCGATCAATGCCTATGAACGTGCGCTCAAGGCGGACCTGAGTACCACTACGAAGACCGTGGTGTTGATCAATCTCGGTGCTGCCTACAACGGGACACGCCAGCGGGAAAAGGCGGTATCGTGCTTTGAGCAGGCGCAGAAGTTGCGGCCGGAGCAGCCCGCTTCGTGGTACTTCATGGGGGAATCGCTTTTTGGCCTGAACCGCCTGGAGGAGTCACTGGCGGCCTATACTCAAGCCATCAAGCTTTTGCCCAAAGAGGCGGCATTCTACAGCGGCCGGGCCAGTCTGCATATGAAGATGGGCAAGTATGATCTGGCCCTGGAGGATTGTGACGAGGCGGTGAGGTTCGAGCCCAAAACAGCCCTGCACTATGACAAACGGGCGGCTGTTTACTATGCACAGAGCAACATCCCTGCTGCGGAACGGAACTACACGGAGGCCATCCGTCTGGATCCGGTCAATGTCTCCGCTCTGAACAATCGCGGAGTGCTTTACCTGCACACCCAGCAGTGGGACAAGGCCATCGCTGATCTGAGCCTCGCGCTGAAGCTGGCTCCGGGGCACGACAGTGCCTGGTGCAATCGTGCCCAAGTTTATGCGGGCATGGGCGATTGGGCGCAAGCGAAGAGGGACTATCAAAATGCCGTGAAGCTCTTTCCCAATGACGAAACCAGCTGGACGGGGTTGGCGATTCTCTACGGTTCCTGTCCCGACGAGCACCTTCGTGATGGCAAGCTGGCGGTCGAGGCCGCGAAGAAGGCGGGGGAACTGTTGCAATGGAAGTCGTCGAAGTCACTGGATGTCCTGGGCATCGCGCATGCCCAGGCGGGTGAGTTCGACAAAGCGGTCGAAGCCGCCGACAAAGCGCTGGCTCTGCTGGAGGCTTCAGCGCCTGAGCGGGAGGGGATAGAAGAGCACCGTGCGCTCTATGTGAAAAAAGAAGCCTTCAGGCAGACAGGGAAGAATTGGGGCTCGGTCGCCGCCGCGAAGGAGGCCGATACGGTGGAAGGCTGGCTGGCGGCGGGAAACATCGCCCTGCTGCAAAAGGACTATGACAAGGCATTTGACCTCCTCTCCAAGGTTCTAGCACTGAACCCTGAGCCCAAGGATCGGGCGACAGCCCTGGGAGGGCAGGCTCTCATCCATGTGCAGCGTGGGCAGTGGGATCAGGCGGTGCAAACTGCCACGGAGGCGATCGGGATTTCAGCCAAAGAGGAGACGTTCTACCAGTTGCGGGGCAAGGCCTGGCAGGAAAAAGGGGAGAAGGAGAAGGCTGTCGCTGACTACAGTGAGGTGCTCCGCATCACCCCCAGTGATTCGAAGGTGCAATGTGAGCGAGGGAGGCTGTACAAGATGCTGGGCAAGCCCGATCTCGCTGAGAAAGACTTTACCGCCGTGGTCGAACGTTCGCCCAAAAGCCTGGAAGGCTGGACACTGAGGGCGCTGCTCTATCTGAATGAAGGGCGCTGGATCGAATGCCTGCGCGACGGGGATCGAATGCTGGAACTGAAACCGGACATGTCCGAGGCGCTCAGCATGCAGGCCCTGGTGCTCGCCATGGCGCCCGATCCCACCATTCGGGATGGGAAACGGGCGGTGGCCAAGGGAACGCGGGCCTGTGAACTGACCCAGTGGCAGGACTGGCAAAACATGTCCCACCTCGCCTCGGCTCATGCGGAGAGCGGGGAGTTCCAAGCGGCAGACAAGGTGCTGCAGCGGGCACTGGCGCTCAAGGATCTCCCGGAGTCGGCAGCCAACCAGTTGCAAAACATGAGGCTGCAGTACGCCAAAGGGAAGCCGCTCTACATGAGTGCCAAAGGCAGGGTGGGGCGGTGACAGGGGAGCGCGAGTCTTGACGTCACCCCACAGATTGGAGATAATGCCGCCATGCGCCTGACTTCACGTGGATCGCTTGCTTTCAGTACTTTTGCCATGGTGCTCTGCCTCTGGCTTGCAGGCCTGCCGGGGAGGGTTCAAGCTGTTACGCCTGAGGAGGCTCTGCAACTCGATGGCAAGAACGGCACCATAGAGGGGATCGTGAGTGACGTGAACATCACCGAGCGCGGTCACGCCTTCATCAACATGGGGGGCGTCTATCCCAACCACACCTTTACGGCTTACGTGCCCGCGGTCATCGTGCCGATCTTCGGCAAGGAGTATCTGGAAAGCCTCCGGGGCAAGGACATTGCTGTTACGGGCAAGATCAAGATCTACAAAGGAAAGCCGGAAATCGTGTACAACAAGAAGGATCAGGTGGTGGTGAAGGGCGGCGAGCCTGAGAAGAAGGAGATCGCGAAATAGCTTTTTGAACCGATGGGCTTGTGGAGGTTCAAAGGCCCTACCTATCCATGATGAAAGCTCCGTCCATCACGTTTGCCATCTTACTGGGAACTTTTGCCTGGGTGCCCTTCCTCTTGGGGCAGTCACCTGCGGAGTTCCGAATGCCTGATCTGTTGGCTCCTGTTGTACCGCAGTGGCCTTTGATGGAAGGGGGAGAAGACGGTGGAGTCCTCAAGCTAAAGCCCCTCGTGGAGTTTGTCCTTCCCCGGCCTGAAATCAGTGAACAGACGCGTGCAACGATCAGTGCTGCTCTCATTGTGCCTGAAGCCTCAGAATCTGGAATGCCAGTTCGACCTGACAAGGATGCTGGAGGGAAATCTCCCTGGCCGCATCCCTGGCGGCTGGACCAGTCGCCAAGGGTGAAGGTGCAAAAGTTCAGAGTGGACCCCTGATCTTCGCAGAGCCGGGAGTGCTAGATATTTATTTCCCAATAGGAAATAAGCGGGTTAGATTTTGCGGTTCTCCCAAACCTCCGACCCATGCCAGAGCCAGAAGACCTCCTGCAACGCGATGTTGCTGCGATCAACAGCATCTCGGCGGTACCGACCATCCTGGATGTCGTGTGCCGCACGACTGGGATGAAATTTGCCGCCGTCGCCCGTGTGACGGAAGAGCGGTGGATGGTTTGCAGCGTGTTGGACTACCTTGAGTTTGGCCTGAAACCGGGTGGGGAGCTCAAGTTGGAGACGACCATTTGCAATGAGGTCAGGTGTGTGAGGCTGCCGGTGGTGATCGATGAGGTGAGCGAGGATCCCCTGTACCGGGATCACCACACGCCCAAGATGTATGGATTCCAGAGCTACATTTCCATGCCCATCTTTCTCCCAGGGGGAGAGTTCTTTGGGACGCTTTGCGCCCTTGACCCCCGGCCACACCGATTGAATACGCCGGAGGTCCTGGGCATGTTCCGGCTCTTTGCCGAACTTATCTCCAGCCACCTGGGAGCGCTGGAGCGGATCGCGGATAGCGAACAGCAGGTCAATGCTGAGCGTCAGGTCTCCCAGCGCCGGGAGCAGTTCATTGGCGTGTTGGGGCATGATCTGCGCAGTCCTCTGGGAGCCATCTCCATGGGAGCCCTGATGTTGAAGGAGGGAGGGCTGAACGAGGATCAGGAAGCCACCGTCGCCATGATGGAGCGCAACGTGGCGAAGATCTCTGATCTCGTGGACGATGTCATGGATCTCACGCGCGGCCGATTGGGGGGCGGGATTTCCCTGAAGGACCTCACCGATGCTCCCCTGGAGCCTATGCTCCGCCAGATCGTCGAGCAGGAGCAGACCATCAAGCAGCAGCCGGTGATCGAATGCGAATTTTCCATCAACCAGCGTGTTTCCTATGACCGCAACCGGATGGGGCAGTTGTTCTCCAACCTCCTCTCCAACGCGATGAAATACGGCCTCCCGGGTGTGCCCGTGGCGGTCCGGGCGTCTGCAGATCAGGAAAAGTTCACTCTCTCAGTGCGCAACGGCACCCACCCGATCTCCCAGGAGGAGTTGAAAAAACTGTTCCTCCCGTTTATGCGCGGACCCGGTGCTAAGGAGGAGAAGGGGCTGGGATTGGGACTTTACATCGCCTCAGAAATTGCCGCCTCTCACGGTGGAAAAATTGAGGCGGTGTCAGAAGAAGGTGAGATGTGCTTTACCTTCACCATGCCCGTGCGGCAGGCGGCCTGACTCGCGTCTGGACCGGGGTAACTCGTTCAGGTTCGATGGTGCAACCTCTCGGTCGCTCACTCGTCGGCTGCGGTCTTTCGCACGGCTGACCATCGTTTGGGGGTTGCTCCCTCAATCTTGGCGGTCGATTCACGGAAGATCCCGCCATGCTCGGAGGTCTCGCCTGGGATGGACGCGAACAACATCACGTCATTGATACGCCAGGATCCGGACTCCGTAGAGGCGCCTCTGGTGCACTCCAGTTTTCCGTCAGCGAGAAAGCGCAGTTCAAGCTTCCCCAGCGGGCCATCGTAATGCCAGGTGGAATCAGAGAGCGCCTCGGCCGACATTTGGTTCAGGGCAGGGGCAAACTTTTGCGTCAGTTGATCTTGCTTCGCCCTGTCCTCCATGGATTTGAAGTTCAGTTTTTTGCCAATGATTGCGCCAGCGAGCAAGAGTGCGGCGACAACTGACGTTCGTCCGGTGAGAAGGCCGTAGAGCATGATCGGGAGGGGGCAGGATGCGGGGATTTGAATCCCGCCTTAACCCGAGTCGTCCCGATTTCAACTTACAAGATGATGAGGTGCAGGCGGTGGTCCAAGCCGGTAACGAGGTGATGGACGCAGTACGCCTTGGGAGAGACTCCAACTCTCCCAAGGCGCATTAGCTACGGGGGCAGCTTGAAAAACTCAAAGGCGCTTTCGCGGATTAGCGGCCTTGAACCTTTCGTGAGCTCATACTACAAAAATCACCTTTGAGAGTATACCCCGCAATTGAGGGGGGAGCCGGCGGTTGAGTCCATCAACCGTCCCGGTAGCCTTGATGCGCATGGCAGACATTCCATCCCAAAGGCAGCTCCGAATCCTGGTGGTGGAGGATCATGCCGATACGCTCAAGGCTCTCTCCCGGTATCTCAGGTTGCATGGTCACTTCGTCACTGAGGCGAGCGACATGGGCAGCGCCCGCAAGCAGCTTCAGGAAAGCGAACACGACCTCCTGCTCTGTGACAAACACCTCCCCGATGGAGATGGGTGGACGTTGTTAAAGGAGACTGACTTGCGTCAGGGCTCGATTTACGCCGTCGCGATGAGCGCGGGTGCCACCAAACAGGATGTGACGATGGCCGCCGCCGCCGGCTATATCGAATACATGGCCAAGCCCTTCGCCATCGGCCAGTTGGACAAGGTGGTAAGGAACGCGCTGGCCCACGGAACGATTTTCAGGAACTGACGGCATTCCGAGTGCCCATTTCCAATACTTTCTAGAAAGCAGCCCCAAGTCGCCCGCAAGGGAGCGTCAAGCTACAGGCAAGAGACTCTCAACCTACCCGCATACCACCGGCAAATCACCGACAGATGAATCCTCAAGTCTGCCTCAAGTGCCCCCGCAATATTAAGGAGAAAGTCCTCCAATGAGAAAGGCTCGTAAGAAAAAAGTCTCTGTAATGATCTAGATCAAACGGGAGAGTGTGTGTGAGTGAGGAAAGAGCCCGAAGGCTCTCTGCCGTAGATCTGGAGGCTCCTGTCCGTCGGTCACTTCATCCGGCGCTTTCCGCCGCATGGCAGAGGCGGGAAGGGGTGGAGAGTCGTAGCGGACTTCCCTTTCAGATTTACTTCCCTGGTTGAGGGGGCACTCGGTGAGGCAACCATGAGTCGGAAGTTTTTGGAACCCCTTTTGCAGCACGTTGATTTTCAACGAAAAGATGGAGCCGAAGGCGGGAATTGAACCCGCGACCCGCGCATTACGAATGCGCTGCTCTACCTCTGAGCTACTTCGGCGTTCCGGGCTGGCAATGTATAGGAAGCTTTTCCGTTTTGTCACCCAGTTTCTTTTATTGATGATCAAAATCTCTGAGGGAATTGCCAAAATCCTGCTAGCCTCCACCCGCAATCTCGGTTTCATGCCGCATGCCTGAATTTGTCCGAATGCTGCAGCGACTGTGGCGCAAAGTTCCATTTCGACACGTCCTGGCGGCGACCGTCTTTCTTGCGGTCGTCGGGGAACAGTATCCGTTTTCGAATTTTCCGATGTATTCGCACCTCGATAAGGAGGCGGATGTTCTCTATGTGACCGACCAGACGGATCGGGTGCTGCCCATGGAAAAGCTCTTCGGAACCAGCTCCAGTACCCAGAAGAAGGTTTTCATCACAGAACTGAAGGAGATCTGCAATCCGAAGGGCCGGGATACCCGGGATGCCCTGCCGGAAGAGCGTAGTGCGGCAGGTGCCAAGCTGGGAGAAAAGCTTTTTCCCAAGCTGAAGCCCCACAACCTGGCCCAGGTGGGCGGGGAAGTGAAGGGCCTGCGCCTCTACTACAAGGTCTTCACTGTGGAATCGGGGACAATCGCCACCGGAGCCCCTCAACTCGTGGCTGAAAAAGCCCTATGAAATATCTTTCTGCCTCCAACGCAATGTCAGCAGCTTCCCATCGCCGCTCGCGGTTCGACGCGGGCGATTTCCACCTTGGCTCCGTGGAACTCCTTCTCATGCGCCTTGGCTTCGCGCTCCTCGTGTTTTTTGCCATCAAGTGGGAGGTGTCCAGCCTGGGCGCTGCCGATCCCAAAAAGCTCACTGGCCTGACTCATCTGGTCAATCTGGACTGGCTGCGTTCCCTCAGCCCCATCTGGCTCTGGCAGACCGTCACCATCTTGGGCCTCTTGTCCTATGTGGCGGGCGTTGCCCCGGCTTTGGCGTTGTTCCCGGCCTTGTTCTTCAGCATCGGGATTGGCACTCTGGCCAACTCTCAGGGGGCTGCGAACCACAGCACGCAGCTGATTTCCATGATCGTGCTGGGGCAGTTCATCGCCTACATCTGGCCCCGGAGGCAGGAACTGGGCGGTCCGCCGTCCACTTGGGCGTTCCCCGATCTGGCCGTGCACCAGAAGGTGATCTATGTCTCGATGGTGATCTTTGCCGCCAGCTACGTGGTCTGCGGCTGGGTGAAGCTGGACAACTCGGACTGGAAGTGGATTCAAAATGTCCCCAATCTTTCGGTTGAGCTCCAAAAGAGCAACTGGAGCGAGTATTACGACACTCTCACTCCGGTGCCAGACTCCCTGCAGTCGGTGGTGACGATGATGAACGAGCATCCCAACTTTGCCCGGGTGTTGTTCGGCAGCGGCCTGCTGATCGAGCTCTTTGCCTTCCTGGCATTGATGGGGCGGCGCTGGGCCTTCTTCTACGGGGTGATCATCATCCTGTTCCACCTGAGTGTGAGCCGTCTGATGCAGCTCGACTTCTGGTATCACATGGGGGCTGCTCTGGTCTTCCTCGTGAATCTGCCAGGCTTGAAGAGGACTTTCGTCGGCAAGCCTGACCGGCTGACGCTGTAGGGGTCCATTTCCAGACAAGTTTGAAGCGGGGCCCGAGGGGTCCCGCTTTTTTGTTTGGGGGAGTTCGCGCGAGCGACTCAGGCATTGCCAATGCGGATCTTTCCGAGAGTCTAACTCAAATGTTACAGGATTGTCACCGCACCGTTAGATCGGGCCGATAGCGTGACAGAATCCTCATGTCGCGCCCTTCTGATGTTGCTCCTTCTTCCTCTAGTTCTACGCCTTCCGCTCCTCCGCGGTCGGCCCGCGTCCGTCTGATGGAGGTAGTGAGCCGGTTCCGGCTGCCTTTGTGGAATGCGCTGTTCCTCTTCGTAGGATTTCAGCTGGTGCGGGTGTTGCTCGTAGCGAGATTCCACCCAGTGGAGCCGCAGCCTCTGGGCTCCTACGCGCGCCTTTTTTTGGTGGGCTTGCACCGGGATCTGGTGGTGTCTCTGCTGCTGAGTACACCGCTTGGGTTGTGGTGTGCCATGACGTCGAGCCGCGGACCAAAGACTCCCGGGAGATGGTCCCGTGCGCTACTCCCCGTTTTCTTGGCGTTTTCCTGGCTGCTCCAGGTGTTCCTGCTGGTGGCGGAGTTCAATTTCTTTGCCGAGTTCAATTCTCGGTTCAACACGGTGGCAATCGACTACTTGATCTATCCGCATGAGGTGTTTGCCAACATGTACCAGTCGTTTCCGCTGGGCTGGATCCTAGGAGGCGTGATGGCAGGGGGCTCAGTGATCACCTGGCTGCTGCTGAAGCTGGCAGGCCCGGCCCGTCAGACGGCCCGGAGTTCTTCCGCCTCTTCACCGCGGCGCGCTGGATCTGCGTTGAGCTGGGTGTTGCCCGTGGTCCTGCTTACGGCGACTCTGCCTCTGGTCCCGTGGCAGCAGAGTCATGACCGGGTGATGAACGAGCTGGGGAACAACGGGCTGGTCGCTGGTGTGACGGCGGCCGTGACGCGAAATCTTGACTACACTGCCTTCTATCCCCACATGGACCGTGAGGCAGCCTACCGCCGGGTGAAGGCGCTGCTGGCCACGCCGGACTCGACCTACGTGGACCCGCACGATGTCTACAATCTCCGCCGTCAGATTCATGGACGGCCGGGCTCCCGGCCTCTCAACGTGTGTCTGCTCATGGAAGAGAGTCTGGGCAGCGAGTTCTGGGGGAGTCTGGGCCGCACCAAGAAAGACGGCACTCCTCATACCCTCACTCCGCACCTGGACCGGCTGGCAAACGAGGAAGGCTGGCTGTTTGACAACCTTTGGGCCGACGGCAACCGGACCATTCGCGGGTTCGAGGGTATTCTGGCAAGCTTTCCGCCGCTCCCAGGTGACAGTATTGTCGCGCGCGACCGGACGGAGAACGTCGAGACCTTGGGCCGGGTGATGACCCGTCAGGGGTATGAGACACTCTTCATGTATGCCGGACGCAGCCTGTTCGACGGCATGGGTCCCTTTGCGATCAAAAATGGGTGGAAGCGCTTTCTGCATCAGGGGAACTTCGAAAAGCCTGTCTTCACGAATGCTTGGGGCGTCAGCAATGAGGACCTCTATGCCCGGGCCATCCTGGAAATGAGGTCAATGCATGAGACGGGGAAACCATTCCTCCTGACGATGCTGTCTGTCTCAAACCACGTGCCTTTTACCTATCCCGCAAGTGGGCCGTCGCCTTTGGATGCGCTGCATCCCGAAGATGGGAAAGTGGCGCCAGACTATCCTCAAGGGCGGATTTCGCAGAGCCCAGATGAGCATCGGAGAGAATTCGCTGTGCGCTATGTGGACTGGTGTCTGGGACGCTTCTTCCAGGAGGTGAAGAAGGAACCCTTCTGGCAGGACACGCTGTTTGTCGTGGTGGCAGACCATGGGGCGCGGGTCTACGGAAGCCAGGCGGTCCCGATCAAGAGCTATGAGATCCCCATGCTCGTACTTGGCCCCGCTGTAGTGAAGCAGCCGCAACGTCAGTCCATGCTGGCCTGCCAGTTGGACGTGGCGCCGACCATTTTGGGACTCACCGGGCAGCCCTACGAATCTCTCTTCTTCGGCAGGGATCTTCTGCACACCCCTGAGACTCCCTTTGCCAAGGTGCTGATGCACCACAATCGGGAAGTCGCGTCCTATCGGGATGAACGGATGGTCGTGTTTGGGTTGAACCAGAGCATGGAGTTCTTTGGAGGGAATCCCAAAAGTGGGAAGATGGCGCCACTGCCCGGCGTGGACCCCCGCAGCGCCCCGATAGTCGATGACGCCACGGCGTTGTTTCAGGTGGCCGATGATCTCTACATGAACAGGCGTTACCGAATCGATGGAGTGGAATCGTCCGCGGGTGGGGTGGAGGCGGGGCAGGCCCGAGTGGCCAAGGCGAGCGCAGTTCGATGAGTGCGCAGGCCTGAAACTGGAGTCGGTCTATTTGGCCATCTCTCCTCCAATTAGACAGGCTATTTATGGGGATCAAGGCGATCACTCTTACTCTCACTCACTAAAAGACAGGCTATTTGTAGGGGAATCGATTGACTACAAATATCTAGTGTGCGATGGGCGAGCATGGCCTCGCCCCGCTACTTTGCCGATCCGATGGTTCCGGTTGCCTACTATCACTGTATTTCCAGGGTGGTGGAGCGGCGGTTGGCGTTTGGGCCGGAGGAGAAGGAGCAGTTTGTCCGGCTCATGCGGGCCTATGAGGGCTTTTGCCAGGTGCGTGTGTTGTCTTACTGCGTGATGTCCAATCACTTCCACATCCTGGTGGAGGTCAGGAAGCGGCCGGAGGGGGAGGGGTTCTCTGATGATTGGTTGCTCAAGCAGGCCGCACTGATCTATTCCAAGCCGGCAGTGCGGATGCTCAAAGAGACGCTGGAGACATTTCGCAGCCAAGGGCATAACGGCGCGGCCGATGAAATCAAAGAGAGGTACCTGGGCCGAATGTGGGATGTGAGCCAGTTCATGAAAGAACTGAAGCAGCGTTTCAGTCTCTGGTTCAATAAGCGGGAGAGCCGCAAGGGCACGCTCTGGGAGGAGCGGTTCACCAGCGTGCTGTTGGAAGGTGAGTTGGCCACTCTCTCCATCATGAGTGCGTATATTGATCTCAACCCGCTGCGCGCGGGACTCGTGGATGATCCCAAGGACTACCGCTGGTGTAGCTATGCCGAGGCGGTGGCGGGTGGGCGCAAGGCTTTGTCAGCCCTTTACACCATCACCAACGAGCATCGTGCGCACGAGCGGAATCTGTCTGGTGCCGCGCAGCGGCTGCCCAGTGCGGACCGAGTGCTTTCTGGCTATCGGGTGTGGCTCTTTGGTCAAGGGGAGGAGGTTCGAGGTGGTCACGGTTCCGACAGCCAGGTGCTGCGCAAGGGGATCAAGCGCGAGGTCGTAGAGCAGGTGCACGCCCAAGGCGGCACACTCACACTGGCAGAGACGTTGCGGCATCGGGTGACGTATTTCACCGAAGGCGTGGCCCTGGGGCGAAGGACGTTTGTGGATGGGTTCTTCGAAGCCCGTCGTGAACAATTTGATGCCCGACGAAAGCAGGGGGCGAGGCCCATGAAGGGCGGGGCGTTCGCGGGTCTGTTCACCTTCCGTGCTCCACGGACGGGGGTGGTATGAGGTGCTTTGAGCTTATTTCGCACGGGTTGCGGGCTGGACTGACCCGGAATTTTTGGCCGTGACGGTGATCTTGAGTTCATTGCTCCTCAAATTGAGGCCGGGTACCTTTTCGTACAGCTGTTGGATCGCCGGTGAGACCTTTGGTTCTGCCGACATCTGTTCGTCGCCGAAGTACTGTTGCATCCCTTTCGTGGAGGTCTGATAGTAAAATCTGACGATGTACGTTCCCGGCGGAAGCTGGGAAAACTGATGGATCTGCCACGCGCCAAAGAAGCCGGGTCCGTACGGATCAAAATCTCTTCCGGTGGGCACCGTAACGAAGTCCTCGGCCCGAAGCTCGTTCATGTTGCCGCACCGGGAGTCGGGAGAGAGCTTGAGCGGCTTTCCGACGGGATCCTTGAGTTCAAAGCCACACTTCGGATAGCGCATCCCATAGCTTGAGCCATCCAGGCTGCCTACCAAGACCACATCTCTACCAAGATGGTTGCCGATTCTGACCTTGATCCAGGGCACCTCTCCCTCGCGAATGGTGACGCTCTCGGCGGCGATCGTGCAGGTAAACCAGGATTCGGCCGCTGAGGCTGGCAGTCCAGCGACAGCCATCATGCACAGAGCCAGAAGTTGCTTCATGGAGGGTAGGACAAGGAGAGGTGGGGGTGTTTCGCTTCTTACAATGGTGCGCCAGTCAGCGTTCCGGCGAGTTGTTTGATTGAATGGCGGCAACGGTGTCTTCGATTTTTGCCGCCATGCGTTGCATCTTACGGTTGCCCAAGAGGAGGGTGGTCAAAGACAAGATGGCCAAGGGGAGCCAGACGATGAGCACCCATTTGCCCCAAGTGAACTGGGTTGCGAGGAAGGTGCACAGGATTGCGCCTATAGCGGTGCGTATGATCCAGCGCGTCAGCTTTGCTCGAAGGTAATTCTTGGTGCTGAGCAGGACAGCATCCTTCTGGGCCAGGAGCTTTGCCGTTGGGTCGGAGTTGTCAGATTGTTGCAGAGAGGGGGAGTTCATCGGAGGCGGGCGGCTATACTTGGTGCGAGTTCCCTCGTTGGTCTTCGAGGCAGGCCCAGCAATGAGGGAAGGTTGACGCCAAGCGGTTTTTGCCATTGTCTTTCACAGTGGATACCGGTCAATTACAATTGTGTTGCGAGGCGGGCGGGGAAGCGAAGATTTTTTGTCCGTGACAGCTTCAGACCTGTGCTTCCAACCGTATCATGTCTGTGGAATTCAAGGACTACTACGCAACTCTTGGTGTCGCCCGGGACGCCAAGGAGGAAGACATCAAGAAGGCCTTCCGCAAGCTAGCCCGGAAACACCATCCGGATGTGGCTGAGGACAAGAAGGCGGCGGAGGAGAAGTTCAAGGAGATCAACGAGGCCTATGAGGTGCTGGGTGATCCCGTGAAGCGTCAGAAGTACGATACTCTTGGGTCGAACTGGCGCGAAGCGGAGCAGTATCAGGGGCAGGCGCCGCCGCAATGGAGTGGAGGACGACGCTACGCAAGCGCTACGGGAGCGCAGGGCCAAGGTTCTGCCCAGGAGTTCCATTTCGATGGCACGGGTTTCAGTGACTTCTTTGAGCAGTATTTTGGCGGCGGCGGTCGCAGCGGCCAGTTCCACGGATTTGGCGATGAGGAAGGGTTTGCCGAAGAAATGCACCGACAGGCGAACCGACCGCGACGCGGGCACGATGTGGAGGGGGACATCCTGGTCACGCTTAATGAGGTGTTGCATGGAACGGAGCGTCCGATTTCCCTGGCCACCACCGATCCTCGCACTGGAAAGCAGGACACAAAGTCCTTCACGGTGCGCATTCCCCCAGGGGCACCGGAGGGCAAGCGCATTCGTGTGGCGGGCCATGGCGGAGAGGGGACAGGGGGCGGCGGAGCAGGGGATTTGTACCTGAAGGTGCGCTACGCCGCGCATCCTGATTTTCGCGCCCGGGGAGGGGATCTCTACTACGACCTCGATCTAGCCCCTTGGGAGGCTGTGCTGGGCACGGAGGTGGTCGTGCGTGGTCTTCAGGGCGGCATCAAGGTGCGTATCCCCGCTGGAACCACCCAGGATGGTCAGCTTCGCCTGAAAGGGCAGGGTTTGCCCCAAGGCAAATCGGGCGAGCGAGGCGATCTCTACGTGATCGCCCACATTCAGGTGCCCACTCAATTGAGCGATCAAGAACTCGCACTCTGGCAGAAGCTCGCGTCCGAGTCTCACTTTAACCCCCGATCCTGAGCAACCATGAATCCGACTGATCCTGCTGATTCTGAAACCCAGACGGTACATTCTCTGGAAGTGGTGGTGGAGTTGACTCACACTTCGCGTCACCTTGTCGCAGTGTACTGTCGGCACGGCTTTATTGCCCCCCTGAGTGAGGAGGTGCATGGAGGCTGGACCTTTGACGATGAGGCGGTCCGGAAACTCCGCCGCATGGAGTCCATGCGATCCGCCTTTGGCATCAATCTGGCAGGACTCCATCTGATTGAGGAACTTCAGCAGGAACTGGAGACCCTGCGGGAGGAGGTGCGCTTCCTCCGCGGGCGGGTGCGATGATCCCGGCTGCCGCCCGCATCATCTGGGACGCCACCTTGCGCGTACCGTGATTGATGCTAGTTGAGAAAATGCCCCGTTCCGCTCCGATCTATTTCGACTCCCACATGCACACCACCTTGTGCAAACATGCGTGGGGAGAACCCGAGGAATACGCCCGTCGCGCACTGGAGCAGGGGCTCAAAGGCATCATCATCACCTGTCACAGCCCAATGCCCCGCGGCTTCTGGCCGGGCGTCCGCATGGCAGACTCGCAGTTCGACGAGTATGTCGGGCTCGTGGAGAAGTGTCGTGAAAAGTTTGCCGGTCAGCTGGAGGTGCGGCTGGGGCTGGAGAGCGACTATTTCCCGGGCTTTGAAGACTGGGCGAGGGGGCTGCACCAGCGGGCGGACTTTCACTACATCCTTGGCTCCGTGCACTGGCAGGGACCAGAGTACCGGGCCCGGTTCGAGCAGCAGGGCCCAGACGAGTTCCGCCGCAGCTACTTTGACAACCTCGCCGCCTCCGCCGAGACGGGCCTGTTCGACAGCCTGGCTCACCCGGACCTGATCAAGAACTACCATGCTGATGACTGGAAGTTTGAGGACTGGGAAGACGAGGCGGTGCAGGCGCTCGATCGCATTGCCAAAACCGGCGTGGCCATGGAGCTCAACACCTCCGGCGTGCACAAAAGCTACTCAGAGATGAACCCGAGTCTGCCCATGCTCAAGCTCATGCAAGAGCGCGGCATTCCTGTGGTGCTGGGATCCGACTCCCACAAGCCCAGCCGGGTGGCGGAAAGTTTCGTCAACGCCCTGCGCACCGTGCAGGATGCGGGTTATGATCGTGTCAGCATCTTCCGATGCCGCAAGCGCGAGGAACTGCTCATCGCGGATATCCTGCCGACCTTGGGGAAAGGCGCGGAGACGGTGGAGGTGGCGGAAGTTCGTTGAAATAAGCCGTGAGGCGCAGCGAGCATGGAGAAACGAAACTGAGGTTCAGACAGAATTCACAAAATTAGGGTTCAGGTTTTGAGCAGCGTGTTTCTCGAACCCCAATCCCATTCTGTTAATTTTGTAAATTCTGTCTAAAAAGTCATTCCTCTGTGTCTCTGTGGTTTGATCTGCATCACCATCCTACCCCTGACTTCCTCTCCACCGATAAACGTGGTACCCAAACATCTCTTCCGTCCCCGGGAGATGGGTTAGCATCTCGAACTCTCCTGATTGCTTCACCCGCTGGAACATCTCTGGGTGGCGGGGGCCGGTGACGGACTCTCCGCAGAGGTAGATGTAGAGCGGCAGAGAGCGGGTCTGGGCGTCTTTGATGAGGGCGTCGAGATCAGCGGGGGTTTTCAGCACCTGCACATCGTGGTCGTAACTTTCGGCCTGGCGATCGCTCACGCCGAAGGTGCCGGTGAGGGCATTGGGGGCTTGCGAACGAACGTACTCCACGGTTTCACGGATGGGCTGGCGGTCGTGTTCACGGATCTTGCCGGTGGAGTCCCAAGTGGCCCACGCAAATGCGCCCACGAGGAGCGTCAGCAATCCGGCTTCCAGTCGAGGTTTGCGGTGGGTCAAAAGTTGGACGCCCAGAGGCAGGACGAGCACCATGGGGATCACGGTGTAGATCAAGTACCACACCCACATGGGCTGGTGCTTCAGGGCGGTATGAGCATAGGCCAGCGCGGCAGCCAGAGTCACAGCCGTCACTCCGAGATACTGGGATGCTGGCTTGCGGCAGGCAGCGACGAAACCCAGAAGCGCCAGCAAGGGCAGCACACCCAGCATGAGGATCTTGAAGGGCCATCCAGCATGCGCCATCTCCAGCTCCCAACTGGAGCCAGTGTGGAGCTCGGGGAGGGGATTGGTGTGCCCCCAGCCAACGGCCCATCCTGACAGCAAATCCCGCACCCAGGGCCAGCCCATGTCGAGGCGCGGTGAGTCGGGGTTGTTCAGATACGCCACGATCTGCGGGACGCTGGGTCCCATCCACCAGATCACCGGCAGGGCTCCCAGCAGATTGAAGCCAATGAGCTTCAGAATTTCCCGGCGACGTCCGGAGATCAAGAACTCTGCCGCAAGGAAGAGATTCACCGCTACCGCCACATACAGAGATCCCGCAAAGCAGAGCAGGTAACCGGCCTCCGCCACGGCAAAGATGAGCCACCAGCGCAGGCGGCCATCCCGGGAGGCCAGCAGAGCTGCGGCCAGATTCACCGTCATGAAGGCCAGCATGGTGGAGTAGCCTTTGGACTCTGCTGAATAACGTATGTGCCAGGGGGAGATGGCCAGCATGGCTGCGGCGGTCAAGCCCACCGCGGGGCCGCCCATCTGGAAGCCCAACCAGCCCACGATGATGATCGTCACCAACGATGACAGAAACGAAGGCATGCGCAGCGCGGCCTCGTCGAACGCTCCCGCAGGGGCCCCAGTGAAGGCCCGCCAGATGTGGAGCGAAACGCGTGCGGCGGCGGCGGTGAAGACGTGGTTGTTTCCATGTCCGTTGTCGAAGAGGGTCTTCTCCCAGGTTGCCGGTTTGAAAATAGTGGTACCGTCCTTGTGCACCCATTCCCCGTGGGAGTAGACGCGCAGAGAATATTCCTCGTCATTCCAGAGGCTGTGATGCAGCCGAGGCGCGCGTTCCCAAGTGCCCACCAGCGTGATAGCCAGCACTGCCGCCCAGAACCATGCTGGCGCACCGCGGCTTTGAGAAGGCAGCTTGTCCGTCTTTTTGGGCAACCAGGCACGATAGGTGGCGAGCAGCAGGGCAGCTCCCGCGGCGCTGGCGATGCTGGCCCACCAGAGACCCATGATGCGGTACTCCGGCACGTCCAGCTCGCGTCCTTTTGCCAGACGCTTTTGCACCGTCTTGCCCCATGGGGTTTCTGCTTCCAAAGTGTACACCACACTGCCCACCAGCAGAGCTGCC
This sequence comes from Verrucomicrobium sp. BvORR034, assembly GCF_000739635.1. Classification (GTDB taxonomy): domain Bacteria; phylum Verrucomicrobiota; class Verrucomicrobiia; order Verrucomicrobiales; family Verrucomicrobiaceae; genus Verrucomicrobium. The sequence continues at coordinate 19,700 of NZ_BATQ01000125.1, read as the reverse complement.
AACACCAGCAGCAGCACGGCTCCCGCCCGTCCATGTTGCGTGGTGAGACGCTGCCATTGCTGGCGGATGTGGGTGAGAGGGGCGGACAAACTCATGTGGTGCAGAAGGGCGTTTGACGGTCGGGCGGTTATCCCTATGATGCCGCAGGCGCCTTATGCGCAACGTGTTTCCGCATTCAAAACTGCAAACCCCAGAAAGATCCCCATCCAACATGAGTGACGCGTACGAGTGGGCCGCCCGATTTGGCGAAATGTTCGTGAGCTGCTGCGACGAATACGAAGAGGGTAACACCGACTATGAGGCGTGGTTCGACGAGGAGGATCTCGCTAATTTGAAGGCCATCGGCTGCAAGCCCCGTGAGTTCTTTGACTTTGTGGAGGATTGCTGTGCCGCAGAGGGGCTGGAGCCCACACCGGAGTCAGCGCTGCTTATTACTGCTGCCCGTCGCGACTACTTCCTGATCGAGCAGAAGGGGCAGCCCAGCACTCACGTGGTACCGCCCTCAGAACTCCCGGCCAAGACGGCGGAATTGGACGGCATTCCCTGGCTGCCCCGCATCATTGCCAAGGCAGAGGCCAAGCTGCGGGGGGAGATGGATCCGGACACCATGTTTTTCTGCGGTGGTGATCGCGCATTCTTGAGCCGGCATCACCTGCATCCCGCTGACTTCCTGCGCGTCGTATGGGCTGCAAAAGGCGATACTGCCCGCATTTTGGAATTTGTTAAAACGGGCAAGTTTTCCTGAGGACGGAGTGGCAAGGCGGGGCTAAAGCCTCATTGCCTTTTTCCGGGTCCTTCGTACAATCGTTCTCACACTATCGCTCCCTTCTTCCCTTGCCTGCTGACTTCATTTCCTCCCTCCCCGTCGTTGAAATTGGCCAAGGTGTGCGCTTTGACGGCGTGCGCCCTGTTTTTATCCTTGGTCCTTGTGTGATCGAAAGTGAGGCCTTTGTCTGGGACATGGCCCGGAAACTCAAGGGCATCGCCGATGGCCTGGGCATTCAGTGGGTCTTCAAGGCCAGCTATGACAAGGCCAACCGCAGCGCAGGCAACAGCTATCGCGGACTGGGTCTTGAGGCGGGGTGTGGCATCCTCGGTGCCATTGGCAAAGAACTTGGAGTGCCGGTGACCACCGACGTGCACAGCCCGGAGGAGGCGACGAAAGCGGCCGAGTGGATCGACTTCCTGCAGATCCCAGCTTTCCTGAGCCGCCAGACGGACCTCATCCTCGCCGCAGGCCGGACAGGCCGGGCGGTGAACGTGAAAAAGGGGCAGTTCATGGCCCCATGGGATGTAAAGAACGTGGCGGACAAGCTCTTAAGGGTTGGCTGTGAAAATTTTACGTTTACTGAACGCGGAACCACCTTTGGGTATCAGAACCTCGTCGCCGATATGAGGTCGCTTTACTGGATGAGAGAACTTGGCTACAGAGTTGTGATGGATGCCACTCACTCCGTTCAGCGACCCGGTGGACTGGGTACTGCTACGGGAGGTGATGGCAAGCTGGCACCGGTGCTGGCCCGTGCTGCCGTGGCTGCGGGTTGCGATGGGGTTTTCCTTGAAACCCACATCAATCCCGCCGAAGCTCTTTCGGATGGGCCCAACCAGATTCCCCTGGCGGATCTCCCGGCGTTGATTCAACAACTGTTGCGAATCCATGATATCGCCCGTGAATAATGGCCCCCGTGCCTCCTGGCGCCGTTCCTTGCTGCCTCGCGTGGCATGGCAGTTGCTCCTTCTGGCCACCATGCCGATGCTCGCCCAAGCCCAGAAGGGCGGGGAGAAGTCTCTGACTGGCGCTCCCGATGGAGCGACAGGTGTGGCTGCGGTGACGAGTTCCCAGGGGCTGGGTCCGTTTGGCCGCATGCTTCCGGTGGGACAGCGCAATCTGGACGTCAAGATTCCCTCGTTTCGTGATGGCCGGCCCAACTCGCTCATGCGTGCTGGCAGCATGACCCGCCTGGACGAGGATAACATGGCCATCGAGAAGATGGACATCCGGATGTTCGGCCCGACCAAGGACCGGGATGTGCGTGTGCAGTTGAAGACCGCCACCTATCATATGCCGAGCGCTACGCTGAGCAGCGAGCAGCGCAGCCGCATCAGCCGTGAGGACTTCCAGATGGAAGGGGACAGCATGGTCTTCGACACCAAGACCCAGCAGGGCAAGATGACCGGTAATGTGCGCATGGTCATCTTCGACACGGAAGGTTTTACCAATGGCGATGCGATGAGCAATACCGCTCCAGCACCGAATGGGCAGCCCTTGGAAATGAATTTGGACGAAGATTCGACCGAAGGGGCCGCTAGCGACCCGGCTCCGAAGGTTTCCACCTTGGACATCAATGCCAAGGCTGTGGAGCGACCTGCTGCTTCCGCACCGGCAGGTGGCGCGCCGGCGACTGCTCCGGCCCTGCGTGAACCTGCAGTCGCTGCGCCTGTGCCGAAGGCTGAAGCTGTTCCGGCGACTCCTCCCGCTGTACGTGCGAAATGATGGGCCTGCCTCCCTCTGCACAAAGGCCCCTGACTGATGATTACTCTTTCTCCCCGCGAATGATCCCACTCCGCAAGCCCCCCATGAAGACACTTTGGACGATGATCGGCCTCGCCGCCCTTTCACAAGGGTTGCTGGCCCAGACCAACCGGACGCCTGGTTCCGCCTCGCAGAGCCGGGATGAGGCCGCCAAGGCTCTGGCCGAGGCCACCCGGGTGCTGGAGCGAGCCCGCGCCAGCGGTCAGACTGAACTCCAACGCCGGACCCGAGAGCAGGCTTCCGACACCGGACGCATGGAAAAACTCATGGCGGACGCCAAGTCGAATGTTGCTCCCTCGAACCAAGCGCCTGAAAAAGCCCGTGTGGCCCAGTCAGATGCGCGGTTGAGCCAGGCGATCTCCACCATCTCTCCCGAAGGCAAGGCCCTGCTGGCGCAGAATGAGACGGTCATCCCCACTCTGCGGGTGCCGGACCCCGCGCCGCCGCGTGCCGTCGCCACGAAGCCTTCCGTGCTGACCGCAGACGGTCCCGGACCCAAGCCGCAGCCGCTCAAAGCTACTCCTTTGACGCCAGTGGCGAAAAAAGCCCCGGAGCAGACCACCATCACGGCCACCGGCCCGGATTCTGCCAGCTTCTTCGATGGAAGCCAGTCCATGGGCGTGTTCACAGGCGATGTAGAAGTGACACACCCGCAGTTCCATCTGACCTGCGACACCCTTGAGGTTTACATGGTGAAGGACGCTGACAAAAAAGAGGTGAAGCCCGCTGCGACGGGTGCCACGGCGGGGCAGTTGGCCAAGGAAGGTGCCGCTGGCAAGTCAGGCGCCGTCAGTGAGTCCACTGACAACAGCAATATCAAGCAGGCGATTGCCAAGGGCCGAAAGGTCGTCATCAACAAACTCAGCGACACTGGGGAGATGCAGATTGGCACGTGCCGCCACGCCACCTTTGTCGGCTCCACGGGTGACATGATCATGCGTGATTATCCGCAGGTTCAAAAGGGCACCAACCTGATCCTGGCAACCGATCCTTCTACGACGATCACCATCCTCAACAATGGACAGCTCAAGGTAAACGGTCCTGCAACCACCAAGATCATTCAGCAAGAGGAGAAGAAGAAACCGGCTGCCGCTGCTGCGGTTCCCGGTGCCGTCACACCCACTCTCAGCAAGCCCCAAGGAGCACCACAGTGAGGAAAAAAGGGAAGACAAAGCTGCCAGAGCCCAGAAACTCCGGCCAGGCCGTTGATGAACTCGACCTCGGGGAGAATGAAACCTCCGATCAGGAAGAGGACTTTTTCGCCCGTCAGCAGGAGAATTTTGACACCTCTGCAAACGGTGAAGTTCTCCTCTTTACTCGCGGTCTGAAAAAGGTCTATGATGGCCGTACTGTGGTAAATGGCGTGGATATTGAAGTCCGTCGCGGCGAAATTGTGGGCCTCCTTGGTCCCAACGGCGCGGGCAAAACCACCTCATTCTATATGATCGTTGGCCTGGTGCAGCCCAACGACGGCAAGGTCTTCTTCGAAGGCCTGGACACCACCAACGAGCCCATGTTCAAGCGGGCGCGTCTGGGGATGGGTTACCTGCCGCAGGAAGAGTCCATTTTCCGCAAGCTTTCGGTGAGAGACAACATCCTCGCCGTCATGGAGACGCAAAATTATACGCCCGAGGAACGGGAAATGCAGTGCCAGCAACTCATGGAGAAGTTTGGCATTGACCACGTGGCGGACAACCTGGCGCTCACCCTCTCCGGTGGTGAGAAGCGCCGGCTCACCATTGCCCGGTCCCTCGTGACCGAGCCTAAACTCATCATGCTCGACGAACCGTTCTCAGGGGTTGACCCTCTGGCGGTTGAGGATATTCAGAAAATCATCCTCATGCTTAAAAGCGTCGGGCTGGCCATTCTCATTACGGATCACAACGTCCGTGAAACTCTCGGGATCGTGGATCGCGCCTACCTCATTCATGAGGGACGCGTGCTGCTTCACGGCACCCGGGATGAGATCGTCAACAATCCCCTGGCAAGGGAGCGATACCTTGGCGAAAACTTCAGTATGTAAACCACCACCCATCAAGTGGATGGTGGAAACCCACAAGGAGGAACAACCATGCAAGTGCATAACGTAAACCTGCCAATCACCGTAACGGGACGCCACGTCAGTGTGACTGAGTCCATGCGTGACTATGCCCAGAAGAAGATCGAGAACCTCCACCTCGACTACCCGCGAATCATCGACGCCAAGGTGATTCTCGACGTCGAGAAGAAAGAGCGACAAAAAGCCGAGATCATCCTCCACTGCGCGAACCACATCACCATTGAGGTGGACAGCGTCAGCACCGACATCTACGCCAGCATTGATGAAAGCATCTCCAAGCTGGCGCGCAGGATGCGGAAGTACAAGACCCGTCTCCTCAAGACCCACCACCGCCCGCGCAACGGATCCATCAAGCATCTGGCGGAGCATGTTTTCCACGAAGTTGACCTTCACAAGACCGAGGACGATCACATCGAGCCGGTCATCATCCATCGCGAGAACTTCCGTATGAAGCCTCTCTTTCCGGATGAGGCCATCATGGATCTGGAGCTCAGTGAGCGCCCGTTCGTCGTCTTCCAGAACGCCAACAGCAACCGTCTCGCCATTCTCTTCCGTCGCAAGGACGGTGAGTACGGCATGATCGAACCTGACGCCACCAGCCAGGCGGCATAGGCCGCCCTTGTGGCAACCTGATCAAGCAATTGAACGGCGGCCTGCGGGCCGCCGTTCCTGTTTTTTGGGAACTGAGATTGCGACGTCCGGTATCAGTTGTTTCTAAAAACCGACGGTGTACGGGATGAATGCGAAAACACTCACGGAAATGAAAAAACGGAACCCAATGGCGTTGGGCATGTGCCTTTGCCTCATCTCGGTCTTCAATGGTGGGCTGGTTGCTGCCCAGTCGACATGGGATCTTCAGGCAAAAGTGAAAGAGTTTGCAGCGGGCGCGGATACCACGCTGGTCCTTCCGCCCGGTCGATATGTCCTGCCCAAGGAGGGCCTTGTCCTGCGTAAGCTGAAGGGCCGCTCTATCATCGCCAGAGGGGTGACACTGGTGGGCACGGATCTTGATGCCACGGCGCTGCAGTTTCAAGAGTGCGTCGACGTCACAGTGGATGGTCTGACGCTGGATTACGATCCGCTACCGTTCACCCAGGGGCGACTGACCGCGGTGGATCGCACGGGAAGAACGGCGGACTTTCAGGTGAGCCCTGGATATCCAGAGCTCGGACCTGTCTATCTGGAGGGGAAGAATGTGCATCTGTTCGAGAAAGACTCGCCCCGATGGAAGGAGGGGGCGCCCGACTACTACCCTAGGAAGATCGAAAGGCTGGCTCCGGACAAAGGCCGGCTGGTCTTCAGCGAACATGCTGCGGGAATGGATCACCTCACTGTGGGCGACCGCGTCGTGCTCAACGTCCGGAAGAAGCCTGGGGTCCTGGTGGGAAGCGGTTGTGCAAAGGTTCGATTCATCAACACCACGATCCACTCTGCTCCGGGCATCGGCATTCTGGTCCGTTTTGCGGAGGACGCCGGAGTGTACGAGAACGTCAGGGTGGTTCCTGGCCCACGACCTGAGGGAGCTGGGGAGGATCGTCTTTTCTCCACCTCCGCGGACGCATTCAACGCCGCCTATGCGCGCAAGGGCCCGGTGCTCAAGGGCTGTGACTTCTCCTTCATGGGTGATGATGCCGTGAACTTGCATGGCGTGATGCTGCCGGTGGTCAAGTGGCTGGACGACCGTTCCTTCGTCTCCATGCGAGCGCACAAGAGCGAGAGGTTTGATCTTCTGATCCGCCCGGGAGACGAAGTTCGTTTCCTGAAACCACCGACCTATGCGATTGCGGCGACTGGCAGGGTCGAGGCAGCCTCATTGTGGGACAAGCCAGACGCCGGCGTGCTGGCTGATATCAAGAAGATCTGGCCGACTTCCAAAGGGGAGGGGGAGGGCGTCTTCTATGTCATCAAGCTGAAGGAACAGGTGGCAGGCGTGGAGCCCGGGGACTTCTGCGACATTCCCGCCACCAGTGCCCCTGGGTTTGAGATTCGAGACAGCGCCTTTCATGATCACCGGGCGCGCGGACTGCGGTTGATGAGCAATGACGGTGTGGTTGAGAACTGCCGGTTTGAACGTCTGAAGGGAGTGGCCATCAGCGTCGGTCCTGAGTATGCCTTCTGGCGCGAAGCGGGATGGTGCAGCGATCTTGTGATTCGCGGAAATCACATCACTGACGTGGGGCTGGGGGCCAATCTCAGGCAGGCGGACAACTACACCACCGGAGCCATCACCATCATGGGCAGGAGGGATCCTTTGAAGGATGACAAATCGCACTTTCAGGGGAACGCCCGAATCCTTGTTGCTGGCAATGTGATTCAAGGCTGCCCTGTCAATGGCATCTCCGTCAGTGCCGCCAGAGAAGTGGAGATCACGGGCAACACGATCCGGAAGGTGAACCTGGTGGACAGTCCGAAAATGGCCGCCGACTACGGCTTGGGGGAGCAAAAGCCGATCTCCGTGCCTCATGGCGGAGCGGTGTTGCGGGACAATGTGATTGATCCGTAAGCGTGGTCAGACGGTGCCGGGTAATTCCGGTTGCACGTGCGAGATTGCCGGACGGCTGCGCCCGGTTTGCAATCTGGCGACGTGTCCCACCCGCCTACCTTCTCATTTCATTGAACTCATGCTGGTAGATCAACGCTACGGGGACCATGGCGATGGCTTGAGCAAGGGTGGCAGAGATGCCCTCCAGGCTCCCGCTCAGCACGACCGCGACGATCATCAGGATGCCGACAATGAAGGAGGTGCCAAACCAGAACACGCTGGTGCGTGAGATGGGGCTGCCAGAGCCTGCGGGCTCGTGATCTTCATGCAGGATCTGCAAATACAGCTTGGTCGCGACGGCAACGATGATGATGTGGGCGATGTCTATCTCCCAGTTCAGCCCGACTGAGCTGCCACTGAAATTGTACATGCCGTGAGCGGCGCTGACGGCCAGGAAGGCGATAATGAAGTTGGTGGCGGAATGGAAGCGGCTCCGGAAAAGTTCATACAGGTGCAAGCCCAGGATTCCGGTGAGAGTGAAGTGAAGCACATTGGCGGTGAGCAGGCGCGTGGCTGCGGTATGTGGACCGGGGTCGACGAAATAGGCTATGTTCTCGTTGAAGGCGAACCCCAGCCCTACACATCCAGCCGTGAGGGCGGCTTCCTTGCGAGACCGTTGTCTTAGCAGAATAGGCAGGAACAACGCAAAGAAGGCGATTTTGAAGCCCTCCTCAGGAATGCCGACATAGAGGATCCAGTGGATCAGCTGCTTGGTGGGGTTGTCTTCAGGGTTTGGCTTTGGCTGGTAGTCATTGTATATTTGCAGCCAGTTCAGAAGGACCACGCTCAGAACTCCGGCCAGCACGGCAGGGAGGTAGCGCGCCCAGCGGTGCGGTCGAAGTTGGCCAGACTGTATGAGAATAAGATACCAGATGGCGGCTGCGAACAGCGCAAGACACACCATCGGCCAGTAGGACCAGCGAGACACTTGTAGTGCGGCGGTGGCTCGCAGGGCGATCTTTGGATCTTTGAGCTTGTATGCCAGATTCTTGAGTTGCGTCGGGCTGGCATCACTGAGGACCACCGGGTTCGAGGCAAGTTGTCGCAATGCGTCCACGTCATCCAACTGGAGGGCCACATGCAATGCCATGCGACGGGCATACTGAGCATCGGCATACGGCACTTCCTGCATGTAGCAGGGAAGGGCTTTGGCAGGATCGGAGTCACCGTAGTAGTAAAAATCTCCCAGGAATTCGCCAGCGTGACGCAGTGCGGGGCGTTGTTGTGCTGCTGCCACCAGCAGGTTTCGGTCAGCGCGGAAGTCGGTGCCGGGTGCCGCAAAAAGGCAGCGTACATAGGCACTGAAGAGTGGGTACGCATCTGCCGAGGAGGCATGCTTTCGCACCACAGGTTCCAGGTGGAGGTCACCAAAAGTGAGTGCGACGGGATCGAAGGGCGGTCGATCCGCGGGTTCGAAGCCGATCAGAAGAATGGCCGTGCTGCGGACCCAGGCGGAGAAGCGGCTGGGCTGGGCGTTGGGGATCTGTTCCAGCCGGTGGAACTCTTCGACGATTTGTTCGTCCTCCTCGGCTGTGGCAGCTTTGACCGGTTTTGCGTCCAACTGGAGAATGACGTGGGTCAGTGCTGCCAGTACGCCGAAAAAGCCGAGGATGAGGAGCACCCCTTGAACCAGAAAGCGCTTGTTGCGGGTGAGAAAAAAGGCACGAGCCCGCCAGGGTCGGGAGTTGTTGTCAGGGAGGGGCATGGCTCATGAAAGCCTGAGCCCGGCGGATGTCATTCGCTTTTCCTCAACAGGGAGACATCTTGATCGCGCGGTGGTCTGCGTCCGGTCCCCGTAAACGGGCAGCCCGCGGCATCAATACCACTCGCCAAGGATGAAATCTGAAATGCGCCGGATGTCCCGAATGGCCACGGCCTGATCCGCCTCGCCTTCTTCCTCGGAGAAATCGAGACGCGGGGCGATGCGGCCACCTTTCCACACGCGGGCATTCGCATTGTAGGGCCCGACTTGGCGAGGATTGCTCCAGGTGTGGATGGCCAGCGTCCGCGGCTGGAGGGCGGCGGCCATGTGCATGGGGCCGCTGTCCACGCTGACACAGGCGTGGGAATGGCGCAGCAGCCAGATGAGCTCCTCCAGTGTGGTCTGGTTGAGCAGGGAGGTGACGTGATTTCCGTGAATCTGGGGCGGGTTGGCGTACTTGCCAGCCAGCACCACCGGGTGAGGTGCCAGGCAATCGCATAGGGCCTGGATGGCCTCTGTGGTGAGGGACTTGCCATCGCCACGGGAATAGGGGTGCAGCACGAGGAATTTGCCCTCCTTGGGGGCATTTGCCGGAGCGGTGCCGATCGGCAGGGTGAAGCTGATGTCCTCCGCAGGGGGCGGGATGCCCAGGGCGCTCACCAGCGTCAGATAACGGTCGACTGCGTGAGCCTTGGGATCGACGTCCACCACATGCTTGTAGAAGAAGGTGGCTCCTTCACGGGCGTCCGAAAGGCCGACGATGGGCTTCACTCCCCGCACCTGGCAGATGAGGGCGCTCCGTAGCAGGCCTTGAAAGTCGAGCGCGATCTCGGGTTTTTCGCGAGCGCTGGTATGCAGGCTTCTCGCCCAGCCAAAGAGCTTGGGGAAGGTACTGATCCGGCCAAACTGGCTGCGGGGGAAGGGGATGATCTCTGAGATGTCCGGATTGCCTTCCAGCAGGGGCATCCACTCGGGATTGCACACCCAGCGGATGAGGAGTTCGGGATGGGCTTTCTTAAGGAACCGTGCCGCGGGCAGGGTGTGCACAATGTCCCCCAGCGAGCTGGGTTTGACCAGAAAGACCGACTTGTACTGCGCGAGATCCGGCAACGGCTCAACCATCATCTTCCGAGGGCAAGGCGTTCCGCCAGTATAGGGGGCAGTCCGGCGTCGCAAATCTTCTGCTGCGCGGTGCGCAAGTCGTATTCCAGACGGCGGATGTTGACCGTCTGCTTTTCGACATCGTACACGGCGTAGGAGGACCGCCAGTCACCGTCGCGAGGCTGGCCCACAGAACCCACATTGATAAAATACTTCACGCCGCGGCGCAGGGTCGCATCTGTCTCCCGCAGGCAACGGACGGTGTCGTCCTTCTCGTACACCCGAGGTGCGTGGGTGTGCCCATAGAAGCAGAGCTGCGTGAACTGGTAGCTGAAGCTTGCCATCGCATCGAAGCGATTGGTCACATAAGCCCAGCTGCCGGGGGAATCGAGGGTGGCGTGGACGATGGTGAAGTCCCGCACCTGGCGCACCAGCTTCAGATCCCGCAACCATTGCTTCTGGTCAGGGGTGAGTTTCTGTCGGGTCCACAGCAGGGCGCTTTCCGCGAGGGGATTGAGCTCGTCGAGCGTGCGGTCCTGAGTGGCTTCTTCGTCGTGGTTGCCTTTGACTACAGGGCAATTGAGCGCCTTGACGTACTCCAGGCATTCGCTCGGATTGGCGTTGTAGCCGACAATGTCCCCGACGCAAACATAGTGGGTGCACTCCTGCTCCTGAGCGTCACCCATGACGGTCATCAGGGCTTCCCAGTTGGCATGAATGTCTCCGAAGATGGCGTAACGCATGGAAGATGGCGAAGTCTAAACGTGGCGCGGACCGGGTTCAGGTCAAGCACTCGTAGCAGTCTGTGGAGGAAAAATGCTCTCCAGAGGGACTATTTCCGGCGAGGCTGCGGGGAGGGGGGCAAAGGCTGCCCCACTCGCTGACCGACGGGGATGTTGAGTTTCCGTTCCAGAATGTCGAGATCCCTGAGCACGGAGGGGTAGCGGAAGCCCTTGTCATAGTGTCGTTTCAGAATCTCGTACGCCTGCTGCAAGTCCGGGGGCTCGCCCAGTTTCACCAGCTCATAGGCCCCCATGCGCTCGTAGAAAGGCTTGGCACCATTTTTGGCGGCCAGCAGGAACGCTTCCGCCGCGGGGCGGGGATCCTTCAGCCGGTCACGGTAGATCTCCGCCTCCCGCACGAGCAGCTTGGGGTTGTTCGGATTGTACACGAGCCCCTCCTGCACAATCTTGAGCCCTCGCAGGACGTAGTCGCGGAAGTCTTTGTTCCGGATGGCCGCCCGCAGATCCTCGCGCTGCTGGGTGCTGGTGGCGGCGTTGTAGGCCATGTGCCAGGCGGCTTCATCCCAGTACATTGCTTCCCGGGGCTGCATGCGGGTGGTCAGGGTCATGAGGCTGTCCACTCGTCCCCAGTCGCGGTCCTCAAAGGCCACATAGGCCCGCAGATAGGTGATGCTGGCCACCAGAGAGCGGAGGCCACCCAGCGCGGCGGTGAAGGCCATCTGTCCCATCGCCTCCTGTAGGCTCAGCGGAATGGGGGCGTCCCTCAAATCGGCCGCCTTCAGCGTGGCTGCGACACGATCTTCCAGCGGGACCTTGGCCACTCCCATGGCGACCAGCAGCAACACTCCAAGGATCTTGTTCTTCATGGGATGGGTGGTCGGACTAGAGTTCCTTCTCCACAAAAAACAGGTATGCCACGCTGGTGTATCCCACGATGTAAAGCAGCGCGATGCCGGTTACCTCTGTGAGCACTCCTAGTGGTATGATCTCGCCGCGGATGGCGGGCTCAGCGATGTCAAAGAGCGTGAGATCCGGGCAAAAGACCGCGATGGCTCCGCTCAAGAACTTTTGCCAAAAGCCGGACATCTTGTCCAGGAACCACTCCCGCAGCAGCGCCTGACCCTGACCAGCAATCACGAAGGCGATGCCCACCAAAATGGTGAAGAGGGTGGAGCTGGCAAAGCAGGAGATGAGCAGCGACACCGCCGCTACGACGGAGGCCTTCAGGAAGATGGCCCAGACCGCACCATGCAGACTATAAGTAAGGCCGAAGCGCGAGTTGAGATCCTTGATGAAGGCGATGTTTTCCGGGGTCGCCGCCTGCTCCTTCTCCAGAGCTGCGATCTGGCTGGAGATGATGAGGGACTGCTTGACGTACAACATGAGGCTGAAGACCAGATCCATCAGCAACAAGCCGCTCCCCAGCAGCAGCATGACGCCAAGCAACTTGCCGATCAGGTACTCATAGCGGGGCACCGGCTTGCTCAGCGTGGTGTAGAGCGTGCGATCCTCCAGATCGCGGGGGATCAACAGCCCGGTGGCCGCGATGGCGATGATGACGAAGAACACCTGAAGCGCGCCAAAGGTCCAGTCCTTGAGCAGCTTCAACTGCTGCTCAGGGCTCACCGCCGGGAAGGCAAAGGCGGCGATCACGATGACCATGCTGATGATCCCCATGAAGACGAGGATACGCATCCGGATCAGCTGCGTGACGGTATGCGTGGCCATGGTCCAGATGCGACCTGGCGAAAAGGACGTGTAGGCAGAGCGGGTGGAGGCTGAGGACATGGGAGGCTGAGGGCAGATCGAGATCATTCGCCATCACCCGTCTGGGTGGTGGACTGGAGGAAGAGTTTTTCAAGCGTGGTGCGAGGTTTGCCCTCCGAGACCACCTGGCTTTTGCCGCCCGCCTCCTGCACGAGGGCGCGAATCTTTGCGAGCAGTTCCGGCGGTGCATCCTGCAGGATGAGTTCCGTCTGGTTCTCCACGGAGATCAGCTCCTCCAGTTTGCCTTCGCTCACCATCCGGCCGTTGGACATGATGCCCACGCGATCGCACACCTCCTGCATCTGCTCGAGCAGGTGGGAGGTGACCACGATGGTGATGCCCCGTTGTTTGAGTTCCAGAATGAGATCGCGAATGCGGCGGGAGCCCACGGGGTCCACCCCGGCAGTGGGTTCGTCCAGGATGAGAAGGCGGGGCTCATGGATGAGGGCCTGGCCCAGGCCCACACGTTGCAGCATGCCCTTGGAGTAGCCTCCCACCCGGCGCTCGGCGGCGTGAGTCAGGCCCGTGAGTTCCAGCATGGCCTCTGTGCGGTCCTTGAGCTCGGCACCCCGCAGGCCGCAGAGTCTGCCGTAGAAGTTGAGCGTCTCCCGGCCGCTCAGGTGCTTGTAGAAATAGGGATTCTCTGGCAGGAAGCCCACGTCCTGCCGGCTGGCCACCTCCTCGCTGTCCCGGCCAAAGATGGTGGCTCTGCCTTGCGTGGCTTTGAGGAGACCCAGCATCACCTTCATGGTGGTGGACTTGCCGCAGCCGTTGGGGCCGATCAGGCCATACACTTCTCCTGCCTTCACTTCGAAGCTGAGCTGTTTGACGGCCAGAAGCGGTTTCTTGGTAAAACCCGACTTGAACACCTTGGTGAGGTTTTCAACCGTCACGGCGGGTGTCGGGGAGGCAGAGGGAGAGGGGGCATCCATGGCCGCGTATTCAGGAAACGATGGTAAAGCCTCTGACACCGGTCAGAGGGGCGATGTTGTTCACTTCCACTTCCTTGATGTTCCCGCCCAGTGAGCTGTTCTGAATGTCCTCCAGAAAGGCATCAAGCTCCTCCTCATCATACGAGTTGGCCTGTAGCTCCACCCGGCCGTCGGGCAGGTTCTTCACCCAGCCTGTGACCTCGAAGCCAGAGGCAAGGCGCTTGACGGTGTATCGAAATCCTACGCCCTGGACTCGGCCAGAGTAAAATACTTGCTTTGAGGTCATGGGTGCGATTGAAAAAAGAAGCGATGCTATTTCATGCCACGTTCCCGTTGGGAAGGCAACATGAGAGCCAGCGATCGAGGGGGCGGGAGGGGCGGCTATTTGCCCGAGTTTGACGGTGTCAGGAGGGTTTTCTCCGCAGCCCTGGCAAACGCCTCCGTGGCGGCATCGATGAACAGCACGCCCTGACCGTTGTGGGTGCGCTCCATGACCACGAAACGCTCCGGGCCATCGAGCTGAAAGACTCCCTTGGCAGCCTTGGCTGAGGGGGTGGCTCCTTTGTACCGGCTGAGGAGCCCGGTGCGCATGGCGGAGAAAAAGGCGTCCGCCGCATTGCTGTCCTTCCACAGGGTCTGCCAGACAGCGTGGTCGCGCTGGGTCCCTTCTCCCGCTGAGTAGGTGAGCCAGGTGTCATTCGCCCAACCGGGAGCGGTGCCAGCGGCGATGGGCTCGGCCACGTGCTGCTTCAGCAGCAGCACCATGCCCAGCGGTCCCATGGTATCCTCCCAGACGGGGGCAGCACCAGCGATCTTCTTTTCGGGAAGGTGAAGGGTGAGGGGGCGGAAGGGCTCCTCAGCCAGGTACAGCTGGGGATCCAGGATCTCGGCGGACGCTGTGGGGAGGCGGTCGTAGGTGGCATTCACCTGCTCCCAGCTGCCGATGCTGTGCATGGACTGCATGAAGTCGAACCCCATCCCAAAGGGGAGCAACTCCAGTTCGCGCAGGAAATTGGGAATAGGGACCGCCCGGGAGGGGTCGTCCGGATCCTCGCCGACGCCGCCGCCGCCCCCTTTGTCAGGGTGGCGGAGTGCGTGGAGGAAGCGCGTCAGGGAGGCGTCGCCTGCCAGTAGGGACTCCCGGGCGAGGCGCTGATCCAGCGTCAGAGGCTTGGTCTCGGCGGGAAAGACGGCTTTGCCGTAGTGCTTGAAGAGATAGCCGTAGGCCAGGGCCAGGGCGTTCTCCCGCTCGCTCCCATGCTCCGCCATGAGGAGGGTCTGGCTCTCCTGATCAAACCAGCCCCCGATCTGGTGGGAGAGGAAGGCGGCCTTCAGCGCGATGGCATCGACGGGCTCCGGTATCGCGCCGACCGCGGCGAGCGCCCTGCCGAATTGCTTGCCATAGGTGGGCGGAAACTGCTTGGCGAGCCAGGCAGCGATTCGATTCTCCACCTCCGCGCGGTCCACTGAGAGGGTGGGCAGGGGGATGTCCTGGATCTCGCGCGTTTTCACCAGCTCGATCCCGATGCCTACGAAGTCAGGTGCCTCCTCGTTGGAGGGGGACTTCATGCCCGGGCTGCAGGGAGGCGTGAGAATCGGGTTTTTCCCGGTCAGAGAGGCCAGCTTGTCCAGCAGGGTGGAGTTCTCATTGCGCAGGATGTCCACCTGTTCCTGCAGGTAGGTCACCTGCGATTGCAGCGTTTTGACCTCCTCGGCTGAACCAGAAGTCCCCGGTAGCGGAGGAGCCTCCATGTCCACGGAGGGATCCAACCCGGGCAGGCGGGGTGGGGGTATGGAGCCGAGTTCCGCCCCTGGCTCTGGCGATTGATTACTGGAGGACGTCTGGCCAGACGAGGGGGAGGAGGAAGGGGCGGGGCGGGACGATGGGGAGGAGGGCTTTTGTAGCTGCTGCATCAGCAGACCTGCACCCACACCCGACGCCACCAGCACTGTTAGAAGAATAAAAGGCCGGGCCATGGGAAATCGTAGATCAGTTGGGGGGATTGTCGATTGAGGAATCTCGCGCAGCCTGAGACACTTTCAGCGGAAGGTTGTTGGACAATGAATCTCGTATTTTGAAACAGATTTTGTCGAATCTGCGGAATGGCGCTTGAAGGGAGGAAGGGACTGTCCACCATGCGCTTTTCATTTCCTCCCATGGGCACTCTCTGGCGCATCCATCATCAGAACCATGAGTTCACTACCCGCGGCTGGGTCATGGGCGTGCTCAATGTGACGCCCGATTCCTTTTCGGACGGCGGCAGGTTCTTTGGCACTGCGCTCGCGGTGGAGCGGGGGATGGAGATGGCGGAAGATGGGGCCGATGTGCTGGACATAGGTGGTGAGTCCACCCGCCCCGGTGCCGAGCCGGTGAACGTGGCGGATGAAATCAAACGGGTGGTCCCCGTCATCAGCGAGCTGCGTGGGCGGACGCGGGCGCTCATCTCTATTGATACCATGAAGCCTGAGGTGGCCCGGGAGGCCGTGGCTGCGGGGGCAGATATTGTGAATGACGTGAACGGTCTCCGTGAGCCCGGCATGCTGGAGGCGGTGGCTGGCACCTCAGCAGGGGTGATCGTCATGCACATGCAGGGCACCCCACGCACCATGCAGGCACAACCTTACTACCGGGATGTTGTGCAGGACGTGAGAGACTTCTTTGTCGAGCGGCTGGACACGCTGGCCCGGGCGGGCATTGATCCCCTGCGCGTGGCTCTGGATCCCGGCTTCGGCTTCGGAAAAACCCTGGCCCACAATCTGGAACTGCTGAACGGGTTCGACCAATTGCGGATGGAGGATCGGCCGTTCGTCCTGGGTGTCTCCCGCAAGTCGATGCTGGGCATGTTGCTGGGCGACTCCCGGCTGGAGCATCGCGCGTGGCCCACGGTGGCTCTTACCTCGTGGATGCGTGAATCGGGCGGGGAAATCATCAGGGTGCATGATGTGAAGCCGAACGCGCAGGCCATGCGTATGACAGAGGCCATCATTGGGCCAGTACGGTCGGCATGATGGGGCGGGTTTCTCCATCAGTGCGGCACTTTTCCTGCTTCTGGGTGAATCATTCGCAAGTTGACGCCCCCTCCAATCACAACTATAGCCTAACTCCCGTCGTAACCAAGATGACGGTCAGACTCAAACTACTACCTCCCCTAGCAACATGATCAAAATCGGCATCAATGGTTTCGGGCGCATTGGGCGTCTCGTTTTTCGCGCTATCTGCGACCAGGGCCTCCTCGGTAAGGAAATCGACGTCGTCGCCGTGAACGACCTCGTGCCGGCTGACAACCTCGCCTACCTCGTGAAGTATGATTCCACGCAGGGCAAGGCCAAAGAGGAAGTGTACAGCAAGAAGTCCAGCCCCGATGTTGCGGAAGACGACGTGCTCGTGGTGGACGGTCATGAAATCAAGTGCCTTGCCGTGAGAGAAGGTCCTGCCGCCCTTCCTTGGGGTGAGCTTGGCGTGGACATCGTCATCGAGTCCACCGGTCTCTTCACCGAAGCTGAGAAGGCCGCTGGCCACCTCAAGGCTGGTGCCAAGAAGGTCATCATCTCCGCTCCTGCCAAGAATGAAGACATCACCGTGGTGATGGGCGTGAACCACGAGAAGTATGTGGCCGAGTCCCACAACATCATCTCAAACGCGAGCTGCACGACGAACTGCCTTGCCCCGGTGGTGCACGTGCTCCTCAAAGAAGGTTTCGGCATTGAAGAGGGCCTCATGACCACCGTCCACAGCTACACTGCCACGCAGAAGACCGTGGACGGCCCGAGCAAGAAGGACTGGAAAGGTGGCCGCAGCGCTGCGATCAACATCATCCCCAGCACCACCGGTGCTGCCAAGGCCGTCGGCCTTGCCATCCCGGAAGTGAAGGGCAAGCTCACCGGCATGTCCTTCCGCGTGCCGACCCCGACCGTCTCCGTGGTGGACCTCACCGTGAAGACCGTGAAGGAAACCAGCTACAAGGAAATCTGCGCTGCTATGAAGAATGCCAGCGAGACCTACCTCAAGGGCATCCTCGGCTACACCGAAGACGAAGTGGTCAGCTCCGACTTCATTCACGACAGCCGCAGTTCCATCTTCGACGCCGGCAGCGGCCTTGAGCTCAACAGCCGCTTCTTCAAGCTCGTGTCCTGGTACGACAACGAGTGGGGCTACAGCAACCGCTGCGTTGACCTCGTGAAGTACATCGCTGGCAAGTAAGCAGGCCTGCGGGTGCTGCTTCCAAGAAGTAGCATCTAGTATGTCGCATCATTTAAAAAGCCGACGAGGATTGCCTCGTCGGCTTTTTTGTTGTGAAGTGGTGGAAACGGTCCCCAGATGATCCTTCAAAGTCTTCAGATCATTGCTGCTATCGTCGCCTTGCATGCAGCGGGGAGTTCGTCTTTGGATGAAGTCGGTGAGCCTTCCTCGGGGCGTTACTTATGCGAGAGATTGGCTACAGGCACGCTTGAAGGCTGGGAGATTGAAAGGTCTGCGCACATTGAAGGGCTTGCACCGGCGCTTGTGGCTCTCTCGGAGAAGTTGATCAGCGGGAGGGCGGATTTCGAACATGTGTACTTTGTTCTCGATGCGCTTCGGGCGCGTGGTGATTTGGGGAATGACGAGTTGAAGTGGGTCCGATTCAGGCTAAGACCGCTGCTGGGAAGGAACGATGGCCCGTTGGGAGATGTCGTGAAGGACAGGTGTTTGTCGATCCTTTCAAAGTACCCCTGCGAGGAGAACGAGACGATCCTCATTGAGTTCCTCAGCGACAAGAAGGAAGGGGACAACGAGTTTGGATACTCTGCAGTAGCCGCTATGGGTTTGAGAAGAGTCGGCACGGTTCGCTCGGTGGGGCCTTTGAGGAAATATGCCGAGAAACTGAGATCGATACCCGGTGTGAATCCTGATGGCAGCACTTTTGTGGAGTTGTTCGAACTGATCAAGAAGTTGGAGGCGCAGGCAGGTGAATAGACAATGATGAGGACGGTGAATGCGATACTATTGTTTGTGCTTGGAAGTGCATGCGCTCTTTTCGTGGGCTATGTGGATCGAGCGACGCGGCCGGATGAGCGGCTCTATCGATTGCGGGATTACCTAACCACGGAGTCTGACTTGGAGTGGCTTTCCAAGGATCTTAAGGCAATCTTGGAAGCTGAAGCTCGCGACAACCTGATTCTGTCAAACGACTGGCTCGCAGGCTTGTCGCCTCGTTCGAGATTCTTGGATCCCAAGATGCTCTATATGGTTGATGATAGTTTGATGGTCAGTTTTACAAAAGGTGGCGGTGGCGGTGGAACTCTGACGCTTGGGTGCCAGCCAGACGGTACGTTGTGGTTGCAGGGCGTCCTTCGGTCGGGCTCTCAGCCAAGGGTCCAAATCTACCCCAAAGAAGAAAAGTGACACCCCATAACAGGCCGAGCCAACAGCCACCATTGGGCAAAATGCCACAAGACAGGCTATGAGGGACTACCGTCAAATCCCGGTAAGTTCGATGGAGAAAGCGGGAATTAACGGTGCTGTTGCAAAGCAAGTTGACTTGATGAGGTTGAAGAGCGCTCATCCTCATGGTAATGCAGGTCATCCATACTACACCGAGCTCGTGGACGAAGCTCTGCCTGGTGTCATCGCTAGCATGAAAAAGGATGGGCTAGATCCCACGCGAGGCCAAAGCCTAACTGCTGCAGAGGCAGAATTGCGAGCCTCGGAGCTGATAAAGCGTGCAGTCACCAATTCGAACGATGCGTACATCAAGTGGTTTGATTCGGTCAGTCGGACTGAGTCGCAAGCGACGATTGCAAAGGCGTCGCCATTTGCTGAAGCCAGCAACCGCATCTCGAAAGGGCAACCATTCTCAAAAAGTTTGACCAAGCGCATCCGCGCATCGACTCGTGTAGGAATGAGAGGTGCAACAGCATGTATTGCTGTGTTAGCTCCTATACTGGACGTGAATGCAATGGCCAAACAAGTCTACTTCGAGTCGCCTGCGGGACAGATTGATCTTGTGGCTGCTCAATTGGCGGGCGATTTACTTCCACCGGATAAGAATCCGGGATATTTTGGGAGGGTTGCACATAACTTGTTTGGTACCTTTAGCCCATGCTATACCTCCGAACGAGAGGAGGCCTTAAGGGACTTGCACTCTGAACTGAGGCAAGAAATGGTTGCGCAACGGTATGGGAAAGGCTCATACTGGGCTGATGGAGGGATATGGCGAATCGATTAGAGTAACTATCCAATATATTGAGTATGACAGACTTGTCTTTGGATCAATTTGATGCCTTGTATTCTGAACGCAGTTTCAACCGCCCTCTGAGGGTGGAGGAAATATCTGATGAGTT
>NZ_BATQ01000126.1 GCF_000739635.1 Verrucomicrobium sp. BvORR034 | reverse complement strand
CGCGCTCGCAGCTGCGGCCGTGTGCCTTGGCACACATGAGGCCAAAGCGAGCCCGCGCGCTGGGTGGAGACAGGCGCATGGAGGTGAGCCAGTTGGGGAAGAGTTTCGCTTGCTCTGCCAGCTGCTGTAGCTCACCAGGGCTGTAGGGCCTGCCGAGCTCCATCAGGGCCAGCAGTTTTTCGAAGTCCTGAAAGTCATGGGACATCATGGGCAGTTGCATCGCCGCCTGATCGGGAGGCCGGTCGTTCAGCCGGGCGTCCAACACCGTGTAGACCTTTGCCCCTGTGAAGATGGCTTGAGCGTGGCTGAGGGTGATGGAGCCCGCCCATAGATTCCGGATGGTATCGCACACAATGTCCATGATCTCCTGATGGGCATTGGGCAGCTCGTAAAGGGTGCTCATAGCAGGAGGGGTTATCGAGCTTGGGCCGTGATCGTGAGGTCGGCAGAGAGCGGCGTGGTGCTCCCGGTGGCTGCCCATCTGCGGGCACCTTCCATGATGGCGGCCAGATGGTTCTGAGCCCTGATTCGCTGCATCATCATCCCATGATTTCCGTTGTCGATGTGCACCACGAAGGACTGCAACCCATCGTCGTGGTCAGTC
>NZ_BATQ01000127.1 GCF_000739635.1 Verrucomicrobium sp. BvORR034 | reverse complement strand
ATTGGCGGCACGGGAACGTCGTCTGCCGTCGATATCGCGATCGACAATCTGAGGTTTGACCAAGTGCCGGAGCCGTCGCGGGCGATGCTTCTGACGGCGGCCTTGATGATGAGCGTGATGCGCCGTCGAAAACGTGAGCGCGCCGGGGTGTGTTGTTTGCTACAATCCAACCCACCCCGCTGCGCCGTTCCAGAGGAGACTACCAGCCCCCCATAACCTCGAGGGTGTAGCCCCGGAGATACTCCGTTTCCGGAATGCCGGTGATGATGGGGTGGTCAGCGCGCTGGCTGTGCACATCCAGCAGACGCAGGGAGCGCTTGGCATCCACCGCTGCGGCATTGATCATGGCGCGGAAGTCGCCCGCTCCGACGTGGTGGGAGCAGCTGAAGGTGGAGAGGATGCCGCCGGGCTCCAACATCTGGAGGGCGCGAAGGTGGATCTCCTTGTAGCCACGCAGGGCATCATGGAGGGACTGCTTCGTCTTGGTAAAGCTCGGCGGATCCAGGATAATGAGATCGTAGGTGTTGCCGTTCTTTTCTGCCGTCTTGAGGAAGTCGAACACGTTCTCCGTGCGCGCCCCAAGAGCGACGCCAGCGGAGCGGGCGTTCTGCAGCGCCATGTTGACGGCGCTCTCGCTAATGTCCACGGCGACCACTTCAGAGGCGCCAGCGACGGCACAAGCCTGGGCAAAGCCGCCCTGGTTCGTGAAGCAGTCCAGGACGCGGCGTCCCTTGGCATAGCGGGCCACCTTTGTGTAGTTGTCGAGCTGATCGAGATAAAGGCCCGTTTTCTGACCTTCGTAAAGGTCCACCTGGAAGTGGAGCTTGCCCGTCTTGATGGAGAAAGGCTTGGGTGCCTGGCCGTGAAGAAGCGTCTTCTCCAGTTCCAGACCTTCCGCCTTGCGCACTGGGGCGTCGTTGCGGGCGATGATGCTCTTGGGCTTGAGGAGCTCCTTGAGCGCGTTCGCGATGAGGTCCTGGCGCATGGACATCGCCATGGTGAGGGTCTGCATCACC
Source organism: Verrucomicrobium sp. BvORR034 (assembly GCF_000739635.1). Taxonomy (GTDB): domain Bacteria; phylum Verrucomicrobiota; class Verrucomicrobiia; order Verrucomicrobiales; family Verrucomicrobiaceae; genus Verrucomicrobium. Next base: position 53,731 of record NZ_BATQ01000127.1, on the reverse strand, counting down.
AAGTGATCGCCGTAGCGGTCCACGATCACGCCTGGCAGGCCGTCGGATTCGCTCCACACCAAACGGCAGAGCTCCTGGTCGATCGGGAGGGTTTTGCGGAAGGCAAGTGCGCGCTCGATGCGGCGCACGAAGAAGTCCTCGTCCAAGTCCTGGCGGCGGAAGGAAAAGCGCCGGGCTACAATCTGTGACTTGGGGTTGTAGATAGCGCTGCCCAGGGACCGTCCTTTGACGTCTCTGAGGGTGACCACATCCCCTGGTGCGGGATTTCCGATGGTTCCTTTGACATCACTAGCATAGACCCACTCGTGCCCGTGAAAGAGGCGGGAGCGGGGTTGGACGGTAAGAGCTGACATCCCCCATGGTGCAGGGGAACTGGCAATTGTCCAATGGTGATCGCAATCAGGTGGCATTTGTCCCGTGGGGTCCGGCAACGGGGGGAGGGCGGGGTGTTGCAAGTGTCGCTGACTGCAACAGGGAATGGTGTGTGGATTTGGGTTCAAGTTTATTCCATAAGTTTGTTACGTATTCAGGATGAGTGGGTTGAGTCTTGTGGAGCTGGGTTGGCATCCCCAGTGCTCAAACATGGCTCGCAGTCGTCCGCCAGTTGCGGACCTGCCAACAACAACACTCCCTATGAAAGCATCGACTCCCGTTTGTCTTCGTGCCCTGCTTGCGACCGCGTCGCTCGGGGCCTGTCTGGGGCTCTCCGCTCCTGCCATGGCTGGCGAACCGTCTGCCAAGGCACCCGTGGCAGCCATCACTCCTGCTCCCGAGGAGCCTTGGGTGCATGCCCTGTTCCAGCTCGACATCTCCGACCACTACATCACGCCTCGCGGCCTGAATGTGGAGAATGAGGGCGTCATCTTCCAGCCCCTGTTTCTGGTGTTCTGGAACCTTTACTCCGACAAGGATGCAGGGTTCCTCACGGATGTGACGCTGACCACCGGGGTGTGGAGTTCCATCCACACGCATGAGTCTGGAGCCGACCCAGGCTATTGGAATGAGTTCGATCCCATTCTGGGTCTGACCTTCAAGTTCGCTGGCGGGTTCACTTTGGACACCACCTTCACCTCCTTCGAGAGCATGGTGGATTCCTACCCGACCTCCACGCACTTCGAAGCCAAGCTGTCCTTCGATGACTCCAAGTACCTGGGCAAGTTTGCCCTGAATCCCTGGATCGCCTTCTGGCAGGAGCTGGATGAGAAAGCCACGGTCGTCTTTGACACCAGCACCTCTGATAGTTCCTTCTACTTCACGATCGGGATCAAGCCCTCGTTCAAGCTGAAGAACCTCACCTTTGAGTTCCCGACCTCCATCAACCTGGTGGGCGACGAGTTCTACCAGCAGATGGATGGCTCCCCAGGCGGCTCCGGGCTGGCAGTCTTCTCCACCGGTATGAAAGTGAGCGTACCGTTGACCTTTGTTCCCAAAGACCTGGGGTTTTGGACGGCTTATGCCGGGGTGAAATACTACCACCTGGATAACCAGGGCCTTCTGGATGGCAACAAGGTGCTCACTCCCAACGAGCATCGTGAGGACCTCGTCCAGTTCCACGGCGGCATCTCCATCTTCTTCTAAGCCGTCCCGGCGCGGCAAATGCTTGGCTTCATGGCGGGGAGGTCTCCGCTGTACCCGCCGTGGAGCCTCCTTCTCCATCTCATCCTCCCGGACCATCCATCCAGCCCATGAGCACCCCTTCAGCCAGCATTGACGCGGAACCTTACGCCTTCGAGCTCAAACCGGACCAGTGTGCCCTGCTCATCATCGACATGCAGCGGGATTTCCTTGAACCCGGGGGATTTGGCGAGATGCTGGGCAACGATGTCTCGCAGCTCCGCCGCACCATCGAGCCCAACAAGTCGCTCCTTGCCGCCTGGCGCGGAGCGGGGCTTCAGGTGCTGCACACGCGGGAGGGTCACCGTCCAGATCTGACGGATCTGCCTCCGGCCAAGAAGGTACGTGGCAAAAGTGAAAAGACCATCGGTGACCCGGGGCCCATGGGGCGGATCCTCGTGCGAGGCGAGCCGGGGCACGACATCATCGCTGAACTCTATCCTTTGCCGGATGAGCCCGTCATCGACAAGCCGGGGAAGGGGGCCTTCTTCGCCACCGACCTGCACGCCATCCTGCAGAACAAAGGCATCACCCAGCTGGTGGTGACCGGGGTCACCACGGAGGTCTGCGTGAACACCACGGTGCGTGAGGCCAATGACCGCGGCTACGAATGCCTGGTGCCGGAGGATTGTGTTGGCTCCTATTTCCCGGAGTTCCAGGAGATGGGGCTCAAGATGATCAAGGCCCAGGGCGGCATCTTCGGCTGGGTCACCAGCTCTCCCGCGATTGTGGCGGCCATTGCCTGACGGCTTCTCTGCCAGTTTCGACTCTCTCGATCAACAACGCATGAAACTCAAATAACAACTGCAGTCATGACCACTCCCTCCCTTAGCAAGCCCAAGATATGGGTTCCAGGTGACTGGAATGCCTTTTTCGGATTCGGGACCAACATCCTGGTCAACCTTCTCACCCTCACCGCACTGTTGCGCTATGTCTTGAAGATGCCTGATGACATTGTCTTCGGCCGCATTCTCCCCGCCACGGGGCTGATGCTCTGCCTGAGCACGGTGTACTATGCGTGGCTGGCCTACAAGCTGGCTCTCAAAACGGGGCGTTCTGACGTCTGTGCACTGCCGTCTGGCACCAGCGTGCCGCACATGTTTGTGGTCGTCTTTGTCATCATGCTGCCCATCTCCTTGAAGACGGGGGACCCGATCAAGGGCTGGGAGGCTGGCCTCACGTGGGTGTTTATCCAGAGCTTTGTGCTCATGATCGGTGGTTTCATCGCCCCGATCATTCGCAAGATCACCCCTCGTGCCGCCCTGCTCGGCACACTGGCCGGTGTGTCCATCAGCTTCATCTCCATGCGCCCGGCGGTGGAAATGTTCATGACGCCGATCATCGGTGTGGTCTGCTTTGCGATCATTCTGCTTAGCTGGTTCGGCGGAGTGCGCTACTTCAAGGGCATTCCGGCGGGGCTCATCGCCATCGCGGTGGGCAGCCTTATCGCCTGGGGATCGAATCTGTTTGGCGCCAACTATGGCGGCATGAGCCTGGACAAGCTCAGCCAGTCCTTCAGCAGCTTCGGCTTCTCCATCCCATTGCCGGCTTTCGGTCACATCTTCTCCGGGTTTGAGTTTCTGGGGGTCATCCTGGTCACGGCCATTCCCTTCGGCATCTACGACCTCGTGGAGGCGCTCGACAATGTGGAGAGCGCGGCGGTGGCAGGGGATGAGTTTCCCACTACCCGGGTGCTTACGGCAGACGGCGTCATCAGCCTCATCGGTTGCTGCCTGGGGAATCCCTTCATCAACGCGGTTTACATTGGCCATCCCGGCTGGAAATCGATGGGAGGGCGCATCGGCTACTCAGCCGCCACGGGTGTGGTTGTGATCCTGTTCTGTACCTTTGGGATTGTTTCCTTGATGTCTTCACTCATCCCGATCGTCGCCATCTCGCCGATCCTCCTGTACATCGGCATGCTGATTGGGGCCCAGGCTTTCCAGGAGACGCCCAAACGTCATGCTCCGGCCATCATCCTTGCACTCACACCGCATCTCGCGGCCTGGGGCAAGATGCTGATCGACAACAGCCTGGGCGCTGCCGGAACGAATGCGGCTGCTGTGGGACTGGACAAGCTCGGCCAGGTGGGCGTGCTCTACCATGGGCTGGAAGTGATGGGCGGCGGTGCCATCTTGAGCGGCGTCATTCTGCCCGCCATCGCGGTGTTCATCATTGACCGCAGCTTCGTGAAGGCGGGTGCCTTTGCAGTGACCGGTGGCGTACTCACCTTCTTTGGGTTGATGCACGGGGAGAAGATCGGCATCGCCGAGTCACCCGTCATGGCCCTCACTTATCTATTGGTCGCTGGAGTGCTCTTTGGCTGCGCCAAGTACGCCACGACCGAGCCTCTGCCCGCCGCCCACGGCGAGGAGGAAGAAGAACTTGGGGAGGCTGCCACCCCGGCTTGACCTTGTGTCACTCCGGTGGCGTGGCACCCGTCGCCCCGCTGCCCGGACGCTGCAGCCCCAAGGACTTGTGTGGCTGCAGCGCCGGGTACCGCTCCAGAAGATGAGCATTCATCTCACCTTGAAATTCTTTTCAGTCAGTCAGTCTAGTTAGTTTGGTTGTGTTGGGTAAGTGCCAATTGCCAGAAGGCGGTGCTGCATGACAGCCAGTTGCGGAGGTGAGCCCGCAGCAGGCCAGTGCAAATCCGCTTTCTGGCCTTTTCGTGACGATGTGTCCTGGAGTTGCAGTTTGGGACTCTGGAGACGAAAAGGAGGCAGAACCCGACCTAACCTTGCAGTGCCATTCAAACCCTCCCTGCACGCGTGATTCCCTCCGCTTCTCCTCCTCCTTTTCCTCTCGTCGAACTACCGGACCTGTTTAACATTGCCCAGCATCCTGAATCGGTGCCTTGGAAGCCCTTTCGCGATGGCGTGGAAATCTACCGTCTCTATGGAGACGGCATCACTGGACCCACGGCCGCGTTGCTGAGGTTTCGCAAGGCGGCCCATATTCCCGAGCATGTGCATGAAGGCTATGAGCACATTCTGGTGCTGGCCGGCAGCCAGTGGGATCATCAAGGGAAGATCGAAGCGGGCACGCTCCGGATCCATCCGCCGGGGACCAGCCACGAGGTGAGAAGCGATGCGGGCTGCATCGTCCTGGCCATCTATGAGAAGCCGGTCAGATTTCTGGGGGAGTAGTGGCTCTCCCTGTTCCTGTAGGGTGGGCGGGCCACAGTACGCCAACGACAAATCGGAGGAGGGTGGGGTGAGAAAACATTGCCTGCCCACTCTCCTTTTGCTTGTCTCACCCCTGCACCTACGGCTGACCTTTGATGTGGAAGCCCTGGTGCGCATGATGAACCAGGGTTTCAAGCTCGTGAAGCAGTGAGGGAGGGCGTAGTTTTTCTGAGGGTTGGATAATCAAAGCAGGAAGATTTCATGGGGTTTGGCCGCTATTTGAGCTTGGGGATGAACACTTTTCGCGGAATAGCAAAACTTCCTGTTTCCATTTTAGAGAACCTGTGATAGTCTTCTGCCTCTAGCGAGAACACCTGTCCAATTCAAGGCATGGCAGGTCATCAGGTGAGTCTTTGTATTCAGTGGTGATTTGAAACCCGACGGTCGGGAACAGTCGAAGATGCAGCAGTCGGTCCGAGCAGATGGTACAAGATGAATACGAAGATGTATGTTGGCAACCTGGCCTGGAGCGCCACGGAGCAAGATGTCCGTGAACTTTTCTCCCAGTACGGCAGCGTGACGGAAGTTAGCCTTCCCACGGATCGTGACACGGGCCGCCCACGTGGCTTTGCCTTTGTGGCAATGGACACGAAGGAGGCAATGGACGCCGCTATCAAGGGTCTCAACGGCCTTGAGTGGATGGGCCGTGCGCTGACCGTGAATGAGGCTCGCCCCCGTGAGGAGCGCCCCTCCTATTCCGGTGGTGGCGGTGGTGGTTACGGCGGCGGCGGTGGCGGTGGTGGTCGCAAAGGCGGCGGCGGCGGCTACGGCGGCGGCGGTGGTGGTGGTGGTTACGGCGGCGGCGGCGGTGGCCGTGGCGACCGTCGTAGCGGCGGCGGTGGTGGTGGTTACGGCGGCGGCGGCGGAAGCCGTGGCGGCGATCGCTGGTAATCACACCGGCAACTGTCCAGCACCAAGCTGAACACAAGATTTAGGGTGATGCCTCAAGGGGCATCACCCTTTTCTCTTTTTGGGGCAGGTTTCATGCGCAAGCAGCCGGGAAAGATCCTCCAAGCCGGCTGGTGAGTCTGGAGGCGTGTTCCTTGACTGCCTCCGCCGCCTGGAGGAGAGCCGTGGGCGAGAGCCGGTCCACAGGTCCGCTGATCCAGAGGGCGGCGACGGGATGACCGTGGTGATCGAATACGGGTGCTGCGGCGCACCGAAAGGACTCACTTTCTTCCCCCTGATCCAGGGCGTAGCCGACGGTCCGCACCTCTTGGAGGGCTCTGGCGTACTCTGTCTGGGTGGTGATCGTATGGGGGGTGAAACGCACAAAAGTCAGATGTGACTCCAGGCGGGCAAGGGACAATGGATCCAGAAACGCCAGCATGGCCTTTGCCGGTGCAGCAGAGTGGAGGGGAAAGGCATGACCCAACTCCACCACCACCTTCACGGGATGGAGGGAGGGGACCTGATCCAGGACGACGCCATGGCTGCCGGCCAAGGTGCCGATCAGGGCTGTTTCCCCGGTGGCATTGCGGAGAGATACCAGCACGGGATCCGAGACCTGTAGGAGCCGGTCCCCTCCGAGAGCGGTATGGCCGAGGGCCAGGATTTTGCGGCTGATCCGGTAGGACTTGCTTTCTTCATCCCTTTCCAGATAACCGCGGAGCGCCAGGGTGGAGGCGATCCTGAAGACGGTGTTTTTGGGAATCTTGAGCCCGTCTGTCAGCCCAGTAAGGGTCAACCCTTCAGGCTGCCTGGCCAGCAGTTCAATGAAGTCCAGGGTACGGTCAAGAATAGGAACCCGGTAGCGGGCGAGGGCTGTCAGAGATGGATCAATCTCCTGGAGGCTTTTGCCCGCAGACTGTGAATTTGCTTTCCGCTTCGGCCGGGTGCTCATGTTGTTTTATATCACAAACATGGTTTGAAATGACAAACGAAATGATAGAGCGGCGAAATTGGTGCTGTTTTGGTCAAGCTGTCCGAACCCGAAATCTATCCCGTCATGGCGTCACTCCGTTTGCATCCCTTCTTGGCCGTACTCGCCAGCGTCGCGACATGGGGCCCCCTGTGCGGCGCTGCCGATCTGGACGCTGATCTGCTCATTGTCGGCGGCAACGAATCTGCCTGTGCGGCCGCTGTGCAGGCCGCGAGGCTGGGGGTGAAGAAGGTGGTGCTGGTGAATGACATCGACTGGCTGGGTGGGCAGTTCAGTGCGGAGGGAGTGGGCTGTCTGGATGAGTGGACGATGGTGGAGGGCCGGCGGGTCAACTTCCCGCGCAGTGGTTTGTTTCTGGAGATGGTGCGTCGCATCCAGGCTCACAACAGCGCCAAGTACGGCAAGGCCACTCCTGGCAACGCATTCTGCGGGACAGACACGATTGAACCGGCCGCTGCTGCGGAGTTGTTTGAAGGACTGGTGAAACCCTACGTGCAGAGCGGAGTGCTGCGCATCGAGCGTGGCTGGGAACCCGTCAAAGTGCAGGTGCAGGATGGGGCGGTAGTAGGGGTGGAGTTTGGACCCGTTGCAGCGGGGCATGATCGATTGCGCATCACTGCGAAATTGACCCTGGATGCCAGCGATTGGGGGGATGTGATTCGACTAAGTGGGGCCAAGTACGGAGCTGGCCCTGATCTCAAATCCCGGTTTGGTGAGCCCAGTGCCCCCGAGGCGTTTGATGAGGCAGGATCACAAGAAATGAATCCGCTTTCCTGGTGTGTGGTGTTGCGGGAGACCGGGGGCAAGCCAGCGGTGGGGCCGAGACCTGCCTCGTATGATCCGCGTTCTTTTGCCGCTCTAGACAAACTGGCCCCGTGGGTGGACAGCGATATGAGCGCTGGCATGTACAGCCCCAGCGGCAACAGCCCCTACACTCACCGACGGCTGGTGGACCGCTGGCACAACGGCTTCGCACCAGGAACGGAGGCCACATTTCTGAACTATCCCGTGCAGGACTATCCGCTGTGCCAGCTGCCGCAGCGGGTGGTGGATGCTCTGGAGCGAAGCGAGGCCGGGGCATCGAGGAAAAACATCGTGGACCTCACCCCCGCTCAGAGGCGGATCATTTTCGACGATGCCCGGCAGCATGCCTTGGGGGTGCTGCACCATCTGCAGACGGCGGTGCATGACCGGGTGGGGGATTTCCCCCAGTCATTTCGCTACATGGCCCTGACCAACGAATTCGGCACAGCGGACCGGCTGCCGCCCAAACCCTACGTGCGTGAGGGATTGCGGCTGGAGGCCCTCAGCATGCTCAGGGAGCAGGACATCCGTACGAACGAGAAGGAGCCCAAGTGGGCACGCGTGCTGCCTACTGACGGAGTGTTCGGCTTCCAGTTCAACATCGACTTCCATCCCACCCGGCGAAAATACCTCACGGAGGATCGCAATGGCCCCTGGCAGTTTGTTCACACTCCGACCCGGGGCTGGCACACGGATACTGATCGTGCGTTGTTTCCTCTGCGTGGTCTGGTCCCGATCACCATGGATGGCTTGATCGGAGGCGGGAAAAACATCGGCGTGAGCAGTGTGGTGCAGTCAGCCCTGCGATTGCACGGACAGATGATGCATGTGGGCCAGGCGGGAGGGACGCTCGCGTGGCTTTGCCTTCGGGATGGGAAACAACCGCGGGCCGTGGCGGGAGACCTGGCAAGTGTGCGGGAGCTTCAGATGAAGCTTCTGCGCGGCTCCGGAGGACCGGGTGTGTTGATCTGGCCCTGGCACGATGTGGATCCGGATCAAGACTTCTTTGAGGCCGCCAACGCCTTGACGCTACGCGGCGTCTGGACACCAGAGGTGGAGAGTGTCTTTTTTCAGCCGGGAAAGATCCTGACGCGGCGTGAGCTCGCGAGAGCTCTGGCGAAGCTGCATCGTGCAAGTGTGGTTGCCAAGGCGTGGCCGTCCCGGGAGCAACCACTTTATCAGGATGTGGCGAAGGATGACGCGGATCGTTCTTTCATCGAGGCGATGGTCACCTGGGGCGACTTTCAGCCTACAGCGGAGAAGTTTCGTCCGGATGAAGTCGCCACGTCGGGCACCCTGCATGATTGGTTGACCCGGCTGGGGCTGCCAGTTTCCCGGGGATTGCTCGACAACAAGGGGCGGACTTTGCAGCGTGCCGAGGCGGTGCAGCATCTCTGGCGGGCATTGCAACTGCAGGGAGAGTCGTTTCCTGAATCCGGCGTCTGGTTGCGTCCAGGCGAAGATGCTGATGAAGATGGGCTGGGGAATCTGGAGGATGCGTTGCCGTTTGATCGCGACAACAACAATGTGCCGGACCGGCTCCAGCCGAAAGCATCATCGTAGCCGCGAGCAAAGGCTGGATAGAACTACAGCTCCTTCAGCTGAATGTGGCGGTATTCCATGGTGCCGCGATCGCCTTCAAGGCCGATGGGACCGGTGGGGGGCAGGGCCAGGGCGGCCTCGAGAACTTCACCATTGCAGGTGCAGTGGGCAACGCCGTCTTTCACGGTCACCACGATCTGATTCCAGTCCTGGGCCTTGTATTGCTTCAGCTCCTTGTAGGGGCCGGCCACCAGGTAATCACGGCACTGAAGCTGGGGCTTCCGCAGGAAGATGCCGCTATCGGCATTGACCGACGCGCGGAACTCCAGCTTGAGCACGAAGTCCTTGGGGAACTCCTTCACGGTGTAGATCTGCTGGACGAGCCGGGGCACGTCTTTGGGTGGGTTCACGGTAAGTACACCGCCGGCGGCAGAGTAGCGACCGTCGCCGGAGGCGGTTTTGCCGTCGAAGTTTTCGCCCTTTTTGGGGTCGTTCCATCCGCTCAGGTCCTTGCCGTTGAAGAGGCTGGCAAATCCCGGCTCGGGCTGCCAGGTGTCATCCGGGGCGGCAAAGGCGGGATTGATGAACGTGGTGACGATCGCCAGGGCGGCGGCAAGGTTGGGGAGGAACGCGGGCAGTTTCATGCGGCTCTCACAACGTGGAATCTGCCGGGTTTCGTGCGAGAATTTTTTTCTGGTTCAGTAGTCAAAAATACTGACCTCCCGGTTTGCTTTGCGCAGCTTGGTGGAGAGGTGTCGCGCCAGATTGCGCAGAAGCACGATCTTGATGTGGGGGTGTGTGTCCTCCAGCTTCTCGAAGGCTTCGATGGGCAGCAGGTCACATTCGACATCGGTGTCAGCCATGACCACGGCAGAGCGGGGAGACTCATCCAGGAGCGCCATCTCGCCGAAAGCCATGCCAGGGGAGAAGGTAGCCAGGCGCTTCTGCATGCCGCTGGCCAGCGTGACGGTGACACTCACTGTGCCGCGGGCGAGCACGAAGAGCTCCCGGGCGGCATCCCCTGCGTTGACGACGACGCTGCCCTTGCGGTACTGCTGCCTGACAAAAAGGCGGGAGACGATCGACACTTCATCAGGTTTCAGCCCTTCGAGCATGTCGTACTCAGAGTGCGTGGCGGAGGCTTCGACCGGATGGTTGGGCTGCAACTCTGCCAGCAGGTGGTTCTCGCACCACTCCAGGGCAGGATCGTTGTCGTCGAAGAAGTGGAACATCGTGGTCCAGTTCTCGCCAAGCTTGGCCTTCATGTAGCGCCGCAGCATGGGGGCGCGGAAGATGTGGGTGAAGATCAGCTTGATGCCGGATGAGGCCAGCTTCAGGAGCAACTGGTGGAAGAGGCGGCAGGTGCTTTCATTCACCACGAGAGTCCGCTTCAAGTCCAGGATGATGAAGCGCCGGTTGCCCAGGTCTTTCATCGCCTCCCGCACCACCACCTCGGCAGTCGAGAAGACCAGATTTCCCTGCAATTGCAGGACCAGGATGGAGCGGCCTGCCGTGCGCAGCAGGCTGGCTTCTTCCAGGGTACGAACCCGGCTGGAATTCACTTCGGATCCGTTGAACTCGAGTCGCACCACAGAGGAGCTGGTGTGTGGGGAGTTGAACAGGTGAAGGTCAAAGTGTCGTGAGAGATCGTCGCATACTTTGATGCCCCGGACGCTGTTGCCTCGCACGTCCAGGGGAGGCGAGTAAATACCGATCCCCAGCTGGCCGGGAAGCACTGCAACAATACCGCCTGCGACGCCGCTCTTTGCTGGCATGCCGACGCGATAGATCCACTCACCTGCGTAGTCATACATGCCGCAGGAGGCCATCACGCTGAGTACGCTTTCCACATACTCGCCCCGGATGGCGCGCCTTCCCGTCACGGGGTTCACGCCGTGATTTGCCAGCGTGGCGCCCATGATCGCCAGATCACGACATGTCACGGAAAGGGAGCACTGCTTGAAATAGAGATCGACCACGGGCAGGGGGTCCTCAGTCAGGATGTCGAAATTTCGCAGCATGTAGCCGATGGCCCGGTTGCGGTGCCCAGTGTCGCTCTCTGACTGATAGACGCTGGAGTCGAGCTCCACCTCCCGGCCTGCATAAAGGGAGAATGTGTCGAGAATCCGCTGCAGGCGAGTGTTCTGGGACTTGCCCGCGATCTGGCCTGCGGCAGCAATCGCGCCCGCGTTGATCATCGGATTGCGGGGCCGACCAGTACCTGGCTCTAGGCTGATGGCGTTGAAGGCCTCGCCTGTGGGTTCCACTCCAATCTTGGTAAACACCTCCGTGCGGGTCTTGTCCTCCAGGGCCATGCCGTAGACGAAGGGCTTGGAGATGGACTGGATGGTGAAATGGTGCTGGCTGTCGCCGACCTCGTAGATCTGCCCGTCAGCAGTTACCAGGCATATACCAAATAGGGAGGGATCGGCCTTGGCTAGTTCTGGGATGTAGGTGGCGACAGCGCCTTCATCGAGCGTCGCGTATTTGGCGTGCAGGAATCTGAGGTAGTCGAGTATCGGTGAGGACAGGGAGGAATCGGCAAGGTTCATTGATAGGCGTGTCAGGGAGAGCGTCTCCGGTGTCGCAGCAGGTGAGGGGGCGTCACAGATCGTGTTGACTCCGATACCCGTGGGCGGGGTTCGATGAGGATATTCTCGGGGCGTTGACCGGACGGGTGGTTCCGGCTATGGAGGTACTCCGGTCAAGCAGCAAGCATGCCACCGGGTTTACTTCATCATTCGCGAAAAAACCACCTCCTCTCATGCCTCCACAGGATTCATCCTCCGCGACTTCCAACCAAAATGCCACCATCGCCATCCAAGGGCTCCGCTACGTCCGGGACCGGGAGATTCTCAAAGGCATCGACTGGCGGGTGGAACCTGGGGATCACTGGGTCATCCTGGGACCCAATGGTTGTGGAAAGACCTCGCTGATCAATTGCCTGACCGGTTATGAGATGGCCACCGCAGGCGACATCTTTGTGGATGGCGCGGAATATGGCCGTACTGACTGGCGCGAGGTGCGCAAACGCGTGGGGCTGGTGACGAGCACGCTCACCTTCTACCTCGAACCGGGTGAGCCGGTGCTGGATGCGGTGGTGAGCGGGCGGGATGCGATGATCAATCTCGTGGGGGAGGTGGATCCGGCCCTTCGTCATGAGGCGCGTGATCTGCTCAACCGGATTGGCTGCGGTTACCTGGCGGATTCCCGCTGGGGCGTGCTTTCCCAAGGGGAGCGGCAAAAGATCTTGATCTGTCGCGCCCTCATGGCGCGGTACAAGGTGCTGATCCTGGATGAACCCTGCGCGGGGCTTGACCCTGTCGCGCGTGAGCGCTTCCTGCAATGGTTGCAGATCCTCGCCCGGGAAGAGGGGGCACCCTCCATGGTGCTGGTGACCCACCATGTGGAGGAGATCCTCCCTTGCTTCAGCCGGGTGCTGCTGTTGAAAGACGGGGCCGTGCTGCGTGCTGGCTCCAAGGAGGAGGTGATGTCTGCCAGCCTGCTGAGCCAGGCTTACGGCGCGCCGCTCCAGCTCATTCAGAATGGGGAGCGCTATGTTCTACAGGTGGTGCCCGAGGCGGTGTAACCGGCAATGCCATGCCCCGCAATTGGGGTAGCAGAGGGTGAGGCCGCTGTTCTCAGGAAACTCCGCGGAGGGCCTCAAAGGCGATGGCAGGAACGGGAGTCAGATTCTCACCTTCTGTCGAAGGACGTCCTGCCTGAGGGAGCGCCCCTCGCTCTAGCAGGGTGGCAAGTCTGGCTTCTAACGTCTGGAAATGGAGTCCCGGCAGAAGCTTGTCCGTGCCAGGCTTCTGAATTTTGAGAGCTGCCGTGGTGTCCATGGCATATATAAGAACATTATCAGTATAGAATCAAGAAAATGATCGCAAAATCTGTAACTAAAGCGAACTAAAAATCACATTTGATACCCTTAAGAGATCTGTAGTATCGCCAAAAAACAACCCCACCCACCTGATAAAAACAGGCGAGGTGGGGGTGAGGGAGTCTTGGAGAGGGGAAACTAGCGGCGCAGATTGGACCGGCGACGAGTGAGGATGATCAGTCCGGCCACGGCCAGGAGAAGGGCGCTACCAGGTTCGGGTACGGCTTGGGCGCGATAGCCTGCGTAGGAGTTGGCACTGCTGCTGCTTGGCAGATGGACTTCACCGGTCAGGTTCAGGTTGTTGGCGATCACTGCTCCGTCGATGTTGTTGGAGGTCGTGATCGTGGCATTCGGAGCGAGGATGCTGCCATTGAACTGATGGCTTCCGAGATTGATCGTGGTGGCTTCGTAGAAGTTCCAGACGATGTGGGCCTGCCAGTAGTCGCTGGTGAAGTCGCCCACCATGTTGCCAGCGTTCTGGATCCAGTTCACCGTGGTTCCGGATACGTTGATGACAATGTTGGTGGCACCGTTGGCGACGAGGCCAATTTGCTGGGAGAGGTTGCTGCCGAAGATGGCGTCTGCGCTGATGCTGAAGACGGCCAAGCCATCGCTGCCCGCCGTAGCGGTGAAGGTGACGGGGCCCGGTTGGCCATTGGTGGATGAGGTCACCACGCTGTCGGTGGCGAGGGATTTGAGGTTGGCGCTCTCGCTGAGGAAAGCCTGCTTGAGGGTGGACAAGTCAGTGGACTGGCTGATCTGGCTGCCGCCGCCATTGTAGTTGACGGTGCGGCCGTTGGTTCCACCCAAGTACAGACTGCCTTTGTTGAGCTGGAGCGGGTTGCCGCTGCTGATGTTTCCACCCACCACCAAGGTCTTGTCCGTCGTTGAGGTGCCGCTGGGCAGGCCGATGCCGAAGTTCGAGGAATTGCTGCCCGTCAGATTGCCGCCGACCAGGGTGCGTCCTTCGATCTCGCCCTGGATGTTCAGGTTGCCGAAGATGATCGCGTTGTAGTTTTCCCAAGTGTAGCTCTGAGCCTTGACTTGGCTGAAGCCGAAAGTCAGCAGGCTGGAAACGGCGAGAACAAGATATCGCGCTATACGGTTTGCAAAGCTGAGAGATGCTGGGGGTTGCATTCTCGAAAGTAATACTAAAACTCTCAAATGCAATAGCAAATATCACCAGAGAATCGCAAATACTAGAAACTGAGCCGATTGGAGGTGCAGATTTATTTACCAACGGGCTCATTTTCCATAGAATCATCGCAAAATCACGTTTTTGCGGCACGAATTCGCAAATATGAAACTCCCTCAATTGAGGGGCGGTCGGGGAGGCGTTGATTGACTCGCTGTCCCTCTCCCCCGGAACGCAGTCAGGCATGCCGACCGCGTGAGGTGACCTGCCTGGGAATGCCGTTTTGGTGAGGGGCGGCGCTCCAGGTAGGGAGGCGATGCTTTTCGCCCTCGGAGGGCTAGAGCTCCACCATCAGCAGATGCCGAACGCGTGGCGGATCGTCGCCCTGGTGAAACGCCACCACTGCGTCCTCAATGCGGCGATCCTCTACCGTGGCTCTTTGATGCTGGCGAAGGTGTTCTGCCCAGGAGCCGACGATAAACGTTTCTCGAAAAACGCGTGGATTGTTGAGATCCACAAAGAGGGAGCAACGAAACGCTCCATCGCGAAGGCGTATCTTGCGCAGGGCCCGCATCGCCTCGCGGAAGGCGGGCTCGTCTTCTTGGGAGAGTCGATATTCGATGGTGATCAAGACGGGGCCATCCTCTGGACCGGGAGTGGTGGTGAGAGTGTGCTCCGGCCAGTGGTTGGAGGGGGAGAGATCCAGCTTGTCCACGTGACTGATCGGCCACCATCTCTGGAGTGTGATGCTGATGAGGAGCCAGGCGGCTGCGCTGAGAAGGGCGACGGTGGCGCCCCAGTCAGAGAGGAGCCGGCCCCAGGCCAGGGCTCCCAAGGCGAAGGCTCCCTGAACGGCCACCAGATAGATGGCGGAACTACGGGCGCGAACCCAGTTGGGGAAGGCGCTCTGGGCGGCGACGCTAAAGGTATTGAGCGCGCTCATCCAGCCGGCGCCAGCGAGGGCCAGGGCTGCGCCCATGCTATAGCGATCCGGTACCACGGCGAGCAGGCAGGCTGCGAGTGCCGAGGAGAGTCCGGCGCCTGTGACCACCATGTCGAAGCTGAGGCGGGCGCGCAGTTTGGGGAGGAGAAACAGGGCCACCACAATGGCCCCCAGGCCGTAGCAGCTCATGAGCAGGCCGTAGTCCGACCCGCTCCACCCGCGTCGGTGAATTAATATAGGGAGCAGTGCCACCGGAGCCACTGCGGCGAAGACGTGCACTGCGCCGCGGAGCAGGACGGCCTGCATGGGGGCGGCGTGGCGGGCATAGCGGAGAGCGGCCACCATGGCACCCATCATCCGCTCTTGCTCGGTGGACCTTGGTGGAGAAGGGGGGCGTACCCGCCAGGCGGCAAGGATCACTGCGCCAAATGAGAGGGTGTTGAGGGCGAAGACAGGTCCTGGTCCGGCGGCGGCCACCAGCAAGCCGCCTGCCACAGGGCCCAGGGAGCGGGCAGTATTAAATCCCACGCTGCCCAAGGCCAGGGCGGCAGAAAGCTGGGGGCGACCCACCAGATCTGGAATCAGGGCCTGCCAGGCGGGCATGGTGAAGGCGGAGGCGACCCCCAGTTGAAAAGTCGCCAGCAGGAGCAGCGGGGCAGAGAGTTTACCCGCGAAGGCCAGGTAGGTCATGCCTGCAGCCGTGAGCAGGGCTCCAACTTGAGCCAGCAGGATGAGTTTGCGCCGGTCCACGAGGTCCGCGAGGGCTCCGGCGGGCAGGGCCAGCAGAAAAAGAGGCAGCCCCGTCATGGTCTGCATCAG
Source organism: Verrucomicrobium sp. BvORR034 (assembly GCF_000739635.1). GTDB lineage: Bacteria > Verrucomicrobiota > Verrucomicrobiia > Verrucomicrobiales > Verrucomicrobiaceae > Verrucomicrobium. Next base: position 37,918 of record NZ_BATQ01000127.1, on the reverse strand, counting down.
AGCCACCAGCAGGGGAGAGGCGGAGATGGAGGTCATCGTCCAGATGGCCGCCGTGTCATTCATGGTCGTGCCGATGTTGGACACGATGTTGGCCAGCCAGAGGCCCCGGAACTGCCAGTCACGCAAGGGGGCCCAGGCGGAGACCCGCGTCGAGGCGGGGGGCGGGGAGGCGTGGGAGGCGCTGACGCTCATTGGGGTCTGTGCTGTCTAAAAGTCAAATTGGGCGGGAGAAGCCGCTTGTCCATGGAGCAAACAAAACAGGTCCCAAGACTTGTTACGCATTGTGGTCATTTGGTGACTCGGTCTTGACGTGGTAAATGCGTGTTTCAAACTGGATCGCTTGAACTCTGACGCCACTCCCTGGATCGCCGCACTCGTGAACCTCTTGGGAGGGGATGCGGTGCTGTCTTCCGATGAAGACCTCGTCCCCTACAGCTTTGATGGAACGGCTGCGCTCAAACAACGCCCGGCGTGTGTGGTGTTCCCCCGCAGCACAGAGGAGGTGGCGGCCTGCGTGAAGCTGGCCGGACAGCATGGGGTGCCGGTGGTGACCCGGGGCAGCGGCACCGGTCTCAGCGGTGGCAGTGTGCCTCTGACGGGTTGTCTGGTTCTGTGTCTCGTGAAGCTGGACCGCATTCTGGAGGTGGATCCCCGCAATCTTACGCTTCGGGCGCAATGTGGGGTGATCACCAAGGAGATTGATGACGCCGCTTCAGGACATGGTCTCTTTTATCCGCCCGACCCGGGTTCGATGAAAATCTCCACCATCGGGGGCAATGTGGCGGAGAACAGCGGGGGTCTGCGCGGGCTGAAGTATGGGGTGACGCGGGACTACGTCATGGGCATGACGGTGGTCCTGCCGGATGGGGAGATCGCGTGGCTGGGCAACAAGTGTGTGAAGGATGTGGCTGGCTACTCGCTCAAGGATCTCTTTATTGGGAGTGAAGGCACGCTGGGGATCATCGCGGAAGTGCTCCTCAAGCTCCTGCCCAAGCCGGCAGCACGGCGAACGATACTGGCCATGTATGACTCCATGGAGGCGGCCGCGGAGACGGTGAGCGCCATCATTGCGGCCCGGATCATTCCCTGCACCCTGGAGTTCCTGGACCGCATGACCCTGGGTTGTGTGGAAGACTATGCGAAGATCGGGCTGCCCACGGATGTGGAGGCGCTCCTGCTCATGGAGACGGACGGCCATCCTGCAGCGGTGGAGGATGAGGCGAATCGCATGATGGAGATCGCCCGCCAGAACGGAGCTCGTGAAGTGAAGATGGCTGCTGATGAGGCGGAAGGGGCCCGGCTGGCGGCAGCCCGGCGCAATGCCTTCTCCGCCCTGGCCCGTGTGAAGCCCACCACCATCTTGGAAGATGTGACCGTGCCCCGCAGTGAGCTGGCGGCGATGGTGAAGTTTATCAACGAGACGGCAGCGAAGCACCGGTTGCTGATCGGCACCTTCGGTCACATGGGGGACGGCAATCTGCATCCGACCTTCCTCACTAACGAGAAGGACGAGGAGGAGATGCATCGCGTGGAGCTGGCTCTGGGCGAGATCGTGGACAAGACAATCGCGATGGGCGGCACCATCACCGGTGAGCACGGGGTGGGGCTGGCGAAGAAGGGGTTCTTGAAACAACAGTTTGGCAAGGCCAGTTATGACCTGCTCAAGCTGGTGAAAAAGGCCCTGGACCCGGCCGGACTCCTGAACCCCGGTAAAATTTTTGACTGAGCCATGAGCACCGAACCTGGAAAAAAAGGGGTGGGGGCGACGTTGCTCAAGCAGCTGGACTACTCAGTGCTCCAGCAGTGCATGCACTGTGGTATGTGTCTGCCCACATGTCCCACCTACATGGAGACGAAACGGGAGCGGAACAGCCCGCGGGGGCGCATCGCCCTCATGCGGGCCATGGCGGACGGCGAGGCTCCCGTGACCAAGAGCTTTGCCGATGAAATGTACTACTGCCTGGGGTGTCTGGCCTGCCAGACCGCCTGCCCGGCAGGGGTGAACTATGTGGAGCTCTTTGAGACCTCGCGGGCCGAGGTGGAGCGCAGCGGGGTGCAGCCTCGTGGGCAGCGTGATTTCTGGCGCTGGCTTACCTTGGAGGTGCTCTTCATGCATCCGCGGCTGTTGAGGGCGGTTGGCCTGATGCTCCGGGTGTATCAGCAGACGGGCTTGCAGACCTTGGTCCGGAAGCTGGGGCTTCCGAAGCTGATGCCTGGCAAACTGGGCTCCCTGGAGCCGCAGACCCCCACGGTGGCGGAGGCATTTTCCGATGACCTCATTGATGCGGTGGAATCGCCTGCGGAAAAGCCCCGATATCGCGTGGCTTTGCTGACGGGTTGTGTGCAGGATCTGGTCTTCTCCCAGATCAATCGCGATACGGCGGACGTGCTGCTGGCGAACGGGTGCGAGGTGATCACTCCCCGCAACCAATACTGCTGTGGCTCCCTGCATGGGCACAACGGTGCGCCGGAGCTTGCTCGCGATTTGGCCCGACGCCAGCTCGACATGTTTGATGTCGATAGCCTGGATGCGATCATCACCAATGCGGGCGGATGCGGATCCCACCTGAAGCACTACGGGCATCTGCTTCATCATGACCCCGTGTATGGTCCCAGGGCGGCGGAGTGGGATCGCAAGGTGCGGGACATTCACGAATGGCTCGTGGAAATCGGTATTCGCAAACCGGCGTCTGCCCCTGCCACCGTGGACAGTACTCCGGTGGAGGTGACTTATCATGAGTCCTGTCACCTCTGTCACGGGCAGAAGATTACCAGCCAGCCGCGGGCGGTGTTGAACGCCATCCCCGGGTTGAAAGTGAAGGAGCTGCCGGAAAGCAACTGGTGCTGTGGCAGCGCCGGGATCTACAACATCACCCAGCCGGAACAGTCGGCCAAGCTCCTGGAGCGCAAGCTGAAGAACCTCGAAGCCACCGGGGCCGGCGTGGTTGCTACATCGAACCCAGGATGCCACATGCAGCTCGCCTTTGGGCTGCGGTCAAAGCCGGAGGCGAAATGCCATGAGGTGACGCAGCCGGTGAGCCTGCTGGCGGAGGCATATAGGAGGGAGAGGGAAGGGGGGGTAAGGGAAGAGGGATAAGGGGGGAAGGAGAGTTGAGACGCGGCCGCAGGGGCGGCGGCTGGTTGAGACGCTGCGCTGGTTGAGGTGAAGGGTGAACGTTGGCTGCTTTCGTCCCGGAGGGACGCTGGATCGTGTTTGCAGTCTGGCGTGGCTTGTCGTGACTGTGACAGGATTGACTTTACTATTCGGAAGGTCTTTTGGAGTATTAGGGCGACGTGGTGTTAAAATTCCGATGAATGCGCTGTTTTGTCCCTGGCGAGAATTTGCATGGGCTCTGCACTCCGTGGTGGGTGTGCTCGCCCTGTGTTGCTTCGCGACTCCGGCAGTGAGGGCTGATCAAGTGAGTCCGCCTTCTGCCTGGGTGGTCACCTCACAATTTGGAGACCATCTTTTCAAGATGGTTCCTGCCGAGGGACGTTTTGTGGGTGACAAGTATGTCATCACCAAAGAAGCGTTCGGAGTTGCCTATGAGGTGGATCAAAAAGGCGACTTCGTGGAGCGCTGGCGAACCAAAGGATGGTTTGCGCAACGTGGGTGGCTGAGCGAAGACGGTCGGTATTTTGTGCGGAAAGGGCCTTGGGCGAGCGACTATGAAGGCCGCACGGATCTGGCGGTGGCTTTCTATGACCGGGGCAAGCTGCTGAAGCAATACAGGGTGAAGGATCTTATCAAGAATCCAGAAGCACTTGTGCAAACCGCAAGTCACTACTTCTGGAGCCCCGAGGTGCAGACGGTGCCTGATGGTCTGGCCTCGAAGAGCTTTCATTTGGTGATGGCAGACAAGACCACCTACCAGTTCAACATTGCCACCGGCGAGATAACGGAGACGGGCCGTGATGCCGGGGCCAAGACGATGCTGGAGTTGGATGCGGAGAGGGGGAGGAACGCACTCGCCCGAGGCCAGAAGCTTTGGAGCGCCTTCCCCGCAAGGGTGGCAATGGAGAAGCTCTTTGAAGTCACACGTCCCTCAGCGGATCCGGAGATGAGCATGTCATCTGTGCACTTTGACGGGCCTGAATGGTGTGCATACCTTGAACCGAAGAAGGCTTTGGCCTTCCCTGTCCAGGTAAGGGCCGTCATTCCGGTGGTGAAGGGGGACGAACTGGCTTTTGAGATTTCGCCGGAAGAATTGCTTGGTGCCTTGGAAAGGTTGGTGGCTCACCCTTGGGTGAAAACGCGATGGGAGGAGGACGCGGAGACCCGGCCTTCGGGAATCCGTGTCCGTATCACGGGAGATCGTTTGCACTGGGACACCGAGGAGTTGCTGGGCTTGTTCAAGCTGTCGGGGAAGTATCCGTCCAAGAGCATTGATGTGAAAGCGCTGAGGCCTTGGTGTCAGGCGATTGTCGATGAGCCTGGGCAGAGGTACACATCTCTGTTCTTCAATGTGCAGACTGGTGATCTGATACTGCCTGATCGCTCGGTCCAGGGGGCGGCTCCGCTCTGTTTGGACAAGATGGGAGTGGAGAAGTGAGGCCGATAGAGGGAGACCAGCACTGGTGCTGCGGGTGTGAGAGTCGTCCCGCTGTCTTGCAATCGCTGGCTTTCGTCCTAAAGGGGATGACCCCATGCCTGCACTCAAGATTCTACTCAGCCTTCTTGTTGGACTCACGATAGCCGGTTGCACCCTTCCTCAGCAGCCTGCAGGACGTCCCGTAGGACCCGCAGCGGCCCCAAATGCTCCCTTCACGCTGGGGATCGATGTGCTGGCGAGCAATGGCTATGACCTGCTCCGAGGCAAGCGGGTGGGGCTGATCTGCAACCAGACGAGCATGACGGGCAACGGTACGATGACCCGGGTGGCATTGAAGCGCGCGGGGGTGAATCTGGTCGCGCTCTATGCGCCGGAGCACGGGGTGGATGGGACCATCAAGGCGGGGATCCATGTGCAGGATCGGAAGGATCCGGTGACGGGGTTGCCGGTGTACTCCCTCTATGGCGACACGCGCAAGCCAACCCCGCGCATGCTGGCACCGATCGATGTCTTGCTGTTCGATCTACAGGACATCGGGTCACGCAGTTATACCTATATCTCCACCATGGTGGTGGCCATGGAGGCGTGCGGGGAGAGCGGGAAGGAATTCATCGTGCTGGACCGGCCGAATCCGTTGGGCGGATGGCGCGTGGAGGGGCCGCCGGTGGAGCCGCAGTGGAAGTCCTTCGTGAGCCAGGTGAATGTGCCCTATGTGCATGGCATGACGACGGGGGAACTGGCGATGATGGTCGCCGGAGAGGGATGGATCACTCGTCGGCCTCGTCTGCGGGTGGTGAAGATGCGCGGTTACGACAGAAACATGCTGTGGCAGGACACGGGCCTGCGCTGGTACCGTACGTCCCCCAACATTCCGCACGCGGGATCACCCGTGTACTACGTGGCCACCGGGATGCTCGGCGGGGCGGCGGCGGTCGATGTGGGGATTGGCACGGAGAACCCCTTCGGCTATGCGGGAGGCCGCGGGGTGAATCCGCAGGTGTTTGCCGACTATTGCCGACGCCTCGGTTTTCCCGGTGTGGGGTATGAGCCGTACTCCCGAGAGGGCTTTGGCGGCGTGAGGCTGCGCATTGATCCCCGGACTCCAGCGAACGTCACGGCTCTGGATGTGTACTTGATCGCTGGCCTGCAGAACCAGACGCGTGGGGCGGTGCTGGGGCGGATGTCTGCTTCTCAGATCAACCTGTTCAACAAGGTGTACGGTAGCGACAGTCTCCGGCGGGATCTGATGCGGGGTGTTTCTCCGACCCGTATTGTCGGTTCCTGGAAGCGGTTCGAGGATGGGTTCCGGGCCAAACGGCAGCGTTATTTGATGTACTAAGGCGAGGGTCAAGGGGAGAGAGGTAAGGGAAAAGGAGAGAGAACTTTGAGTTGGTGGGTGGGGGTGGAAGTCGTTGGTGGGGCGCGGTTTGGGTTGCAACTGGGCACTAACTGGCTCACAATCCCTCGACCATGGCAAAAAAAGCTGTAAAAAAGGCAACGATCCTCACCTCTCAACGCTCCGATGAGGAGGAGATGGCCTTTGCGGCCGCCACGTTCGCCGATGACAAGAAGGCGGAAGACATCGTGATCATGGACGTGCAGGGAATCTCGCCTGTGGCGGATTACTTCGTGATCTGCACCGCGACCTCGATGCCGCACCTCAAGGCCATTCGCAACGAGGTGAAAGACCGTTTTTGGGTGGAGCACAATCGCAAGCCCATCGCCGTGGATGAGAAGATGGAAAGTCTCTGGATCATCCTGCACTACGGGGATGTGATGGTGCACGTCTTCCACAAGGAAAAACGCGACTTCTACGCCCTGGAAGAACTCTGGGGCGATGCGCCCCGGGTGGCCTGGCAGCCGGCTGTGCCAGCGGCCGCCGCTCCGGCGCCCAAGGCCAAGAAAGCGGCTGCGCCTGCCAAAAAGGCCGCCGCTCCTGCCAAGAAAGCTGCCGCCAAAAAAGCCCCTGTAAAGAAGGCTCCTGCCAAGAAAGCCGCGCGTAAGTAGTCGGCATGAGGTTGGAGCTCATCAACACGGGCACGGAACTGCTCATTGGCGATGTCGTCAACACCAACGCCGCCTGGCTGGGCCAGCGCTTGGTTGATCTGGGTGTGCTCGTGCAGCGCGCCACGATTGTGCCGGATGGCATGGCCATTGAGGACGCGCTCAATGATGCGGTGCGCCGTTCAGACGTCGTGATCATCACCGGAGGGCTGGGCCCGACTTCGGACGATGTCTCCAGAGAGGCAGCCGCTGGAGTGCTGGGGCTGACCCTTGAGACTGATCCGGAAGTGATGAAGGTGCTGGAGGCGATCTTTGCCCGCTCGGGCAAGGGGGTAAATGAGCACAATCAACGACAGGCCTTGGTGGTGAAAGGGGCTCATGTGCTGGCCAATCCTCATGGCACTGCTCCGGGATTGCATCTGCCCGCAAGTCTGGGTACTCCCAAAGGTCTGGACTGCACGCTGTTTCTTCTGCCTGGACCTCCCCGGGAACTGAAGCCGATGATGACGGAACTGGTGGAGCCCATCCTACGGGGCATGCTGCCAGGGGGCACGGACATGCAGTGCCGCTACTTCAAATTTACCGGGATTGGTGAATCGGATATTTCCATGGCACTCCAGGAGGGCCTGGAAGCCATTGGCGACCTGGAAATCGGGTATTGCCTGGGCAAGGGCGATGTGGATGTGCGGGTAAATGGACCCGCCAGGGCTCTTGAGCGTGCCGGAGTCTTCTGTCGGGAGAAACTGGGCGAGTTCCTGGTTTCTGATGACCGTCGCCTCGTGGAAGAGGTGGTGGTGGACCTGCTGAAGGAGCGCGGGGAGTGGCTCGCCACGGCGGAGAGCTGCACCGGCGGCTTCATCGCTCATCGCGTCACAAATGTGAGCGGTGCCTCCGCGGTACTGGGCCACGGCCTGGTGACCTATGCCAATGAGGCCAAGACCCAGCACTTGGGTGTGCCCGCAGAATTGATCAAGGAACATGGGGCAGTCAGTGAACCCGTAGCGGCCGCCATGGCGGAGGGATGCCTCCGCATCAGCGGCGCAGATCATGCCGTGGCGGTGACGGGAATCGCTGGACCCACCGGGGGAACCCCGGAGAAACCCACCGGCACGGTGTTTATCGCGCTTGCGTCCAAGGGCGCTCCTGTGGAGGTGCGGAAGCGCTGGTTTCGGGGTGAGCGGGAGCGATTTAAGATTCTCACCAGTCAGACGGCGCTCGACTTCGTCCGTCGGCGTCTGCAAGGGTATGCCTTGCCGAACGGCTGATTCTGATTCATGATGTCGGTCCGGATGATTATTTTTGCTGGCGTCCTCCTGGTGTGCCAGCCACCCTTATCCTGGCCCACATGATTTCTTTGTCCGTACTTCTGCCTTGGTCTCGCGCTGCCCGCATGGGTGGGATGCTGCTTGCCCTCACTGCTCTGACCTCTGGCATGGCCCTGGCGGATGTGAAACTAAGGGCGGGGGACGGCAAGCGCAGCAAGGACGACGTTTTCATTCCTGAGGCCCGTGATGTGTCGGCCAGCTTTGTGGCCGGGAATGCTGTTGATATTGAACTGATTGGGACCGTTGGAACCCTGAAGCAGGCCGACTTCGTGGTTCGTCAGCTTCCGGAGCATGGCACGCTGACCAACCTGCGCCCGCATCCACGCGAATCCAACAAGTCCCTCATCACCTACACCCATGCTGGGGAACAGGCGTCCCTGACGGATCGCTTTACCTACTCGGTGCGGGTGGATGGCGGCCCTTTCTCCGCGCCGGCCACGGTCACGCTGCGCGGACAGCGCATGGAGCCGATCCTTTCCATCGTCAAAATGCCGTCGTTTGGCAGGGTGTTTCTGGGCGGTGAGGCATCCGGCACTGTTTCCGTGCGGAATATGGGACGGGCACCCTATCGCATGAACATGGTGTGGAGCGAGGGCTGGTCTGGCCCGCCCACACTGGAGGTGAACCCGGGGGATACCGTGGATTTCCAACTGATCTTCAAGCCGGTGCGTCCGGGTGAGGTGCGGCATGAGATCGAACTTCAACCTGGTGTGAAGACCAGCAAGCTGACCCTGTTTGGTGAAGGGTTGCGCGCTCTGACGGTAAGCCCTGGATATCTGACCTTGGACTACAATCGCACCACGGGGGTGCGCTCAGGGATTCTGACCCTGGTCAATGGGCGCTCAGATCCGATGAAGGTGACCATCAAGTTCCCCATCCGGCTCCTAGCCCCGGCGACACTGGAGATTCCACCGCAGCAGAAGGCTGAGGTGCTGCTGCAACTGCCTGCCACCGATGTGCCCCAGTTTCTTGGCGAAGTGGTGGTGGAGGCAGACGGCGTGTCCGAGAAAGTTGCGGTGCAGTCCCGGCCCAAGCCAGCTGAGCTGAAGGTGGTTTCTCCAGAAAAGGGTACCTTGGACTTCGGACAGGTGACCCAGCGCAAGGCGACCAGCCGCGACATCATTCTGGCCAATACCGGTGGAGAACTGCTGGTGGTGGAAGTGCAGGCTCGCAATCCGTACGTGTCAGAGTTTTCTGGTCAGGCCCTGCGTCTGGAGCCCGGCCAACAGCGCAGCGTGAAGGTCTTCCTGAAGAGTGAGTCTCTGGGCAACGTCATCAGCGACCTGCGCATCATCGGGGGCGCATCGGAGTCGGTGGTCACCCTCAAATCGTACGTTCGTGAACTGGCCGCTCCTGACGCTGCTCCTGCGCCTCCCGTCGTGGCGGCCGCCCCTGCTGCTCCGGTGACTCCTTCAACCGGCGATTCGCAGCCTGACCCGGCACCGACGGCATCTCCCGTGGCAGTAACGCCCGCAGTTGCCCCTGTGGCAGTGGCCCCCAGTCCGGCCGCTACTCCCGTGCGTAGAAGCGCTCCCTCGGATACACCCCGCGCCCCGCTTAACAATGTGCAGAGTGCCTTGGCCGCGTATCTGGCGACGGAAGGCCTCCCGATGCCTTCCAGCTCTATCAACCCGCATCTGGACCGTGTGAACAGTGTGGAACTGGTGGATCGTGAAACTTCAAACTTCACCATCGCCTGGAAGAAGCCCGGTGTGGCTCCCGCGGGCTGGGCTCTGGAGACTGCCTCCATGTCCAAAGATGAGAGAAGCAACCTCTTCATCAAAACTTGGAACCGGGTGAACCATTGGAAGACGGTTTCCGGTGACAATGACAAGGTGGTCGTGAAGGTGCTGGCCCTGCGCCCCGCCTCCCAGTACGAGATGCGAGTGCGCGGTGTGGACCGCGATGGAAAATTCTCCGAACCGTCTCCGATCTTTGTGGTGACTACTCCGGAACCCTGGCGGGTGCCCGCCTGGGCGTGGCGTGGGATGCTCGTGAGCGCGTTGCTGGTCGTGATCTACATGCTGTGGCGTGCACGTCGCGGTGACTTCGAGTTCGCGTGAGGTGGTTGGTCCTCTAGTTCCTTACGAAGCGGGGCCGCTCTTTGCTTCCCGCAGCGTTTCGAAGAGCTTGTACGCCTGCTCACGGGCTTCATTGGGGAAGTCGTGGTCGCATTCTGGGTGGATCACCTGCAGGTGATCCGCTGCGTTGTGAAGGCGGTACACGTCGCGTGCGGCGGCAGCGACCCGATCCACGCTGTCCCATTTGAAATTGCTGTCCCGCATGGGAGCTGAAATGAGGACATGGCGTGGGGCCAGCACGGCGAGGAGTTCAGGGAAATCAAACGGCACATCCTGCGGCCGGCCCAGGTATTGGGCCATGCGGGGCATGTAGCGTTCTTGGGTCCAGCCCCGGAGGTCGCCATTCTTGTAGTCGCGGTAGGAGTCCAGACCACAGGAGCTGACCACAACCTGGATCCGTGGATCGAACACGGCGGTGTAAATGGAATTGTGCCCACCCAGTGAATGGCCCACGGCCCCGTAGCGTCCGCGACTTACATACGGAAGGCTGTCGAGCACATCCAGAGCCCGCATGTTGTCCCAGATCGCCTTCATGGTGCCACTTTCGTAGCCCAGAGCTTTGAGATCCGGAGTGTAGCTGGCCAGATGCGGATAGTTTGGAGCAATGGTGACAAAGCCACGGGCCGCGAGTTCGCTGGCGTACTGACGGTTGGCCTTGCCTCCCAGACCCACGACGACGCCATAACCCACCTGGTTGTCGGTGGGGTGGAGGCACAGTACCGCCGGGTAGGTGGATTGGCTTCCGGATTGCAGGGCCGTCTTGGGTACGCACAGATAGGCGGGGGTGCGGCTGCCAGGCTCAGACTGGTAGGTGATGCGCTGGCGGATGTAGTTTCCTTCATCCGACTGGTCCTCGATCCGCACGTCCAACGGACAGCGTTTGCTGGCATCCGGCAGCGGACCCATCACAGACTGGGCTGCTTTTAGAATCTCCAGTCGGCGAGGTTTCCATTCTGCTGGCGTGGTCGCTGGCCTGTTGCTGCCGTTGGGAGCGCGGACTTCCAGAGGCTTGAAGGGGTCCAGCCGCGCTGGGGTGCCGAGAGGGTTGTCTGCAGCGGCGTGGGCGTGGGCGACGAGGCTAGTGGCAGCGATGAGGGGGAGCAGTCGGAGCATCGTGGAAAATACGGCGGCAGGCTCCTGTTCCTTCTCAGAACCGGAAGGGCGGGCTGGGGCGATGTCGCGCAAAATTGCTGCTTCCTCAGAGGTTGTGCTTGGTGATAGCATGAGAAAGTTGTTTTTGGTGCCGGGTGTCTGAACTCTCAATTCTGCTGTCATGAAAGCGATTGCGGCCTCCATTATCCTCTTCGCATTGAGCCTCGGAACTGCTGAGGTGAAGGCAGATGGATACCCCTACAACTCCAGCACCCAGGAGGTGTTTGTGGGCACGGTGCGCATCCGACTTTCAGCCGCCCAGCAGCTGGAGATTGCCAAAAGCGGGGAATTGAAACCGGATGCAACACAGCGGACCTTCCTGCTGACGGTGTATCCCAACCTGCCAGAGCAGATCCAGGTGCTGTCGGCCACCTACAATGACAGCATCGAGGACATGGACGATAGCTTCGTGAACTGCTTCTGGGTGGCTCCTGCCGAAGTGGCCTTGACGTTGCCGCCCCGTGCGGAGAAGAAAGTGTGGAAGTTTGCCATGCCACCTGAGGGGATGAAGCCACCGCATCTGCGGCTGGGGGCAGATGGTGCGATCTATGAGAGTGGCAAGGAACTGGATCTCGCTGCGGCCTTGAAGCTGATTGAAACCACGCCCACTCTGGACGGAGACGCGGGTGGAGACCGCCTCGTGGTGATCACCCTTCCGCCGCCCTATCGCGTGAGTGCGGAGGATGCCGAGCATGAGTATGCCGCAGCGAACCGGAAAGTGGCAGAGATTTTTGCCAAGCTGGTAGAGCACAGCCAGACGCACAAGGTGACGTTGCAGCAGACTTGGTGAGATGGGGGTATTCTGGCGGGTCCAGAGTGAGTGAGTTTCCTGAGCGAAAAAAATGACTTCGCCACCCATCCAGTGAGTGGGGCAAATTCGAATCGCGGGCATGAAGTTGTACCAAGTTCTCCTAACTTCCGGCGGGTCAGGCCATGTGACCGCTGAGGGCTACACCCGCATTGGTGAGCTGATCATGTTTTTCCGCGGTCCGTCCAAGGGGTGGGTTGCTTCCTATCGTTCGGATCTGGTGGCAAGCATCCGCGATGTCTCGGTGTCTCCGGCGGCAGGTGGGACCGTCACTGAGGAACTCCTCGCGGCCCGGGCGAGTTGATTGACCGGACGACCCTGCCTTTGGATGTTTTTGCTCCACTTTTGCAACGGATTGACGCACACTGGGTTTCATGAGGATGCCTTTCTCGTCGCTTCGCCATTTGCCGCTGTCGGGTCCTGCTTGGAAGAAGATCTTCACCCTCGTTGCGTTGTCTGGCGCTGCGGTTGCGGGCATCAGTTGCACCTGCTGTGATTCCGGGGTGGCTTCAGGTCCGGGGCAGGTCCGTTACAACAGCTGGATCTCCTGTGATCCCGATCACCCAGAGACTCTGGTTTCTCGTGGCAAGGTACGCATGCGGGATCCAGAGTGGAAGTTGATTCCTCACCCGCGCGACTGGGACTCCACGGTGTATCGCACGTGGCTGCACTATGACGAGCCTCGTCTGGCTATTGATGACAAGGTGGTGGCGGGAGAGTATCGCAATGGTCGTGATTCGGCCAGATGCCCAGAAGGGCAGGGGGACATCACCGCCATTTACGGCGGGCCGAGCGGGTCTCCCACCAACCAGCGCTGGGGCAACTCGGGCAAGTAGTTGCGACCCATTGGGGTGAGGCCTGCGGACCCAAGAACCTGTTTGGATAAAAACATCCGGGTGTGGCAGGTTCAACTAAGGGAATGAGATAAAAGCGGCTTCGCCGAGCCTGAGAACTGCCCCCTCCGGGTTGGGGTCCTTTTGAGCCTGGACTGCGTTGCTCATCGGTTGTGAATCTCGATTCACGCCCTCTTCGCGCCTTGTCCAGACTCAAAATGCCTCGCAACACACCCAGCGTTTTTATCCAAACAGGTTCTACGGGGCTGTGAGCCAGCCTAGAGGTATTCCCGAAATCCCAGCGCGCGCAGCACGAGGTAATACGTAAGCGCTGGCAGAAACAACGAAACCAGCAGGATGGCGGTGACGATGAGATGCCCCCGGCTTATGAGGAGCAGCGGAATCGTGGCATAGCCCAGTAGTACGCTCAACAACACGAGCGGCTCCAACGACCAGTGCACCGATAGGCGCTGCTCCGCGAGATAGCTGGCAATGGATGCCACCGGGGCGAGGATGGTGAGGCCGAACAAGATGGCAACTACTCCCGACAACGCGAAGGAGGCGCCAATCAAAGGGACCTGACTGCTCGCCAGGGCATGGCCAATGCCGTCTAACCCTGTCACCACGTTCAGAAGCAAGGTCGAAGCGGTGAATCCGGCAATGTGCTTGAGGAGAAACTTCATCGAAACGGAAGGAGCATTTTGCCCAAGCTGTAGGCGAGTCGAAGAGCTGGCGCAACGGGAGGGTGGCCTGCTTGGATGAATACGGTGTGCTATGGTTTTGCCGCCCCACCCACTGGCGTCGGGTCGGGCGGAATGGGCGCGTGACAATCTGGATTCGCAATCCTGGCAAGTTTCATCAAGGAGCGAGTCACTTGATTGAACCCTGAAAGTCCCCGGTCCTGCCAGTTGCTCTCAGGTGTGTCCCGTCGGATGATTCGGTAGCTTCCTGCCTCGATGATCTCTACCAGGTACATGTAGGGGTGACCAATGGAGACTGGTTTGTCATCGTCCAACGCGGTGCGGAAGGCTGGCGAATCGATGCTGTTCACCAGAGCCAGACGCTCCGTCTCGCTGAGCGTGATCTTGCCAGACCGGGTGGGTTGGTTCCGAAAATTGAAATCATGCTCGGTCCATTCGAGCTTTGCGCCTTTTGACCGGGGTTGGACGACATGAAAAGCATAGACAAAACCCCGGCTGCTGAAGCACATCAAACGGATCGATTCATAGTCCGCGGACTGGGCCACTTTTGGGCGCAAGTCCTCCAGGAACATCAGCAACATATCGAGGCTCCATTCCGTCGCCCGGGAAAGAACTGGCCGGTCAGCTTCGGTGACTTGATAGGCCTGAGCGACGGGCCTGCTGGGGCCTGCGGCAGACAAGGCGGAAGTCATGGCCCACGCCATAGCGAGGAGGGTCGCTATCCGGTCTATGTGTCGATAAACCATTTGGCGAGAGAGGGGGGCGGCTTAGATTCCCGAAGAGGGGCTTGGTGGAGATAAGGGGATTCGAACCCCTGACCTTCTCATTGCGAATGAGAATAGCAAGTCGATATCCGTGGGGCGTCGCTCGTCAATTAAGTGAAAGACGTTGCACGAATCACAGAATTTGACCACATTGCACACATGAAAAGTGGTCATCTGGTCAAAGATGGTGGTCAAAAAGCAGGGCCACGGAAAAAACAGGCCAGAAGTGGTGCACAGAAGATCTCCGGCCTGACACAGATCAACGGCTGGTTCTACTATCGGCCCGCCCAAGTGAAGGGGATGCGGCCACGTAGAATTGCGCTGGACACCCAAGACTTCGATACTGCTGTTCAGTTGGCCCTCCAATACAAGCGGACCACCGACCAGGAATATCGTGCTGGCAGCATCGCGTTCGAAGCGAAGCGATTCTTGGCAGAGAAGAAGAGGAAAAATGCCAGTGAGTGGACCGTTGATTCCGATGAATCGGCCATCAAGCTGTTCTGTGAATTCGTCGGCGGAGAGACGATGATCAGTGGCATCTCGGCTGCTAAGATGGAGCAATGGCGCGACTTTCTGGCCAGGGAGGGCAAGGTGTCTAGGAAAAGACTTGTCGAGGGGGCTCCCAAACCCAAGGGGAAACCCCTCTCTGATCTCACTGTGAAGACCTATGTCACGAGGGTAGGGACGTTTTTCGAATGGCTCAAAGACCAAGGTGGGTTGGTGAAGAACGTCGTCCGCGAAGTCGAGGTCCCGAATAGCAAGAAGACGAGAGTCGAGCTCTTTTGCCAAAAAGCCGAGCGTGACGTCTTGTTCTCCTGCTGTGACCGGGAGGATATGGAAACGTTGCTCTGGCTGGGGTTCCATGCCGGGCTGCGCCTCAACGAAATTG
Organism: Verrucomicrobium sp. BvORR034; assembly: GCF_000739635.1. Classification (GTDB taxonomy): domain Bacteria; phylum Verrucomicrobiota; class Verrucomicrobiia; order Verrucomicrobiales; family Verrucomicrobiaceae; genus Verrucomicrobium. The sequence continues at coordinate 22,808 of NZ_BATQ01000127.1, read as the reverse complement.
TGCAGGCCAGACCGGAATGGATCCGTTTTTGGAAGGCGGGTGCCGAGTGGCACGGGGAGATTGTGGTCCAGGAGACAGACACGTTCAAACCCAAGGACAGGGAAGCTCGTTCGATTCCGATGAATTCGGAACTCCTGCGGTTCATGAAGAACCGCAAATGGGAGGGGAAGTACCTTCTCCATCCAGAGATCGAGCGTGGGAAGGATAAATATCGCTGGAATCCACGGCGCCCATTTAAGGCACTGGTGAAGAAGGCCGGGCTGTCCTGGGTGGGAGTTCATACATTGAGGCATACTTACGCGACGCATTTGGTGATGGGAGGGGTGCCTATTGCGGTTGTGGCGAGGTGGCTTGGAGACGATGTAAAGACGACCTATGAGACCTATGCTGGCTACGTGCCCAACCGGGCCCACACCGATGCGGGGCTCACTGTGACGTCCCCAGGCGACGATGCTGTCGCGCCGGAGAAGGTGCTCCGAATGATTGCTGAGCTGTTGACGAAGCAGCAAGGGGGTGGGGAGGCTGCCAAGCTTCTAGACGGCTTGATTGCCGGCGGGGGTGGCAACGGAATGTGAGATTGTTCCATGGGATCAGCAGCCAAATGACGGTTTAGTCATGGCAATTGGGTGGAGGTGTTGGCTTGCTGAGGCGGCACTCTGAACCGCGCTGAAATCGTGATGGCCGGTGGGCGACCGCTTGCCTGGGTCCACTCGCAGTTCGTGCAAAACAAGGCGAGCTCCTTTACCCAGTGTTCTGGCAGTGCTTGTGCAGTCAGATGCACTGCCACCGAAGGATGGGTTCCTTCGGGCAGCTCGATGGTGAATGAGTCATAGATTCGGTCCAACGGATCCTCCGGTGACCCTTTTGCTGGCGGTTCCGGCTTCACGCTGCCGGTCGCCCCGAACGCGGTGGTGAGGTCTTCTTCAGTCCACCCCTCGCCTCTAAGAGAGTGGCGCATTTCCCAGCAGGCTTTTTCGAGCCTGGCTAGACGAGCTTGTGGCGTTTCAAAAGGAGGGGTGGACATTGGAGGACGGGGTTGGTCGCAGTTGTTGATGAGGCGTTTCTCTAGGAGGCTTTGCGCTCTCTCTCCGCCAAATTAATGAATAGGGTGTGCTCAGTGAATGACTCCGGCACCTGCACCTCCGCCGCGACCAGGGCGATCACGGCATTTCTGGGCACCGTGACTGTGTTTATCGTGGCGAATTCCCGAGGTGGCCACTCGGAGGCGTGAAGAAAGGTTTCCAGGCCTTGGGCGTTGATAACGCGGCTGGTGGACTTCTTGTTTTCCAAGACTTTCAGTTGGGCGCCTCGTTCAATGACGATCAATGGGGAGGAACATTGAGACATGTACTCGAAGTCCTCGCTGAGAAAGATCTCAAGCTCCCGGGGGCCGGAGGGCAATGTGCTTAGAATATGTTTGAGTAAGTGCGTCTTGCCGCTCATTGGCGGCCCTGTGACTGCGAAAAGCGGAAACTTGTGGCAAGCTGCACGCTTTTCAGCTTTGGCCTCTGCCGCTTCAGTAACGCACTCAATGAGACGATAGATGTTTTTGCCGCTCTGCTCATCTTGCAGTTGGTAAGAGATCAAAAATGAGTCTTGGAAGGCGGGATGTGGTGCGTTCATTGATTCGTTTTGTCTTGTTTGGTGGGTGCTGGCTGCCTACTCGACGGGTTTTCCGGTCTCGATGTCGTAGCCGCCGTTGAGCTCAAGCTGGCGAAGGGCGCTGTCGATCGCCGAACGATGCCACAGTACGGTCTTGCCTTGCTTGCCCTTGTAGATGGGCTGCAGCTTGTAGTTCTCGACAAGCCACTCCCAAAAGACGCGCTTGCGCACGTATTCATGGGCTTCCAGGGTCGTAAGTGTGGCTGGCAGAAAGATAAGAGATGCATTCATGGCCAAAAGGGTTGTTTCATCCATTCGATAGCGGCCAGCCGATGCTTGGTGTCCCAACTGCCGCAGGCATCGAATAGGTCGAAGTTCCACTTGGATTCAGTGGCGTAGCCGGGATTCCAAACATTGGCGACGAAGAGCAATGCGTGCCTCTCTCCGCTGCTTGATGTGCCCCAGTGGCTCATGAACTCATCAACATTGAATTCGCCTGCCTTGCGGTACATCTCTGCCCGCCAAGCAATGCTCGGAAACGACTCAATGAGCCTGATGATTTGTAAGTCACTCTTGTGCATCTGCGGGGGTGATGAGGTTGCGGCGGAGCTCGTCGAAGTATGGCAGGATCAGGGTCCTCCAGCTGGCGATGAGTGCTTTCAGGTCCAGAGGGCTGATTTCTTCGAGCCTGGTTGGGACGTGATTCTTCTCCAAGATTGGCACCAGATCGGGCCACTTGATGTGGTCCAGGTGCATGAGGGCCTGCAGCTCGGCCTGTGGAGATATCTCAAGCTTCGCCACGTATTCGCGGGTGCGATCATGCCCCGAGCACTGCAACCTGCAGGTGCGTGGGTAGGGATGCTCTTGATCAGGCGGGAAGTGCCAGATGCGCCCGGTCTTTTCCGGCGCGTAGCGCTTTAGGAAATTACCAAACCTGCTTCTGGCGGCGCTGGTGAGGGTGAAGACCTTCTTCTGCGCTGGTCCCGAGCCTTCTGTTTCCTCTTTGCCATCAAGGAAGCGCTCCAAGATGCCATGTTCATGGCAGGTGGACACGATCTCTGCAAAGTTGAAGCCCATGGTTCGGTTGTCCAGATCGAGGCGATTGAGCAGCTCAAGGGCGAGTCGGCGCAGATCGGCGTCATCCGGAGAGCCGGAGACAGAGTCGTCTGGCCGCTTTTCAAACAAGTCTCCAAGGCCGGCGGCTTCCAAGATCCCTCCGACTGTGTGACTCCAGATCTCAAAGCCGCGCCGTACTCTCCCAGTGCATTTGGGGCGGCCCTGGCCCACCCAATGCAGGACCAACGACAACACGGCATCTTTGAGCTTGCGGCCGTTATCGATGATCCAGTTCTCTTCGATCGGCTCCTTAACCTCGCGGTCCTGGGCCTCTGCTTCCTCTACTGACAGGTCGCAAAGGAGGAAGCGACCCATGTTATCCGTGCTCAGCTGCAGGTTGTTGCCCGTGAGAACCACAGTGGTGCTGTGTTCCGCGGTGAATGACCGGTTTGTGCCTAGTACGCGACCAGCCCACACAGGCGCGGTCATGAAGCCTTCCAGGGCTTCAGAGGTGACAACTCCTTTGATGTTGTCGAAAATGATGTAGGGCGTGGCCTCAAGCGCGACGGCATCCAGCGCCTTGCGAATTTCTGCCTCATCTGATCGTTTGCGATCGTTGGTTGGCCATGTGCGGACCTGCGTCCAGCCGTAGATGGGGGCTACGGCCATCTTGGCCAGCAGGGTCTTGCCCGAGCGTGGTGCGTTGGCGTTGTTGGCGAAGCCCAGACGTGAGGCCCCCTTGGGAATGAGGCCGCCACAGGCCATGGACACCATGCAACCAATGTGCACACGGTACGAGCGTGGCCACAAATGCGGAGGGATACTGGCCGCGTTGCCATTGTGATCGGCGAGCAGTTTGCCTACGCGCCCTTCTGCAAAGGGGAACTCACTGTGAACCTCTGCCAGGTATTGGACGGCTTCAGGGTGGGTCATTACTTCTGGGTGGTGAATGCTGCTGGGATTCCCGTTCCGGAGAGTAGATCCTCAAGGCTCATGAGCGTCTTGGGCTCAATCCTGTCGATGATTGTGCCGATTTGTGAGGGTTTGCCCGGCTGGCACTTGTGCCATTTGCCGTCGGTTCCACGGTAGACTGCGTCACCACGCTTCAAGGGCTCTGCCGCAATGGCTGCCAAGGCGTCTTCAGCGGCCTTTATGTGCCGGTGTATCAACATGGCGGCAATGCCAGCGATACAGAAGATTCCTGCTAGAGAGGTGATCAGCATAGGTAGGAGGCGGGGTGGGGCTTAGCCTTGGGGGCTGGCGGCCTCTGCGAGGCGACGCTCGAACTCTTCTTCAAAGTCGAGGGCCGCCCGGGCCGTGGTGCGGTCAGCACCGGCGTCACGCATTGAGACGGCCAGGTCCAAGAACACCTTCATCAAGGCAACGTGGGCTGGCGTCCGCAGCGGGGTGGTTTGGATTTCTGCTAGGGCCATATACAGACATTTAGGAGAAATGCCTAAATCGGTCAAGAAAGATTTGCACTTTCGCCCAAATGTATAGAAATTACCTACATGCCCAAGACCCCCCATTCTCTCCAAGCGATCGTTGAGCACACCGGCAAGGCCATCACCAGTATTGCGAGAGAGGCGGACATTGACCCAGCGAGCTTGGCGAAGATTGGCCGGGGGGTAGGCCTGCTCACGACGGTCATGTTGGAGAAGCTCGTAGCTCAGGATTTCATTCCCGACCGAGACAAGCAGCAGCTGGTGCAGTCCTTCATCGAAGACCGATTGCCAGAGAATGCTAGGTCCTTGGTGCTGATAGCAAAACGTAGTCTCGATGGGGAGAGCGTGATCAGGGAAGAGGAAGACGCAGACGATTTCGACAGGGCGATCAAGCGCCTGAGTGACATGGGCAAGAACAACCCAGCGCTCGCCAGAGCCATCAGGAACATGGTGGCCGTGTATGAGGGCAAGTACGACGTGCAGCCCTGACCTTGATGGAGGCAGCGCGCCCCCGAATCCCGTTGTTGTTGAATGCGCGCTTAGAATTGAGAGGGGAAGTGGGGCACCACCACCGTGGTTAAAGGAATCTTTTTACCCCCAAAAGCGTTCACGTTGGTAATACCCGCTTTGTCGCGCGATGTCCGGTGTTTTTACTGAATGTCCCATGCTGATCGAGTTGGCAGAAGCAGCCGTTTAGGTGAGGTCGTGGAGGTGGGACAGGTCGCGGGACAAGTCGCAGGTTGACGCGCGGGGGACGGGGTGGATGGAGAATTGCCGATAGGTGACAGTGACACTCCGTCAGCGAGCCCGGGGTACGCGAAAAACCAGGCCGTACTGGCGGAGCTGATTGGTCGTGACCGCAAGACAATCCAGCGGTGGCTGAAGATTGAGGGTAACCCTGGCCATACGGCCGACGGGCGCTATCCCATTGAGGAATGGAAGGAGTGGATCGACAAGAGCGGCCGCCGCCACGGCAAGAAGGAGAAGGAAAACAAGCTCGACATCGAGACCAAGATCGCGGCTGGCAAGCTGGAGATGCAGGACATCGAGCTTGCCAAGATGCGCGGCGAGCTGCTCCACGTGGACGAGGTGGTCTCAGTCATGTCGGCCTTGTTTGGTGGTTTGGTCTCGAACCTGCGGACGTTGCGCCACAACATCGCTCCCCAGGTGGTAGGGGAAACTGTGCCGGAGGCGACCAAGCGCCTGGGCAACGCACACGACGGTTTGCTGCAGGATCTCTCCCTGGGTGATTGGGCTAAAAAAAAATATTCTGGTCGAGAGTCTCCAAGCAGCTCTCCGCCCTCCAGGCAAAGTCTCTCCCTTCGACTGGTGTGCCCGTAACATAGTCCTGCACAACGGAGACCGGTGGGATCCGGACCTGGAGTTCCTCCGGCAGCCGATGGACGACTTTGCCGACGAGGGTGTGCGCAACGTCACGTCGATGTGCTCTGCCCAGAGCTGCAAGACGGTGAAGAACATGGGCCTGCTGGGCTGGACGCTGGACGAAGATGCCGGGCCGGCGCTGTGGGTGACGAAGAGCACGCCCGAGGCCAAAAAGCTGGTGAAGGGCCGCCTCTGGCCCATGTACGACAACACTCCGCGGATTGCGGAGCGGCTGCCCAAGGAGAAGGGCAAGCGCAACCTCCTGGAGATGTACTTTCCGGGATCCTACCTGCATGTGGTGGGTGCGGAGAACGAAGCCTCCCTGCAGTCCACGCCGTACCGGTACCTCTTCCTGGATGAGGTGCGCCAGTGGAAGGATGGCGCCCTGGCGATGGTGCGCAAGCGCACCCGGTCCTTCCCGCACAACTACAAGCACCTCACCATTTCCTGTCCAGACATGGAGGGGGATGCGGTGCACCGCGCCTTCCTGCTGGGCAACCAGAACCACTGGCACGTGAAGTGTCGCAACCCGGAGTGTGATCATGAGTTCCGTCTGGAGTGGGGTGAGAAGGGCAAGCCTGGCGGCCTTAAATGGGAGTCCAATGAAACTACCTGCCCAGATGGCAAGTGGAACCTGGATGAGGTGGTGAAGACGCTGCACTTCGAGTGCGCAGCGTGCGGTCACACGTACCGAAACATCGGGCCGACCCAGTCTGATCGGAAATACTTCTGCCGAACCGGCCGCTGGATCCCAGCGAATCCGAATGCGGCGTCCGATACGAAGTCCTACCACTGGAACGCGTTGCTGCCGCACTTCACCAGCTGGGAGGACCAGGTGAAGGAGTTTTTGGCGGCCGTCACCGCGATGAAGTGGGGGGATTACTCCGACTACAAGGACCATTGGAACGAAACCCGGGGCTTGCCCTGGACAGACCGCCTGCGCCACCAGAAAGAAGAACGCTTCCTGCTGCAGCGGGTGCGCCCCTATGGCAGGCTGGACAAATGGGAGCTCGAGCAACGTCGTGTGATGACGATCGACGTCCAGGCTAAAGACGGACGCCATTACTGGGTGAACATCCGTGCCTGGGGGTACGGAGGGATCTCCCGGAAGCTCTTCTTTGGCAAGGTCCACTCCAAAGCGGCAATCCTGCAGCTTCGGGACGACTGGCATGTGGACGACTACAACATCGCGATCGACACCGCCTTTGCCACGGCGGAGGGCTATCAGATGGTGGTCGATTCAGGGTACAAGTGGAAGGCGATGAAGGGTGACGACGCCATGCACTTCCTCGTGGGGGAGGGAACCGCCCGCCGCAAGCAGATCTGGGATGTCTCGCCGGTGGATCCCGCCCTGGGAACGGCCAATGCCGGCAGAGTGCGGCCGATCCCGCTCTACCGGTTCTCTAAGCCCTCTACCCTGGACCGATTGTACATGATGATGTACGGGGAGCTTGGTGACTGGCAGCTGCATGAGGAGACCTCCGAAGAGTACAAGCTGCAGGTCACGGCCTGGGATCGCCGGTACCGTACCAACGGCAAGGGCGAGGAGATTGGCGAGTGGTACCAAAAGCGGACGGATGACCACGCGACCGACACGGAGCGTATGCAGATCGCCGTGGCCGACATCACCGGCCTGCTGAGCCCACCCAGGGCAGGGGAGCTGCAGCTGACCACCGAGGCCGACCCACCGCCATCAATGGGAAGGGACTATGAGCTGCGATATTAATTGTTCGATCTTTGCCTGGCTAGACTCGCGTGGTACAACCATTCCATGTGTGGACGATTCCGATACCGCGGCATCACGACTGAGGCTGATGAACTCAAGCACGTTCCGGGCTTGGAGATCCGGAAGATGTTCCCGCCCCGCTATAACATCGCGCCGACACAGTTCTCGCCCATCGTGCGAGCTACGAAAGATGGCGGGCACGAGGTCGAAGCGCTGCGCTGGGGACTGCTCCCATTCTGGGCGAAGGACCAGTCTTTTGCGAGCAAGGCCATCAACGCGCGCGCCGAGACGGTTCCTGAAAAGCCGGCCTTTCGGAGTGCGTTCAAAACTCGACGGTGCCTGGTGCTGAGCCACGGTTTCTATGAATGGGAGACCTTGCCTGATAAATCGAAGCAACCGTGGCTTTTCACGCTGCCAGGCGAGAGCCTGATGGTCTTCGCGGGCCTTTGGGAAAGTTGGACTTCCAAAGAAGCTCCGCCTGAAACTCCGCTCACGGAGACCTTTACCATTCTCACCACAAAAGCTACCACGCGAGGAGCCTGGATTCACGACCGATTCCCCGTGGTACTGGCCCCTGAGGACTGGGTTCACTGGATGGACGACAAGATCTCGCCCGAAGAACTGGCATGGCTTGTCGAAAAGGTGCAGACAGGGAGAGCGGCCACTGAAATGAATCAATGGCCTGTTACTCGCAAGATGAGCAACGCTCGGTATGAGGAACCAGATGCGGTGGTGCCACTAAACGATGTTCCCTAGTGAGCTTCAAGATAGAAGATCGTAATCGTCACACTATAGAGAGGGGGGCCGCTCTGCTTTTCGGACACCGACTCAGACTGGGTGATGCTTTTTACATCAATCGTTTCATCATTGTCTCGGAGGAACTCATTGACACGTTGCTCCAAGGTTTCGACGTTGTTTGAGCTGAAAATCTTTACCTTCATTCCAAACGCTGTAATGAATCGCAGTCAGTAGCAAATATATTCTTCGAATTCTGCTGTCTGTGACCCCGAGCCTTTATCGAAAACAGCTTTGGTAGAAGCAGGCGTCAAAGGTTGCGCTAGTTGAAAGTGCGTTCCCACGCTTTCCCGATTCTGGTCTCTGTCCGAAAATTACAGTGAATTGGCTGGACTTTTGGACGACGTGTATGCAAATAAGAGTCTACTGAAAACTAACAATGGAGCTATCCAATATGAAATCTTCCACACTTTTAATTGCTTTAGGTGTACAGTCCTTGATCGCCCTGGGAAACCTCGCATACGCCCAAATAGATGTTGATGGGGGTGCAAATGCCTTAATATCTGATGGTTTTTCGCACGATACCCGTCGGGCAGTCACCGTGCGCGTTTATCCTACAGTCAGTACGCACAATGAGATTCTAAAAGATACAGGCTCGGAGGCCAAAAGCCGATGGTGGAATAGAGATTACCAGTTTTATTTTACTCCACAGTTTTTACCCGTTTTCTCCCCAGCAAGTGTCCAAAGGTTAACTGAAGTAAGTAAAGCGCGGACGGTGGAAGAAGATGATATAACCCTCGATGTATCTTTTGAGCATTCGTACAGTGGTATTGGAAAAGATATATTGATGGGCAAGTATAAAGGCATGGATGAGTCCGCGATCAGCGAATCTGCGGTGTCTCTTCTAAAATTGACGTCCTATAGTATTGAAGTTGACCAGGAAATTCCGTGGCTGAAGGGCGTAAAAGTGATTGGTGGGGTATCGAAAATCGGAGGTGAGAGTCCCGCACAAGTGACGCTTGTGATCCCTGGAAAGTCATGGATCCGATTTCGAAAGGAGCTGGTCGATCATGGGCAAGGGGTGCCATTGACCATTAAATATGGGTACAAAGCAGGTAAGTTGAGTTCGAATATGATAGAGGTGACGGCTTTGGGGTTGGAGAAAGCATATGAGACACGGATGGCCAACACAGGAGGGAAGGAATTCGTGATAGAGAAAGACGTGAGGGAGTTGTTGCTGCAGTCTGTTTCGAATCAGGTTGTCCTTGAGTTTGTGGATCCGGGTATGGAAAATTCCATAGGAGAAGAGTCAAGGGCGCTGATGGCAGCTGCAGCAAAGAGGATGGAATCCGAGATTGGATTTAAGCAGAAGGAGATGCAAACGTTTGCTACCCAGATTTTGGGGGAAGGTGCGACTTTGGAACAAGGTCGCCCCATTACTGTTATGTGGGATATTGCTAAAACTGCTCTTGAGTCACAGACGCATAAGGCAGCTAATGAGACCATCAAATCTGTGCTCAAGAGCTCGAATGTCTCTGCCTCAGCTGCCGGAAGTTTTGCGGCGTCGATGTTCTCACTTGGAGGGTCGGCTGGAGGGGGTAGCAGTTCTTCCAGTGATGATTTCTTCAAGAGCCAAGAACAGCTTGATGAGTTCAAGGCGAAAGTGAGAATTGAGAAGGGGGAGGAGCCCCGTATATTTTTTCGCGGACTCAACATTGCGCGGAAAATTGATCTTTTTCAGGAGGCAAGCAGTAGATCAGTGATGATAAAAGTGAAGGCTGCGTACACGATCAGATCTGAGGACGCTCAGCGACGTCTGACGCTTAAAACTAGTCAGCTGGGTTTGGTGGACTGGGTGATGCCTCCTCAACCGATTCCGGTTAGCCTCACTGCAGAACAACTGAAGAAATTTGATGATTCGGCTATAGCTCTTGGACAAGGACTGAATAACATCTCAGGAAAGGTAGAGGTGAGCGGTGGAAATATTTCCATTTCCAATCCACTACTTCAGGTAAGGAGCAATCCGGGAACATGGGAATACAAAGCTATTGTAGTCTCAGAGCAGATATTCACAGGTGGGGATGCGGATGCAAAATTCGTTCTTTTTTTGAATCAGCAGACGAATGAAATGGGGGCTTCCATGTACTTGTTACTCACTCACAGCGTGTTCGGTGGGCGGCACACCCTGATTTTTGGCAAGCCCAAGTAGTCTGTTCGCCCTGATTACCCTTCACGGTCGGATGCCATTCGTCGGCAGCTGTGAAGGGTTTTTTTGCCGAATTCGTGGCCTGTGAAGATTTGGAGATCCGCGATGTTTCACTGGCGCGGGCGACTTGGACCGTTCCGGTAGTTTCCAATGACTCCTATGGCCTCTTTGGGTTATTTCCTTCAGGGCAGGTGCGGCGTGAAATGTCGATGATGTGCCGGAGATTGTAGACGTCAGGGATTGACTCCTCCGCGAACACCATCTGATGGGGGATGGCGAGCAGCCAGTTATGGGCGTGAATCTTGATGCGGCCGTGCTGGTTGAGCCAGGCGATGCGGGCCGTGTCTTCCGGATCCTGCCCCCAGCCTGGCAGCCACCCCTCCACCGCTGCGGGCAGTTCATCACTCTTGAGGTAGATAATGTCCCGGATGAGGAGCTGCCCCATGGTCCACTGGACATCTGCCTTCACTTTCGCGAGCGCGGCCAGGGCCTCGTCTCGCTCTTTGATGGCCTGATCTCTGAGAGACTCGGCGCGCTCGCGAGCAAGTTCAGCGGCGGCGATGATCCCGGTGGGATCGGGGGCAACGGTTTTGGCTTTGAGGGACCGGACTTCTTCAAGCAGGTCATCGATGGTGTTTGCCATAACGAACGGGGGTTCGTGGTTTAACGGAATCAGGCTTTGTGATCGTGATCTTCGGCCGGCGGGCCGCCCTCGGACAGCCAGCGCTGGTGGAGCTCGATATCTGCAGCGATTACCTCGCGGAAGCTGGGGGCGGTGACGTGGCTGGTCTCACACCCGACGATGCGGATGGACCAGCCTACGGGGTAGTCTTCATGGTCCTCATCCATGTTGTGGATGATCTCGGCGTGGGGGCACTCGGAGATGAGGCGCTGCAGGTGGTCGAGCAGCTCGGTATCCGACGGGAGGGTGATATTTGTACCGGCCATGGGAGAAGATTTTGAAAAAGTGAAGCCACCTCCCCTCGTCTTTGCAGAGGTCGGGGAGGTGGCTTTCGAACACCGTCAACTTTCGCTTAAGTGGCGGGCGGGAAAACGGGCGGGACCGAAGCGCGGTTGGCGAGAAGGCGGGTGGGATCCGGAAGGCCTTCGCCCTCGATGCGCATGGGCATGATGACGGTCAGGGCTGGGCCGCTCTCCAGCATGATGGGGCTGAGCTCATCCAGGAAGCGGAGGACGGGGCTGGTCAAAGACTGGATGGCCTGGGTGAAGTAGGCGCCGCAGAACGCCGACACGACGGCGGGCCCCTGATAGGCGGTGGTGCCGACGGCAATCCAATCCGTAAACGGCCGTTGGGGCGTGGGGCGGTAGCAGATGGCGAGGATGCCATCCCCCATCCGGAAGGCCAAGCGGGCATCCACGCTGCTCACATGGCGGAGCTGCTTGAGCAGAGTGTCCCGCTCCATCGTGAGGTGCGCCTCATGCGGCAGGCTGGACCAGGGGATGACCTGCTGGTACCGCGGGAAGACGCCCTCAATGGTTTTGCACGTGTAGAAGGCGTTGCCGGCGAGGCGGGCGTAGATTGAGCTGGCGTAGGGCACCTGTCCCTCCCCTGCAGGTGGTGTCTTGAACCAGATGGGACCTTCTTCCCCCATGTGATCGGCCAAGAAACTGGCGGCCGCTGTGGGGATGATGACGCTGCAGGGTAGAGCCACCGGGGACCGGCTGCAAAAGAGCCGACGGCCGTCGGTCGCAACGATGCGGTGGTCCTCATGGTCCAGGAACACGCCCATGAGCACGTGGCGGGTCGTGTCCTCGCTGACATGAGACAGGGCCTGGCGGAATGCCTCCAGGAGGGGCGCGCCGACCCAGAGGCCGTGCTCGTGGCCGCTGGTGTCGATGGCTGGGAAGTCGTGGTGGGGCAAACAGGGAGCGCTCTCATGCATGGGAACGCCCTGCGAGGACCACCGCAGCTCCAGCTGGCTGTCTGCCAGGGCCCAGGTGATGGAGGTGTCTTTGTCCGCCTCCCGGGCGACACGGAGCAGGAACTCCACCGGCAGGCTGGCGTGAAAACTGGGATCAGGATCGATCTGCGTGGGCTGCAGGGGAGCGATGAGGGCGGTCTCCAGATCGGTGGCGTAGGCAGTGATGCCGGATCCGTTGGCCTCCAGGCGCAAATGGGTGAGGACGGGCAGGCTGCTTTTGGGCAGCCCCAAGGGGCGCAGGAGGGCGGCGAGGCGCTTCAGTTCGGGCTGGGTGGTGGTGAAATTCATGGGTGGGACGGGGGTGGCTGAAGTGGGGGAAATGCGGGGCTAGCGGAGGTTGAGGCGGTCAGTGCCAAATTCCTCAGGAGATCTCGGCAAGAAAATTTCTCGGAGTCCTTCACAACAATCGACACTGACCTCTACAACCTCCCCGACCTCGAAGAGGCAGCATGAGGACCGTTGATTTTCAACGGTTGGTGCACGGATTAGGTTTTGGGGGAGGTGGTTTGAACACCTATGCAAACCGCGTGGAACGGGCCGTTTTTCCACGTGGAACATCTGGAAGGGGAGGTTTGGGGCGGTTTGGGCCGGGGACTTTCCCGCCGCAGACGGCGGGAAAGTCCCTCTGGACCTCCGGACCTATGCAGCGACCTGTGCAAGTTCGGCGAGGGTGGCCTCGACCTCCTCAGCGAGCTCCCGGAGCTGGGAGACCATCTCGGCCCGATCTTCCGCGGTGACGTGCGGGGAGAATTGCCGGGAGAGCGCCTGGAGCTGCTCGAAGTGCTCCTGCCACTCGGAGGCAGTGATGCCGATGTCCTCGTCTGAGACGTGGTCGTCGGTGTTGTCCACCTCGCTGTGATCGCCCAGCTGGTCGGAGACTTCCGTCAGCCCGGCGGTACCGGGGAAGGGGACGACGTTGGTCACCTCTGCCGGTAGCGCGGGGGCGGGAGCCGGCTCGGGAGTGCCTTCTGGAGCCGCTGGTGGGGCGCTGACGATGACGGGGGCAGGTGGGACGGGGATGGCCGGCGGGGGGGCCTGGGAGGCTTGGAGCTCCCGCGCGGCATCATTCATGGCCTGGGCATCCTTGGCCCGCTGCTCTGCTACGGCAAGGGCGGCGGCGTGCATCTCGCGGGTGGCGCCGTGGGCAAAGTAGGACTCGAGCTCCTGATCCCACTCGGGGAGCTTCAGAATGGCCTCAAACGTCTCCGGAGCCGGGCGGTGCTGCACCACCCGGGCGGAGCCGCGGTAAGTGGAGCCGTAGGCAAGCAGCACACACTGATCGAGCGTGAGGGCATCGTAGATCTCCTCCGTGAAGAGGACGGGCTTGACCTTCTTGCCGGTGCCGCCGGGGTGGATCTTGCGCTTGCCGTCAGCCAGGCTGAGGGCCAGCTGGGCGTACCGGGCATTGCCGAGGCTGGAGGGTTTGATGCCCGCCTCTTTGAGGAGTTTTTCGCCCTCGTCCCCCAGGGTGTGGAGTACCTTGCCCTGAACCAGGAAGCGGCCGCGGACTTCTTCATCGCACTGGACGTAGAGGGCAATGCGATGGTCTGGGGAGTAGCGGTTGATCGTCTCCAGGGAGGGGATGCTGAACGGGGTGGATGGCGGAAGAGACATGATGGTGGGTGGGTTGTGGGGTGCTTTTGCTTTGCGCATGAGAACGTGGGTCGATGGGGGTGGAAAACAGGAAGCCCGCGTGGCTGCAGGGCGCACGCGGGCTTCGGAACCGTTGGTGATGGATGGGTGGGTTATTTCATAGTGGGTACCTCCTTTGGTTCTTGGTGAGCAGGTCTATCGCCGCCTGTCATCAGCCAGGTGATGGCAAAAGTAAGGGTTCTTGGGAGGCGGGGAGAAAGCTGCGGGTCTCGGGCTCAACCAGCGCTTTCTGAGCGATCTTGGCATCCAGAAGCGTAAGGCCGGGCTTCAGCTTCTTGACGTTCTTCTCAGCGTTCTGCGAAGCCTCCTCCGAAGTGGCTCCGAAACAATGCCCGCTGAGAGTAATGGGCTTGCCGTCGGGAAGTACTCCTTTGAGTGTGAATTGCCAGAGGTAGCAAATGGATGTAGGGCTCATGGATTGGCAGAGTTAGACTGCAGCTTGCGGTGCCCAGGCGGGGTGTTGGTTGGCAAGTCTCCAGAATCCGGGCTCGTCCCCGCGCATGAGTAGCAGGTGACTGATGACGTCATCTGTCGGCACCAAGGAACCGCCGAATGAATCTTTGTAGTACCCGATGGAGTGAAGGCAAAGGGCGCACAACACCGTCTGGTCACCATCCCTTTCGCGAATGGCGAGTGTAGGTCGCAGCTTGCGAAATAGATAGCTTACTCCTGACCGGGGACTCGTCTCTACGAAACTACCGGTGAGGACGTAGAGGTTGAAGGCGTGAGGAGTCAACAACGACGCCAGCTTTTCCAGCGCGCGGTATTCAGCCTCCAGAGTCCACGCGACCGTGAGACCCATGGTGTTGATGGCGAACTGCAGCGAGGTCGGAGCAGGGATGATTAGGGCGGTTCTGCGGTCCTCTTTGTCCCGGAGGACGATGATGCATTTGCCGCCCCGGCGGCTGGTCCATGCATTGACCGGCCAGTATGACGGTTCACTTTGTGTGGTGTCTGGGGGTACATCCTCATCGCTGTTGTTGAAGACTTCGGCAAAGCGGTACTTGGGGTGAATGACCAGTCGGGTTCCTTGAAGAGGGAAAGGAATGCCGGCGTACTCGCCTGCCGCGCTGGCCACCACCTTCAAGTAGGCGTGGGCCTCTGCGTTGGTGGGGGATTCATTCATCCTCCCGCGCTCCTTCCCATGGCTGTGGCCCGCACCTGGTCCATCGGAACGGCACCACGCTTGGTCCCGGGTGGGCGCCCACGGCGGCGCTTGGGTGGCTCGGCTGCTGGCGTGGCTGCAGGATGCATGCTGCAGTCTCCTATGATGTAGCGCCCCTGAGTCGCGTCGAACGCTTCTACCTTGACGATCTTTCCGTCAGCTCCCTCGAGGAACAAGAGATAGCCTCTTTGGAGCATGTCGGTGATGGCATTCCGTGCCACCTCCACCTCCTCGCATTTGGCGGGGTCGAAGTTGATTTCGGCGTGGCCATGGCCTGTGTTCAGGACGTCAAGACCGGGCTTAAAGGGGGTCGTCATACGATCTTGATCTGGGCGGTGTAGATCTCGAGTTTGGTGGGATCACTGTGGGTGCGATACTCACAGTAGAGCCACAAAGCCTCGGTTTCGGGCTGGAACTGGCCGAAAGCATTGAGGTTCCGCTTCCACGGTCGGCCTCCCTCCGCTATGGGGCGGCGATAGCTGTCAGGTATTGAGGTGGAGTACTCTGGGAGATCTTTGAAAACCTTGGCAGTCATTTCCTTGACCTCCAAGCCGCTGACCCAATCGGGCCAGCCAGTGTAGTCGATCTTGGCAAACCCGAGGGCCTCGACGGGATCTGGGTAAGACTTCAGCGGCCTGATCGGTCGGGCGCCCAGCAGTGCCCGGTGCTGATCAGCCGCACAAGCTGAGGCAGCGAGGAAGGCTCGCGTAAGCTGCAGTTCGAAGGGTTCATTGCGGAACTGCGCCGGGCACCAGGCAGCAACGCGGGCTTTGAATTCTGAGGAATGAAAAGTGGGCATCTTAGTGGCAGTGGGATAGGGTTACCAACCGCTGAGCGAATCCGCATCGCTGGTGCGGGCCGGAGATTCCGAAGGGATGTCAGGTATCCAGACCATGGCGTAGGGGTGGCCGGCGACGGGCTTGAAACCGTGGCCCACTTCGTACCAGCGCATGAGCACCTCACGGCTCATGGGGAGTACTCCGAAAGGATTGACCTCGATGTAGAGGGGGAGTTTCTCTGGCAGGCAGTACTCCTTGGCCGCGTCCACCAGGATCGTGGAGAGGCCTTGCCCACGAACGAAATGGGGAACATAGAGACCGCACAGCTGGACCCACCCGGGCTCGATCCGGATGTGGCAGCGTGGTTCATCGCCGTAGGCATCCGGCTGGCACCGGCCCAACGTGAGTTCGAGGTAGTTATCTCCAACCTCTGGCAGGAGGGAGGTGGTCACCACTGGCGGCCACTTGAGCGTGGGCCTTTGGGGATCATGGACCAACGCGCTGAGGACCGCTTCTGCATCTTGGCAGGCTTCTTCGCGGAGCCGTGAAGGGAGTAAATCCAAGATGTTAGGAACATGCGCGGCGCCGAGGCGCTTGCTACGGGCATTGGCGATGGCAGCGGCTGCTATATTGATGAGGCGGGGATCATTCATAGGAAATTACAGTTGGGTGATGGTTATTCGACTTGTCCGTAACGGATCAGCTCCAGCCAGGCACGGAATCGCCAGGCGGGCATTGGTTCCTGGCCGGTCAGTGGCCGAGGGTGTTCGCACCACGACTTGACGAAGGTGATTTCTTCCGCTCTTTGCTCTTTCGGCAGGGTGGCGAGGTAGCTCTTCGCGTGAACGAAACGGTTGTGGTCTTTGCTGCCGTCCCACACATAGATCTCGCCATCTGCGATGGCGGTGGAGTGAGAGGCCATCGAGATCAGGCCGTCGGCAGGGCCTCCCACGAGCTTGACCTGCCTGACCTGAAGCTGCTGAACGGAGGGGTTCATGCGGCCGCGCCCTTTCCTTTCTTTGTGGCCACTTTCTTGGCAGCTTTTTTGGCGACCTTCTTCGTGGCTTTTTTGGCGGGGACCTTTGCGGCCGCCGCTTTGACTGCTGCAGGCTTCTGTGCGGTACCGTTGCCGGAGAGGGGCTGCAGTGTGTGGGTATCGGTGGGCCCCCAGCTCTTGGGCGGTGGCACGGCGAGGTCGGCCAGGCGTTTCTCCTCGGTGATGGGGAAGCTCAGGAGAGTCGAGATGCGTTCCATGTCTGGAACTACGTCGAGGATCTCGGTGGCGAGACGGAAGCCACGGATCTGATCGAGCAGCACCACCTTCAGACCGGACCAGAGGGCCTCGTGGCGGTTGGTGGTGGTCTTCTCGCTGCCACCTCCGGGAGCATAGAGAAGGTAGTTTCCGCCATCCAGCATCTTCCACCACCGCTGATTGCGCCGCTCCCAGAAATTCCGCCGCCAGGGGAGGCCATAGACTCCCACCAGCTGGTCGATGTCTCCGGTGCAGTCGGTGTGAGTGGCCTTCTCCAGTCTGGTGACGAGTTTCTCGTGGACGATCTTCCAGCGCTTGGACTGCAGGACCTTGACTTTGGCCTCCGCCTTTTCCTTGGGGCTGGCGAGTTTTTTGCCAGATGAGCCGCCTGCAGATTTGGGTTTGAGATAAACGACTGCCAGCCCTCCGTCCTCTTTGACTTGAATGGCCTTCTTTCCAGTGGCGAGTTCTTTTTGGCTGGCCTTGGAAGAAAAGATCTCGCTGTCGTAGACCCGGCTTGCCTTGACGCCTCCCACCTCGACCGAATTGTAATCGGTGGTGATGAGCGGCAGGCCCTCGCCGCCATCGAGCTCCTTCAGCCGTTTGGCATTGTACTTCTCCCGACGGGCAAAGAAGCAGGCCTGATTGGTGCAGTTCCCGCACTTCGATTTCTTGCCACCATCTTCAAACCCGAATAGCTCACTTTGAGCCGAAGAATCGTGCACGCATTTTGGACCGCAGCCTTTGACAAAGGTATCCGGATCATCGAGCCACGGAACATCCAGACTGCAGAGCACGCTCTTTTTGAGATGGGCGACCAGCTCTTTGAAGTTGTTGCAGTGGATGGTGTGCCAGCTTTTCACCAGCTTGGCTTGGGTGTCGGGAGCTAGGGCCGCGAGCTGCTCGATCATCTCCACGGTGAAATGGGAGTATTGGCCCATTTCCCACTCTTTCATCAGAAGTGGATGCAGCTTCAGCAGCTGCATACGGCGCCGGGCCCAGTGCTCGGGCTTGCCCAGGCGGGCGGAGATCAAGGCGGGAGTGGAGAGACCCTCGTCAAACAGGCGCTTCACCACGATGGCCTCCGCCTTGGGAGTGGGATTCTCCCGCTGGAAATTCTCCACCAGGATCAAGGTGTTGAACTGTTCGTCCGTCAGATCCCGAATGATGACCTTGTAGTGGGGCAGCCCTGCCGCCCCTGCAGCGACCCGACGGCGGCTGCCGGCAGCGAGCTCAATGTGGCCTGGTTTGCCCTTCAAGGGGCGACCGATGCCTGGGGTGGTCTGACCCAGTTCCTTGAGGCTTTTGACGAGGCCAGCTGTGGTGACCTCATCCACCGTAGGCTGGCGGGTGTTCAACTCACTGACGTGGACCTTGTCCAGGGGGTACTCGTGGATGACCTCCTGGGCGGTGGCGGTAGGCGGGATGTTGCGGCTGCTCATGGCATGTTTTGGGTGTGGGTGGTTTCGCTTAAGTGGGGGCTGTGACTGGGGAAAAACTGTCAATTAAGTGAGCCGTGGGAGTTCAAGGAAAGAGGCTGAACTCCGCCTGTCCGACGGGCGCAGGCTTGGTAGGTTTGGGGGTGGAAGCAACGGGACGCGGCACTGGCCTGCGGGCCGGTACCGCCAGTGGCTGAGCAGTGGAGAGCGTGAGGGTATTGGCCGCGATGCGGGCGGCTTCCTCTGCGGTCTCCCGCTCCTTTTGGGCTGCCTCTTGCTCTGCCAGTTCCTTGGCTGTGTAGCGGTAGGGGTGCAGAACGGCCACCAGGGTGGGCTCGGCACGATGCTGGGTGGCGCGCAAGGTGTCTCCATGGCGGACCACGGCGGGGACACCGCACAAGGTGAGCTGGATGTAGCAAGCCTTGAACATCCGGTGATCGATATCCGTGCAGTCCAGCCAGTAGTGCCAGGGGGCGAATCCGTTTTCCTTGAGCACCTCCGTTGCTGCGATGGCCATGGCTCCTGCACCGCACGCAGGCTCTGCAATTCGCAGGCGGTGCTCTGGATCCGGCCGACATTCGCCCAGCGTCATCTGGCACATCAAGTCGCAGACGGTCTTGGGCGTGAAGAACTGGCCGTTCCATTGGTTGAGGAGCTCCAGCTCCCCGGCGGCGCTGCCGATGAAGTCGTACCGATCCATCTCGAGGGCGTTGACCACGATGGCCAGGGCCTCCGACATCTTGGACGGGTTCTTGTACTGCCCAATGAGTTCGAGGTATCCCTGCTCCTTTGCGTCGTCCAGGGAGCCCGTGCGGACCTTGTGGGCGGCCTGGGAGAGGGAGAGGTAGGCGAGATTGAGCCAGTCTGAGAAAGACTCCCAGAGGGAGCGGCTGGAATCAGCCTCACGCAGGCACTTGGCGAACTCGTGGTGCGGTTTGCGGGAGAACCATGTGGATTTCATGGGGGCTAGAAATGATGCGGCCCACCGCCTGCTCGCGACAGACGGTGGGCCTGGTGTAGAACCTGCAGGATCCCAGCCAGGGCCTGCAGTGTGCCGCCTGGGCGACGGCAAAGGGTGAAGTCAGAAGCGGAAGTTCCGGGTAAGCCTCATCAAAGGCAGAACGGAGTAGAAGAAGAGCGCACCACCCAGGGCGCCTGCCCAGGCCTCAGCCGGGGATGCCATCAGGGGCACATGAAACAACACCAGGAGCAGCAGGCCGTCTGTGTGGTAGATCAGAGCGGTGGGCAGGCCAGGATTGCCAACGCGGCCGCGAACGGTGGGCAGGCCATGGGAGAATAGGGCATCTCCCAGGCGGGCACCGATCAGCAAGCCCAACCAGAAGGGGGCGGGCTGGATGGTGCTGTAGCGGAAGGCCATCCAAGAGGCGGTGAGCTGCAGGGCGAGCGCGGGGAGGACGATGAGGAGAAAGCCCTTTAGCCTGCCGAGCTCCGCCACCCACTGGTTGTCCGTGATGCGGCCGAAGTAATCCCACAGTCGTCCGTGGTACTCCTCCCGGGCATGCAGGATGGCGATGCCAGCACACCAAAGGATGGCGAGGGCGCTGGTGAAGGGGAGGGCGGTCACCAGAAAGACCGCCAGGAGGGTGATGATCAGTTTCATGCCCCTCTCGGGCTGTCACTTTTTGGGACGTGACTTGTGGGCCCCTGTGCCCTTCCGGTTTTTCTTGCGTTTCCGGGGGCAGTTGAGGCTGGAGGGGGAGCGTTTCCTCGAAATCAGAGCCAATTCGATTTCAGGTGTAGTGTTGATCGCTGGAGGAGTGAAGAAGAGGTGTGCCATGGCATTGTGATCTAGTTCTTGCCTATCTGGACGAACTCTTGCCAGTCCTGCCGGCCTTTGGTGATGCCGCGGTTGTAGGCCTCACGGATGGCTGCGTCCTGAATCTCCTCGCGCTCGATGCGTTCGCGGTCTGCCCGCAGCCAGGCGAGGACATACCCGCTGGCGAGGAAGCCCAGCAGTGGCAGGGCAAAGTGGATGATGAAGTCGAGTAGGGTGTTCATGTGTGGGAGGGGTCAATCCTCATCGTCATCCTCCGGATCGCTGTCGCCATCGAGCACGCCGGAGTCCCGCTGATGTTGCCGGTACGCCTTGCGGTGGGCTCCGGAGTACTCGCCGAGAGTCACGCCTGCCAATGTGGCGACGGTCTCGACCAGCTCCTGGACGGTGGCCAGGGCGTCTTCGTCGGGGTCAACTATTTCTGAGGTGAGTTCTTCAACAGAGTTCCAGAGTTTCTGGAGCTCGCGGCGGAGCTCCATGGAGGGTGCTTTGGGTGAGGCCATGGCCCTCGCAAAGTGTCAAGCTGGGGCGGGGTTATGCGTACCAGGAGCAGCTCTCCGGTTTGCCAGCCCACTTGTAACCGGCACCGTGCTCAAAGGTCACCCATCCCTCTGCATCGGCCCGATGGCGGCCATTTTGCTTGGCAAAGTAGCCCTCGGTAATTTCCTCGTCAGGTATCGGGATGGTGGTGCCTTGCATGGCCAATGCGCCGCTTGGCGTAGTCTGTTTGTCCACCCTGACCAGGTATACGAAGTTCGCGGTGATCTTGGTGACCTTGTAGAAGTCGATGTTGGTCTGATCGTAGCCCCACGAGTTGACCACAATATCTCCGACCTTGTAGCTGTGGGGCATTGATGCCCGGGCCTTGCGAGATTTGATGATGTCTTGGCGGCTGCTGATGCCTTCGAAGAACTCACGGATCTTTGCCTCCCGATTGGATTCAGAGGTGAACCGGAAATGCCAGGCACGTTTGGCGGACCTGCCGCGGTAGGCGATCGCGGCAGGCGCACCTTTGTTGAGGCTCGTGTAAGTATAGACGATGCCAAGGGACTCGCCCATCGGGTGCGGGACTGGGGTGGAGCCTTCGGGAATGAAGCGAGAGGGAGAGAGGGTCATGGAGTGCGCAAGGGAAGGGGCTGTGGCCGGTACTACGCGTATCAGCGCCTGGGCATGGCTCCGCCCGGGGGGGGGCAGTGAAGGGAGATGCGGAAGACGATCCGGGCGTCATGGCCCGGGAGGACGTTCAGTCGTCGGTGGTCTGACGAAGGGGCGGCAGTTGTTCCATGTAGAAATAGTACTTTTTCCCGTGCAGGCGGATGGCTGAAAGGGGAACGAGCTCACCGCATCCGATGCGGGCGATCGTATAGGTGTCCCGCAGTCTGCGATACCGTTTGTGGCACATGAGTTTTTTGATGGTCAGACCTACAGGGGCCGGCCGTTGCAGCTTGGTGACGGCAGTGGGTGGGGTCAGAAGCTCGATCACGCGCGCCCGGCTCCGACGGGTGAGGATGGTAAGCCGAGTCATGACGGTTGGGGCTCGGCTTGAGAAGTGGACAGCCAGCGTCGGGCACCGGAGCCATCCCACTTGGCAGGGGCATGTGTTTCGACATGGAACGCGTAGTCCACGGCCAGGTCGATGTTGTCATTGAACACGCAATGGACTTCGTGGTAGGTGCCGAACTCGTGGGTTTCCCCTTTGATGATGAGTCGTGCCCCCTCTGGTTCCTCACCGCAGTGCTCGCGGATCAAGTCTCGGAAACGTTTGCATTCTGCGATCGCAGCAGCTCGGTCATAGTCGGGCGCTCCGACCTGCTGACAGTCTTCATCGCAAGGGGTGGATCCAATGACGGTGTAGTCGTTCATGGCGAGGGATGTTGGTGGTTGTGTTGGGTGGAGGGTCCTACATGTAGGAGGGTGTGAACCCAGCTCCGCCTTCGGGGTTGGCGGTGCAGCCAGGTTGAGTGATGGATCA
The DNA here is from genome assembly GCF_000739635.1 of Verrucomicrobium sp. BvORR034. GTDB lineage: Bacteria > Verrucomicrobiota > Verrucomicrobiia > Verrucomicrobiales > Verrucomicrobiaceae > Verrucomicrobium. Next base: position 657 of record NZ_BATQ01000127.1, on the reverse strand, counting down.
GGCGGCCTTGTAGGCGGCGGAGATGCCGGCGACCTGGATGGTCAGGCGGATTCGCGAGCCATTGGCGAACGCGAACGTGTGCGGCGCCACGCGGCGCGGTTTCTCAATATCGGAGGCGCGGCGCTGACGGAGGATGTTGCTCAGTCGGCCGCGCAATTCCGTATCGGAGCCTTCAGCGAGCACTTTCGGGTGGCTCGTGCTGGTGGTGGAAAGCAGGATCTGGTACATGGGGGTGGTGGTGTTTTTGATGCTGGTTCTAGGAAGTTTAGTGCCTACGTGTATCAGGGGTTGGGCATAGCTCCGCCATGGATGACGGGCGGGTTGGTTCAAAGGCCGGCTACTGAGCCGACTGCTTCAAGGCGAGGTGGAGGATATCTGCCTCCACCAGGGCGAGGTGCTGCTCAACGGCCGCTGCAAGACGTCCGCCCGGGCGTGCGTGCTGCAGGGCTTTCTGGGCGGCAGAACGATTCAACCGGAGTGCCGTTGTGGTTGCCGGTGGAGAAGCGGTGGGTCGAATAGTAGACCGAGCAGCCGCCGAGACCAAAGGTCACCAAGCGGGGCGGCAGGGTCTCACGATCGACTCTGATGGGAAGATCTTCAATAGTGGTCATGGCTGGGCATCAGGTTGGGGATTGGGATGGGGCCGCAGTTCGTAGG
>NZ_BATQ01000128.1 GCF_000739635.1 Verrucomicrobium sp. BvORR034 | reverse complement strand
CATCGGCTGGTCCAAGAGGGCTTGATCGGCGAGGTGAGGGAGTTTCACCACCATGGTGGCAACCGCGGGCCGCTCTACCACGGTGCGGACAAGATCGACAAAGAGCCTACCTCAGAGGAGAAGGCTGCCAGTTGGTTTTACAGCAAGTCGTTGGGGGGTGGATCCCTGCTGGACTACATGGGCTACGGCACGACCTTGGGCACATGGCATCTGGGTGGTCGGAAGCCCATTGAGGTGACCTGCACCTGGGATGAAACCCCGGGACTGGAGGTGGACGAGCACGCGGTGGCGGTGATCCGGTATGCGAGCGGATTGAGCAAGACGGAGACCCGCTGGGGAACCTTCACTGATCCGTGGACTCACCAGCCCCAGCCCAAGTGCGGCTTTGTGCTGAAGGGCACGGATGGGACAATCTCGTGTTATGACTACGAACCCACGCTCTTTGTGCAGACCCGGGAGCGTCCGGAAGGCTATGCGGTGCCTGTGGATGTGCTGGAGTCGCCCAATCGCAATCCGATTGAGCACGTACTTCATCATCTGGAGACGGGGGCACCGCTGATCGGTCCTCTCACGCTGGAGATCTCCCGCACCGGTCAGCAGATTGTGGATACCGCCTATCTGAGTGCACAACAGAAGCGGACGTTGGCTTTGGTTGGCGGCTGAGGGGTGTCGGGAGGCTGGAGGCCTGTCCCGGCCCTTGGGAGCGCTGGGGCAAGAACGGAGACGGTTCTTCTACCTTGGCTCTTCCGCCTCGCCCGGGGTCGCTTTGACCTTCTTCCGTGCGCGAGATGTCGCGGCGCCGCGATCAATCTTGATCACCAGCGGGCGGTGGTCACTTGCATCATAGAAGTTTGGCGGATCATACACAAAAGACTCCGGTTTCTTGATGTCGCTCTGAAGCGCCCGATTCACGAAGCAATAGTCGAGCCGCGAGTAGTGATCGGCGGCATCCCAGAAATGGGTCCACGTTTCGCCGCGGGAGTCGCGAAGCCGGACATCCATCATGGAGACATCGGTGCCGGGCACGCCTTCGATCTCCACGAGGGCGGCTTCGTGTTTGCTCTCGTTGAAGTCGCCGTAGGCGAGGAGTCGGGTGGCGGGCGCGGCGGTCAAAATGGACTCGATGTGTCGGCGTAGGAGATGGGCCTCGTTCCGGCGCATCAGTTTCTGATCCATTCCGGGGACCTCCCGCTGGGACTTGAAGTGGACCCCCAAGAACCGCACTTCGAAGTTCGGTCTCAGTGCGACGGTGGCGTCCAGGATGCCCCGTTGCATCGGGAGGATCACGTCCCCGATGTGGTACCTCAGATCCGATTGAGAGTTTCGCGAAGTGATGGGAAACCGGCTGAGGAGGGCCAGTCTGCGGGTGGGGTCACCGCCATGCCCCATCTCCGAGTGAGGCAAATCGATGTCGCGGGCCTTGAGTCGGGCCTGCAGGTCCGCCAGATCTTCGGTGTCACCAATCTCGCAGACGCCAAGAATGTCGGGCTGAATCGAGGCGAGAATCTCGACGAGCGTCGCGATTTCCTTGTCGGGCTTGGGAGCTTTTTCCTGGATCACCCCCTCCACAGAGCGGGGAATCTTCAGGTAGTTGCGCAGGTTGTAAGCGCAGAAGGTGACGATGCGGTTTCGCTCGCCGAACCCGGCAGACGCAGAATCTGCTTGGGAGTAGACCGACAACGGCGTGGTCGCGAACAGCCACAACCAGGCGCTCGCGAGAAACCACTGACTCCCAAAAAGAAACCGCTTCATGCTGCGCGAGGCAACATGAAGCGGTGACGAATGGCAAGTAAACTTCAGCGAATGGCGACTCAGACTTCCGTCGTGGTCGGAATTCGCTTCTGTTCAGGCTCCTTGGTAGGTGCGGGAGAATTGACGACGTCGTCTTGGGCGCGGGTAAGTTCGTGTTCGAACTCCTCACGCGCCTTCTTGAATTCACCCATGCTCTTGCCGAGGCTGCGGGCAAACGTAGGAAGTTTCTTGGCGCCGAAAAGCACGAGAACCAAGACGGCGATAATAACCATCTCCCAGGTGCCGAGGGGGCCAATTGCGAGGAAGGGACTGCTCATTAGATTTAACATAGGGGAGAAACGTGGTGCTGCAATGGGAACTTTCAGAGGTGAACAGCCCTTCATTGTGCGGTAATCCGCATCCGTCGGGCCACGGGTAGATTTGACCAAGTGGTCAAAACTTGGTTGAACCGTCGGAGGCGTAATCTGAGTAAGGGACTTTCCTAGTGGAGGCTTTTCATCAGAACTTGAGGATGATTTTTCCGTTTCGCCCGCCCTCCAAGGCGTGGGTTATCGCCTGCTGGAAATCGGCTACCGGGTAGATTGTATCCACTGGGAGCTTGATGACGCCTTTGCGCATCAGATCGGCCAGGGGTTGCAAAACCGTACGGATCTCGTGGTGCGGGGCCTCGTCGAGCCAGCGGCTCAGCCAGTAACCGCGAATTTCCAAGTCCTTGAAAATCAGGTATTTGTTGGGAATTTTGAGGCTTCTGCGGCTCATGGCACCGTAGGTGACCAGGGTCCCCTTGGGGGCGAGAATCTCCATCAGTCGCAGGGCGCTGTCGCCACCCACGGCGTTGAGGGCCAGACGGAGCGGGTGCGGTCCCACCAAGGCTTGAGCCTGGGCGACCCCGGTTTCGTTGTCGAGCACCACTACATCTCCTCCCAGTTCGGTGAGTTCCGCCACCAGTTCGGGCCGGCGGACGAAATTGACGGTTTTCAGTCCCAGGTGCCGGGCGATCTGAATGACGGCGGTGCCGACTCCGGAATTGGCGGCGTTCTGCACCACAAAATCGCCCAGGTCGAGCTCGCGAAAGTTGTGGATCATCTGCCACGCGGTGGTGGGATTGACCCGCAGCATGGACGCTTGGGCCAGATCAATGTCCTCGGGGAGCTTCGCAAATCGATTCTCAGCCGCCACCACATATTGGGACCAGCAGCCCAGCGGATGCAGCGCGATGACCAGATCTCCCACGGCGAGGGACTCGACCTCGTCACCGATCGCCTCGACCCGACCGCAACCCTCATTGCCGGGCACCGCCGGGAAGGTGGGCTGGCGGCCGTAGGTGCCCTCGATGTAGTTCAAGTCGGCCGGATTGATGGGCGCATAGAGCATCCGCACCCTCACTTCATGGCGCTCCGGCACCGGAGGTTCGAAGGATTCCAGGCGCAGAACTTCCGTGGGCTTTCCAGATTCGTGAAAACAGAGACGCATGGCAGAAAAGATACGGGGTCGAAGGATCAACGAAAAGACTTCGCGTAAAGAATCTGCGATGGATCTGTTGGGGGCGAGAAGTGTCTCAGAGCAAGTCCTTCACGGCACTCGAAATGGCGTACTGAGCAAATCTGAATCAGGAGATCCAGGGTGCTGGCGGGAAGGGCTTATGATGTTGAAGGATGCGCACGGCTGCGGCGCGGGTCAAGCTCCCCATCAATTCTTCAGGGACTGTGCGCGGTGGCTGCTTCCAAGGCAAACACTTCGTCGGTCCAGCCCCAATCGGGGGAAACGGGGACTCCCAGGTAACGAAAGAGGGTGGGGGCGATGGTGGTCTGTCCCAGAGGGGTATCCACCACCCGGTTCTGGGCGACGCAGGGGCCTTGGGCGATGATGGGGATGGTGCGCTCTTCTGGGCTCTGGCCGCCGTGCTTCTTGCCGATGCCGCCGTGGTCGGTGGTGACGAGGATGAGCCACTTCTGGTCACTAGATTTCTGAGACCGTTTCAGGGCCTCCAGGATCTCGCCCACATGTTCGTCCACTTTTTGGATGGCAGCCATGTAAACCGGGTTTTCCGTGTTGAAGCCCGTGGCATGGCCGGCACCGTCTGCTTGGTCAAAATGCACGACCAGGACATCTGGGGTGGTGGTTTCGAGGTATCGCAGAGTCTTGTTCTTGATATCGAGGTCGCGGTCCGGGTACTTGATGCCGACGCCCCGATCATGCGCGTCAAACGCCTCGGGCTGGGCGGCTAGCAGGTAGTTTTCAATCCAGCCCCATGCGGAAAAAGAGGCAATGCGTGCCTGAGGGACTGCCTTCTTCAGCCGGCTGGCAAAGTGAGGAGCCCGGTCGAGTCGATACGAGCCGCGCACGTCGGGCTGGTTCACTGGCGGGGTGGCGTTGCCGTCCACGTTGTGCCGGTCCATCCAGACTCCAGTGAATAGGCTGGCCCAACCCGGACCACTGATCGTGGGTTGCTGGGTGGGCTGGCCCAGTTTTCCGCCGGCGTACGCGTTCCACGTGATCGTCCCTCCCTCCGCGAGGGCTTTGAGATTCGGAGCAAGGCCACGGGCCATCGCCTGCTGCAAAGCGTCCGAGCGCAGTCCATCGATGCCGATCAGCAATACATGCTTGTCCGAGAAGGCGGACGGAGGCTTGGTGCCGGAGGTCGCCATCAGGGTGGCCAATGCGGCAAAGAGGGGCAGAAGGGGAAACCAGATCTTCATATGCGGAGGAAAGTTTTAGGAAATAGTGCAGGCACAGGACTCCGACCACATGGAGATGGTGCGCTCGGCGAGGCCCCAGGACAATGTCATGCCCAGCCCGCCCATGGCGGTGACCATGGTGACTCTTTCACGTGGCTGGAGCACTACCTGAGTCTGGCCGATGGTGCTCTTGAGATACACTCCGTGCCATCTTGAGTCGATCCGATAGGATGGTAGCCGGGTGAAGGTGGAGAGATAGCCCAGCACGAGGTCGTTGACCCGGCTCCAGTTGTCTGGAGTAAAGTCGGGACCGTACTCATGAGAGTCTCCCAGGGTGAGTGTGCCATCCGCGTGCTGCGCGGCAATGACATGCACTCCCCACTGGTGATGTTCTGGCATGGTGTCGTGCAGGATCGCCTGCAAGTCGGCCATGGTGGGACAGTCCTGAAACGCCGGATAGTGGGCGAGGGTGAGGTCGCTGACCATGATAGTCCCCAGGCGCTGGTTGACCGGACTGGTGCGCATCATTTGCAACTGGCAACGGCGGACATGGGCCGCCGCCAGTTCTCTGGGGAAGAGAATCTGCATCTCTTCTCCCGCCGCGATCACGCACCGGTCAAAAGGCAGGATCCGACCGTCGGCCAGTTCCACTGCGTCATCGTGGACCTTGATGGCACAGGCTTGGTTCAGGAAATTGACCCCCAGGCTTTTCAGATGGGCCACCAGAGCGTTGAGAGCGCTGGCGGACTGGATGCAAAGCTCGTGGGGGCTGAAGAGAGCTCCCTGCAGCCCCTCGGGGTTGGCCAGGGGATGTCGCTTGATCGTCTCCTCTGGCGACAACAACTCAAAGCCTTCTGGGGCCGAGTCCGGCAGAAAAGCGAATTCCTGCAGTACTGACCAGGCCTCGTTCCGATAAGCGAGACTCAGGGAACCGCAGGCGTCTGCAATGAACCCGGCGTCGCGGGCCAGTTCTTTCCACCGTTGCACTCCACGGAGCGCCTGAGCGCGTTCTTTGCCAAACGACAATCCCACCGGCCAGATGGTGCCGAAGTTGCGTACGGACGCTCCCAGGGGGCGGCTGTTGCGCTCCACCAAGGTGACTTTGCAACCCGCTTCCAGGGCGGTGAGGGCGTGGGTGAGGCCGATGATGCCGCTGCCGACGATGACGACCCGTTCTGAATGGAGATTCTGCATGGCTGGCGAATTTGCGCAGGCTGATCGTGAAAGTGCGCAGTGCGGCACGTTCCGTCTCCGCGCAGGATGCGACAACATGCAACTTCGCCAGCCAGAGATGCAAAATGGAGAAACAAAGCGGAAGCCTCGTGCTGGACTGGTCACGCTGGCGGCCGCTGCGGCGGCCTTTGCCACCTACACCTCCATGTATGCCTTTCGACGCCCTTTCACGGTGGCGACCTATGATGATCTCACCCTCTGGGGTGCCGACTACAAGAGTGTGGCGGTGGCGGTGCAGATTCTGGGGTACATGTTGTCGAAGTTCGTCGGCATCAAGGTGGTGTCCGAGACGCCTGCGGCCCGCCGGGTGTCGATGATCCTTGGGCTGATCGGCATTGCGGCCTTTGGATTGCTGGTGTTTGCCGTGCTGCCTGCTCCTTGGAACGTGGTGGGTCTGCTTCTGAATGGACTGCCACTGGGGATGATTTGGGGCCTGGTGTTTGGCTTTTTGGAAGGGCGACGGGTGACAGAGTTTCTGGGGCTGGGCATGAGTTTAAGCGTCATCTTTGCTTCCGGATGGGTGAAGAGCGCCGGGGGCTGGCTGCTTCGTTTCGGGGTGCCGGAGTTTTGGATGCCGCTGGTCACCGGGCTTCTGTTTGTTCCGCTGCTCTTGGTGGCAGTGGCGGTGTTGGGGCGAATGCCGCCCCCCGACGCTGAGGATCAAGCTGCGAGGATGGCGCGACACCCGATGGACAAGCACGCTCGGCGCGAGTTTCTGCGGCGCTGGTGGCCAGGGATTGTGTGCTTCACCGGCGCCTACCTGTGCTTGATGACCTATCGCGATGTGCGGGACACCTTTATGACGGAGGTGCTGAAGGAGCAGGGCTATCGCGGCGATCCCGGAGTGTTTTCCGGCTTGGAAACCATCGTTGGCTCCCTGGTCATTGTGTCGCTCTTCTGGCTGCGATGGGTGCAGGACAACCGGAAGGCATTGATCGCCAATGCGGTTTTGATTGTGGTTGGTCCTGTGATTGCGGGGGTGGGGACATGGCTTTTTCAGCGGGGCAGTCTGGGGCCCCAAGCCTGGCTGGTGGCCACAGGATTCGGCACCTATCTGGCCTTTGTGCCCTTTCAGAGCTTGATGTATGACCGGTTGCTGGCGGTGTTGCGGCATGCGGGCACAGCCGCGTTTCTGATCAGCATTGGGGACGCGTTTGGCTACTTGAGCACGGTCGCGATCTATCTGAGCCGGTTCGTGAAAGAGTGGCGGGTGCCGTGGTCCCTGATGCTGGTGGAGGGGAGCTATGTGCAGGCGGTCCTGGTGGCAGTGCTGACCCTCTCTGGTGCATGTTACTTCCTGAAACCCAGGCAACACCGTGAGCAGTGAAGTACATGAAACGGGGTTTCGGAGGAAACAACAGCTGGCTACAGCTTCGCCTCACGATATTGCCCGGGAGTCAGCCCGGTCGCGGCACGGAATTGACGACAAAACATGGCCTGGTCATAGAATCCGCAGTCAGTGGCAATCGTGCCCATGGCGGCGCTGCTCGCGCGCAGCATGGCGGCTGCGGCATCGATTCGGGTCTTGGTCAGAAACTGCCGTGGCGAGAGTTTCAGCACAGCTTGCATGCGGCGCTCCAGCTGGCTGAGCGACATCTTCACACTTTGTGCCAGGTCATCGATCCGGAGAGATTCTGCGTAGTCGCGCTGGATACGCTCGATGATTGTGCCGATGACTCCCAGCCTGGGATCGCTGTCAGCGGGAGCGCGAAGATCGCGGGAGATGCCTGCCAGCCCAATCACGCGGCCATGGGTGTCATGCACAGGCACTTTCTGGGCGAGGTACCAGCCCGGACTGCCATCTGGATTGGTCACCATCTCAAGGCGGTCATGGATTTCCTGGCCGGTCTTCAACACCAGATCGTCCTGTTGTTCGTAGCCTGCGGCCAGCAGTGGGGGGAAGAGCTCACGGGCCGTACGACCAAGGAGCGAAGACTTGCCAGTGGCCCCCACACGGCGGACGAGAGCACGGTTCACGGCGATGTATTCGCGGTTGCGGTTTTTGACGCAGAAGACGGCGTCCTCCATGCCCTCGAAAAGTTTCTCGGCCACGATGAGAGCAGGAGCGGCGTCAAAGACGGATTCACGAAGGGAGTCGGGACTCTTCACGGGAGGAATATTGGAGCGTGAAAAAACGAATTGTGCAAATTCGGCATCCAATATAACGGAAAATGCCAAGACCGCCAGCGGAATTCGGATCACCTTCGCACATGACTGAGATCAGCTCACGTGCCGTGGTCCGGGCGGCCCAACTGCTTGCCGCCGCTGTCAAAGAACCGTCTGCAGCCGAGCGGGCGGAGGCTTCCCGGCTCTCCGGTATGGTGGACGACGAACGTGGAAAGGCGTTCACCCTGGAGATGGTGGACCGGGTTTTCCGGAGTCATCATCCCATCCAGCAAGCCAGACGCTTTCGGGAGCTTTTGCAGAAGTTCGGCGCTCCGGCTTACCTCACTCCGGTGCAGCGGGGGCTGATGAAAGTGGCTGGGCTGGCGTCCAGATGGCTGCCTGGAGTGGTCATGCCGGCAGTGGCCCGACAACTCCGGAAGGACAGTGCCAGGGTGATTCTGGCGGGGGAGAAAGGGCCGCTGCGACGCTATCTGGAGGTGCGCACGCGTCGTGGCACGCGGGTGAATTTGAACCAGTTGGGCGAAGCCGTGTTGGGCGAGGAGGAGGCGAATCACCGCCTGGAAGCCATCCTTGAACTGCTGGCCCAGCCGGAGGTGAACTACGTTTCGGTAAAGATCTCTGCCATCTTCAGCCAGATCAATCTTGTGGACTGGGAAGGCACGCTGGAAGCCGTGCAGCAGCGGCTGCGGCGGTTGTACCGGGCGGCTCTGCCGGGGAACAAGTTCGTGAATCTGGACATGGAGGAGTACCGCGATCTGGAACTGACGCTCGCGGCCATCCAGCGCACACTCAACGAACCGGAGTTCTTCGGTCTGCGTGCGGGTATCGTCCTCCAGGCGTATCTGCCGGACTCCTGGAAGGCGCAACAGGAGCTGACCAAGTGGGCCAGGATGCGGGTGGTTGGCGGAGGGGCCCCCGCGAAGCTCCGCCTGGTTAAAGGAGCCAATCTGGCAATGGAGCAGGTGGACGCGGAGCTCCATGGGTGGAACGCTGCCCCCTATGCCAGCAAGACAGAGACGGACGCGAATTTCCGCCGCATGCTGGAGTTTGGATGTCGACCGGAAAATGCCCGGGCTGTTCGCCTGGGTGTGGCGAGTCACAATCTCTTCGACATCGCGCTGGCGCTGGAGATGCGCCAGCAACCGGGGCTCTCGCCATTGGTGGAGCTGGAGATGCTGGAAGGCATGGCCAATCCTCAAGCACGGGTCGTGCAGGAGGAGGCAGGCGGGCTGCTGGTGTACGCCCCGATCGTGAAACGGGCCGACTTCCACAGCGCCATGGCCTATCTGGTGCGCCGGCTGGATGAGAACACTTCGCCGGAAAATTTCCTGCGGGACTTGTTTGCTCTGGAGCCGGGAAGTGATGCCTGGCACCGGCAGGAGCAGCGCTTCCTGACTGGATGGGAGATGCGTCATCGCGTCTTCGCCGGATCCTATCGGGCGCAGTCCAAGTCAGTGGAGCGCGGGGGCTTTGAGAACGCTCCGGACACAGACTGGACCCAAGCCAGCGAGAGGGAACAGCTGGCCCGGTCGCTCACGAGCTTCAAACTCCCCGTCGTGCCCAAGGTGGGAGTGGACGGGTGTGAAGCAGTGCTGCAGACAGCCGTTGCGGCCCAGGCGTCCTGGGAGAGCCTGGGGTTCGAGGAAAGAGGTGAAGTGCTCCGGAGTTGTGCAGAGGAGATGTCGGCCGGGAGATTTCAGGCCATCGCCATACTCGTGCATGAAGGAAGGAAGGCGGCGGCGGAAGCGGATGCCGAGGTGTCAGAGGCGATTGATTTTGCCCGGTACTATGCGGGTTATCGTCCCAGCCCACGGGTGCAGGCCTCTGCCCTGGGGACAGTGGTGGTGACGCCACCTTGGAACTTCCCCTATGCCATCCCCTGCGGAGGCGTGCTCGCGGCGCTTATGGCGGGGAACAGCGTGATCTTCAAGCCGGCACCGGAGACGCAGGCGACGGCCTGGCTGTTGGTGCAGCAGCTCTGGCGCGGGGGCGTGCCGAGGGAGGTGCTTCAGTTCTTCCCTTGTGAAGACGGGGCGGTGGGGCAGGCACTCATTACCGATGCTCGTACTGCGGCCGTGATCCTCACTGGCGGATACGAGACCGCCCAGCTCTTCCAGAGCTGGAGGCCGTCTCTGCGCCTCTATGCGGAGACCAGTGGCAAGAACTCCCTGATCATCACGGCGCAGGCGGACCGGGATCTGGCCATCAAAGATCTGGTGAAATCTGCATTTGGACATGCCGGGCAGAAGTGCAGCGCTGCCAGCCTGGCCATCCTGGAGGCGGAGGTGTATGACGACCCTGCTTTCCGCAGACAGTTGCGGGATGCGGCCGCAAGTCTGAGGGTGGGGGATGCTACGAGCGCCGCCAGCGTGGTGACTCCTTTGATCCGGGAGGCATCGCCGGCGTTGAAACGGGCGCTGACAACCCTGGAGGAGGGGGAGGAGTGGCTCCTCGAACCGCGTCAGGACCTGCTCAACCCGTGTCTCTGGTCTCCAGGTATCAAGCTGGGGGTGAAACCGGGCTCCTGGTTTCACAAGACAGAGTGCTTTGGCCCGGTGCTTGGACTGATGCGTGCAGAGGATTTCAATGACGCCATCCGCATCCAGAACGACAATGATTTCGGCCTCACGGGTGGCATTCACAGCCTGGATGACCATGAGATCGCAGTGTGGCGGAAACGAACTGAAGTGGGCAATGCCTATGTGAATCGATCCATCACCGGGGCCATTGTTCAGCGGCAGCCTTTCGGGGGATGGAAGCGGTCTTCCATCGGCCCCGGGGCCAAAGCAGGCGGGCCCAACTACGTTGGACTCTTCCTGAAATTCGCCGATGCACGCCCGGTGGCATTGAACGCCGTCGCCGCAAACTACGGTCAGGCTTGGGGCATTCACTTTGCCCAGGAGCATGATCCCTCCGGTCTCCGGTGTGAGTCCAACATCTTCCGCTATCGGCCGTGTCGGGGTGTGGTGCTCAGACTGGAGCGCGAGGATGCCACGGTGCTGGAACTGGCCCGGCTGGCAGCAATGACCAGCGGCGTCCCGTTGCACGTGAGCCTGGCCTCCCAAGAGAGCGAGGCGCAGTTCATCGCACGGCTGCCTGTCCTGGCCGGAAAGAGCGAGTTTCTTCGAACCGTGGAGCCGCCCTCGGATGCCGCTTTAGCTGCGGCTCATGCAGCGGGGTTGAACTGGATCGATGCTCCCTTTGTGGCCGAGGGTCGCACCGAGCTTGTCCGGTGGGTGAGGGAGCAAAGCCTGAGCCAGACCCTGCATCGCTACGGGCAGATGTCCGCAGGTGCGAGCGGGGCCAATTTGGAAAAGGTCGTCCCACCTTCCAAGTCTCCGGTCATGGTGCAAGTGACTGCCTGATTGATACGCATTGTTCTATCCCGACTATGGAAAATTCCCTGTTCCCCGTGCAGACGGGGCATGAAACGGTGCAAGTGTGCATGGATCCCGCCACGGGATTGCGCGCCATCATTGCGGTGCATGACACGCGTCTTGGTCCGGCCCTTGGTGGGGTGCGGATGTGGAACTATGCCACGGAAGAGGAGGCGCAGGTTGATGTGCTCCGCCTGGCACGGGGCATGACCTACAAGGCAGCCGCAGCCGGGCTGAACCTGGGAGGCGGCAAGGCAGTGATCATTGGCGACAGTCGCCGGGAAAAGTCGGATGCCCTTCTGCGCCGCTTCGGCCAGTTTGTGGAACTGTTGGGTGGTTGTTACATCACTGCGGAGGATGTGGGCATTGGGACCCGGGACATCAGCATCATCGGTGAGACCACATCCCATGTGGCAGGGCTGGCGGGGCAGAGCGGGGATCCCTCGCCCTTCACGGCCTATGGCACCTTCCTCAGCATCAAGGCAGGTCTGAAACGGGCCACGGGCAGTGAGGAGTTGTCAGGTCGCAAAGTGATGGTGCAGGGCACCGGTCACGTGGGACTGGCCCTGGTCAGACTGCTCCGCAAGGAGGGCGCTGTCGTGTTTGCCCATGATGTGAGGGACGACTCCCTGCGTGATGCGGTGGTGGCAGGGGCGCGCCTTGCGACGGCAGCTGAAGTGTACAGCCGACCGGTGGATGTGTATGCTCCCTGCGCACTGGGGGCGACGTTGAATCCTGAAACCATTCCGCTGCTGCGTTGCAAAGTGGTGGCGGGCGCGGCCAACAACCAGTTGCTGGATGAGGACCGTGATGGGCTGGCGTTGCAAAAGCGCGACATCGTATATGTCCCGGACTTCGTCGCCAATGCAGGCGGCATCATCAATATCTCGGTAGAGCGAGAGGGCGGCTATGATCGCAACCGCGCACTGCAACTGACAGAGAACATCCGTCACAATGTGAACCGCGTGTTTGAGATCGCAGATGCCGAAGGTCTGCTGCCGCACCAGGCTGCCATGCGGCTGGCCGAGATCCGGTTGAACCGCGGCCCACATGCCCTGGCGATGCCCGTTCACGGAACCACAGTTGTCTAAAGAATCGATGAAATCCATCCTCATTCCCCTTGCCGGGCTCGCGATGTTCGTGGGCATCGCTTTTGCTGCCGAAAGTGATCCCTGTCAGCAGCCTTCTCCCGAAGAGATGGCCCGTGCGGCTGGTGTCTCCCTGCCCAGGCTGCCCTGGCATGTGGCGAATATCTGGTGGGACTTCGAGGCTCCCGTGGAACACTTTACCGCCCTGGAGATGGACGTGACGATCGACCGCGATGTTTCCTCGGATTACAATCTGTACGTTTCCCCGGTGGGAATTGCGGAAATCAACGGACTTTCCTTCTACGGTGGACTTCAGACAAACATCAACGGCTGGGCGACAAAGGAGAGCCGTGACCGGGTGCATCGTGGAAAGGGGGCGATCTTCTCGCGCTGGTCCCATGACAAGAAGGCTCCCATCGGGCTGGGACATGTGCGGGTGGAGGCCGACGGACTGTGCGAGAGTGCCGGGTATGAAGGCGAATTCTGCAGTGTGAGACGACCATTTTCCTGGAAGGCGGGAACCTACACCTATCAAGTGGTGGCAGGCGAGCGAGAAATGGTGGATGGAAAAGAGTGCACCTGGTTTCACTGCCACGTAAAGGATGCGGAAGGTCTGGTGCATGAGGTGGGCAGCCTGCGTTTTGAGGGGACGGATTTCACCTACTGGGGCAAACACTCCGCCTTTGTAGAGGTGTATAGCACGGCGAAGATTCCCCAGTCCGGCATTCCCAAAGTGAAGGTGACCTTTGGCCGTCCCCGAATCAATGGAACGACAGTGGCCTTGAAGAAAGTTCATGCCTATTACCCTGACAAGGGCGGGCCCGATTCTCCCGACTGCGCCTGGGTGCGCGCGGCAGGGGACGACTGTGTGGTGGAAGTGGGGCCGATCTTCAAGCGGGATGAGTCGCAGCGCCGACATGAGATCATCCTAGGGGTGAAAACGGCGGATTTGGGGAGCTGACTAGGAAACTACCAAAAGCTGTCTTCATGCACGCTCCCGCTGCTCCTGCCGCCTCTCCTGAACCTCCTGCGAATGCGACCCCAGAAGAACTGGATCGATACTGGTACGAACATGTTTACCAGGGTGACTCCCAGTCACAATTGACTTTTCGCGCCGTGCTGGTGGGGGGAGTCCTGGGGATGTTCATGTCCCTTTCCAATCTCTACACCACGCTCAAGCTGGGCTGGGCGTTTGGGGTGGCGATCACGGCTTGTGTTCTTTCCTATATCCTGTGGAATGGGTTGCGTGGGCTCAGTGGGGGCAGGCTTTCCCGCATGAGTCTGCTGGAGAACAACTGCATGCAGTCCACCGCTTCAGCTGCGGGCTACTCCACGGGAGGCACGGTGGGCACCGCCTTTGGCGCCCTGCTGCTGACGACGGGGATGCACCAGCCGTGGTATGTGCTGGGGGCCATGGTGTTGCTCACAGCCCTGCTGGGGGTGCTGCTGGCCATACCCATGAAGCGGCAGATGATCAATCACGAGCAGCTGCCGTTCCCCAGTGGCATCGCGGCAGCGGAGACGCTCCGCAGTCTCTATGCCGAGGGAGTGACGGCGATGCACAAGGCGTGGTCGCTGCTCATCTCTCTGGCGATGGGGGGTGTGGTGGGATTTCTGAGAACGGCAGGGGCGCTGACCGAGCAACTGCGCCACACTGGTCGTCCACAGGCCTGGCTGGAAAGCCTGCTTCGCGCGGTGGGCATTCCGGAGTCGCTGGCTCTGCCAACATGGCTTCAGAGCTGGCGAGGGGTGAGCCTCGCGGGCTTCGCCTTTGAGCCCAGTGTCTTGCTCATCGGGGCAGGGATGATTGTGGGTCTGCGCGTTTCGCTCTCCATGCTGGCAGCATCCGCAGTGCTCTATTTTGGGTTGGTGCCTTGGCTGATGGAGCATGACCTGGCCCAGGTGGGCGTGGCTGGTTATGTGCCCTCTCTAACGGCCTCGCATGGCATGATCAATCCGGTGCGCTGGGCCCTGTGGGGCGGGACGGCGATCATGGTCTTTTCCAGCCTGACCTCTGTGGCCCTACAATGGCCGACTCTGATGCGCGCTTTCCGGGCAGGGCGGGCGCGTCGCGGTGGAGCAGGGGATACTGACCCCTTGGCTCGGATCGAAGTGCCTTTTTCCTGGTTGATCATCGGAGTGCTCCCGGTGGGCCTGGCCTTGGTGCTCGTGCAATGGCTGGCGTTCCATATCTCCATTCCGCTGGGCATTCTGGCGGTGGTGATGTCTCTGCTAGTGGCACTGGTCTGCTGCCGGGCCACGGGCGAGACAGACACCACACCCATGGGCGCCATGGGCAAAGTCACGCAGCTGGTGTATGCCATGATGCCGGGATCCGCCGGCAATGCCACGATCAATCTCATGTCTGCCGGCATGACGGCGGCTGCAGGAGCCAGTGCCTCGGATTTGCTGACGGATCTCAAAAGCGGTTATCTCCTCGGTGCCAATCCGAGGAAGCAGTTCATCGCCCAGTTCTGTGGGGTGTTCTTTGGCACCCTGGCGATCGTGCCGGCGTGGTACGCACTGGTGCCGGACAAGGCGGCGCTGGAAGCGTACAATCCACCCGCCGCCAACATGTGGAAGGCAGTGTGCGATCTGCTGACTCAAGGTGTGCATATGCTCCCGCAGACCGCCATCGTCGCCATGGTAGTGGGGGCAGTCATCGGGGTGGCCCTGCCCGTATTGGAAAAACTCCTGCCCCGCGTCCGTCCTTATCTGCCATCAGCGATGGGACTGGGATTGGGACTGGTCATACCTTTTCAGAACGGTCTCTCCTTTGCGCTGGGGGCGGCGTTGGCGATGTTGTGGGGGTGGCTGCGCCCGAAGCAGGCGGAGACCTTCTGCATCCCCGTGGCGTCGGGTCTCGTGGCAGGGGAGTCGCTCGTGGCCGCCATCATCGCCATCCTCTGTACGGTGGCCGGATTTTTGGGCCGATAAGAGGGTTCGAGGTGTTACAGCCAGTATGGAGGGTCCATGTTGGCTCACGCCTTGAAGGCGGCACGGAAGTCCTGCAGCGTCTGTCCCGTGCCACGTCGGAAGAACCGGCGGAGTTCTGCCGCATCCAGAAAGCCCGTTTTAGCAGCGATATCTCCTGGACCCAGCTTGGTGGTGGTGAGCCAGTGCCGGATGATGTCGAGCCTGGCGCGGTCCACCTCCTCTTTGGGGCTGATGCCCAATGCTTCTAGAAAGCGCTGCCGCAGCAGGCTTGCGGAGACGCCCAGCTGGTCCGCAATCTCTCCCACACGTGGGGCGGTGGCCGCAGCCTGTTTTCGGATCAACCTTACCGCCGAGGCCACCAGGGGGTCGCGGATGGACAACACATTTGTGCTCTCCCGGATGGTGACCCCGCTCACTGGCACCCGCTGAATGTGGCCGCCTGGGGCGGGGAGTCCTTGCATGAGGGCGTAGAGTGCCTCGGCTGCACGCAGCCCGATGGCCTCACCCGGGTAGGTGACACTGCTGAGAGGAGGTGTGGCTGCCTGGCAGAAGTGCGACTGGTCATTGAAGCCTACCAGGGCCACATCCTGCGGCACTCGCGCTCCGCTCGACTGGGCAGCCTGGAGCAGTCCGTGGGCCAGCATGTCATCCGCCGCGAAGACGCCGCAAGGACGCGGCAGGGCCTGAAGCAGGCCGGTGTAAGTCTCTTGCAACTCCTCCCAGACGGGACCGTCATTCCGCCGGGTGGACACCTGGAAGACCAGGGGAGTGAACCCCGCCTCCTCAAGTGCTTTCCTGAAACCGGCCTCCCGCTCCTGCGAGTATCGTCTGGCGACACCCAGGCCGGTGAGACCATCGTCCACAAACGGTGTTGCCCGGCCCACGTAGGCAAGTTGCGCAGCCCCAACGTAAGCAGGTGCTTCGCGGCTGCGGCTCCGCCGCCTTCGTTGTCGGGCACGACGCTTGGGAACACCCCACCCAGACGTTCTGTGCTGAGGTTCACCACCGGGATGCCGGCCTTGCGCCAGGCTGTCGCCTCCTGCGATGTGTAGCGAAAGACAATGAGACCGTCTCCGCGCCATCGTGGACCGATGACCACCGGGGCCAACTCCCCACCGGAGTCAATGGGGGCCTCGATGACCCACGGCTCGTGTGCCTGCATGAACTTCAGGATGCCATCGAACACTCCGCGCTGAAAAGTGATCCAGGAAGGGAATCTCACGCCTACTCGTGGCAGAGCCAGGGAAGGGGGGAACTCCGGTGACGGCAGGCGGGACATCGACTTGAGTAAAAAGCCTGAATCCCCGTCCCGGGCAATGACGCATTGTTACAATCGCGTGATGTCGGTGGCGATTTTGCCTCCAGGTCTGTCCAATTTGCGAAATGACGGGCACGGCGGCCAAGGCATGCTCCCAACGCGGAGCAAACTGCGCGGACCCAGGTGTGAGGTCGCGACTTCCTGAAGCCATCTCTTATGCGACTCCTACCTGTCTGTCATGCTGTCTTGATCCTTGCCGGGCTGGGTGGCCTGACCACACGTTCCTCTGCCGCTACGGTGATTCTGGCGAATTCACCGAATGCCAATGGTCAACCTGCCAGCAACGCCAATCTGCCAGCGACGTTTGGCGACAATGTAAGCCTGGGGACACCGGGAAGTGCGGTGTTCGCCACCTCTCCGGGGGTAGTGGGGATCGTGGGGACGCCCGGCATTGGGTTGACCTGGTCCGCCACCGGCGGGAGTGCTGCCAACGCGTGGCAGTCGCACACGTGGAGCGGGTCGGGCGGAAACGCCGGAGGTGGCGCGCTGCAGATGGATGGATCGCAGATCAACAGCGTCTTCTCCATCACCTTCACTCCCACCGCCGCCAGCGGAGTGTTGGTAGGCGGATTCAACTTTATCGGCGATACCAACGGGGACTCGTATCAGTACCGGGTGGATCTGGTGAATCTGGCCACTTCACAGACGGTGTTTACCACCAGTACAGATCTCTGGACGACCAACACCAGC
>NZ_BATQ01000129.1 GCF_000739635.1 Verrucomicrobium sp. BvORR034 | reverse complement strand
GTTGCGATCTGGGAATGATCCAGCTCACGCGAGGCGACTATCTGGCCGCGCTCGATTCCTTCCTGGCGGTGAACATGTGGGACGACGCAGCCTATGTGGCGGAGCGAGTGCTGACGACCAAGGAACTGCTCGGCTACGTCGCCGAACACTTCCCTGAGATACCCAAGCCGAAAGACCCGGACAACTACAGCGAAGGGGAAGCAAAGCAGCATGACGAAGCCACCCGGATCCGCTCGCTGCTGGGGCGGCGTCTGATGCGGGAAGATCGCTATGCCGAAGCCCGCCCCTACCTTCCAGAGAATCAATGGCCCAACCATGACCGCTACGTGGCGGCACTAAAGGTGGCGACCAATGAGAAGGCTGCCAAGCAGGAGAGCGCCCGCGCTTTGTTCACGGCGGCCTGGGTGGCCCGCTATCACGGCATGGAACTGATGGGGACAGAGGGCGGCCCTGATTCCAGCTCTACGAATGGGGACTTCATCTCACCCAACACGGCCATGGAACGCCTGACTGGACAGAAGCAGAAGATCGGTTATTCTGATGACGAAGAAGAGCAAGACTTCAAGCCCGGGCCTGCGAGTCTGGTTGTGCCGGTGAGCCCGGATGAGAAGAAGCGCCTCGCGAGCACCAAACTCAATCCGGAAAAGCGTTATCACTACCGCCACGTGGCCGCAGGTCTGGCCTGGAAGGCGGCAGGCTTGCTGCCCGACCAGTCAGAAATTACCGCCGATGTGCTGAACACGGCGGGAGGGTGGCTCAAAGGGCGCTACCCCAAGGAGGCGGATCGTTTCATCCAGGCCATCGAACGGCGGTGCTACAAGACCGAGATCGGCAAAGAGGCAGGCAAGAAGCACTGGTTCGTGGAAATGGAAGGACCCTGGAGCAAGGAGGAGGCGGCGGTGGATCCGGTGCCGCAGTAGTCGGTGCGTCGGTGCGTCGGTGCGTCGGTGCGACCAAGCTTCCATGGTTGAATCCACGGCTCATGGGCAGCGTCTTCAGTTGGACAGGGGAGTGCAGTTGGTGTCGCGTGCTGCAAGATATCATGGCCGCAGCCGCGAGAAATGCGCAGAGCGGAAGTGAGAGGTGACGAGTGCGAAGCATGACTGAGGGCGAGAGGGGAATGGTCACTGATCCGATTCGGAATTCAAAGACTTCTCCTGTGGGGGCAGGGCGGTCGGAATTCCTGCCCGAATGAGGATGGCATTGAAGCGTTCGTTTTGATTTCGATCGTAGTGGTCAGACGAGAGATAGATGGTTCCGACTTGGACGGAGTTCTCGTAGATCTCAGCCGAGGCGCATTCGTAGCAGATGAGCAGGTCATGCACCTTGCCATTCTCCACCGCGCGTATTCCGTGTCGGGGGCTGAAACAGGCATAGACGGCACCGGACCAATGTTTGCCGGATTTGTCCAGGTCCGCGACGATGGCCTTGATGTCGGATGTGATGGGAGTTGCCACTTTTCCGAGAATGGGATGGTCGTAAAACAGCTCGGGAACATTTGGGGCGCTCACGACGGGATCAGAGGGCGAGTCAGCAAACACCAGTTTGGGAGACAGGGAGAAGAGCGTCCACTCGGTTGCTTTGTAAAACGGAAGCAACTGCTCGGACTTGTACGACAACTCCGGACGAAAGACGTATGGGGTCCAGCGCACGAAGTACAGTCCGGCTGTCAGGATGAAGCCCAAGATGCAGCCGATGGCAATGATGCTTCTGCGGAGCCAGCGGCGGAAACCAGGCTTGTTCATGGAGAAATTCGAAGTGTACAGAATTCTTTATGTTGGGGAAAGCGCTTGAAGCGCGGGCGAAAGAAGCTTTCCAAAAGAAAAGTGTGGGCAGTCGGTCACACTTTTCCTCCCGGTCTCGTCATAGGGACGTTATGAACGACACGCAAAACACCACCGACCGTATCAACGCATCCCGCAACTCCATCCGCGCCTTTGGGCGGCAGTATGACTACGACGTCAGCTACCTGGACGAGCTTATGGACGTTTCCCCGGAAGCCTTTTTGGCGTTTCAAGGGGCCATGGGCATGAGTCAATACCACAAGGTGGCCCCACTGGATCTCCTGACCATCGCCAAACTCACGGCTTCCCGTTCTGAAGACTGTGGGCCGTGCACGCTGCTCGGCGTGAAAATGGCTCGTGAGGCCGGAGTGCCTGAGGCGGTCATTCAGGGAGCCTTGCGCGGTGGCAGGGGGCTGAGCGCGGAACACCTTGAGGTGCACCAGTATGCCCAGGCAGTGGCGACGAATGAGGCGCTGGATCCTGATCTCCTGACTCGCCTGGAACAGCGGTTGGGCAAAGAGGTCATCGCAGAACTGGCGCTTGCCATTGTGGCGGCCAAAATCTATCCCACTCTCAAACGCGGTCTTGGTCACGCCTCCAGTTGCTCATTGATCCCCGAACTGGCTGCCTGACGCAATCCATCCTCAACTTCGCTCTCGCTATCATGAAAAGCCTGGACCCTCATGTGGACGCCTTTGAATCACATCGCAGCCTTCTTACCGGGGTGGCGTACCGCATGCTGGGCTCCGTGACTGACGCGGAAGACATGGTGCAGGAGGCGTGGCTGCGTTGGAGGAGCGTGGACGTGGGAACGGTGGCGGTGCCGCGCAGTTGGCTGCTCACCGTGGTGAGCCGGCTGTGTCTGGACAGGCTGAAGTCAGCCCAGGTGCAACGGGAGCAGTACTTTGGCACCTGGCTGCCTGAACCCCTAGTGGGCAGTGTCGAGCCTCACCAGACGGCCCAGGTTGATGAGAGCGTTTCCATCGCCCTGCTCCTCGTACTGGAGAAACTTTCACCGGTGGAACGGGCGGGGTTCCTCCTTCACGAAGTGTTTGGTCACACCTTTGATGAGATCAGCGAGATCTTGGGCAAGCCCACCGTGAACTGCCGGAAACTGGTGTCTCGCGCCAGAGAAAGAGTGCGGGCAGACAAGCCACGCTTCACTGCCACCCATGGGGAGCATGAGGAACTGCTGAAGCGTTTCCTCACGGCATGCAGGGCAGGTGAGATGGAACCGCTGATGAATCTTCTGGGTGAAGACGCAGCATTTCACTCCGATGGAGGCGGCAAAGCTCAAGCTGTGGCCGTGGTCATGCACGGCCGCGACAAGATTGCCCGCTTCTTTTTGGGAGTTATGCGTGGCAGCGAGGCGGGTGATGTTGGATATGAGGTCCGGGAAACAACCTTTAATGGCGTGCCCGGCGTCCTGTTATTCTCGGAAGGCCGGCTGGCGACAGCTCTTGCCCTAGAGGTGCATGAAGGCAAGATCTCGGCAATCTTTGCTCATCGGAATCCAGACAAGCTCAAATGGTTTTCCGAGGTTGATGAGCCTGGCTTGTAGCTTGCGATCAGGTGTTTTACAGGCAGATCACCGGGTGGTTCCTCTGTCGAGCAGTTTTCGCTACTGGCTTCTGTATGTTGGCCAAAAGCTTTTTGCTTTCTTCGTGGCCGTCGGGGGGAGTGCTACAGTGATTGGGGGCATTGCAGAAAGGATTGGAAGAGGGGAGCCATGGCTGATTGTTCTCATCACTGGATGCTTTTTCATGGCGGCTTTTTTGGGCATAGCTTTCTGCCACATCAGGTTTATGCGCAAGTTCGCCAGTTGGGCTGAACTTGATCCTCAGGCGGCGAGGATAAAAATTCGCCATGAAGGTCGTTCGAGTGATGAGCCGGTATCGGACCTCGTAAAGGTGGGTTACATCCGGTTCGGTGCCATGGGATATGTAGAAATGACCTTCCGATCAGGTCAAATCTACAGAATCGTCCTAGATTTTTTTGACGAACTGGATGTCAAACGATGGGGCGTGAAAACATGGTGGGAAGGGAAAACTGCTTGCGCAAGGCTGTAGGCCAAGAGGGCGGTGCCGCCCGATTTCGAGGATGGGCAAGTCAAGCTGAGTGAGGAACTCTCCGTTGCCGCCACCGATCCAGCCTGTTTTCGACCAAGGAGGCCAGTGCGGCTGCGAGGAGGATGGACACCACGATACAGATTCCAGTGAACAGCAGATGCCCTTGTGTTGTGGCGCTGAGCGTCTTCTTGAATCCCAGTTGATCTCCAATCCTGATGACGCTGACATGGACGAGGTAGACTGGATAGGACAGACTCCCCAGCCATCGATCCCAACCCAATTTACTGGTCTGCGAGAACAATGCAGGCAGCGTCACGATGGTCAGGAGGTAGAGCATCATTTCCGAGCCAGTGTAGCTGATGGAAGTGGCAGGGCTAAAGCCCACTATCAGCAATACAAGAAGCAGGACGAGGGTGAAGTGGGCCCATCGCGGCAAGATATTCATACGGGGACGGAGGACGTGATAGGCAACCATCCCACCCAGGAAGTAGCCCATCTGCATGAGGCCCATGAAGTCTGTCGCAACGGTCGAAACGTTCGCAGGGAGCCAGTGGTAGCTGGATATGGCAAACCCCGTTATCAACAGCCAGAGACCGACAAGCCAGTGTGGTCGGAGACGGTTGAGGAACGGCGCCAGCGCATAGAACAGCAGTTCGCAGGAGATGGTCCACATTTGCCCCATGGGGAATGGCTTCCATCCGCGGAATTCTCCTGGACCAGCGGAGCCATGATAGAACTCCAGCGTCGCGTCCTTGGTGATGGTAAACAAGAACATAAGATCCACTCCAATGGAGGAGATCTGGCTCACAACATAGGCACTAACGACGCCCCATTTCCCATGCTCCACGAGAAATTGAAACGCCGGCAGCCACGGAGAGTCTTCGGGGGACCTTCCCAACGATGAGAACGCCAGCGTCACGATGATTTCCAAAGCCAGCACAATCCAGAACGGCGGGAAAATCCTCAGGGCGCGGTTTGAATAGAACAGCCACTTCCTCCGATCTCCCTCGTGGTATTTTTCCGAGAGGATCATGGCCATGTAGAAGCCCGAGATGATAAAGAAAATCCGGACCGCATGTTTGCCACCGATACAGGGGAGCAGGCCACTTGCACTGGTGTGTGCAACGATGACCACACAAGCCAGAAAGAGACGAAGGGTGCCCATGACGAATGCGAAAAGCAGGGCTGATGCAGGTTTCCGCCTGTCCCCAAGTGTCCCTGACAGCGAAAAGGTCCCAGGTCAAGTGTGTGGAGCAACTCCGATGGCTTTGTTTTGTCATTCAGGCATCCTTCTGCAGACAAAAAAACACCCCTGACCTTGCCGGTCAGGGGTGTCTGTGAAGTCAGGAAGGGGAGCCCGGGCGTATCGGGCCCGGCTTACTTGTTTGCCTCAGCGCCTGAGGCCACCGCCACGGCAGCTTCGTCTGGCGGCAGGAAGGCTTTGAAGCGGTTCTTGTCGATGGCCTTCATATAAGCCTCCATGGGGCTGATGTAGCCGTCGCGGAGCTTTTCCCAGATGGCTTCGTCCATGAACTGCATGCCCTGAGCCTTGCCGCCGATGATGACGTCATAGAGCTTTTGGGTGGCGCCTTCACGGATGATGGCACCCACGGCTGGCGTGGAGACCATGATCTCATTCACGGCGGCACGACCTTTGCCGTCGGCCTTTTTCACCAGCAGCTGGGCCACCACTCCGCGGAGGGAGGCGGCAAGCATGGTGCGCACCTGGCTCTGCTGGTCAGCGGGGAACACGTCCACAATACGGTCGCAGGTCTTGCGAGCGTTGTTGGTGTGCAGGGTGCCGAAGACGAGCAGACCCGTTTCTGCGGCCGTCAGAGCGAGGGAGATGGTTTCATAGTCTCGCATTTCCCCCACCAGCACGATGTCGGCGTCTTCACGGAGGGCGGCACGGAGACCGTCGGAGAAGGTCGGAGTCTGGATGGGCACTTCACGCTGGGTGATGATGCTCTTCTTGTTCCGGTGCACGAATTCGATCGGCTCCTCAACCGTGATGATGTGCCGGTTGAAGTTGGAATTGATGTAGTCGATCAGCGCGGCCAGCGTGGTGGACTTGCCGGAACCCGTGGGGCCGGTGACCAGCACCAGACCGCTGCGCATGTGGCCAAACTCCTTCACCACCGGAGGAATGCCAAGCTGCTCCAGCGAGGCGATCTTGGTAGGAATGATACGGAAGACGGCACCGTAGCCGCTGATCTGGCGGAGGTAGTTGCAACGGAAGCGGGAGTCCGCGTCCATTTCATAGGCGAAGTCAAGGTCGCCCCGTTCCCGGTAGCGTTCCCAGGCGCGAGGCTCGCAGATCTCACGCATCATGGTTTCCATGTATGCTTCCGTGAGAATCTCGTCGGCGATCGGCTTGATGCTGCCGTGCACGCGAACCTTGGCCGGCTGGCCCTGGGTGAGGTGAAGATCCGAACCGCCCAGCTCGATGAGGCGGCGGAAGTAGTCGTCAATGATGGGCATGGTGGAAAAAGAAAAAAGGAATCGTTAGGAGGGTGGTGGGAGCAGGCGGTGGTGCGCCCCGGTCACGTTCACTCAGCTTTCGAGGAACTTCTTCATGCTCATCTTGTCATCGGCGCGGCCGAAGCACTCGTCACGGGAGATGTAGCCCTGGGAGTACAGCGTCTTCAGTGAGTCATCCATGGTGACCATGCCGACGGATTTACCGGTCTGCATGATGCCGGGCAGCATGAAGGTCTTGCCTTCACGAATGCAGTTCGCCACGGCAGGGGTGTTCACCAGGATTTCCAGGGCCATGATGCGGCCCTGGCCGTCCTGCCGGGGGATCAGCTGCTGCGAAATGATGCCACGCAGGGACTCGCTCACCATGATGCGGATCTGGTCGCGCTGGTCGGAGGGGAACACGTCCAGCACACGGTCCAGGGTACGAGGTGCGTTGCCGGTGTGCAGGGTTCCGAGCACCAAGTGACCCGTTTCTGCAGCCGTGATGGCCAGTGAAATGGTCTCAAGGTCACGCATTTCACCCACCATGATGACATCCGGGTCTTCACGGAGGGCACCACGAAGGGCGGCGGCGAAACTTTGCGTATGGGACCCTACTTCACGTTGGTTGACGTGGCAGCCCTTGGCTGCAAACACGAATTCGATCGGGTCTTCCAGGGTGATGATGTGGTCCTCACGTTCCTTGTTCACCTCATCCACGAGGGCGGCAAGGGTGGTGGACTTGCCGGAGCCGGTGGCCCCGGTCACCAACACCAGGCCGTTGTGATAGCGGGTCAACGTGCGACAGGTTTCCGGGAGGGCGAGATCCTCAATGGAACGGATGCTCGTGCTGATGACGCGGAAAACCATGTCAATGCCCAGGCGCTGCTGCACTACAGAGCAGCGGAACCGGCCGTAGTTTGGAGAGTAGGCGAAATCCACGTCTCCGCGCTTCTCCAGGGTCTTGATGTGACCGTCGGTGAGGAAGGAGTAAGCCAGGCGTTGGGCCTCCTCGGCTGTGATGAGGGAGGCGTTGTTCCAGATGGGCTGAAGGGTGCCATATCGGCGCCACATCGGCGGGGAGCCCGTGGCGAGGTGAAGATCGGAACAGTCGTACTGCTGGGCAAGCTGCAGGTACTCGTCCACGGACGAAAGCGTGGCCACCTTGGGAGCTTCTTCTTCCACGGCGACGGCGACGGCAACGGCTTCTTCTTGGTCTTGACTCATTCGAAATTTTCTTGCTTCGGGGGTGACTGGAATCGGGACAAATATTGGAGAGCTACCGGCATCAAATGTTGGGCGGCGAGGCCGAACAACGGTTCGCGCGCCAAATTCCAAATATTTGACAATAGAAAGCTGGCGAGCGTGCGTTTTCTAGCGGGTTTTGCAGAAGTGTCACGACTATTCTGCCGGGAGCCAAAAATCATTCGAGTGGCAATAAATCCTGCAACGGCGGCACTGATTATTACGGCCAGCCGATGCTTCTCGACGCTCTGCTGAATCAGGTGTCTGGGGTGCCACTGTTCCCGCACTTGAGCGATCTCGCCCCCGAGGGAGGCGCGGGCAAGATCCAGAGAGTGAATCACTTGCGCTTTTAGCGCTTTCCTGTCTGTCGGGCCAGCCATGCGCGGTCTTTCTTGAATTCGTTGAGGGTGTCTGCAAACCAGCGCATGGAGGAGAGGCGCTTGGACATGGCCAGGAGGAAGATGAAGGCCACAAAGAGGTTGCCGCCGCCGACGACCATGGCCGCTTTGAGCCAGTGCCAGCCGGATTGCTCCACGAGGAAGCCGATCAGGGCTGCCACCACGAGCCCCCAACCAGTGAGCGCGGTGATGCCGCCAATGATGGCAAACACCACAGTGCGCAACACCTGCTGGACTGCCTCCTGGGCTTCAATCGTCAGCAGGACGCTGCGGGCTTCCAGATAGGCCGCCAGAGATGAGGAGAGTCCCTCCTGAGAATGGGGGGAGGCGGAAGGTTTGGATACCGGCGGGGCCGTGTCCATGCAGGAGTGGAAAGGGACGTAAAGAACCGTCCGGCAGACCATCCTGCCGGAACTGAAAAGATTGCGCCTGAAGGTCAGCGCTTGAAGATGGCTCCGAGCACAAATCCCACCCCAAAGGCGGTTAGCAGGGCCTGGAGAGGCTTCTCACGGGCAAACTTTTCTGCTTCGGCGGTGAAATCCTTGGCCTGAGTGCGAGCTCCATCCCACGCTTTGCCAGCGTAGTCCTTGAACTCGGCGGCTTTTTCGCCTGCGGCTTCCTTGAAATGTTGGGCCTGATTCTCGGCCACGGAGCGAAACTCCTCTGCCTTGGCCGCAGCGGCTGCACGCAGCTCCTCGGCAGCTTTCAAGGCGCTCGCCTTGGCGGCGGCAAAGGGATCGCTGCCAGGTGCAGCGCCGAAGGTGTCGTTTGGCAGATCACTCATGGTCAAAAGGGTGGAAGATTGAGTGTAAAAAATCGTGTTGAGGGATTCAACTACAAGATGCCCGTGAAGCGAGGAAAACTTGTTTTACTTTGATACGGGCCGGACAGCCCCGCTGGCCCCTTGTTTCCATTTGCCCGGTGCGAGAGGGCTGGCATACTCCGCGCTTCCCTTTCACCCTCCCTTCCTTCGCAACAACATGTGTGGCATCTACGGTTTCGCCGGTTTCAAAGAAGAAAATTTGCTCGACCGGATGGGAAGGATCATTCACCACCGGGGCCCGGACGGCCAGGGGCGGTATGAGGCTCCGGACGGGATGCCTTTCAGCATGGGGATGCAGCGCCTCTCCATCATCGATCTGGAGGGGGGCTGGCAGCCGGTGTACAACGAGGACTCCACCGTGGCAGTCTGCTACAACGGAGAGACCTACAACTACGTCGAGCTGCGCCAGGAGCTCATTGCCAAAGGGCACGCCTTCCGCACCCACAGCGACACGGAGTGCATCGTGCATGGGTATGAAGAATGGGGGATCGAGGGGCTCCTGCACCGGATGAACGGCATGTTCGCCTTCTGCCTGTATGATGCGCGGAAGCGGGAGTTTTTCATCGCCAGGGATCGCTGCGGGCAGAAGCCGCTTTATTACCATCATGCCAAGGGACGATTCCTTTTTGGCAGTGAGGCCAAGTCACTCCTGGAGAGCGAGCACGTCAGCGCGGAGCCGAATCTGGACGCGATCGATCCCTACCTGACACTCCGGAACGTGCCGGAGCCCCAGACGATGTTCAAGGGCATCTATATCCTGCCCACCAGTCACTACCTGCACTACAAGCTGGCGAACAACTCGCTGGAAATCCAGCGGTACTGGGAGGTGCCGCTTCTCGACGCCCGCACCGCCACCTACAAGAGCGAGGGTGAGTACTTTGAAGCGCTGGAGGAGGTCTTCAATGATGCGGTGCGACTCTGCATGCGCAGTGACGTACCGGTGGGTGCCTACCTGAGCGCTGGGGTGGATTCATCCCTCACGGTAGCGGCGATGACGAAGCATTCGTCCAACATCAACACCTACTCGGTGGGCTTCAATTCACCAGTGGATGAGACCCCTGCCGCTCGTGAAACGGCGGCGTTTCTGGGCACCAAGCACCACGAAATCATCTGCCAGCCGGAAGACTTTGACCTGCTGCCCAAGATCGTGTGGCACATGGACCGCCCGGTGGGCGATGCCTTGCTGATTGCCTTCTACAAGCTGGCCCAGGGGGCAAGCAAAGACCTGAAGGTGGTCTTGGGCGGCGAGGGAGCCGACGAGGCCTTTGCCGGCTATTCATTCCAGGGCGTGATCACCAAAGTGGAGAAGATGCGCCGCAAAATCCCCGGGGTCACCAGTCTGGCGGCTCCCATCTTTGCGGCGACTCCTGCGAGCTTGCTGAACAAATTCTTCAAGTTTCCCGCGGATCTGGGCAGCCAGGGGAAGAAGCGGGTGGTGGAGTTCCTGGCTGGATACACGCGCCGGGATCTGAACCACAACTTCAACGCCCTGCGGACCCTGTGGAGCCATGATGAGCGCCATGACGTCTATGCAGACAGCTACAAGCGGCTGGCCACTGATGCCTGGATGGCGAAAGAGAAGGAGAAGGACAAGGGCGGGCCCTTCCTGGATCGTCTCCTGAAGCTCCAATATGACGAATGGCTTCAGGATTGGGCGTTGATCCGGCAGGACAAGAACACCATGGCCCACAGTCTGGAGTACCGCCTGCCTTTCCTGGACCATCGCTTGATCGAGCTGGCTTTCACCATGCCTGCGGAGATGAAGATCAACAACGGCACGGACAAGTACATCGAGCGGAAGCTGGCAGACAAGATCTTCCCCGTCCATATCGCCCGGCGGGCCAAGATCCCGTTCTACCTGCCCGTGGAATATTTCCTCGACAAGCCGCAGTTCCGCAATCTGGTGGCGGAGACGCTGAACGAGACGGCGGTGAAACGCCGTGGTTACTTCGAACCAGCCAAGGTCAAGGCCCTGGTGGAGAACATGAACCGCACCCGGGAGTTTGTCTTCTGCAAGCAGGTGGTCTCACTGGTGATCCTCGAACTCTGGCACCAGGTGTTTGTGGACAAGGCATTCTCGTTCGGACGCTGAGAAAGCCCTTCTATTTGCGCGAAACTTCCTCGAACTCAGACACCACCGCCGCCCAGGTGTTTTTGTCGGCGTCGAACTGCCACAGCGTGGCTTTCAGTCTGGCCTTGCCAGACTTCCGGCCGATGAGCTTCCACGCTGTCAGGGGAGGGTAAGGTTCTTTGAGGTTGGCAGGCGGAAAGAAGGTGAACAGGCCAGTGCCACGGATCTCGAGGAGCTCGGTGTTTTTGGCTTTGGGATCCTTCTTCAAAACGGCCGCGAAGGGGAGCTTGGATTCCGGCGTGTCTTCATCATCCTGACCGTAGATTTCAAGGGTCCCGGATGCAAATTCGTTGGCCTCGTCGAACTGACGAAAAACCACCCGGTAAGTGTTCTTTAGTCCGCCAATCTCCAACACCATGGCCGGGGGCTCTGCGGCGTGGAGGGGAGGGGCTACGATCGTGGCAAGGCTGACAAGGACCAGCGCCGGCAGGAGGATGAGGCGCGTCAGGTGGGACAAGAGGCTGCTCATGGCATAGCATGCGAGGCGGATGGGGTGGCAGCAAGCAGGATGATGAAAAAATCCCGGGAATAAGACGAGGTGCGTCATTTGGTCGTCTGACACGGTCTGCTCGCAAGCCCGTCCTAAGACATCCGACTTCGCATTCGTTTAGGTGATGCGGTTGTGTTTCTCTATTGGATTACCCTATGCGCTCTTCCTTGGTTACTCTCTTGATGGCGCTTCTGGCCATGTCGGGCCCGACAGATCTCCATGCCAGCGTGCCGGGGATCATGCTCGCGGCACAGTCTGGCTCGTTCCCGATGACGCCGGATGCCGTGGCGGGCCGGATTGATCAGGCGATCCTGCAAATGGAAGGGGACATCTGGCGGCAACAAAACGAGAAGGTCGCGCCAGGCCAGCGCAAGCCGTTGCAAATGCCACCACAAGTGTCAGACGAGGTCTTCATCCGACGAGCTTATCTGGATCTGCACGCCCGATTGCCGGATGCCGCCACGGTGCGGGCGTTTCTGGTCAGCACCCATCCACAGAAACGTCACGTGTTGGTGGATCGGTTGCTGACGGATCCCATGTCCGGAGCCCGGCGGTTTCTTAGACTGGCGGACATGTTGCGGGTTAAGGATGCCGTCTTGGGGTACCCCATGAGGAGCTATGTGGAATGGCTGAGGGCGGCTGCCGCAAGTGACATGGCGTACGATAAAATGGTTCGGGCGCTGCTGACTTCGTCAGGCGAGATCGGCAAGGTGCCAGCGGCAGGATTCCTGATGACGGATGGCGGCCATATGGAGGTGACCATGCAGGAGATCATGCGGGTGTTCCTGGATGAGAACATTCAATGCGCCACCTGTCATGATCATCCCTTCACTGACACCACCCAGATGCAATATTATCAGCTGGCGGCGTGTCTTACGGGGGTGGAGTTGACCAAAGGGGTGCCCGGTGCAGTGCGTCCAGCGCGCTTGTGGCCGGTGGGCGGATCCGTGCTGACCCCGGACAGCCCTGTGATTCCGGGTGAGCAACTCATGACCCAACCCGCCAAGACGCGGGTGCCGATTTTCCTCCCCAATGACTACCTTTACCGCGATGGCAAACCGGGAGATGCAGTGAAGCCAGGGCTGCCAGTCTGGACTCCAAAGGGGATGGGAGTACCCAGGCCCTTTTTGCCAGCGGCGGGCAGGAATGGCGAGGTGGCTGTGGAGCTGGCAGATTGGGTGATCGGGAGTACCCGTTTTGCAGAAGTGGCGGTGTTGCGGACGTGGCAGGAGCTTTTTGGGCTCCCTGCGCAGGCCGCTGATGTTTGGATCAAGGAAGACTTCGCCACGGGGAAAACAGCGGTGGAGGTTTATCAGTCCCGATCCTGTGAAGGGGCGGGACCGCGGACTCAGTCGGGCGGCTATATGGGATACGGCAATCGTTTTGGCACGTTTGTCGGGGATTCTGCCAACGAACCCCACAAGCGCTTTACGCAAGTGTTGGCAGCGGAGTTGGTGCGGATGAAGTACGACCTGCGGGAGTTCGAGAGGGCGCTGTGCCACACTCAGGCCTATCAACGTCAGGCGCAGGTGGTCGCACTGGGGGAGCCTGGCTACGCCTTTTCCCCTGCCTTCCGCCGACTGCCTGCGGAGACGATTTGGAACAACCTGGTGCTGGTGCAGACGGATGGAGCGGCGGTCGGCAAAGCCCTGCTGAGCCACGAGCTGCCTCAAGTGCCAGACAGCGAGCATCCCTCCCGCGCTCTCGGGCGGGCCGATCGGGCCTGGGGGGACGATTCGCTGCGGACGATCACTCATCGTCTGGTGCAGACGCTGATGACGGGAGATACGGTAAAGCAGGCGAGTGCCAAGGACGGCCCGCTGGTGCAGCGGCTCAAGAACACGCAGCCTGGAGATCTTGCTGTGGAGGAGGCCTTCCTGGCTGTGCTGGGCCGCCCGCCCACACACGTGGAGAAGATGAAGACTCTGGACTACTGCCTGGAGAACCTGGGAACCGGGTGGAGTGACACGGTGTGGTCACTGCTCAACACGAGCGAGTTTGTCTTCCAGTACTAAGACGCGCTGATGCTCAGGCATCCGGGTGATTCATGGCATGGGCATACTCGGGGTAGAGTCTGCGGACGCAATCGGGGCAGATGCTGTGAGAGAACTCCGCTTCAGTGTGCCGCTGGACGTAGGATTCAATCTTCTCCCAATGGCCATGTCCGTCGTGGATGCTCTTGCAGGAAGCACAGATGGGCAGCATCCCACGCAAGACTTTGATCTCGGCGAGTCGTGCGGTGAGTTCGGCCTCGGAATCAGCAAGTTCTTCCTCGAGGCGCTGGCTGTTGACGAGGAGAAAGGCGATTCCCATGCCCATTTCTCCAAGGATGGCCCCGAGCACGTAGGGGGCATGGAAGCCAGGCGCTTCGAAAAGGCCGGCCTCAGGATGCATGCACTACAAGACGGCCCGGATGAGCATGACAACGGCAAACACCGCCATCATAAAGGAAATAGCGCGGTACAAGGCTGGGCGTCGTGTGCCAGCATGCCGGAGGAATTCCCAGGCCATCTTGAGACAGACACCCGCGACGGCCAGGCTGATGACGAGATTCCGCAAGCTGATGCTGGGCTCTGCAAAATAGAACCACGCCAGGGCTCCGGTGACGGCGGGAATGAGGAGATAATAGGCGCGGCTTGCCGGGACACCGCGCAGGAATCGCAAGGTGGCTTCCAGGCGAAGGACTGCCGTGAGCACGAAGAGCGCATTCCCCAGGAGGATGCTGAGAGCTTCGTGGCCAGACAGGCGGGCCAGGAGCGCAATATAGCCGCAGATGGCCACCACATTGCCTGCCAGCCAGTAGTCAAAACCGGCATAGGTTTTGAGATGAATCCGGCAGAACAGCAACACCAGAGCGACAAAACTCACCATGCCGACATGGCAGACTGCGATCGTCTTGAGGTCGAGACCTTCGAGCATGGAGTGATGGGTTGGGGGAATTAAGGGAAGCAAAAGGGGCGGTGACCGTGCTCTGCGGTCACCGCCCCCACATCACTGATACGCGCGAAACGAACCGCCTAGCGGAAGCTCTTGGCGAAGTCGTCCGAGGACGCCTTGGCGACCACCTTCGTCTTTTGGAAGGTGCTGTTTTCGGACTTGTCCTTGAGGATGGCCTCGTAGTCGCTGGCGGCCATGGGCAGCTCGATGGTAGCGTCCTTCCACGTGGAAAGGAGAATCGCATTGGCCAGCTCGACGCTGCGGATGCCTTCCTCTGCAGGGGAGAGAAGTTTCTCACCTTTCAAGATGGCAGCGGCGAAGTTCTGAAGGATCTCCACGTGCTGGCCACCAGCATTGTCCACGGGGATGTCCATGTGCCAGCTTTCGGGCATGGCGAACGCGGCTTCTGCGGTCATGCAGAATTCGCTCATGGGTTGGCGGTTGCGCTGGAAGTGGATGTGCGTGCCGTCTTTGACGGTCAGGCGGCCCTTCTCGGCGGAGATCTCGAGCACGTTGCGTCCCGGGGCTTCCCCAGTGGAGGTGACGAAGGTGGCGGTGGTGCCGTTGTCGTACTGAAGCACCGCGGTGACGTCGTCCTCCACCTCGATTTCATGGAACCGGCCGAACTGGCAGAAGCCACGGACGCGCTGGGGCATGCCGAAGAGCCACTGGAAGAGGTCCAGGTTGTGGGGGCACTGGTTCATGAGGACGCCGCCGCCTTCCCCCTTCCAGGTGCCGCGCCAGCCACCGGTGGCGTAGTAGTAGTTTGTGCGGAACCAGTTGGTGACTTCCCAGTGGACGCGGCGCACTTCACCCAGTTCACCGCTGTCGATCAGGTCCTTCACCTTCTTGAACACCGCGTTGGTGCGCATGTTGAACATGGCGGCGAAGATCTTCTTCTTGTCCGTGTGGGCGGCGATCAGGCGTTCGCAGTCCGCCTTGTGCACGGAGATGGGCTTTTCCACCAGGACGTGGAGGCCCGTTTTCAGCGCCTCGATGCCGATGGAGGTGTGGGAATAGTGCGGGGTGCAGATGAGGATGGCGTCAATCTTGCCACTGTGGATCATGGCGTTGACGTCGGTGTAGGCGCTTTCACCCTCCAGCAGCTTCGGCAGGGAGCCGACGCTTTCACAGAGGCAGGTGACACGCAGGCCCTCCACCTTGCCTGCACGTATATTCGCAAGGTGAGCCTTGCCCATGTTTCCGAGTCCAACGATGCCGAGTCTAACAGTATCCATGGGCGGCGAGGGTAGAGGGAAAGGGCGGGGGGTCAAGGAGAGTTGCTCTTTCGTGGTGTGTGCCGGACAAATTCCCCGGCTCCCGGAGCGCGTATTTGGCTAAAAGCGCCACAAAATGAGACATTTGTGCCTCATTTTGAGATTTTTGGATTCCTTGGATAATTTGGCAACAAGGGTACTTCCAACTGCAATCCCGTTGCAGGTGTCCGTTGCATTTGCGTGGGGGGCGTGCTGAGTTGGCTCAATGCAAAAAACGGGCACTCTTCTCATTACCGGTGGCGCGGGCTACATCGGCTCCCATACCGTGAAGCATCTGTTGAAACAGGGTGAAAAGGTCGTGGTGGTGGACAACATGGTCTTCGGTCATCGCGAGGCCCTCGATCTGGACCGGGTGACGCTGGTGGAAGGGGATCTGGGAGATGCCGAGCTGATGGATCGGGTGTTCGCCGAGCATCAACCCGAAGCGGTCTTGCACTTTGCCGCCTACGCCTTCGTTGGAGAGTCCGTGGAACAGCCTCTGAAGTACTACCAGAACAACGTGACGGCTCCCCTGGCACTGTTGGAGGCGATGAAGAAGCATGGCACCCGCCGGTTCATCTTTTCCTCCACCTGCGCGACCTACGGGAATCCGCAGTACATGCCGATGGACGAGAATCACCCGCAGGTGCCGGTGAATCCCTACGGGGCAAGCAAGTTGATGCTGGAGCGCATTCTGCTGGACTGTGGCGTGGCCTGGGGCCTGCAGAGCGTATTCCTCCGCTACTTCAACGCCAGTGGCGGCGACCTGGAAGGGGAAATCGGGGAGGACCACACGCCGGAGACACACCTCATCCCCCGCATTCTCATGGCTGCCAAAGGGGAGATCGAGCACATCACCGTGTTTGGGACGGACTATGCGACGTCGGATGGCACCTGCATCCGTGACTACATTCATGTGAACGATCTGGCACGTGCCCACGCGCTGGCATTGAATCATCTGCGAAACGGCGGGGAAACCACGGCCGTGAACTTGGGCACGGGGCGCGGGTTCAGCGTCCGGGAGATACTGGCCACGGCAGAAGCGGTCACTGGGCGTCCCATCCCGGTGTCCTATGGCCCGCGTCGGGCAGGGGATCCGCCGGAGCTTGTGGCGAATCCGGCGAAGGCCAAGGAGGTTCTGGGCTGGGAGGCGGAGTACAAAGATCCGCGCCAGCACATTGAATCTGCGTGGAAATGGATCGCAGGACCCCGGGGTGGACGTTATAGGAGCAGTGGGCAATAATAGATTTTTAATCGCAACAAAGAGAGTGTGCCCGGTATGCCGTCTCCCATGAGCGCCGTCAGCAAGAGCCAGCGCAAACGCCGCAAACTGCTCAAAGAGCAGAGTGAGGCCAAGCTGCGCATCAAGGAGCTGCAAGACGCAGCGGGGATGCCCCGGGGTAAATCGGCGATCATCAGTGTGGAGCAGGACGACGGAGAGGAGTTGCCGGCGTGGCGGAAACGCAAGGCCGTCATGGGTGTGCTACTGCTGCCCGTGTGCCTGCTTGCCTCTGTGATTTTCATGGAGTTGCTCTTCAACGCCGCGGTGGACAAGGCTTTCTGGAAGTCTGAAGGCTTCTGGTTCTTTGCCTTCGGCAGTGTCTTCTGGCTGAGTCTTGGCTGGGTGAACCTGCAGCCAGCGGTGGCTTACGTCTTTGCCCACGAGATGACTCATGTCATCACGGCCCGCCTGAGCGGAGGAGAGGTGCATGGGATGCACGTTGAGGAGTCCGGCGGGTACGTGGAAACAGATGCGTCGAACACGCTGGTCACGCTTTCACCGTACATGGTGCCTTTTTATACGGTGGTGGTTTTTGCGCTGTACGGTTTCTTCTGCCTCTTTGTGGACATGCACCGGCCAGTGACGATCCCGCTCATTGTCTGGTCCATGGAGTTCAAGTGGATCTGGATCTTCTACTGGCTGGTCGGCTTGACCTGGTGTTTTCACATCACCTTCACCCTTCAGGTGCTGCGAACCGAGCAGAGTGATCTGTTGCTCAACGGGGAGTTCTTCTCCATGATGCTGATATTCCTGGCCAACATTGCTCTGCTCGGGGCGCTGTTCATCAGTGCCTCACCCACCTTGGGATGGCAGGATGTCTGGGAGGATGCGAGGAATATCGTGATCACCCTTTGGGGGTGGATGAAGGGTATGGCGACGTGAGCGAGGGCGGCGGGCGGTGCATGATCCGACCGCTACAACTCCTTCGGAGTAAAAGTTCAGCTCTCGCACCCCCAAACGTAGACTCGCTGAAAGCCCGTCAACGTGGGGCTTGTGGCCGCATCCTCTTCGAGGAAGAGCTTCGAATCGCCACTCCGCTACCACACTCATACGAATTGGAGCATGGGCGGCCATTCGTCCGGGTCCTTGGGCCGTTCAGCCGGGTGGGTTGCCGTTCCACCCATTCTTGCGGTGACGATCCTGGCCTGCGGTAGTCTGCGGGGCAAACAACCCCCGAAAAAAGACCCCGCAAACCCCCCATGAAAAACATAGCCCTGGTAACCGGTGCCGGGTCCGAGCTTGGACGCGAAGTCGTTGGTGAACTGCTGACCCAGGGCTGGGGCGTCGTCGCTGCCTGCAAAGATGGCGACGGCGTCCCGATGGGGCGTCAGGGGATGCTGGCAGTGAATCTGGACATCTCCCGCCATGCCACGGTGGTGGAGGCGGTCGCGAAGGGGTTGTCAGAATTCGGCCGGATCGACTGTCTCATCAACATCCCCGAGATCGACGAGGATCTGCTGGAGCGCGGTGACTTCACGCGAGGCATCCAGGCGGTGTTTCAGACAGGAGTGGCCGCCGGGCTCAATGCCACCCTGGCGCTGGTGCCGTTGTTCCGACACCAGGGATTTGGCGCGGTCGTCCAGGTAATAGTTCAGCAACATGGCCCTCCTGGTCCTTTGAGTTCAGCCTGGGAAGTCGTCCGGTGCGTGGGTGAACGCATGGCTGATCTCGTGAAGTCTGCGCCCCGTGGGTTGAATGTCGCGGTGGGACTGGCGGAACTTGACTGGAATGAATCCTGGGCCCGACGTGTTTCCCAGCCCTTCAATTTCTCCCAACAACCAACACCCCATCCCCGGCGGGAGGCGGTCGGCAACATTGTCACGGAAGCCTGCCGCGCCCTCACGGAGGCTCGTACTGCCTTCCGCCGGGGATCTGCTTTGACTCCTGCCCAGTATCGATGGTTGGAGAGCTGGAAGAATGCGGCAACGAGCGCGGTGTAGCCGCATCGTCTGCTGCAATTGTTTAATGCACTCGGCGGGCAGTCTCCCTTCGAAAAGGTTTCGTGGATCGCCATCGGTGCTGCAATGGCGCTTGTGTGCCGGGCGGGAAATCTCAGTCTATGTCGGGAGACCTGCCCTGCATGGTTTCAAATAACCCCAAAAAGTATGCATCATCTTAAAACTATCGGACTTTGTCTGTTGTTCGCAGGCGTCGCGGTCCTGCTCCCATCGTGCGTGATTCCTTACGATTCCCATCATGAACATGGGCACGGGCGTGGGCATGGCCATGGTCGTGGACATCACAATCATGATGATGACCATGACCATGACCATCATCATCATGGCAAGGGCAGGGACCGTGATCGGGATAGGGACCGTGGTCCCTGGCGCTATTGATCACTTAGCCATGCGCTCATCCAGCACGAAGCCGCCTGAGCATCAAGTGGCCGTGCTGGATGTTTCCCAAACCCTCTGAATTGTCCTATGATCAAAGTTTCTCCGCGTACCGCGGTGATAGCTGGCGCATCTTCTGGCATTGGTCTCGCCTTGGCTCGCATGCTGGCATCGCGTGGTTTTCGGCTGGTTCTTTTGGCACGTCGGCGCGAGTTGCTGGAACAGATTGCTGACGAACTCCCTGGGGACGTGATCACGGAGGTGATGGATGTGGGCGATGTGAGTGCGCCAGAAGATTTCGCCAGGGTGCTTGATGAGCTGGGTACGGTGGATCAGATCTATTTGAGCGCGGGTACAGGACACCTCAATCCCGGTCTGGACTGGTCTCTGGAGGATGAGACTTTCCGGGTGAATGCGCTGGGCTTTGCGGGCATGGCGGCCGCCGCCTATCGTTTCTTTGAGCGGCAGGGTTCAGGGCACCTTGTGGGCATCACATCTATTGCCGCCCTGCTGGGCTCTGCTGAGGCTCCGGCTTACAATGCCTCCAAGGCTTGTGCCTCGCGCTACCTGGATGGGTTGCGCATGCGAGCCAGGGCCGCGAAGCTGCCGGTGTACGTCACAGATATTCTGCCTGGATTTGTGGACACCGCGATGATGAAGGCCGAGAAGCCTTTTTGGGTGGCCAGTCCAGAGAAGGCGGCTGCACAGATCATTTCGGCAGTGGACCGGAAGAATGGGCGGGCCTACGTGTCACGCCGCTGGGGCGTCGTTGCGTTGTTGCTTCGCCTGCTGATGAAGTAGCTTGGTGGCCACGAAGGCGGTGACCATGCCGCCCACCGCCCAGCTGAGGCCTAGCAGCAAATGACATAGGAAGTGCTCTGCGTAGGTTTCGTCAGCGAGATACCAGGGCGCTGGTAATATTGCGGACCAACTCAAGGGAAAGAGCAGGCTTGAGACAGTGGTTCCGGCCATGCAGGCTTTGGCTGTAATTCTAAAGTTTTTAGTGCTGAGACGGGCTGCGAGTCGGTTAAAACAAACGCCTGTAAAGCCCGTGAAACTGATCATGGCGCATCACTTGTATGGAATGCCTGTGAGACTCTGCGCCGGATTGAAATATTGTATGCCGGGAACGCATCGCCATACTGCCGGGGTGCCAAACCGGGTATCCATTGTGGAAATAACGGAGAGAGGGGCGGCAACCAAGATCAGAATCAACAGTCCTTCCAGAATGCAGAAGAGGCAGCGTTCGACTGATCGAGTGATGATGGCGGGAGCGATGATCAGGATAGTGGGAACCAGGAGGGCAAACGCAGAGCACCCTGCCGCGACAGCAAGCAATCCCATGATGAATGCTGTGCGGACGGGATCCCGGAAGGAGGAAGCCGTAGGAGGGTTCATTCGAAGTGACTGGGCTATTCGCGAAGCGACTGGAGGTATCGTTCGTTTTCGGCGATGGATCCAGTAAGGTGCGCCATCAGTGACTCGCCGTCTTCATCAAGGATGTCGGATACCACCCAAGCTTTGTCGTTCTTGTCGAGTATCAGCGTAACGGTCCAAGAGGAGGCGGGCTTTGCGTCGCCATACTCCAGATGAACAGGAACATTCATGCGTTCACGTCGCCATTGAGGTTTCCCGATGGCAAAGGTGCTGAATGATTCCGCGACACTGGTAAAAAGGTCACCTTCTTTGCTCCAGATGCCTTTGAGAATGGGGGGATTCGGATCGTTCCTGTGCTTGTGTTTGATCCCAGTGTGTTCCTGGTCGCGTTGAATCTCCACACGCTTGAAGAGTTGGAGCAGTTCTGAGCCCAGGTACGGGGATAGCCTGTTGAGCTCCTTGTTGTCTGGAGCGCCACGAACCTCCCACTTGTACAAGGCGTGGAAGAACCGCTTGGAAAACTGCGACGGTGTTTCTGCTCGGACCGATGCGCAGCAGATCAGGTAGAGGAGCAAAGGGAGGAGGCGGCTCATCGTTTACCGGGCTGAAACCTTGACGAAGAGTTCCTGGGGAGCGGATTCGAAGTACTTGAATAATGCAGGGCAGAGCCAGCCCTCCATGTTCCGCTCCGGCCAAGAGTACCAGTTGCCGCCGTACTCGGGTCTGTTCCAGGTGAAGCGGGCATTGAAGCCGGGAAAGGGATCGGGAGAGAAGATCAGCTTGAAGCCCTCGGCTGCGTTGGGAATGTCTGCCGTCAGGACGTCGATGATAGTATCGGCACCGCTAACGAACGGTTCCTGAGACAAGCCGACGCGTGGGTCATCAAAGACCCATATACCCTCGTACTTGTACGGGGCGATGGCGAAGAGAGAGTTCATGAGGGGATGTTTTTCCGACTATACATGGACCTAATGCGGAGCGGCCACTGGATTTTCGCGCAACCCCTGAAGAAAGCTGAAGAAGACCGATCAGAGCGCGGCGTAAGTGGCGCCCATTAGAATGAGGATTTGCTCCTTGATCGCTGGAGTACATCGGTCTTCCCGGAATCCTGGCCACCGCGGGCAGCGGGCTCGGAGATAGTCCCAAGATTCACGACAACGGGCGTAGTCCACACCTTCAATCTTTTCTCCATCGATGAGAAAAAGGCGGTACAAGAAGGGGTCCTGATAGCGGTCCGACTGACAATGGTGATGCGCCATCGTGAACTCCTCCCATGCTTCATCTGTCCACATGGGAGTGCCGCTGATCAACTCAATGAACGGGACGGCCTCCGCACTCCACTTGGCCTGACGGAAGGCTTGGACGGCAGCATGGGGAAGGAGGGGAGTTCTGGGACAACCGGTGAGGAGGCGGTGGTAGAGATCCGCCAGGGTATCGGTGATCAAGGTGGAGATCATGGCTCTACCGAAACTAGGCGTGGTCTGACCTCAATCAGGAGACGAGCAGCACCTGCCCGACGGAATCACCTTCGTTCAACACTTCGTCCGCCTCCATCCGTAGCAGTGCGTTGGCACGGCTGAGGCCAAAGAGAGCGTGAGACTGCTGGATTCCCTGGGGCGTGAACTGGCCGTTTTCATAGAACCCGCGCACATAGTGCGGGCGGTCTCCGGCATTGGAAAGGGTGGCGGCGAGCGTGGCACTGACCGTGGGGAGAACCAGGGACTTACCGGTGGCCCCCATGGCCTTGAGCAGGGCCGGTCTCACAAAAAGCATGAAGGTCACGAATGACGAGACCGGATTGCCGGGGAGTCCAAAGATGTGACAGACGCCGCCATCGGGGCGCTGGGCCCGAACAAAGAGGAGGGGTTTGCCGGGTTTCACCTTCACGCGCCAGAACTCCGCAGGATGGCCCAGCGCCTGGAGGGCAGGCTTGATGCAATCATGGTCTCCCACGGAGACACCACCGGATAGGATGAGGAAATCATGCGCAGCAATCAGTTCGTCGAGTGCGGCGGTGGTCACCGTCAGATCATCCGGCAGGTGTTGGCTCTGCACCTGAGTCGCTCCGACTTGTCTGACCAGACTCTCCAGCATTAGACTGTTGGAGTTGTAAAGCTGGCCGGGTTGCAGGGGCATTCCCGCTGGCACCAGTTCATCTCCAGTCGTCACGATGGCCACCTTGGCGGTTGGATGGACTAGAATGTCCTGCAGCCCTTGCGAAGCCAGGACCCCCAAGAGCGTGGGGGTGAGGAGCGTGCCCGCTTCAATGAGCTTTTGGCCCAAACAGAGATCTGAGCCTGCACGGCGGATGTTCTCACCGGGCTCAACCGGCTCCCGGCACACGATGTGGGGGCCTGAGGACGAGGGATGGACGTCCACGTCCTCCTGCATGATGACGGCATCCGCCCCTTCGGGAACGGGTGCGCCAGTGAAAATGCGAATGGCGGTCCCCGCGGAGAGTGTCAGGTTTCGGGTGGGGCCGGCGGGTTGTTCTGCGATCACCGGCAGAGGGGTGCTTGCCCGGGTGTCGACCGCGTGCACCGCGTAGCCGTCCATGGAGGAGTTGTCGAAGCCAGGCAGCGGCACCTTCGCGTGCTCCTGTCGCCCTGCATAGCTGCCGAGCAAGGTGGAGGTGAGGGGCTGGAGGGTGGGGGAGAGTGGTGTGACCATGGTCAGCACCCGCTCCAGGGCGGCCTGTTCAGAGAGCATGGCAGCGGCTCAGTTGATCGGTGGGGGAAGGGCGTCCGTGGGACCCTCGGCGGCACCGCTTTTCACATCGGCCGGGACCTTGATCGAGGGAGCTTTCTGGGCGGGTGGCGCGGGTGCCGGGGGCATCGCAGGGGCTGGCGCCGTCGGCTGAGTCGTGGGAGGGGGAGAGAAGGCAGGCGGGTGCTGGGTGCCGTGTCCCGTCTGGCCGGGCATGACGCCGGGAACCATGGCTTCAGGACCTGCATGGGTGCCAGGCGCTGAGGTGGCCGTGCTGGGGGCCCCGACGGCAGGCGGCTGGCCTGCCACGGGCAGGATCACGACATCACCACGCTTCGGGAAGCCTTCCACGATGTCCGCAGAGATGAAGTTCTGTTTGGATTCCGGGGTGACGATGAGGGACGCCTTGTTGCCAGTCTGGGGCTGGGTGATCAGCTTGGTGCCGGGGGG
This sequence comes from Verrucomicrobium sp. BvORR034, assembly GCF_000739635.1. GTDB lineage: Bacteria > Verrucomicrobiota > Verrucomicrobiia > Verrucomicrobiales > Verrucomicrobiaceae > Verrucomicrobium. The sequence goes on along the minus strand of NZ_BATQ01000129.1, from coordinate 12,827 downwards.
GAGCGTCATCCGCGACTCTGTCCGGACCAGGACGAACTGCTGCTCCGGGTTGACCACCTCCACCAGACCGATGGCCATGTCCTGTTTGGGGGGCTCCTCTTTGGCCTTTTCCGCGGGTTTTTCCTCCTTGGGTTTGCGCATCAACTTGCTCATCGTGCCACAGCTGGTGCATGCCAGAGTGGCCAGGCCGAGGGTGAGCAGGATGGATTTCTGAAAAAGCATGGCCGGATGCTAGACGGTCATCTTCGTTTGGAAATTAAAAATGCCGAAATGCGGGGTGGAAAGGACGGGGCTCCCCGCTACGATTGGCGGGTGAGTTATCAGGTTTTCGCCCGCAAATACCGGCCGCGCACGTTTGAAGACGTGCTGGGGCAGGACCACGTCGTGCGCACGTTGCGCAATGCCATCGCCCAGAACCGTTTGGCGCATGCCTACCTCTTTGTGGGGCCCCGTGGGACGGGCAAGACCAGCACCGCCCGCATTTTTGCCAAGGCGCTGAACTGCCCCAATGGACCCCGGGTGGACTTCGACCCCGATGACGAGGTCTGCGTGGAGATTGAGAAGGGGATCAGCCTCGATGTACGCGAGATTGACGGTGCCAGCAACAACGGTGTGGAGCAGGTACGTGAGCTGCGTGAGGAGGTGAAATTTGCCCCCACCCGCTGCCGGTACAAGATCTACTACATCGATGAGGTGCACATGCTGAGTACGGCGGCCTTCAACGCGCTCTTGAAGACGCTGGAAGAGCCACCTGAGCACGTGAAGTTCATCTTCGCCACAACCGAGGCGCACAAGGTGCTGCCCACGATCATCAGCCGCTGTCAGCGGTTTGATTTGCGTCGCATCCCTGCCGGTCTCATTGCCAAGCATCTCCTGCACATCGCCACCCTGGAAAAGGTGGCCTTGAGCGAAAAAGCTGCCTACGCCATTGCCAAGGGGGCAGAAGGCGGGATGCGTGACGCGCAGTCCATGCTGGACCAGTTGGTGGCGTTCTGCGGGGAGCGGATCGAAGAACAGGACGTGCTCGACATCTTTGGGTTTACCCGGGGTGAAACAGTGGCCAATCTGGCGGCACGCATCCTGGACCGCGACACTGTGGGGGCACTGAAGGAACTCCACACCCAGGCCGATACAGGCAAAGACCTTGGGCGCCTGCTGACCGACCTCATCCAGCATTTCCGCACTCTCCTGGTTCACCAGGTGGACCCGGCAGCGGCGGAGGAAGATCTCTCGCCAGAGGTGGCAGACATGGTCAGACAACAGTCCGCCTTGGTGCAGGCAGAATCCCTGCTGCGGGTGATGGACGGTCTTGCCGAAGTCGATGCCCGCATGCGCTGGGCCAGCAACAAGCTGCTGCATCTTGAAATTGGCGTCATCCAGGCGGTGCAGACCCTTGGAGAAGTGACCTTGAGCGAGGTGATTGAGGCCTTGGGTGGCGCACCTAGTCCGGATCTGATCGCGCGGCGCGCGGCTCCTCCGGTGCCGTCCCGTGCCGTGGTGGAAGCTCCAACTGCGGAGCGCCCGCGGCCTGCGCCGGTGGCTGTAGCTGCTCCGGCACCTGCACCTACCCCTGCTCCTGCCCCTGCTCCTGTCGCAGAGCCAGCGCCGCTACCGGCACTCTTCCGTGAGGAGCCACCGGCTCCGGCTCCGGTGCCGCCGTTGTTCCGCGATGAACCCCCTCAGGCGGACCGCCCCGCACCGATTACTGTTGCGCCGACTCCGCCGCCAGTGGCAGTTCCAGTTGAGGTTCCTCCTGCGGTAGAACCTGCCGTGCCCACTCCCGCCCCGGCACCCGTGGCCGAGGCTCCGGCAGTTCCTCCTTCTTCTGCGGGAGCCACTCCGGAAGAACAGTGGCGTCAGATCAAGGAGCGATTCCGCATCAAGAGCCCGCTCAAGGCGGATTATCTGGATGTGGCAGCGCTTCAGTCCTGTGAAGGCAAGACGCTGCGCATTGGCATGCCCACCTCTGAGGCGGGCCACCGGGATGCTCTGCTCTATGCTCCTGTCCGCAAGTCGCTGGAAGAGATCATGTCAGATGTGATCGGGCGCCCCATGATGCTGGAGATCAACCTCGATCCCAGCATGGAGCCGCCGCCCATGGCCGAGCCAATGTTCACTTTCTCCGATCCGGAGCCTGCGCCTGCCAAAGCGCCGTCCGCACCGAAACCGGAGCCCAAGGCGGAAGCCAAAGCTGAGGCGGCCAAACCGGCCATCAATGAAGATTTCTACAATGACCCCCTGATTCAGGAGGCCTTGGTCAAGTTCAAAGCCACCTTGGTGAAGCCCTAAGGCTTTCAAGGGCTCCCGTTTATTTCCTTTCCCACCAACCACGCACCTACCTTTCCCGCATGAACATTCAGAAGATGATGAAGCAAATGCAGCAGATGCAGTCCAAAATGGCTCAGACCCAGGACGATCTCGCTGGCAAAACCATGGAAGTGAGCTCCGGAGGCGGCCGCGTGACGGTCACCGTCACAGGGGCGCAGGAAATCACTGCCATCAAGATCAACAAAGAGATCGTGGATCCCGAAGATGTGGACATGCTGGAGACCCTGGTGCTGACCGCCGTGCAGCAAGCCCTGGCCAAGAGCAAGGAAATGGCTGCTGGCGAGATGGGCAAGCTGACCCAGGGGATGGGCCTGCCTCCTGGCATGGGATTCTAGAAGCGCTCCGCGCTGAACTCGCACTCTTCCTGATGCTTCTTCGTTGAAGGATCAGGAAGAGAGTGAGGCGGATGTCGGGCGACATCGATCCGACGTGTGGGCGACGAATGGTGAGGCACTCGCTCAGTGCAGCGATGCACGTTCGCAGAGAGGGCGAAGCGATTCATTGGGTATGAATGCCCACGAACCCAAACTCACCGGTGGATGCCTTTGCGGAAAGACCCGATACGAAGCCGCTGGGGCACCGCATGACATCACGCATTGCCATTGTGAGGACTGTCGGCGGAGCAGTGGCTCTGCCTTCCTGACCTGGGCGTCCTTCTGGCGCGCCGACTTTGCTTTCACTTCAGGCGACCCTCGCACCATCGAATGGGCGGGACGTAGTCGGAGTTTTTGTCCGGAATGTGGGACACCGCTCACTTTCCAAACAGTACCGGGCGCAGAAGAGGTGGCCGTCACCGTGGCCAGTCTGGATCTACCTGGGTCTGTCATACCAACGGACCATACGTGGACTCAGGATCGTCTGCCTTGGATCCGCTTGGATGATGGACTACCCGAGTACGCACGAGATCGCAGGTGAAATTGCCGGGGCGCGGAGAGGTTGACTAACGATGGGCGGATTTGTACGATGGGCCCATGAGTCAGTTTGGCCGGTCATTGTTTGGAAGAACGACCTGGATGTTCTGGGTGCTGGCTCCTATAGCCTTCGTCTCCGCCTTGCTGTTCTCACTGGTGGCCTATGGAGGGCTGCGGTCGGGAGACTGGGCGGCGGGCGGAATCGGGCTCGCCCTGACGATCTCTTGTGTGCTGTTGATCCTGGTTCTTTGGGGCCGGGGCATGGCCTGGGCGGGAAGGGGACTCTGTGGGATCGTGGCACTGGCCTATCTGGTTTACCTCGTCCATGAGTGGGGATGGGATCGTGAATCGCTTCCCGACTATCACGGCAGGAGTCAGGCTCATCCTATCAATGCGACGCTGGGCTTTCTCGTGATCGGGCTGCCCTGTGCGTTCTACGCCTTTTTAGGGAGGTTCACGTGGAGCGAAAAAGCAGAGATGGAAGTCGTGGAGGATGACGACCAGGAGGAGGAATCTGACGAAGACGATCTCCCCGAGCAGGAACACGAGGGGCGGGAAAGGCAGTGATGGTGCAGTTCCACCCTCCGTCCAAAAAGAAACAGGCGTCCTGCCAGCGGGGCTGACAGAACGCCTGAATGAAGTGAACGGGAAAGGTTGACGGCTAGAACTACGCGAGACGGGCGTCGATGTCCTTCTCGATGGCGCTCCAGAGCGTCTTCAGACTGCTGCTGACCTTCTCCTTGGCAGCGGAGAGTTCTTCAGCGGTGAACTTGCCACTGGAGGGCTGCTGGCGACCGTAGAGGTAGTATTTGATCTTGGGCTCCGTGCCGCTGGGGCGCACCGCGAAGGCGCGTCCGTCGGCGGTGAAGACCCAGAGCATCTTTTCCTTGGGGATGGTGTCGCCTTCTTCATCAAGGTGGCCGCCCTTGCTGTAGTCCACGGTGCGAATCACCGGACTGCCATCGAACTCGGTCGGAGGCTGGTTGGCATAAGAGTCGGCCAGCTTCTGAATCTTGGCGGCTCCTTCGGCACCCTCAAAGGTTTTGCTGTGGTTGCTTTCGAGGAAATAGCCGAACTCGGCGTAGATGTCATCCAGCAACTCCACCAGGGTCTTGCCTTGTGACGCGGCATAGGCTGCCACTTCGGCGAACATGACCACGGCGCCATTGCCATCCTTGTCACGAGTGGAGTCGGTGCCGAGGTAACCGTAGCTTTCCTCACCGCCGAAGACGAAGAACTTGCTGTGCTCCAGACGGGCGGCACGGGTCTCTGCATCCGTCATGTCGCGATACTTGGCGCGGATGTCGGCGGGAAGGGCCTGCTCGTACTTCTCCAGCTTGGCGCTGATGTATTTGAAGCCGGTCAGCGTGTTCACCACGCCGATGCCAAAGCCTTCGGCCACGGCAGACTGGAGGTCTGTGGTGACGAAGGTCTTGATGAGGACGGCGTTCTTCTTGTTGGCGTCGTTGATGATGCCGAGATCGAAGAAGGTTTTGATACGGTACCAGCCAATAAGTGAACCGATCTGGTTGCCCGTGAGAAGCTGCATCTTGCCATCCGGCCCACGCACGCCCACGCCCATACGGTCGCAGTCCGGATCCGTGCCGATGACGATGTCCGCGCCTTCCTTGTCAGCGAGGGCCACAGCCATGGCCAGAGTCGGGGCGTTTTCTGGGTTCGGGGAGGCAACCGTGGGAAAACGGCCGTCGAAGATATCCTGCTCCGGCACGGTGAGAGTGTTGAAACCCAGCTTGCGGAGGATACGGGGAACGAGCACGCCACCTGCACCATGCAGGGCGGTGTACACGATCTTCAGGTTGCGGGCCTTCTCGAGGAGCTGGGGCTGGAGCATGAGGGCTTCCACCCGCTTGAGGTAGATTTCGTCCATCTCCTCACCCAGGATGGTGAGCGTGCCGCGCTGATCTTCGGGAAGGGGAGTGTAGGCCTCGCTCTTGATGGCGTTCACTTCCGTGATGATGCCGGTGGCGTGCGGTTCCACGATGCCGGCGCCGTCCGCGTAGTTGACCTTGTAGCCGTTGTCGTGGGCGGGGTTGTGGGAGGCAGTGAGCATCACACCAGCGTCGGCGCGGAGCTGACGGACGGAGAAGGACATCTCCGGCGTGGCGCGGGGGCCGTCAAAGAGGTACACATCGCAGCCGAGATCGGTGGCGATCTTGGCGCAGTCTTTGGCGAACTCCGGGGAAAAATGACGGGTGTCGTGGGAGAAGACGATCTTGGGCTTGCCCGCGAGGCCGGCGTTGGCGCGGTATTTGATCGCGTAGGCGACGAGGCCTTGGGTGGCACGGGACACGTTGTACTCGTTCATCGAGTTGGTGCCCACGCAGGCGTACTCGGGGCGTGCATCAGCGGCTGCGTTGCCACGCTCTGCGCCAGTGACGATCTTGCCGATCGTGCGGCCGCGGAGGCCCCCGGTGCCAAATTTCAGGGCGGCGTAGAAGCGGTCGTTCAGTTCCGTCCACTCCCCGGCATTGGCCAGTTCCTCGACGCTGGCGCGGTACACGGGATTGACGCTGCCCGCGAAGAGGGACTGGATGTTTTTGAGGCTAGATTCGAGAAGTTTGCCGTCATCGGCGGCTTGCTGGAGCTGGGATTCAAGCGACATGGGCGAGAGTATGACGAGGTGATTGGGTGGGGTAAAGCCGATCTTAGGGCTGGCCCTGAGGTTTGCAAATTTTGTGAAGGGCACGAAGCGGTTGTCACGATAAAGCCCATATGTATTGACAAAGCTGGTTGATGGCAATTCATCCATAGGGAAAAGTCATGGGTGAGCATGCCGCCTGATCTCGATCTCGATTTGATTCGCTGCTTTCTGGCGGTGGTGGAATGTGGTGGGTTCACCGCAGCTGCCGGCAGGCTCCACCTAAGTCAGTCCGCGGTGAGCTTGAAGGTGCAGCGTCTGGAGAGCCTGCTGGAGAAGGAGGTGTTCATTCGCTCCAGCCGCAGTCTGAAGCTCACGGCGGAGGGGGAGGTGGTACTGGGGTATGGCAGACGGCTGCTGGCGCTGAACCAGGAGATGCTGGACCGAATTCAGCAATCAAACCAGGGAGGGACCTTGCGCCTGGGAGTGATGCCGCAGTTTGGCCTGATCCCCTTGCCGGAGCTGCTTTCGCAGTTCAAGCGATCACATCCCAAGATCCGGCTGAGTGTCGAGGTGGGCATGACCTCCCAAATGCTGACAAAGCTGGAGGCGGAGGAGATGGACTTGGTGATCGGGGCGTCTGGGAGGCCGGTGCCGGTTGCTTTGCTGGAGGAGAGCCTTCTCCTCAGGGAGCAGGTGGTGTGGGTGCGGGCGGCGGGCTCCCTGGTGGACCCCTCTGAGGATCCGCTGTCGCTGGTGTTGTTTCCGGAACCCTGTCTGTACCGCCTGGCGGCACTGGAGCGGCTGGAGGTGGCGGGTCGCTCTTGGGAGGCGGTGTACACCAGTGCCAGCCTGGCCTCCGTCCAGGCGGCGGTTCTTGCGGATTTGGGGATCGGCGTACTGGGGGAAAGGTCGGTGGTGCCGGGGATGAAGGTGATCGCAACAAAGGGGCGTCAGGCCCTGCCTCCGCTGCCCGACATGGGCATTTCCATCTACCGTCGGAAATCGTCTTCAAACACCCTGGCAAGAGTGATGGGGGACTTCGTTTCACGAGCGGTGGACATGGCCACCCACTGAAGGCTGCATCCATTGGCAAATGGCATGGATGCCATCAGTTCATTCAATTTTCGCTGGGACGGGAGCGGTGATCAACTGTGGGGCCGACAATCAATCACGGGTGGTCCGCATTCCGCTCCAGGTCCAACTCCAAAATCAAGCCCACCATGAGATTCCTCAAACCTGCCCTTTCTGCCGTCGTGGCACTCCTGTCCATGACTCTCACGAGTCTTCTGGCAGCGGAGCCCGCCAAACCGCAAACCACCGGGGAGAGACTGCTCTCTGAACTCTGGGCCAAAGTCTACAATCCACCGCAGGACCTCAGCGTCATCGACCGGCTGTGCAACGAGGACTTCATTCTCACGACCTCGGGCAAGGATGTGGTGGGGCGGGCAGCTTTCAAAGAGTGGGTGCGAAATTTCAGCAGCCGCATTCGCGATTTGAGACTGACCAACCTGGACATGTTTTCAAGCGCTGATGGCACTCGCGTCGTTTCCCGGTGGGTGGTGAAGGGTTACAATCAGGGCATGTTTGGCACCCCGGCGGACGATCAGCCGGTGGAGTTCACGGGCATCGCCGTGTGGGAGGTGCGGGATGGCAAACTGGCGCACAACTGGGTGGAGCGTAGCGCGTATGAACTGATGCAGAAACTACAGGCTCCCAAGTAAGCCGAGATTGCAGGCACCGGGTGTGGCCCCGCCAATGTGATGTCAAAACAGGGATGCCGTTGCAATCCGGCTGCCTGTCCCACATGTTGGCCGCCCACCCAAACGCATGGACGAAGGAAAACTGCAAAACGCCTGGAATACCCGGCAGCGCCTCATGGCGCAGGCCGCTGCTGCCACCACCTGCTACCGCCTGCTCGATGCGGAAGGGGACGGTTTCCCAGACCTGTGGGCGGAGTGGTTTGACGGACGTTTGCTGTTGCAGACTCAGCGCCACCAACCTACGGACATGCGTCCGATGGTGAAAGCCTTTCCGGGGATGAGGTCCATCTACTGGAAGCGGCTGGACCAGCGGGACAAGGAGTCGCCGACCTGGCTCTGGGGGGAGAAGGTGGAGGAGCCGTTCACGGTGCTGGAGAATGGGGTGAAGTACGAAATCAGCTTCACCAGCGGCTACTCCCAGGGGATCTTCCTGGATCAGCGGGACAATCGCCTGGCCATTCGGGAGCGGATCTCCCAGTCCGAGCCTGGGAGTCAGCGGGTGCTGAATCTCTTTGCCTATACTTGCGCCTTCTCCGTGGCGGCAGGAGCAGGGGGCGGGATTGCCACCAGCGTGGACCTGAGCCCCACCTACCTCGACTGGGGAAAGCGGAATTTGCAGCTCAACGGAATGGATCCCGCCAGCCACTACTTCGTCAAAGGGGACGCCTTTGACTGGCTGCAGGCCTTCGCCAAGAAGGGCCGGAAGTGGCAGGGAGTCATCCTGGACCCGCCCACCTTCTCCCGCGGACAGGTGAAGAAGGTGTTTCGAGTGGAGGAGGACTACGCGGAACTGGTGAAGCTGGCGACCCAGGTACTGGAGCCGGGGGGTTGGATGCTATGTTGTGCCAACACGCGCAAGGTGTCCTCATTTGAGATGGAGGAGCAGGTGCGCAGTGGAGTGGCCCAGGCACGACGCCGGTTAAGCGAGTTCCAAAGTGTCCCCATGCCAGCCGATTTTACGGGCGACGCGTATTTGAAATCATTCTGGCTGGATGTAGCCTGAGTGCCCTGGTCAAAACCCCAGACAAGTCATCTTTCCATGAGAATCCTCCGCTACACTGACGCCACCTACGCTGACGCCCTCTGCCGCCTGAACCGTCGCGCTGAGGCCTCTGACCGCGTACGGGACGTGGTGGCCGCCGTGATCGCAGACATCCGGCAGAACGGGGACAAGGCCCTGTTGGAGCTGACTCAGAAATTTGACGGGGCCAGTCTGACGGCCGACCAGCTTGAGGTTTCACCGGAAGAAGTGGCTGTCGCGGTGGCCAGCCTGACCCCGGAGGTGCGTGCGGCGCTGGATGCCTCCCTCAGGAACGTCACTACGTTTGCCCAGCAGAGTCTGCGCAAGGACTGGTCGATGATCAACGAGCAGGGGGCAGAAGTGGGAGAAGTGTACCACCCCTTTGAGCGGGTGGGGGTCTATGTGCCAGGTGGGACCGCCCCCCTGGTGAGCACCGCCATCATGACCGTCGCCATCGCCGCTGCGGCGGGCGTGCCGGAAATCGTGGTCTGCTCGCCGTGTGGCAAAGACGGCAAGGTCAATGCCAACCTGCTCGCCGCGTTGAGCCTGGCAGGTGCGACGGAAATCTACCGCGTAGGCGGCTCGCAAGCCATCGCCGCCATGGCGTTTGGCACGGAGACGATCAAATCGGTGACCAAGATCTTCGGCCCTGGCAACAGCTATGTGGTCGAGGCCAAGCGGCAGGTGTTCGGCGTTGTTTCCGTGGACCTGCTTCCCGGGCCGAGCGAGGTGATGGTGCTGGCCGACAGCAGTGCCAATCCTGCCTTCATCGCCGCCGATCTGCTGGCGCAGGCGGAGCACGGCAAGGACAGCGGCGTGGCTTTCCTCACCGATGACGAGGTCCTCCTCAATGCCGTGGTGGGTCAGGTGGAGACCCAGGGCCAGAAGCTGAAGCGCCAGGAAATGGTGCGCTCAGTATTGGACAAGGAGTGCTTCCTCATGCTGGTGCCGACGCTGGAAGAGGGCGCGGAGATCGTGAACAACTACGCTCCGGAACACTTGAGCCTCATCACCTCCCGCGAGCAGGAGATCCTGCCGCTCATTCGCACCGCCGGGGCGATTTTCCTTGGAAACTACTCTCCGGTGGCGGTGGGCGACTTCCTGGCCGGCCCGAGCCACACTCTGCCTACTGGCGGTGCTGGCAAAAGCTTCCCGGGGTTGACCGTGGACATGTTCCAGAAGCGCACCAGCATCGTGCGGTTGAGCAAGGAAGCCTGCGCCAAGTCCGAGCCCATCGTGCGGGTGTTCAGCGAGATCGAGGGACTCGATGCCCACGGTCTGAGCGTGAGCGTGCGTGGCGAGTAGCGGAGACGCACCCCTTTTCCATAAGGAGAGTTTCTTCTTGCGGCGTGGGGCTGGCATGCGAGACATGGCGTGCCGTGCACACGCTGCCGATTCGCGAACATATACCCCGTCGTCCGGAAGATCCCATCTTCTGTGAGCATCTTGCTGGCTCCACCTATGGAACGCCATGGCATTTTCATCCCGAGTTGGAACTTGTGCTGGTCAAGAAAAGCCAGGGATACCGCATCGTGGGGGACAATATCACCAACCTCTCGGCAGGAGATCTGGTGCTGGTGGGATCCAACCTGCCGCACCTCTGGCATCAGGACAACACTGCGGGGGAGCTGGAGGCGGTGGTGGTCCAGTTTGTGGCAGATTTCCTCGGCCGCGAGTTTGCAGTGCGCAGCGACTTTGAGCCAGTTCGGCAATTGATGGACAAGGCGCGGCGAGGTCTGCACATCACCGGGGAGGTGCGGGACCGTGTGGCGGAACGAATGAGTGCGATGGTCGAGCTGGGGCCGCTGAGGCGTCTGGCCGAGCTGCTCAGCATTCTGGATGACCTGGCTCATTCGCCTGGCGTGGCGTTTCTCAGCTCGCCCGGCTTTGCCCCGCAGTTGGGGCTGGGGGATCAGGCCCGGGTGGACCGGGTGATGCAGTTCATTCACAAGCACCTCTGCGAGCCGATCAACCGGGACCAGGTGGCAGCCATTGCGGCGCTCAGTCCCGGTGCCTTCAGCCGGTTCTTCCGCAGCCGCACCGGCAGGACCTTTCCCGCCTATCTCAATGAGCTTCGCTTGGGAAGGGCTGCGCGACTCCTCTCCACCACGGATCTTCGCGTTGTGGATGTGGCGGCGGATTGTGGCTTCAGAAACCTGGCGCATTTCAACCGCCTGTTCCTGAAATGGAAGGGCGTGACCCCCAGCGAGTTCAGGAAGCGCCTTGGCGGGGCCTGACCCATTGTGGGTTAGAGCGAGCTCAGGCTCTGAACTTTTTATGTCATTTAGCGATGGAAATGACATACAGAGCAACGCGGTGGCTGCTCGTGACATAAGATGTACGTACCTCGGCCAAACATGACCTTTTGCGGTTGTGTGGGACGCGAATTCTCCGTTCCCAACGGCGAATATTTCTGTTCCCAACCCGTAGTGTTCAATCCATAATCCGCGCCAGTTTCATCTTCAACACCCGCCCATGAGCAGTCCATCTCGATCTCCCTTCGCCAAGTTGTTCACCATGATGATCCTGGAGTTCTTCATCTGGGGGGCGTGGCTGCCATTGATCTGGGACTACATGGGGGGGCCAATCGAGAAGGGGGGCTTGGGCTTCACTGCAGCGCAGACCGCCTGGGTGGGCAGCGCGTTCGCCATTTCCTCCATCCTTGCCATCTTCTTCAGCAACCAGTTCGCTGACCGCAAGTTCTCTGCGGAGAAGTTCATGGCATTTAGTCACCTTGTGGGAGGGATTGCGATTCTGGCTCTCTTCTGGGTGAAGTCGTTCCCGCTCTTCTTTGTGCTGATGCTGGTGCACTCCATCTTCTACGTGCCCACGATCTCCGTGGCCAACTCACTGGCCTTTGCCAACATGTCGAACGCGACCCGGGAATTCGGCCTGGTCCGTATGGGCGGCACCATTGGTTGGATCCTTGCTGCCTGGCCGCTCTACTTCGTGCTGCAGGGCAAGGAAGGCGTGGACGCGATGAACGCGACCCGGAACATCTTCCTCATCTCTGGCGGTGCCTCGCTCGTGCTGGCGGCTTTCAGCCTTGCTCTGCCGCACACTCCTCCGAAACCGGCCACAGGCGAAGCGAGTCTGGCCTGGCTCAAGGCGGGCAAGAACCTGATGATCCCGTGCATCCTGGTGCTGTTTGTGGTGACCTTCATCGACTCTACCATTCACAACGGTTACTTCCTCGTGACGGGTGGTTTCCTCGAAAACAAAGTAGGCTTCAAGAAGGAATGGATCATGCCCATCATGAGCCTCGGGCAGGTGGCAGAGATCCTCACCATGGCGGTGCTCGGTCTGGCTCTGAAGAAACTCGGCTGGAGAAAGACCCTGCTCTTCGGCATCGCTGGCCACGTGATCCGCTTTGCGGTCTATGCCTACTTCCCAGAAAGCAAGCCGCTCATCATCGTGGTCCAGCTGGTGCATGGCATCTGCTATGCCTTCTTCTTCGCCACGGTGTACATCTTTGTGGATGCCATCTTCCCGAAGGACGTTCGCTCCAGTGCCCAGGGTTGGTTTAACCTGTTGATCCTCGGAATTGGTGACCTGGCGGCCAAGTGGACTTTCATTCCGCTCGCCAAGTCGCTCACCAATGCTGAAGGCGTTACAGACTACAAGAACTTGTTCCTGGTTCCGACCGGTCTGGGTGTCCTGGCCATGTTGCTGCTGCTCGTAGCATTCCACCCGCCCAAGGACGTTCAGCCGGATGGCAACGTGAGCCACTAAGGCCCGCGAAAGTCGAAAGAACAGTCATCTCCGGGGCCGTCCTGTATTCATCTGCAGGACGGCCTGTTTTTTTCCAAGAACCCTACAGCACCCCTTCCTCCTCATGAAAACTTGGCGCATTGCCGGCATCAACTTCGATCACTTCCACATGGGCGACCTGCTGCGGATGGTGCATGAGCATCCCTCGGCGGAGATCGTGGCCATCAGTGACGAGCAGCCTGAACGGCTCGTGGAGGCAACGCGCAATTTTGGGCTGGGTGAGGGACAGGTGTTCACTGACTACCGGGCGTGCCTGGAGCAGACCCAGCCGGACTTGGTGATTCTTTGCCCTGCGGCGTCCTGTCACGGCGAGTGGGTGGAGAAGGTGGCTCCGTATGGTGCCCACGTTATCATGGAGAAGCCTTATGCCGGCACATTGGCGGAGGCGGATGCCATGGCGAAGGCGATGGCGGCGACTGGCAAGGAACTGATCG
>NZ_BATQ01000130.1 GCF_000739635.1 Verrucomicrobium sp. BvORR034 | reverse complement strand
CCGAAGAACTCCGTGCCATCGGGATCGCTGCGTGCCTTGCGGTTGAGTGTGGCGAACTGGATAGGACGCTGGATGTCATAGTCCACCGAGCCTCCTCCGAGGGCGGCGTTGAGGTAGAAGTTGCCCAGATCCACAGTGGCATATCCACCGAAGGTCACCCGCTCCAGATCGATCTGGCCGCCGTTGTCATAGTCGCCCCAGCCTTCGCCGTAGCTGGCAAAGAGACCGACGGTGAAGTGCTCGCTCAGGGCGTAGTCGGCCCCGACCAGGAAGGTGCCGGACTCGAAGTCCTCGCCCGGCACCAGGCTGAGCCCGCCCTGGGAGAAGAGGCCGCTGCCTTGCATCCAGGTGCTCCAGCGGGAGTCATCAGGCTCCGGGGTGAAGAAACCGGGATCGACCGACCGCACGGACTTGGCAGCCTTGCCGTCGGCTCCAGCGAGGGAGCGTTGACCCAGGCTGGGCTGGGTGGGGCGCTGGCCGAGACGGCGGGCGCTGAGTTGCTGATGGAGCATCTGGCCCTGGCTGTGGCTGAGCTCCACTGCAGTGCTGAGCGCCGCCTCATGAAATCCGGGCATGATGGCCTCGAAGGCCTGGGGATACTGCTCCTTGCGCAGCAGATCGAGGGCGAGGGTGGTGGCGCCAATGTCACCGTCCTCGATGCCAATCCACCGATCCAGCGAACGGGCCACACGGCTCTGGTTGGGCGTCTCTGCCACGAGCGTGTAGCTGGTGGGGGCAACGAGAAGCACGCCCAGGTTGCCCAGGTTCAGGAAACGACCCCTGTTCACGTGGGGGTCAGGCATGGCAATGCGGTTGAACCTCCCGGTGATCTTCCCGGCGCGCAGGAAGGGCAGCTGGTCGCCATACTTGGGCTTGTAGCCCAGGGAAACCACCTCCAGCGTTCCGCCGAGCCGGGCGGTGCCGCTGACAGAGAGGACATCATGGTGGCGGGCGCTGGCAGCCTCGATCTGGAGGGTGCCGGCACTCTTTTGGGTGTAGTTGCCCTGGATATGGAGGTGGCCCACCGAGTTGCCCGGGGCGACGGTGCCGCTGCTGAGAACGTTGCCGAAGACGGTGCCGTTGCCCATGAGGGTGCCTCCGCCCAGAACGTGGAGCAGGGGGGTGGCAAAGGTGCCATTGACGGCGAGCGCCCCACTGTGGATGAAGCTGTTTCCTGCAACCAGGACATCGGTGCTGGCATCGAGCGTGCCGGGGCCGTACTTGTGGAACACGCCGGGGACGAGGACGGTGCCGCCCTGGATGGTCGCCTTGCCTCCTGAGACGGTGAGGTTGCCGCTGGAGACAGTGAGGTGGTTGTAGACCTTCAGATTGCTGCCGGGATCAAAGGTGAGGGACTTGATGGTGTTGTTTTCATCGAACTCCCCTGTGCGGACCTGGCCGCGCACAAAGAAGTCGGCAAAGGTGGGGATGTTTACCGGGGCGCTGTTCTGGAGTATTTCTCCGGTGGCGGTGGCACTGATCACCGTGAGCAGGACATTGTTGTTGGTAAGCTGGAATTCATGGATGACATTGACGTTGGGATTGTTTGAAATGTTGGCGGCAGTGAATTGGGAAACTACAAAATCAGTGCTGCCAAACTGGGTGAGGAGATAGGTGCCGGGGTTCATGCCGGTGTAGTCGATGAGATAAGCTCCGCCGGATCCTCCGTTGGTGAACGCGCCGTTGATGTAAACCAGGGCCCCGGTGGCGGGAGCAAGGGCGAGGTTGGCGGTGGTCCAGTTGAGGTCGGAGATGCCGAGTGGGGTGATGGGCTGGAGGATGCCGGAGTTGAGGGTGACGGGGCCGGAACCGAGAGCAGAGTAGTTTTGCGTGAGGAGTCGACCGGCTCCGATGGTGGTGCCGCCGGTATAGTTATTGGCTCCGGCAAGCAGCAAGGTGCCGGATGTGTTCTTGATCAATTGCCCGCCCACACCCGAGTTGCCATCCAGGATCCTACCCATGAACTCCCCCGCCCCTACGATGAGTGTGCCTGAGCCAAGTCCCACCGAACCGCTGCCATAGAGCTGACCGATGGTTTCGATGTCTCCGTAGAGGGCCAGCCCTTGATCCGTGGCAACAATCGAGTTTCCCACGCTGTTCACAGTCACGATGGCGTCGTCCGCGATTTGCTCATCATGGTAGGTATACACCATGGCCTGACCTTCGATGAGCAGGTCGTGGGGAATGGCGTTGCCAGTGGCGCTTTGCAGGCCGACTCTGGCCTTGTCGCTCACGGTCGTCTGCCCTGCGTAGGTGTTGGTGTTGAAAAGGTGGAAATAACCTGCGCCTGTGGCGGTGAAGGTGACGCCCCCCGAACCGCTGATCACCCCTTTGATGCCTACATCGTTGGGAGCAGCCGCATGGGTGATGGTGACTGTCGAGTTCAAGGTCATACCGCCCGTGAGATAGAACCAGGTATTGTTCACCGGAGGGTTGACAGCCTCAGGGGAGATGGTGAAGCTGCCGTTGACGATGAGATCATTCCCCAACTCCAAGTTGGGAACATGGGTGCCGAGCGTACCGCCGTAGATGGTCAATGGTCCTGTGCCCAGCGCGGAGTCGTGTTCGGTATAGAGAGTGCCACCATTAAGCACGGTACCCCCGGTGTAAGTGTTCGCCGCGTTGAGGACGGTCGCGCCGTTGTTATGCACCAGGCTGATGCTCCCAGAGATCAGGACAGGGGTGCCGCCACTGGTGCCATCTGAGGTGAAATAGTGAGGCGCACCTGCTGTGGCGGTGTGGTTGAACTGGAGCGTTGCCGTGCCGTCCCCGCCAGTGACCTCGGGGGTATCCAGCAAGCCTGGATCAGTGGGCGTTTCTCCTGCTGGAGAGCCGATGTTGATGACGCCGGTTGAGCCGGGATTAATGGCCACCGTGACGATCGGGGCGGTGACCTTGCCGCCATTCTGGATGATGAGGGCACCATGGCCAAAGGCACCGACACCCAGGGCCACGGTGTTCGTCCACGTGGCGTTGTCCACCGTGACCTTCCCGGTGGAGGCGACAGCGCCTGCGCCGTTGCCGATGTATCCGTAGGTGTTGGTGATGGCACCGCCGTTCCGGATGATCAGGACCCCGTCGCCAGCGGAGCCGACATCGAACTGGCCGGACATGGTCCAACTGGAGCCTGGGCCCTCCACGGTTGCCGTACCGGTGGAGAATTGGCCTCTGGCGATGCGGCCGCTGGCGCTCGTCACTTCGCCCCCATTCTGGATAAAGAGGGTGCCGTCACCGTTTTCGCCGACGTGGACAAAGTTCGTGTTAAGTTTGCCCTCGATGATGAGGGTGTTGTCCACTGCCCCGACGTTCTTGCCGATGTAGACGCCCTTGCCCGGGGCGGTGACGTCCGCGGTGTCTCCTGCGCTGAGGGTCACCTGATTCCCGCTGGTAGATTCCCCAATGATCCAGTCCGTCTGAGAGACGAAGCTGAGGCCGGAGATGATCTTGCTGGTGTTTCCTGCATCCAGTGTGGTGAGGGCGCTGACGCTGCCGCTGTAGGCTTTGCCCTGGTTGCCGCTGGTACTATAGGCTCCAATCAAGAAACCATCTCCATCAAGGCTCAGGGCCTGGCCAAAAAAATCACCGGCCGCTCCGGCAGAGGCATAAATCTTCACGGTCTCAGTGATGGTGCCGGTGGCCGTGTCCAGGCCGGTGTAGAGGTAGGCTACTCCCTGGTCGGCATTGCCTCCCAAATTGTGCCCTTGCGCTCCAACGAGGCCCATGTTGCCGGACAGACTTACGGCAATGCCGAAGGTGTCGAATACCGCTCCGTCGGAGGCGATGAGTTTGGCGTTTTCGGTAATGGTGCCGGTGACTGTATCCAGATCGCGGAACAGGTAGGCCGCACCTTGACTGGCATTGCCTCCGGTATCATGCTGATAGGCCCCGACGAGGCCAGCATTGCCCGACAGGCTTACGGAATTGTTGCCAAAACCGAGAAGATCGTTTGCCACGCCATCGGAGGCGATGAGCTTGACGTTCTCGGTGATGATGCCAGTGACTGTATCCAGGTTGCGAAAGAGGTAAGCCGCACCTTGCAGGTTGTTTCCTCCTGTAGAATGTGACCCAGCGCCGACAAGGCCCATGTTGCCTGACAGGCTCACGGACTGGCCCAAGAAATCCGTTGCCGCGCCATCGGAGGCAATGAGTTTGGCGTTTTCTGTGATGGTGCCGGTGGCTGTATCCAGATTGCGAAAGACGTAGGCCGCACCTTGACTGCCATTACCACCGATATCATGTTGGTTGGCTCCCACGAGACCGATGTTGCCCGACAAACTGACCGCAGTGCCGAAAGAATCGCCTGTCGCGCCATCGGAGGCGATGAGTTTGGTGTTGTCCGTGATGGTGCCGGTGGCCGTATCCAGGTTGCGAAAGACGTAAGCTGCCCCTTGGCTGACGGTGTGAACCATATCGCCGACGAGACCGTTGCTGCCTGACAGACTCACTGCCTCGCCAAAGACACTGGAGGGTGAATCGTCGGAAGCCACAAGCCTTACCGTTTCCGTGATGGTGCCGGTGGCTGTATCCAAATGGCGGAACAGGTGGGCCACTTCTGTGTTGTAGGCACCGACGAGTCCGGTGTTCCCCGACAGGCCTACCGACCAGCCGAAACGGTCGAGTGCCGCTCCATCCGATGCCTCCAGTTCCGCTGCGAGGCCAGTCAGGGGGATGATCATCGTCAAGAGGCCTGCCAGCAACAGGGAGGAGCGGAATGGCTTCCGCAGCATGGGAGATGGCGACACGAAAGGAGGGTTCGTTTTCATGGGAGTCAGGGTTTGAGGGCGGTTATGCCGCGAAGACGGGAGTGCCAAATGAGGCTTCTGAGAGATGCCTGCATGTGCGGCGAACAACGCCGAGTCCTGCAAATGTGCGATATGCCGACCAGCATACACAGGGCACTTTGTTGGCCGTCGCCCGCGAAGCCGCAGGCCTGAAGGTCTGCGTGCCTGAAATGGAAATGCTGCGGTGAGAGCGTCCTGCGACCGCTGCCGGCTCTAGCGCAAAAATATTTTAGGCTTGTTGGCAACCGAGGCTGAAAAAAGGGAAATGCTCTTGTGGAAGGGATCTATCTGACATGAGACTCGATCATCAAGATTTCGCGGTGTTTAATGAAGCAGTGGCGAAAATGTATGTGCTGGCTTTCAGGCACGGAGCGCTGTGGGCTATTGCCCAAACCTTGCCAGATCTACTGGGCGGGGAGGTCGGCGTTGCCGGTGTGATCAGCAATGCCAAGACCTCGTTTATGATGAGCCAGACAGAGGTGGAACAGGCGCTGCAAAAAGTTCCGCCAGAGCTGTTTTCTGCTCATCCACGCATGCGCAGGGAGGATCTGCAGGGGAATGTGGTGATGATCTCTGATTTGCTGAGCCGCCATGACTGGCATCGTCAGGAGCTGTATCAGGTCTCCCGGGAGGTCCACGGTCTTGAGGAGGATTTGGGCACGGATTTTCGGCTGGGGGACGGGAGCATGGGGAATGCCTGTGTCATGCGCAAGCGGCGCACCTTTCAGGAGCGAGACCGGGACTTGTTCACCCTGCTGCTGCCGCACATAAGGGCTCTGTTGGACTGGGGTTGCCCGCGTTGTGCCCCAGGTTTGGGAGGACTGGGCCTGACGCGAAGGGAGCAGGAGGTGTTGTCCTGGATCAGTGAAGGAAAGACAAACTCAGAGGTGGGGCAGATTCTTGGCATTGCCGCAGGCACGGTGAAAATCCACCTCGAGCGCATCTATCGGAAGCTGGGCGTGGAGAACCGGCACGGGGCAACCTTGAAGGCGCTGGAAAAACTGCATGGGGGGCTACCAGCTCCCCCGTACAGTCGACCATCGCGTGAGGCTTCCTAGAACCTCTATAGCACTGAGGCTCGCGCTGTGGTTGGGATCCTCACAGCCGCAGATCAAGGCTGTCCGCCCCTCGTTCGTGGAAACTATCCATGCTGACCCTGCTGTACTGCAGGCTGTCCCGCTCGTTACGGGCAGAGGATTGGATTCTTTTGCCACAGGAGAATGCCCTCCGGTGTTGCGCTTTGCGGGAGTTGCCTGCGACCTTTCCGACTCCAGGGGGGAAGGCATTTCAACGTTGTGGGTAACCAAGCCTGAAAAAATGGGAAATGTCTTAGTGGAAGGAAACTATCTGACATGAGGCTGGAGCATCAAGATTTCGTGAGGTTTAATCAAGTGGTGGCGAAAATGTATGTGGTGGCTTTCAAAGAGGGAGCATTGCAGGCCATTACCCAAACCTTGCCCGAGTTGCTGGGCGGTGAGGTAGGCATTGCCGGAGTGAGTGGCGGGCCCAGGACCTCATTTCTGATGAGCGAGACCGAGGTGGCCCAGTCGCTGCTCAGGTTTCCAATGGAGCTGTTTTTCACTCATCCACGCGTGCGGAGGAAGGATTTGCAGGGCAATGTGGTGAAGATTTCTGACTTGCTAAGCCGCCATGACTGGCATCGTCAGGAGTTGTATCAAGTCTCTCGAGAGGCTCACGGTCTTGAGGAGGATTTGGGCTCCGATTTTCGGCTGGGGGACGGGAGCCTGGTGAATGCCTGTGTCCTGCGCAAGCGGCGCACCTTTCAGGAGCGGGACCGGGATTTGTTTACCCTGCTGCTGCCGCACATAAAAGCGTTGTTGGAATGGGATTGCCCGCGTTGTGCCCCAAGTTTGGAAGGACTGGGACTGACGCGAAGGGAACAGGAGGTGTTGTCCTGGATCAGTGAAGGAAAGACAAACTCGGAGGTGGGACAGATTTTGGGCATTGCCACAGGCACGGTGAAAATCCACCTGGAGCGCATTTATCGGAAGCTGGGCGTGGAGAACCGGCACGGGGCGACCTTGAAGGCGCTGGAGCAATTGCAGGCGTTACCGCAGCGCCCTCTTCCGACACAATGTGCCTAGAGATTTGAGACATCCACTCTATCCGTGACCACAGTGCAAGGCCTCTTGTACGAAAGGTCGCGTGCCACAGGTGGGAACTCTTGGGGGTAGGAAACAACTTGCCTCGCGGACATCCTGCCCGTGCAGCCAGGTGAAGTTCAGCGGAGAAGAGGTAACCACATTGCTGGGCGTAGGCGCTTGATTGAGGCTTGGCACCACGAGGATGGAGGTCGCGGTATTAAACGCAATTAAGTTGCGAAAATATTTGCAATTCCCACCTGGCCGTGCCTTCATCATTAATGCAATCTATGTGCATTAACAATGAAAACCTGTCTGAATCAAAGCTACCGGTCACGGTCCTCTCCGGTTTCCTGGGGGCGGGGAAGACGACGCTGCTGAATCACATCCTCCGGAATCGGGAGGGGAGGAAGGTGGCGGTGATCGTGAACGACATGTCTGAGGTGAACATGGATGGGCTGCTTGTGAAGCAGTCGGATGTCGCCTTTGCGCGGGCGGAGGAGAAGCTGGTGGAGTTGTCGAACGGATGCATCTGCTGCACCCTGCGGGAAGACCTCCTCATCGAAGTCGGGCAACTGGCGGGGGAGGGCCGGTTTGATCATCTGGTGATCGAGAGTTCCGGCGTTTCTGAACCGATGCCTGTGGCGGAGACTTTTTCGTTTGCGGATGAGTCAGGGCGGAAGCTTTCCGATGTCGCTCGATTGGACACCTTGGTGACAGTCGTGGACGGGCGGAACTTCATGAACGACCTCCGCTCCACACAGGACTTGAAAGGACGGGGCCAGGCGATCGGGGAGGGGGACGAGAGATCCGTGGCGGATCTCCTCGTGGACCAAGTCGAATTTGCCAATGTGATCCTGATCAACAAGGCGGACGCCATGGACTCCGATTGCCGGGTGGCAGTGCGAGCGATGGTGAAAGCGCTCAATCCCAAGGCTCAGGTCTATGAAACGACGCGGTCAGAGGTGCCCTTGGGGGCGGTGATGGGCACGGGACTTTTTTCGGAAAGCGAGGCGGAGGCCACGGACGGATGGATGGACAGTCTGGTGGGGCACACTCCAGAGACTGAGGAGTACGGCATCACCAGCTTCGTGTACCGTGCCCGAGGGCCTTTTGATCCGCGCTCCTTTCAAAGGTGGAGCCAGGAGGAGTGGCCGGGCGTGCTCAGGGCCAAAGGGTTGATCTGGCTGTCTGACGAGATGGAAAAGGCGAGCTTCCTCCAGCAGGCGGGGGTGATGCGCCATACGGAAGAAATCGGGTACTGGTGGGCCGCCGTGGATCAGGCGGCCTGGCCCACTGAGCCATCGGAACGTAGGGAACTCCAGGAGAACTGGCAGGAACCGTGGGGGGACCGGCGTCAGGAAATCGTGGTGATCGGCCGGAAGATGGACGAGGCCGCTCTCCGTTGCGAATTCGACGCCTGTCTTGCCCGAGGATTCTGAAGTGAGGTCAGGTGCTACTTGGTGACCGACCAGGCGGAGACTTTGCCGTTCAGGAACTCGACCCGCCCGGCTTCGTAGGGCACCTCAATGAAGGGATCATAATAGAAGAGCGGGTCATAGATGTAGCGATGGCCCCAGAACCCGGGCGCGTATCCGTAGCCAAAGCCGCCGCCATAGGCTGGCACGGCCTCAGTCCCCGTGTAGCTCCAGCGTTCATACTGCTTGCCAGCTTTGGACCCACGGCCGACTCGGTCCGGTCGTCCCCAGGCGATGAAAACAGCGCCTTTGGACATACCTTCCTCGATCTTGCGTTGGGCGACCATCGCCTTGTGTCGCTCGCTCAGTCCACTGTAAATCTGCGGGTTGCGCTCGATGCGCTTCTGCACAGGGGCCGTGCAGCTGGCCAGAAGGCCAAGCGCGGCCAGGGCAAAAATGACCGGGAACTTTTTCATGGGACAAACGTAGCACAATTGGACAGGTGATCACCAGCGCTGTTCAGCGTGGTGGTGGTTGCCTTTGTCCAGCGTTGTCCTACCTTTCTCCTCTGTGGAAGATCCCTTTGGTCATCACATTTCCTATTTGAGAGTCTCGATCACGGACCGCTGCAATGAGCGGTGCCGGTACTGCATGCCGGATGAGGAGCAGCAGTGGTTCGACCGTGCGGAGGTGCTTACCTATGAGGAGATGCTGCGGGTGATCCAGGTGGGCACCCGTCTGGGTATTCGGAAGGTCCGCATCACGGGTGGCGAGCCGCTCACCCGGCCTGGGGCCGTGGACTTCTGCGCTCAAGTGGCTGCGTTACCTGGCATCCGGGATGTGGGGATTTCCACCAACGGGACGCTGCTGACCAAACCGCTGGCTGACGGCCGCACAACAGCGGAGGCCTTGGTGCAGGGCGGGGTGCGTACTGCCAATCTCTCGCTGGATTCGCTGGACCGGGCCTCGTACTTCTCGACCACACGCCGGGATCTGCTGCCGAAGCTTTTGGCGGGCATTGATGCCGCCCAAGACGCAGGATTCGGGTCCATCAAGTTCAACTGCGTCCTCATCCGCCACCAGACGGAGCGGGAACTCATGAATCTCATCATGTTTGCCCGGGAGAAGGGGGCATTGATCCGGTTCATCGAGCTGATGCCAGTGAGCACCGCCGAAGTGTTGCGCGAGGACAGTTTCCTGGCTTGTGGCCAGGCGAAAAAGCTCATCGAACGCGAGACGGGGCCCCTCATCCCCCGACCGGACTACAAGACGAATGGGCCGGCGAGCTACTACCAGATCCCCGGCACCGATCAGCTGATCGGCTTCATCGGGGCCATGACCAACTTTCACTTCTGTGAGACCTGCAACAAGCTGCGGCTCACTTGCGACGGCAAGCTGCGCCCCTGCCTCGGCAGCTATTTGGAGTTTGACCTGCGGGAGGTGCTGCGGAGCGGATGCTCAGATGATGAACTCGCCGACTTCTTCCTCCATGTCGTGGCTCGGAAGCCCAAGGAGCACGACTTCCGGGGAAGCTATCAGCCCGGACGCCGGATGATCGCGATCGGGGGCTAGGTGAGCAGTAAAAAGTGGAGAGTAGAAAGTAGAGCCGGACGAGTTCCCTCGAGGCAGACCTGCTGCCTCAAGGTCACGTCACCTTTCGCTCTCGTGCTACTATTTTTTGCTCTTGAGTGACTCGAAGACGGTCTGGGCGATGATGGTGGCGCCGGCATCATTGGGGTGCACGCGATCAGGCACGAGGGCGTCTTTGCCTGCAAAGGGGGTGTGGAGGTCGATCAGGGGGATCTTGAGTTCGCTGGCGACCTGCTTGTCCAGGGGGATGATCTCATTGAGGACCACATCACCCCGAATGCCGAAGTTCCCCTGGGCAAACACGGGAACGGGTGTGCAAAGGTAAACCTGCACCTTGCGATTCACCTTTTGAAATGCGGCGATGAGGCCCTTGGCATCCGTGGCAAAGCCCTCCTTCTTGGACCAGTTGTGGGGCTTGGTGTCATTGGTCCCCAGCTTGATGACGACGATGTCAGGCACAAAGGCGAGCGCATCCGCGAAGCGCTTTTCCTTCTGGTAGGGTTTGTCGCCTGCGTTGAGCATGGTGGCACCACTGACGCCAAAATTCTGGACTGTATAGGTGTCCCCGAGCAACGCGGCGAGTTGCTTCGGGTAGGTCATGCTCTTGTCCTTGACTCCCGAGCCAGCCGTGATGCTGTCACCCACGCAGGCCACCTTGACGGGAGCGGCTGGAGCCAGGCCGGGCGCGGCGCTGAGGACGGCCAGAGGCAGTACGGAAAGGAGGCTGAGGAAGAGGCGGCGTTGCATGATAGCTGGGGAGTGCGGTGACGGAGGTTGGAGATTAGGGCTGCGCATGGGAATGCGGGCGACCCACTATAACGGATCGAGACGATGGGTTTGTGGGAGCTTTTCGCAAGGTCCTCAAGATACCAAATCCCGCGACTCGCGGGTTTTCTGTGGTTCCACTTGCCCCCCTGTGTCGGGTCGGAGATGCTCCGACCGAGCATGGCGGATCCAGTCACCCAGTTTGTCATTGTGGATGGTCACAGCGTGATTCACGCCTGGGAGGACCTTCGACGGCTCCACCAGAACGGCCCCCGGCGCTACCTTGCCCGCGAGGCATTGCTCAAGCGCTTGCGCCTCTATCAAGACGTGACCGGGGTTAGGGTGGTGGTCGTTTTTGACGGGGTCGGCAGCAAGGTCACAGACGAGCGGGAGTCGGCTGGAGTACAGGTTTTCTATGCGAACTCTGGCCGGACGGCGGACTCGGTGATTGAGCGGCTCGTGGCCCGCTACGCGTGCACCTATACGATCCGGGTGGCTACTGCCGATGGCATGGAGCGGGACACGGTGGAGGCCTTTGGTGCGGTGTGTGTCTCGCCCCAGGAACTGAAGTTTGAGGTGGAACGTGCCGAGGCGGATTTGGGCCGCCGACTCAAAGGATGATCCGTTCCAGACGCAGCAGGTATTCCTTGATCGGTAGTCCGCCTCCGTAGCCGACGAGACCGCCGTCCTCACCAATGACCCTGTGGCAGGGGACGATGATGGGAATGGGATTCTTTCCGTTTGCCGCACCCACTGCTCGGACTGCTTTGGGCTGGCCAATGTACCTCGCTAATTTCGCATAGCTCCAAGTCGTCCCGTAGGGGATTTCCCGGAGGGCATTCCACACCTTCCGCTGGAATTCCGTGCCCGCCATTTCCAACGGGATGTCGAACAACGGATCGACCCCTTTAAAGTACAAATCGAGCTGGTGATGGAGGCTGCCGAAAATGGAATCATTTCGTATATTCTGATTTTCAATATTACTTGAATATTTATCCTCCGGGAACCATAGTTCCGTAAGTGCTTTGCCATTCGATGTGAACAGGAGTTTCCCAATCGGGCACATATATTCAGAATAGAACATAAATTAATAAGATAATCAGTTGATAAAGAAAGTAATATGATGGTTTAAAACGTGAAGACTTGTCATAAACATCCGATTTCAGAAAGCGCAGTGCGATGGGAATAACTGAGCGAGTAGATTGATGAGGATTCTCCAAGTTATTGGCACTTTAATTCACATCTTATTCACACATGGAGCGTGGATATTTATAACGTATTAAGATCGAGTATCGCGTTATAAATCAATGGGAAAGATGAGAAATTACGTTTTCTGATTGTTTGAAAATTGATGGGGCAAGTGAATGAAAATGTGAATATTCTAGTGTGAACATCGGGGAGCTTTTCTTGCGGGTTACTCACAGACGTGGTGGTCGAAGTGTGGATAAATCGGAGCCTTGATGGATTGTGAGTATGTGAGCAAGATGCGCTCGCTGGCTCCAGTTTATGAGGTTGAGGTGGCGACCCAGAAGCGGATCGCAGGTGGGTTAGGGAGTGTGGTCAATGCGCGTTGGGTGATGCTTTCACCCATGTCCCGCGAGGCGATTCAGAATTCGCAGGTGTTCGGACGGTGTGGCTGGCCAACCGTGATTGGGGAGGCACCCGATAAGGTCCAAGTCCAAAGCCCGTCTCAGGCTTGAGGTCAGGAGGTCAGGGCGACTGTTGAGAAAACGTGGGGGGAGGTGGGACCAGGGGCCAAAACTGGCGAACAGGTCTCCAGAGAACAGCAGCTTTTGATGCGGAAGGAGGAAGCCCATGTGGCCGTCGGTGTGGCCCGGAAGGTGGATCGCCCGTAGTCCGCCGCAGATGGGAAGCTCAGTCCCATCGTCAATCCAATGATCGACCTTGAACCCCTGAAATCCCAAAAGGAGACGACCAGTGGCCTCCAGTCCACCGCAGACCCTGGACCAGCCGCGATAGGGATAGCGCCCCTGGCAATGGAGGTCGTCCAGTCGCGGGGCTGCCACCCATGCGCCTGTCTGGGCCACCAGCCGGGCGACATTCCAGATGTGATCGAAATGTCCATGCGTCAGCACGATCCCTTTGATTGGCAGCCCAGACCAGCCGCGAGATCGGAGTCCACGTCTGAGGGCAGGAATGCCCGAGAGCATCCCCGTATCAATGAGGTAGAGGGCATTCTCCTCTCTGTCCCTGAGAACGTGAAAAGTCACCCACGGGGTCCTGACCGGAAGGAGGTCGGTAATGAAGCCCTCGGAGGCGGTCATAAGGTTTAGCGGAGACAGAGGGCTGGCCCCACGCGTCACTTCAATGCCTCGACTCGGGCAGAATCATGCAGATGGCGGATCTCATCATCGGTGAGTGCACGATTGAAAACTGCGAGTCCGCCGAACTTGCCTATCGTTGCCTGGCCGTCGGCGAAGAGGCTGCCAACCGCATATCGAGCCCCCACGATGAAATCCGATCCACCCATGAGCTTGGTCTCCGCGTGCTTTTCACGTTCGTAGCGGAAAATGCCCCGTCCATGGTAGTAGGGATTGATTCCGCGTGGGCCGCCATTGGGGCCTTCCTTGAGGAAGTAGGGATCCGTCCGCTTGTGCTTCACTGGATCCAGTTCATTGGCGTCGAGGCGTCCATTAATGTAGGCCCGGAGGAATTTGGAGTCGTAGGTGAATGCCAGGGTGCACCATTTTTCGGTGGGGACGTCGCCAGCACTCACGGCGTAGTCGGCACACCAGGGAAACTTTGAACCATCCGCCCGGCGGGTCACTCCGCCCTCCGCGGAGATGTGGGGGACGAGTTTGTTGGGGCCGCCGTATGCGGGCATGTTCATGAGCAGCGCGTACTGCCGGGTTCCAGAGTCATCATCCTTGCCCTTCCCTTCGCTCCACATGCCGGCGATGGTGCGGCTGACATGGAGGTTCACGATGCGCACGACGGCGAAGAGCGTGACTTGGGCGTAGGGACCCGAAATGTTCAGATCTGCGGTCTCTGCGTAGGGGATTCGGAGAAAGTTCTTTCCATTGAGTTCTGCGGCATAGCCTGAGTAGGGGCCCCCTTCGCTGCGTGACACCGGGTCACCCACTTCAACAAGAGGGTGAGGATTGGCGGTCCCTGTGGAAAGCCGCGGCTGGCCAGCGGGCTCGCCAAAGGTCCAGAATGCCACAAGTCCCGGGGTCTGTGTGACGATGGAGGGATCGCCAGATGGTGGAGCCGCAGGGAGCCATTGACCGGCCAGCAGCAGGAGCGGGAGAAGGGACGCGCGGTGCATGTTGCATGCTGGACCAGACCCCGCTTCCAGGCCACGATTTTTATTCCAGCGCCATGCTCATCGCATTTCAGCCGGGGCGGGGAGGGACATGACAGATTTTTCATTCGGGGGAGGGCTTGGACAAATGGGCCGCTCGGATTGGCCAGAGGGGATGTGCGCTTGGCGACAATCCGCCTGCTGAGGGGCATTCAGGGCGCATGCGTCGGTCCGTTGAATCCCATATTGAGACCATTTTCATGCATTCCCATACCGTTTGACAGCCCGGTGATGCCGTGTTGAATGCCCGCCCTACATCATGTTGCAAGAACTGAAGCAGAGAGAGAAAGAAGGCCGGCCCATCCAGATCGGATTGATCGGGTCTGGTGCCATGGGTACTGGCATTGCCTACCAGATTGGCCGGACCCCGGGCATGCGGCTTGCATTCGTTGCCGACCAGAATCTTGAGGCTGCGCAGAAGGGTGCCGACAAGTACGGCAAACCGACTCTTGTCACCACGGATGGCATGGCCGCCCTTCGTGATGAAAAGCTGCACGTGGACGTGTTTGTGGAAGCCACGAACTCCATCATCGCTGCGTATGACTACTGCATCGCGGCGATCCAGCGCAAATCGCATGTCGTGATGATGAACGCTGAAGTGGACCTCATCTTGGGGCATCTGCTCCAGGCAGAGGCTCAGAAGCACGGAGTGGTGGTGACCAGCGACGCTGGCGACCAGCACGGGGTGCTCGCCCGCATGATGGAAGAGATCGAGATGTGGGGCTTTGACATCGTCCAGGCAGGCAACATGAAAGGGTTCCTGGACCGTCACCGTGACATCGAAGGCACCGTGGAGATCGCCAAGAAACTTGGCCTGAGCACCATTCAGTGTCTCGCCTACACCGATGGTTCCAAGTTGAACATCGAGATGGCCGTCATCGCGAACGAATATGGGCTGACCCCGTTCGTCCCTGGCATGGAAGGCCCCAAGGCCAACAAGATGCAGGACGTGGTGGATCTCTTCGACTTCGACAAGTACAACGGTCAAGGCCGTGTGGACTACGTGCTGGGTGCCAAGGAGCACGGTGGCGGCGTCTATGTGGTCGCCAAGTGTGAGAGCGAGTTCCAGCAGGGCTACATGAACTACTACAAGGTGACGAACAAGCACCCGTACTACGTGTTCCTTCGTCCTTATCACCTCTGCCACCTGGAGACGCCTCGGGCCTCCGCTCTGGCTGCATTGTATAACAAGCCGGTCTGCACCCAGCGCATGGGGCGGATCTCGGACTGTTTCGCGTACGCCAAGAAGGACCTCTCGGCAGGCACCCGCGTGGAGCACGCCATCGGTAGTGATGAAGTTTACGGCCTCATTGAAGAAGCCGCGCCCGCTTACGCTGCGGGTCGCATGCCGCAGGGCGTGCTGGACGTGGAGGAGTCCAACGAGCGCCCGGTGCTCAAGCGTGCCGTCAAAAAAGACGAGCCGTTGTTCTGGGATGACTTCAATATGCCGGCCAGTCGCATGGTCGAGCTCTGGAATCAGCAGATGGCCCTTCCCGGCATCAAGAAGTAGTCGGGGAGCTAGTGGCAAGGCACGAAAGGCACACGGATGGCAGCTACCAAGAAACATGTCGCAATCCTCGGAGGAGGAGTGTGTGGGCTCTATGCCGCCCGCGTCCTCACCCGTGTGGGCATTCCGGTCACCGTTCTGGAAAAAGGAGCGCAGCCGGGAGGCCTGGCCACTTCACATGAGCGGAGTGGCAACTGGTACGACCTGGGCTGCCACATGCTTCATGAGTTCGACAAAGAGGTCTATGAAGACATCATGTCCCTCATGGGGGATGAGAGCATCCCTGTGCAGCTGGATGCCAAGATCCGCTGGGCGGGCAGCTTCTACCGCTACCCGCTTCAGTTCCAGGACATGATCAAGGGGATTCCCATCTTCACCCTTGCCTTCTACACGATTGGTTTGTTTTACGCCCAGATCCGTCAGGCTCTGGTGCCCTGGCACCCGAAGAATGCGGAGGAGGCTCTGATCCAGCTCTACGGGGCACCTCTCTACAAGTTCTTCTTCAAAGACTTCACCCATCGCTACTGGGGCATTCACCCCCGCGAGCTCAGCGCCACTTTCATCACCACCAAGATGCCGCGCCTCAGTGCGGTGGATGTGATCAAAAAAGCGCTCGGCAAAGTGGGCGTGAAGGACAAAAGCGTGAAGGCGGTGGACAGTGCCCTGCATGAGGAGACGCTGCACTATTCCCGCACGGGTGCGGAAGCCATGCCCCGGGCAATGGCCCAGGCTGTGACGGAAGCGGGCGGGAAAGTCATTCTCAACGCCGACGTTCAGCAGGTCCAGATGAGCGATGGCCGGGTGACGGCAGTGACCTATCAGCAGGGTGGAGAGACTCATGTGGTGGAATGCGATGAGTGCATTTCCACGATCCCGTTGCCCTGGCTGGTGCAAAAGGCAGATCCGGTGCCTGTCACGAGCGTGGTCGAGGCCTCCCATCAACTCCGCTTCAAGCCCATCTCTATTTACGGCTTGCTGGTGAAGAAGCCGAAGTGCATCGACGGTCTCTACATTTACTATCGGGATCGCTTCTTCCACCGGGTGGGTGAACCCAAGAACGCCGGCCTCGTGGTGAAACCCGAGGGGCATACCGTGCTCATCGTGGAGACCACCTGCGAGATCGGCGATGCCAAGTGGAACGGCACTGAGGAAGCCAAAGAGCGCCTCTTCACGGATCTGGAACTGGAGAACATCTGTGCCAGGGAAGACGTGGTGGAGGTGAACATCCTCCATGGCGAAACGGGCTATCCCATCTTCAGTCTGGGATTCGAGCCGCACTATGAGCAGGTCATGCAGTGGGTGAAAGGGGTCAGCAACCTGCAGTCCACGGGACGGCAGGGGGGCTTCAAGTATCCGAACATGCATTCCGCCATGCGAATGGGCGCGACGGCCGCTCAAGTGGTGCTTAAGCGGTTGCAGCACTCGTAGGTGCGAGGAGGTTTCACTGATCACCGGTGCTGGGCGGCGTTTTCCACGACCGCTCCATCGGCGGGAGTTGGAAGTGCTCCCTGATCATGTCCACATTCTTGAGATTGGCCTTCACGACGAGGTCAAAAATGTCGCCGGCGAAGGGGACGGATCCTACGCCCGTATCGATAAGGATGTTCACGACCATCTTGGCCAGCTTGGCGCGAGGAAGTCCGAGTCTCCCTGCTTGGATGACGATGTAGCCGGAGGCCAGCGAGGTCGCTACGTCGCCCACGACGGGAAGGAGCATGCCGATGGCCCCATCCGCGCCCACCCGCCAGTTCAAGCCGGGAATGTTGATCGCCGAGTCTAGAATGCGGGCCAGTTTCTCAACTTGTTTGAGGATGAGTTCTTGGTCAGGGGTCAGGTACTGGGGCGGAGCGGATGCCTCAGGCATCTCTGGCGGCAGTACCTCAAAGTGGGTTTCGTTTGGAATCGTCATTTCCAGCTTGGTGATGCATGGACCGCGACTGTTCACATAAAGCTTGGCGGATTGGGGGCACCAAGGGCGCGATATGCTCGGAGGGCAGACAGGATGGGGCAAGTGTTGCAGGTGGCTGCGACATTATTTCATTGGCGTCATTCCGTTCGCGGGAGAGAGTGCGGCTCATGAAGGCAGACCTCCTCAAGCTCCGTATTGCAGGCATCATGGGATTTCTTGCCGTCGGGCTGGGGGCGATGGGGGCTCATGCGCTGAAGACCAAGTGGGAGACCACCTTGGGGGCTGTGGAAGCGGCGTATCGATTGGATGTCTGGAAGACGGCGAGCCAGTACCATCTTGCACATGCTGTGGTGTTGCTGATCCTCGCCTTCGCCTTTAGCCGCCCTGATCAAGGACGTTGGGTCAGTCGATTGATGACTGGGGGCATCGTGTTTTTCAGCGGGAGTTTGTATCTGCTGTGCCTGACCGGTGTGAAATGGCTCGGTGCCGTCACGCCAATTGGCGGGGTGCTTTTCATGCTCGGCTGGCTCGGCCTGCTCTTTTCTGCAAAAGAGAGGGCGTGAGTCAGGGCCAGGAGAACGCGGCGATGTTGTCAGTCGAAGTTCACCCTCTTCGGGGAAGTGTTTCGACTGAGCGCTGGCTGGCCGGGTCGGTTATCTGCCAGTCATGCGAATCTGAGTGAGTGCGGGTAGGTTGATCCTCAAAAGCGGCGACGGGGTGTCCTCGCCTTGTGTCATGCGTGCGTCGCCCCATGCGGATCGAGGAACCTACCCCGCTCGTATTCCAAGACCAACTTGCCTACCTGCGGTGCAGGAAGGGGAAGCTCTGGACGACGGCGATGATCAGTGACTCGCTGCGGTAGTCCGCCTTCTTAAGCGTTTCCTCCAGTCGGAGCAGCGTGGGTTGGTCGTTCACCTCCAGGCCGCGGTTTAGGGCATAACCAAGGAGGCGTGAGCAAAGGGTGCGGACGAACATGTCCTTCTCCAGCATGAGCACCCTGCGCATCTCTGCCGGGCCGGCAAAGCTCGTGCCGTCAGGCATGAGGCCGCTGGCATCGAGCGGCTTGCCGTTCTCGTCATTGCGCCACTTGCCGATGGCATCGAAGTTCTCCAGGCCGAAGCCCAGAGGATCCATGCGGGCGTGGCAGCCGGCGCAGACGGGCTTGGCGCGATGCTGCTCCAGGCGTTGGCGGAAGGTGAGTTCACCTTTGATGGAGCGATCATCCTCGGGGAGTTCTCCTACATTCGGCGGAGGAGGAGGGGGAGGGGCGCTGAGGAGTTGTTCCAGCACCCACTTGCCGCGGAGAACCGGGCTGGTCCTTTGCGGGAGCGCGGTGACGGCGAGAATGGCTCCCATCCCGGTGAGACCACCACGCTTGTTGTCGGTGAACTTCACCTGGCGCATCTCCTTGCCCTGTATGCCGGGAATGTCGTAGAGCTTGGCGAGAGGCTCATTGACGAAGGTGTAGTCACTGTCCAGCAGATCAAGCACTCGTCCGTTGTGGCGCAGGACCGCGTCGCAGAAGGCGAAGACCTCGTCGTACATCGCCTGCCGGAGGGTGTCGTTGAAGTCTTTGAACTTCCGGCGATCGGGATCCACGGCATTGAAGAGTTGCTCGAAATGGAGCCACTGGCCGGCGAAGTTCTTGGTGAAGGCCAGGCCCTTGGGGTCGGCCAGCATGCGCTTGGTTTCCCCTGCAAGCACTGCCGGGTCGTGAAGTTTCTGCTCTGCAGCCAGCTTGAGCAGGGCGTCGTCGGGAGCGGAGACCCAGAGGAAGTAAGAGAGCCGGCTGGCGACCTCGTAGTGGTTGATCTTCCAAGGCTCCTTCGTCCCTGGGCGGTCTTCTTCTTCAATGAGCAGAAACTTGGGGGACAGGAGGACCGCTTTGAAGGCAACCTTCATGGCACCATCCCAGTTCTCGCCACGCTGGAGCGCCGCGGCAAAGATCTTGATGACCTCTTTGAGCTCGGCCTCGGTGGGCGGTCGCCGATAAGCCTTCAGCAGGAAGGGGCGAAGGGTCAGTTCTGCGCCCACCTCAGCGGGGAGCTTGTCGCTGGTGACGGGGGCCATCAGTCGCCCGCGGAGTTCTGGCTTGCTCCAGACTTCGGCGATGGCGTCATTGGCGCCGCCCATGAATTTTTCCATCAGGAGCGTGGAAAAGGTCAGAGTGTCCGCATTGTTGGCAAAACCCTCGCCACCCGCGCCATCGGCGGGGAACTTGTCGCCGGGCCGGCTGGTGATACCCAGAAGATCGCGAAGGGTGTTGGAGTACTCTTCGCGATTCAGGCGCCGGACCTTGCGATGGCCCGGGTCGGACGCGGGGCTGGCTTTGATCGCCAGCTCGTTGGACTTGATCCAGTCGAGCACTGCCTGCTTCTGACCTGCCTCAAGCGGTGTCTTGTTCTTGGGGGGCATGGTCCCGGAGCGCACCTGTTCCCGAACCTTGTCCCAGAGCCGCACGTTGTGCCGATTCAATCCCGGCTGCCGCAGAGCCTCCAGGCTGATATCGCCCTTCTTCATCTCGTCGTCATGGCAGTCCATGCACCGCTGTTCAAGAATGGGCAGGAGAGCCTTGTCCAGGGCATCCGACACCGTGGCAATCGTGGGGGAAGGTTCTTGAGCCGGGCACATGTGGGCCACGCCGCAGGCGCAGCCTGCCAGAAGAAGCCGGGAAAAGCGAAAAAACATGGGGGAAGGAGAATACGCTTCCAAACGGGCGCAGCTTTCCGCGCGACAGACTTTTGCCTCCCGAATGCGGAGCATATCGTAGTCCCATAGATGCGGGAAACGGTGCTTGTCCTGCTGTTTCTATTCTGCTTTCTCGGGACTTCGGTGCTGGGAGCTTGGGGCGTCGTTGCGGGAACGGCGGGTACCCAGTCCGCCGGGAGTTGCAGCGACCACACTTCATGGCTCAACGGCCGGGCATGACCTCCGGCCACAAAAATCTGGTCACGAAAGACGTAGGCGGAGTGCTCATGGCGTTCTTTCCATGAAACATCAGACTTTAGCTGCGCCCATTCCCTGCCGTTCCGGGAGTACCAGACGTCCCCCAGGTTTTGTGAGGGGTGGTTGGACCAACCGCCCAGTACCCACATACAATCCCGGTAGATGACTGATGAGAACCAGAGCCGTGGAATCCAGGGGGCGGCGGATGTTTCCTGAACCCAGTGGATGCCATCGTCGGAGGACCAGACATCGTTCAAGGCGTGATACTCGGGCACATAGTTTCCGCCGCCGAAGAGGTAGATCCTGCCGTTGAGCGCCACCGCCTGATGATAGGCGCGGGGTGACCATGCTGCGTTTGCGGTGGCCAGAGTCCAGACCTTGCCGTCTGTAGAGCTCCAGACATCGTTTTTCAGGCTCTTCTCGTCGCCAAAGTAGTAGTTCTCCGTGCCGCCCAGAAGCCACATCCTGTCCTTGAAGACCACGGCTGCAGCAGCGGTGCGTGGTGTCCAGGCGGCTGTGGCTGCGGCCTGCTGCCAGGTGGATCCGTCTTGGGACCACCACACTTCCCGACCCGCGGAATAACCCGGCAGCCGCCCGTTGTACCAGCCGCCTATCATCCACATCCGGTCATTGAAGACGAGGCTCATGGGCAGATCGCTGTGCTTCCAGGGAGCTTCCCGGTTGATGAGTGTCCAATCTTTGCCGTTGGGAGAGCTCCATACATCCCGCGGAGGTGCCTCCTGGGAGTTGAACCAGCCGCCGAAGATCCAAAGACGGTCGCGGTACACCACCTCACCCGACGAATCCCGAGGCTGCCATGCTGCTTGAGGCGTGGTCAATGTCCAGTTGGGGCCTTTCTCTGATGGCGCCGCCTGGGGTGGGGCGGGAGCGGAAGTGTTTTTTCCTGGATCCGCCCGCAACGTATGAATGACGAGAAGGGGGATCAGGGCGAGCGCCGCGAGATGCCGGTGGAAGCGGAAGAGGGGGTGGTTCATGGAGTGCCTCCAGGGGGGCATGGTGGGATGTTGTGGGTTCAAGCCCTGACCTTTTTAACGAGGGCATGGATGCTGGTGGCGATGCGGTCTTCCACATCTCCGGCCCAGCGCACAGCGGGGTGGCGGTACTCGTAGAGGAAGGAGCCGCCTTCATACCCGCCTTCCTCCCATACTCGGCGGGAGGGAATGTAGGCGACCATGTCATCCACGTAGCCGCAGACCCAGGTGCCGGGGCCAAATTCCTTCTTGAACCGGAGGGCGTAGTCCACCACGGCTTCAGCGCCGATGCCCAGCAACAGCATTTCCCCGCCAAGCTGCCATGCATGCAGTGGGTAGGGATAGCTGGTGGCAAAGCTCTCGCCGGCATCCAGCCGACGCAGCAGGCGGGCAGCCCAACGAGCGCGGATGGGATTGGCGTTTTGCAGGTCCGGCTCAATCTCCGCGCGGGTCATGACCTTGTCGTAGGCCAGATCCACGAGAGAAAAAGCGGTGCGCAGCTTGGGGGAGATGGTTTGCAAGTCCTTGGTCAAGGTCTCATCTACCGCCTGGGCGAGCATGCGTCCGTAGCGCTCGCACAGCAGTACGCTGCGACGGGGCAGCGGGTTCTGATCTCCGCCGCAGGTGTTTACAAACATTGCGGTCGTGCCGGGGTGTTGTTGCTCCAGCGCGAGTTGGGCGAAGCCGGGGTAGTCGCCGCACCAGCTGGTGAAGCTGAGTGTCGTGGGATGGCAGGCATAGCCAAAGAGCACGGCTTCCAGTTTCCCATCCGGTCTTGTCACTGTCATGACGGGCACGGCGTGGTCCACGGGGCCTTTGAGTGGTGTTCCCTGAGCGAGCAGTTCGCCCACCTCGGCTTCGCGGTTGTTGCGGCGGTTGACGGCGAATCCGATCATGCCGGCACCCTGCTTGAGCGTGGCCGGGGATAGTTGTTTCAAAGCCTCGTCCACCAGTGCCACCAGCTTGGTCTCCATCTGGGTGGTGTATTGTTCCACCTGGGCCACTTGCTCCTCTTCCACGGGATAGTAATCCCCCAAATCATCGCCCAGCCTGGGGCTACAGTGATTGTGGGAGAACGCGAGCATGACCTGATGTCGCTCCAGGGCCAGTTGCTGGCGGAGCTGGGCAAAGACGCGGTCGCTCATCTCCCTCGGCACGCCTTGGAAGTCGGTGGTGATCAGCACGGCGCGATGCCCGGTGGCGTCTTCCAGTGCCAGGACCTTGGCCCACAGTTCATGCAGCTTGCCATCGGGAACCCGTTTGCTGCCATAGCCAGCCAGCCAGACCGCCTGCTCTGGCGTGATGACGGCGCGGGCCACACCTGCTTTCCAAGACCCTCCCGCCTGGGCTGCGGCACGCTCTGTCAACGAGAAGACTCCGATGCTGAGCGCGCCCAGGACGCCCAGGCGGAGAACCTCACGCCGCGTAACGCTGGCGGGAGGTGGGGCACTTCTCCAGTGGTTCGATGAAAAACAAGGTTTCATGAGGTCGCATGGAGGAGGGTGGGCGAACTGAGGATTTCCGGCCCGGGGTAGCAGTGATCAGTGAGCCAGCAGCTTTTTCACTGCGCCCATCAGGATTTCTTCGCTCTCCGGCCCCACGTTGGTGGAACGTGGCTCCATCTCATAGCCGCCCTGGGCATAGGCGGCGCGGGTGCTGATGTAGCCGGGGCCATAGTCGCCGTAGGCGGCCATGGCCACCTTCAGGTCCGGGCGCAGAGCCTTGGCGTTGAGTTGGTACTCGACGAAGAGCTCCCCTGGCATGTGGAGGATGCGGGCGGGTCCCACGGCGAGGCAGCCAATTTCGATCTGATGCTGTTGCCGGTCGCGATCCAGGAAAGAGAGCTGGTCGATCTGCCCGATGTATCCCATCCGCACGGAAGTGCTGAGCAGTGTTTTTTCCAGGTCTTCTTTGACGAGGTGCTTGCCCGCAGGCAGTCGCACCGGTTCGTAGGCCCAGCGGACGTCGCTCCCGTTCAATGGGAACTTTTCGGTGGCAGCATACGCTCGGGCCATGGCGTCGGCCAGACGTGTGGCGAGAGTGAGGCGGTTTTCTTTGGCGCCATCATTGTACTTGCCAGCGGCCACATTGCCGCCAGCGCCGTTGAAGTGGACGTGCAAGGCTTCGGGCACGGACTGCCCGCGCATGAATCGGGCAATGCCGGGGAAGTCGCAGCTGGGCACTCCGGTGCGGTAGTAGCTCTGCGGGTGGCATGCATAGTAGCTCAGCACGGCGAGGGGCTTGTCTCCATTCCAGAAACTCAACTGGGAAACGACGGGATCAATCAGTCCCTCGGGTTCGGCACGCAGGCTGGCATCCTTGGTGGCGCTGCCTCTCATGGGGCGGAGCCGGCCTTCCGGTCCGACGATGCGTCGGTTGGAGGCTACTTCAATAGCTTTGGCCTCGCCCCAACCGGCATGGGTGGCTGGCTGGGCGAGGGGCAGGGCGGTCCTCACGGCCTCGGTGAGACGTGCTACCACTTCACGATGGAAGGTGCCTTCGCAGCGCCCTAGATCAACCATGCCCAGATCCTTCATGATTCTCTCTCCGGTGAAGTCGCAGCCAGGTGCGTCATGTTGATGGAGGGTGTGTACGGCGACGCGGTGGACTGAAGTATTGGCCGCCGCGGCCAGGGCTTGGCAGAAGGCATCGTGCCCTTCGTTGCCGATTCCGATCCAATCCACTGCGCACAGCACAATCGGCGCATCCTGCCCTAGGATGACAATGCCCCGGGCTCTCAGGGTCAACTCGTCGAGCCGCTTCACTTTGTCATAAGCCATGGCGGAGCCGACGGGCGGGGTGGCATCCACGTCAAAGGTGGCGATCTTGATGCCGTCGGCGCGAGTCAGTTGGGCGTTGGCGAAGAGGGTGAACAGGAGCAGAGCAATATGCAGGGATGCTCTGTGGAAAACGGTGGGCATGGGCCAGATACGCAGGGCTGAGTCAGAGCCTTTGCCCCGGATGACTATCCGATTACAAGTCGGCAAAAGAGTACCACGTGCGGCTCTGGGCACCGGAACCCAGTCTCAAAACAGGTGCTTAGTGATGTGCCCGAGAGAGTCTCAAAAAAGAGAAAAGGTGCGAAAAAGGTGCTGCTAAGTCCGGTTTTATCGCGTTTGATAGGTTCAATAGGCTGCAATACCCACCAGAAGAGGCGCAAAAGAGAGAAAAATGCTGTAAATGCGATAATATGAAGTTGCTTTTCTGATAGAGTCTGTGAAAATTGAGAAATCAACTGCACGGCACTATCAGCTATGAGACTTTCCTTTCTGACCACTTTGGCTACCCTTCTGATGGGTGCCGCCCTTCCCGCAGCGGAGTCGGTGGACATTGAGTTCGACAACTTCTCCGGGAACCAAACCGGGACGCTGCAGGATCTTGGTCCGTACTACCAGTCCTCGGTGATGAAGTTCACCAATGTGGCCAGTGTGGGAAATGTGTCGGTGGACCTGCGAGTCACGGCTTCCGCTTGGGGTTCCTACGCTTTCACGGGCCACCTGCCTGATTACAGCCAGACTTCCGGTCAGCCCAATGGTGACCTTGGCCTCTACTACACGGCCACGTCCTATGGCTCCGGTGGATTGCATTACACGTTGGAGTTCTTCAAAGGGGGCACGAATTTCAGCACGACCTTCACGGTGAGCCAGTTTGATCTGCTCATCTACGATGTGGACGGTGAGGCCAAGCAGTCTGAGGCCTTCCGTGCCTACCTGTCGGATGGCTTGACCTCCTACCGTCTGGCAGACAGCCCGAACAGTGTGTCGGCTTCCTATTTCACGAACGGCGTCCTCTTCAGTGGTCCCGGGTACAATATTTCCGAGACTGATCCGTCTGCTGCGGCCATCCTGACCTACAACAACACGAACAAGATCACGCTGGACTTCGAGTCGAAGACGACCTCGGGCACATTGCCGAATGGTATTTTCACCGCCATCGATGGCGATTTGAGTCTGCTCAAGGGGGATACCAGTGATTTTGGAAATCCCGTGGCGGTGCCTGAGCCTTCCGGCCTGGTGTTTATCGCGGCAGCCGGCATGGTGTTGGTGCTTCGTCGGAAGCGCCGTGCGACCGCTGAGTGATCGCCGCCTAAAAGTTTATGCGCCTGGCCCACCCTGAGTGGCCCAGGCGTTTCTGTTTTTGGGGCAAACATCCCGTCGCCCGGGTCTTTGGGCTTGTGGTGCGGTGAGTATCTGGCGAAAAAGGGGCATGCGAATTTCGCTCGCCTATGGGGAAGGGAAGCTTGGCCTCGACCTTCCTGACAAGGGGGTCACGATCATTGAGCCCTCGCACCGTCCCGGTCTGCAGGATGAGCGTCTGGGGATGGAGCAGGCATTGGCATCTCCAACGGGCTGCGCGCCTCTACGGGAGTGGCTCACTCCGGAGGCTTCGGTTTGTATCGTTTTTACAGACATCACACGAGCCACGCCCAACGACCGCATTATTCCCTGGTTGCTGGACTGGCTGCGCTCGGCCGGGGTGGCAAGGGAGGCCATCACTCTCCTCAATTCCACGGGCACGCACCGGGGAAACACGCGACAGGAATTGGAGGGAATGCTCACTCCGGAAGTGGTCAGGGACTATCGGGTGATCAACCACGACTGTCATGCCCTGGAGGATATGGTGGAAATTGGAGCGACTCGCGGGGGAGCCAGGGCCCTTATCAACCGGCATCTCGCCAGCGCAGACGTTCGCATTGTTACAGGATTCATAGAACCTCATTTCTTTGCGGGTTTTAGTGGAGGTCCCAAAGGCATCATGCCTGGTGTGGCAGGCTTGGAGACGGTGATGAGCAATCACGGAGCCAGCATGATCGGGGATCCCGGTGCCGTGTTTGGAGAACTGGATCAGAATCCCATCTGGTGCGAAATGCGTGACATTGCCACCTGGGTGGGGCCAAGCTTTCTCATCAACGTCACCCTGAACGAGCAGAGGGAGATTACCGGCTTTTTCGCGGGGGATCTTGTCAAAGCACACCGTGAAGGTTGTGAGTTTGTGCGTTCCACGGCGATGCAACGGGTGGAAGGGCTCTTCGATATCGTCGTCACTTCGAACAGCGGCTATCCGCTGGATATGAACCTGTACCAGGGGGTAAAGGGGATGAGTGCTGCGGCCCGCATCCTCAAGCCTGATGGACTCTTGATCCTGGCCTGCGAGTGCCGAGAGGGTGTTCCCTCTGGCAGTCCTTATGACAGGCTGCTCCGTGAGGCCGGGAATCCAGAAGGGATCCTGGAGATGCTGGCCCGGCCTGGGATTGTCCGCCCCGAGCAGTGGCAGGCGCAGATTCAAAGTCTCATTTCCAGACGGGCTAGGGTGTTGCTCTACAGCAGCTTGACCCCGGATTTAGTGGAAGCAGCTCATCTGATGCCCTGTTCTGATATCGGCGCTGCCATGCAGCGGGAACTTGATCGCTTGGGAGGGCTGGGGCGGGTGGCAGTATTGCCCCAAGGGCCGCTCACGATTCCCTACGTGGGTTGAGTCCCCCTTGAGCTGCGAGCGGGTTTGCGCGAGGGGCCATCCCGAAAAGTTCCGCGATGGATGAGTAAAATTTTTTACTCTTGAAAGCTGTTGAGAGTGTGTGATCTATAAGGTGTTGTAATGAGAAAAACATCGCTCCATTAGAAAACGTTCTTGTTTTTACATTAATTTTGCTACTATTATGCCGCCGTGCAAAGTAGCGCCATTAATGCAGGGCTTTCCCCTGGTGGCGGTCAATCCTCCATCCATTCAGCGTCATGACTCCAAAATCTTTTTTCCAACGCGGGGCGGTTCCAGTGATCGCGGTACTGCTTGGGCTGTCCGGGGCAGCGTCAGCTCAATCGATCATCAATCCCAGTGACTTCTATGATCCGGACTACACGGCGCGGAGGCCGGGAGATCCGAGCATCTTGCTTTCACTGACTGTCGAAAACGCGCTTTACAATCCCGCCTTGGGAGGGGCTGAGACGGATGGAAACGTGAACTGGGATCACCAAGCGGGTGGCTTTGCGCAAATTGGTGCCAATGTGGGACTCGCATCCGTCGATGTTCAGTTGGCCACTTTCACCCAGACAACGGGCAACAGTTTGGTCTTCGGCCGTGAGCTTGTCACGACGATCAATGATCCTCTGGGGGTCGGTGCGCTCTTGAATCCCACCATCAACGCCCTCACGAACTCGGTATTGGGCGCTAGTTTGATCAGCCAATGGGACACCACGGCTACCGTCACGGGCCTCTCTCTTGGAGCCAATACAGCCTACACCATCGGGTTCACCATTGACCGGGGCGCGGGAATAGATCTGGACGCTCTGTCCACTGCGAGGTTCCGTCTCTACAACAATGGCGTGCTGCTTACGGACATCAACAGTTCCAACACGCTCAACCTTCTGGACCTCTTGCAACTGGGCAATGACCTGACAAACTTCGAGTTCACCTTCTTCACCCCGGTGGCGCTGGACCAGCTTGAGTTCCGGTTTGATGCCACAGCTGTCGCCGATGTCGATGCGCTGGGAGGCATCTCGGGGAACCAAACCGTCATGGAGTTCACGAACTTCGCGGTGACTCCGGTGCCGGAACCTGGCAGCCTCACCTTGATGGGCTTGGGAATCTATTTCCTGGTACGCCGTCGCAATCGCGTCTGAGACCCGGTCGGAATTTTTCTCTTCTCAAATGGATGCCGGGACACTGGCATCCATTTTTTTGTTTTTTGAGTACGAATTTCCCGCGGATTTGCCTATGGATGAAGGATGTCTTCGCTGTCCTCACCCAAAACGATCGCAGTCCTCGGCACTCTTGATTCAAAAGGAGATGAGCATGCCTACGTAGCGGGCATCATTCTCGACAAAGGTCACCGGGTCTTGTTGATTGATGTGGGCTCGCTGGAGCCGCCCAAGGTGGTGCCCGACATCAGCCGTGAAGAAGTGGCTGCGGCTGGGGGAGTGGATCTGCCGGGGCTACAGTCGCGGCAGGACCGGGGCGAGAGTGTGACAGCGATGGCGGGAGCGGCGGCCCAGTTGCTTTCTGGCTTGGTGAGTGCTGGGAAAATCGACGGGGTTATTTCCCTAGGCGGAGGTGGTGGAACTGCTATTGGCACCGCCGCGATGCGGGCGCTTCCCGTGGGCTTTCCCAAGGTGATGGTCAGCACGCTGGCAGCGGGGAATGTGGCTCCGTACGTCGGGACCAAGGACATCGTGATGTTCCCCAGTATTGTGGACGTGTCGGGCCTGAACCGCCTTTCCCGGGTGTTGCTGGCGCGTGCGGCAGGTGCCATCTGCGGCATGGTGGAGGTCGTGCCACCCGCGGCAGATGAGAAGCCTCTGATCGTGGCTTCCATGTTCGGCAATACCACGCAGTGCGTGAGCGCGGCCAAGCAGATCCTTGAGAATGCGGGGTACGAGGTGCTGGTGTTTCACTCCACCGGCATGGGTGGGCGCATCATGGAGTCGCTCATTGAGAGTGGTCTCGTCAGCGGCGTCCTCGATGTCACCACCACAGAATGGGCGGACGAGTTGGTGGGGGGGATTCTGGGATCCGGTCCCACGCGTCTGGAGGCGGCTGGTAAAGCTGGGGTCCCGGCGGTGGTGGCCCCTGGCTGCCTGGACATGGTGAACTTTGGCGAACCTGCCACTGTCCCGGCGAAATTCGCCGGACGCCTCTTCTACCAGCACAATCCCCAGGTCACTCTGATGCGGACGAATGCAGAGGAAAATGCGGAGTTGGGGCGGATCCTGGCTGAGAAGGTGAATGCCTACACTGCTCCAGCGACCCTGTTGCTCCCGTTGCGCGGGGTGAGCGTCATCAGTGCGGCAGGTGGGTCCTTCCACGAACCGGCGTCAGACCTGGCTTTGTTCGAGGC
The DNA here is from genome assembly GCF_000739635.1 of Verrucomicrobium sp. BvORR034. Taxonomy (GTDB): domain Bacteria; phylum Verrucomicrobiota; class Verrucomicrobiia; order Verrucomicrobiales; family Verrucomicrobiaceae; genus Verrucomicrobium. Next base: position 30,941 of record NZ_BATQ01000130.1, on the reverse strand, counting down.
GGTCAAGCGGCATGCCCGCCCTGGTCTTCCTGTATTGGAGGTGGACTCCACGATCAATGATCCCGCGTTTGCAGAAGCCGCAGCAGAAGCTCTTTTGAAGAATATTGCGGCGTACAAGCAGGTTTCCTAGTATCATTCGACGACGGGAGATCGCAGCCATGTCAGAAGAATTGGACTACGACGAAGGCAAAATTGACGAGGTCGTGCTGGCCCTGATGTGCCTCACCCATCATGGCCATGCTCGGGCCTGGAAGGGGTTTGATTGGGCATCGTTGGATAGACTCTGTGAAAAGGGGTTGATCTACGATGCCCGGAACAAGGCCAAATCCGTGATGTTGACGGAGGAAGGGCTGAAACAGTGCGAGGCCTTGTTTTACAAGCATTTCGGCCTGGCAGATGGGCCGCGCGACGGTGCGGCTCCGTCTTGAGTCGCCATCCGTTGCACAGTTCTGGTTTGGTCAAATAACCCTTTCTGCTCGCGATCCCGGGGTCGGGGAGACCGAGGATCAGTCGCAATGTCTGCCTGACGATCCGCAGGATTCGTCGAGCCGACGAGGCGGGGGAATACGATGCTATAGATGAACCAACAATGGGAGTGAGTGTCACTGCCGGGAGGACGTTCGCCATGCATGTCTTGTGTCCCACGGATTTTTCGGAGTCCGCCCAACGGGCGGCGGAAGTGGCCGCATTGCTCGCGGCCAGGATGAAAATGCCCCTCAAGCTCCAGCACAGCGCCCCGGATGCGGTGGTGAGTGTGGAAATGCCGGTCATCAGTCAGATTGAGGAGAGGGCAAAGGCCGCTCTGGAAGAAGAGGCCGCGAGGTTGAGGGCCTACGGCGCGGAGGTGGAGACGGACCTGCACTTTGGCAGGGCAGTAGATGATGTGGTGCATGGCACTCATCGGGAAAACACGCGGATGGTGGTGTTGGGGTCAGCCGGTCGTGGGTTGGCAGGCCGTTGGCTTACCGGAAACGTGGCTGAACGCGTGGCCGAGGCGGTGCCAGTGCCGACGCTGGTGGTGAGGCAGCCTGCTCCACTGATGAAGTGGCTGCAGGAGGGGGCTCCTCTGAAAGTCCTCTGTGGGGTGGATTTCTCCATCACGGCAGATGCCGCGCTTTTGGCTGTCAAATCTCTGGCCAAAGTGGCCCCCTGCGAAGTGGACGCTGCCTTCATTGAGTGGCCTCATGACTGGCCCTGGCAGGGGGGCGAAGAGGGTAACCCGGAGGGGGATGCCGAATGGAAAGAAACGATGGAAAGCCACCAGCGCGATCTCTGGGAGCGGGTCGGCGGCCTGCTGGAAGGTGTGCCCGTGCGGGCGCATGTGCGTGGGACGGGAGGCAGGCTCGACTACGAGTTTGTCCGACTGGCGGAGGAAATGGCAAGCGGATTGCTGGTGGTCGGCGCACACCAGTGGCATGGGTTGCAACGGCTGCGGGGACCCTCTTTCTCCCGTGGGGTCCTTGGGCAGGCCGCTCGGAACGTGTTGTGTGTGCCTCTGGCCTCTTATACCCCTGAGTTTTCTGTCTCACCCGTGCGCAGCGTGCTGGTGGCGACGGACTTTTCTGCCAACGGAAACGCAGCGCTTCGAGTCGCCTACGGTGTACTGGAAAATGGCGGCAGCATTCACCTCTTTCACGTGGCTCCTCTTGGCAAGGGGGATGTGGCGATTCTGGAGAATGGGAGCTCGCACTCCGAGGCGGAGGAGGCCCGTCTCCTGGCCCTAGTGCCCAAGGAACTGGCCTCACGACAGGTGAAAGTGGGCTTGAAAGCCGTCCACCGTCACGATGTGGCCGCAGCGATCTGCGAAGAGGCGGAGCGCCGCCGCGTGGACCTCATCTGCATGGGCACCCGCGGGCACACAGGTGTGGTGGCAGCCGTCTTGGGATCCGTGGCGCAGGCGGTGCTTGCCCACTCGCGGATTCCCGTTCTAGCGGTGCCAGCCGTGGAGCGCTGACTATTCGCCGGAGCTCATTCCTCGACCGGCAGGGAGGCGGATCTGGCCTCCAGCATGCTCATTGCGCGGTCCACGATGCCTTCCACCGGCCACAGTCGGCCCGAACCCTCGTAGCCGCAGGCCAGCATGCCTTCATCCGGGCCGATAAACTTGGCTCCGCGCGTTTTCAGCACGCTCACATTCTGCTGGGTGGCGGGGTGGGACCACATGTGGCCGTTCATGGCGGGGGCGATGAGGACGGGTGCCAGGGTGGCCAGGGCGATGGCGGAGAGGGCATCGTTGGCGAACCCGTGGGCCAGTGAAGCCAGTGTGTTCGCCGTGGCCGGGGCGATCAGGAGGAGGTCCGCGTGATCGGCCAGATGGATGTGCCCCGGCCGCCAGCTTTCTTTTTCATCGAACAGACCCGTCACCACCGGATTTCGTGACAGGACCTGGAGGGTCAGGGGAGTGATGAATTCCTGCGCTCCCGCGGACATGATGCAGGTGACCGTGCAGCCTCGCTTCACGAGCTGGCTGGCGAGATCTGCGGCCTTGTAGGCGGCGATGGAGCCGGTGACACCTAGGAGGACATTTTTCATCAGGGCAGGAGACTAGCGTGAAAGGCCTTTATTGCCAAGTACGCTGCAATTCGACTGGCGGGCGGGGTGTGATTTCGTGCTGGAAATGCCGCGCCCATGGTGGAAATAGCCTGTTCCCGATGACCACCCCCCCAATGGCAACTTCCCTCATCCGTCTGGTTGTTTGTTTTGCCCTGCTGGCCACCCAGGGTCTCCAGGCCGCCAGTTATGACCTCACCATGGAGCAGGAGGTGCGGCTGCGAAAGTTCGTACCCCGTGCCTACGCCAAGATGCTGCGCCGTCAGCCCGTCCACGCGATCTGTATCGGCGACAGTGTGATGAACATGCAAAGCAACGATGCCGACAATGGCAATGCCCTGAAAGCATGGAGCGGCGTGTTCCTCCAGGAGCTGGCGGACCAGTTCGCCTACACGGGCGGTGTCCGCCTCATTCGTCCTCCCAAGGGGCAGCCGGAGAAGCTGCACTCCCTGCAAGGACCGGAGATTACTCTTCAGAATTTCTCCCGCGGCGGTCGTCTCATGCTGCACGCCACCCAACCTCTCACCACGGTGGCTTTTGAAAACAAGCCTGACATCGTGATCGTGAGCTACGGCATCAATGATGCCAACTCTGGACTTCCCCTGGAAGTGTACCGGAGCTACGTGCAGCAGGTGGTGAATCTGGTCGCGGCTGAGAAGTCAGACCTGATTCTCTGTGGCCCCACCGTCATCATGAGTGACGTCCCTGAGCAGGGACTGGCCCATACCCGGCCTTACGCCGATGTGATGCGGGAGGTGGCAGATGCCAACGGGGTATTCTTCGCAGACCTCGGAGATCTCTCCTGGCTGCTCAAGGTGGATGACCGGAAGTCTCCGCTGGCACCACCCAAAAAGCCCAAGACGGATCCCTCAGCGGCGGGCAATCCTGGGGCAGCTGCGCCAGCGGCCCCCACGCCGCCTGCCGTGGTGCCACCCGTGCCGACCCTGGATGGCAATCCGCCGCCCCCACCGCTTCCAGCGCCCAAGGTGGAGAACCCTGTGGCCAAGGACTACGATCCTGATCCGGACAAGATCGCGATGCGACTTTTCCAGCAGGTGGTGGATGCGATGAAGCAGCGCTTCCAGATGGTAAATCCTCCAGACTGGCTGCATCCAAACAGCGTCACCCAGCGGGCCCTGGGCAAGAGGGTGTTTGCCGAGCTTCTAAACGGGCCCCGGCCGGTGCCTTGGGAAGTGGGCGGTGCCACGGCGAATCTGGTGAGCGGCGGCAAGTGCGAGCTGGCCTATCGCCTGGAGAACCCGACCCAGGAAGAGCGGAGCTACACAGTCCTGCCATTGGTCACTTCTAGCCTGCGTCCGCTGGATGCCCCCTCACGTGTGACCTTGAAAGCTGGCATAAAGGCGATGGTAAACATCACCTACGAACGGAGCGCCGCTCCTGATCCCGCCTCGGGTGGAGGTCGGATGGATCTGCTCCCCAGTCAGGACTACTACCTCCGCCTGCCGGTGGTTATTACGAGCGGTGACACTGTCCGGATCGAAGTGGTCCGGGCCACGATGACGCCTGTGGCGTTGGTGTGGAACACAGGGGTACTCTACAATCAAGAAAATATCGCAGAGCTCACTGGCCGTCTCATCAACACGAGTGCCCAGCCAGTGGACGGGAAGTGGGAGGCCAAGTGGTTTGGGCAGGCTTGGGGCGGTGCCTTCAAGGCGGCTCCTAAAGGTGAGTCTCCCCTGGCCATCCCGGTCAGGCTGCCGACGGGGATCAATGCCCCAGGCCGCCAGAAAGGCACCCTGGCCGTGACCGTGAGCGTTGGCGGACAAGTCTTGAAGTTTGACCGCGAGATCGAGCTGGTGCGCAATCTCGGGCTCAAGGATACGACGGTGTTGCTGAGCCCTGCGGCCTACGTGCGAGACCAGGTCGTGACGCCTCCGACGCCGGGACCTGCGGCTCCGAGTGTGGCCTTCCGTGCGGATGCGGACTCGAACGCCCTCTATCTGACCTGGGATGTCTTTGGCCTGAATCTGCAGGACAATCCCGGTGGTGGTGGGGCCTTGCAGGTGGATTTGAACCTCGATGCTCGCAGCTATGGCAAACGGCTCATGCACGGCACCACGGATGTCATCCGGGTGGCGGCCGCGGCTGCTGACGGCGACGCCAAAGTTGGGCCTCTGCCTCCATGGGTGTTTGGCACGGGATATGGCATGTTCTTCGACGAGAAGGCGGTGAAAGCCCGTCTGACAAGCCGCCCGGATGGTTCAAGGAGATTCACCATGACGGTCCCGCGGTCTTATCTGTATCTGCATGAGTGGGCCATGGGGAATGGCAACAGCCAGGTCGGCGTCAACACCCAGTTCTCCCTCTGGCAGGCCAACGAGACAGGGACCGGCGGAAGCTATCTGCCCTTCATCCTGACTAGCAACGGCCGTTACCGTGACGATGCTGAGTCGCTGGCGGTGCTGGAGCTCACGGACAAGCCGACGTCCCGTTGGACGGTGCGTTTCTACTAGGTCCATCTTTTGGGGCTGCCCGGCCCCTGTTTATCAATCGTTCCCTTCCTTCCATCCACCCACCTGTGTCGCGATCATCCTCCTCCGAGCGCAAGAGCAATCTCAAATCCGGCTTCAAAGAAGAGGCGGGCTTTTTTATCAAGTACCTGAAGCCGCATGCGTCGGTGTTCATCCCGGCGTTATTTGTGCTGATCATCACCGCGCTGCTGACGCTGTTCCTGCCGGAGTTCATGGGCAAGATTGTGGCACGGGCCGTGCCGGCGCACGGAGAGGACATTGGTCAGGCCCTGCACACGATCAATCACTACGCCGTGCTCATCGGCACGGTGCTGGGGGTGCAGGCGTTGCTGGCTTTCTGGCGCATCTTCTTCTTCAGCAAGGCGGCTGAGCGTGCTCTGGTTCAGGTCAGAGTGGACACCTTCAGCCGCATCCTGAAGCTGCCGATGGCCACACTTCAGGCACGTCGGGTGGGGGAATTGGGTTCCCGACTGGCAAATGACGTGGAGGTGATCCGGGAGACGCTTGTTTCCACGATCCCACAGATCATCCGCCATAGCATCCTGCTGGCGGCGGGGATCGTTCTGGTTTTCACCAAGTCGGTCAAACTTTCCCTCTTCATGCTGGCCTGCATTCCTGCAGCCGTGCTGCTGGTGGCCATCTTTGGAGCCAGAATCCGCAAGGTCTCCCGGATGGCCCAGGACGAGCTCGCCGCCAGCCAGGTGGTGGTGGATGAGAGCCTCACCAGCATCACCAGTGTGAAAGCCTTTGCCAACGAGGCCCAGGAGATCGGTCGCTATCACAGCTTCCTGGATCGCTTTTTGAGCGCTGCCTTGCGCGGGGCCTGGTTGCGGGCGGCGTTCGTTGCCTTCATCATCTTTGTCTTCACCAGTGTCATCACGCTTTGTGTCTGGTTCGGGGTGCGAATGGTCATCAATGGTGAAATTGACCGTGAACGGTTCATCCAGCTCACGTTGTTCACCGCCTTCATGAGTGGCTCCATCGCCACGCTGCCGGAACTGGTCTCCCAACTGCAAAAAGCCGTGGGCGCGCTTGAACGCGTGCGGGAGATCCTGGAGGAGCCGGAGGAGGAACTGCGTCCCGATGAGTATGTTCGACTTCACGGTGACATCGCCATGCAAGGCGTGTGGTTTCACTATCCTTCGCGTACCGACACCACGGTACTGGCGGACTTTAACTTGGAGGCAAAGGCGGGGCAGAAGATTGCTCTCGTTGGCCCCAGTGGTGCCGGGAAGAGCACGGTGGTCAATTTGTTGTATCGTTTCTACGAACCCGAAAAAGGTGAGGTGCTTTTGGACGGTCGCCCGGCCCGGGACTATCCGCTGGCCGCCCTCCGCAAAAACTTCTCGCTGGTTCCTCAAGAGGTGCTGCTCTTTGGTGGTTCCATTCAGGAGAACATCCGGTATGGCCGGCCAGATGCGACAGATGCTGAAGTGGTGGAAGCGGCCCGCCAGGCCAATGCGCACCTGTTTATTGAGAAGCTGCCAGAGGGCTATCAGACCCTGGTGGGCGAACGTGGCACCCAGCTAAGCGGAGGGCAGCGCCAGCGTGTGGCCATCGCCCGTGCGATCCTGGCCAATCCGGCGGTCCTTGTTCTGGATGAAGCCACGAGCAGTCTGGATGCCGAGAGTGAGCGCCTCGTCCAGGAGGCTCTGGACAAGCTCATGGCCAATCGCACCAGCATCATCATTGCCCACCGTCTGAGCACCGTGCGCCGGGCGGATCAAATCCTGGTGATGAGCGGCGGCACCGTCATCGAGCGCGGAACCCATGATGAACTCTATGCGAAGGAGAACAGCTTGTATCGCACGTTGGCCAAGTTGCAGTTGGAGGAGTGAAGGGGGAAGTGAGGAGTTAGACGTTATGGGTGGATTGAGTTCCAAAGGCAGTTGTCAATCAATTAACTCCTAACCTCCAACTTTTCCGTTCATGCCCCTCCCGCCGCTGATCTGGGATTCCGTGGATGCGGAGGTCGTGCCGCCGCAGGGGATGGACCTGTTGTGGTCCACGGGCTGGCGGCATTTTGGGAGGCAGTTCTTCCGGTATAGCGTGGCGGAACATGCTGGCCAGTGGCAGGGTATTGTACCGCTGCGGATTGATCTGCAGGCTAGCTCGCTAAGCAAGAGCCAGCGCCGTGTGCTGAGAAAGAATGCCGACCTGACGGTTCTCTGGACGCCGATATGCGTTTCTGAGGAGACCGTGGCGATGTTTGAGCGGCACAAGGCCCGTTTCAAAGAGAACGTCCCGGAATCGCTGGCCTGCTTCCTGGGGGAAACTCCCGAAAAAGGACCGTGTCAATGTCTTGAACTCCAGTGTCGTCTGGGGGACAGACTGGTCGCTGTCAGCTTTGTGGATGTGGGCCATGCCGCCGTCTCCAGCGTTTACGGGATCTTTGAGCCGGAGGAGTCGCGCAGAAGTCTGGGCATCTTTACCATGCTGCTGGAGCTGGAGTGGGCGCGACAGCAAGGGTTCCGCTATCACTATCCTGGCTACGCCATGACTGGCCCCAGTCACTACGACTATAAGAAACAGTTCAACGCAATGGAGGGCCTGGACTGGGAGTCAGGGGAGTGGCGGCCATTAGAAAAGTCTGAGCTCAAGGAAGAGGTCCATCTTGATGATGGGGCCTGAACAAGTCGTCTGATACTATCTTTGCCAGGCGGATCGCGGTGCGGTTGACCGTGTAGGCAAGCCAGATGGCGCGGCCATCGAAGTCCAATGCTGGGTAGGAAAATTCCCCATCACCGCTTGCGATTGTCTGCGTGTCTCGCCAGCTTGTGCCGTCGGCACTGATGGCCAGTACGAGAGGTGTACGGGACATGGTTGAGTGGTTGTAGGCGAGTACATGCCTGCCGGGAGCCAGACTCAAAGTGCATATGGCTGAGTCTGGATTGGGGAGTACGGTGGTTTCAACAGTGCCCCACGTGCGTCCACCGTCTCGGGAGCGTGTTTGAACCAGGAAACCCATGGAACTTCGGGCCAAGGCCAGCAGGTGTTTTTCACCCAGGTCGAGAATCGCAGGCTGAATGCAGCCCTCCAGTCCGAGATGTGAGGCTGGAAAGACCTTGTTCCAGTGATGACCATTCGTAGTGAGTTCGAAGTGGAGGGCGCACCCCGATCGCTCGTCGCTGCTTCCGCTTACAACCAGAGGACCGCTGTGAATGGGTGGATTTTTTGTTGGGCCCAGGATTCCGGGAGGGAGGGGGGCTGGATGACTCCAAGTGTGCCCCCAATCGGGACTTTCCATCTCGTAGCCTCGCCAGTTCTGAGGCGAAGCGCCCACCTTAAAGTAGAGTTTCAAGCAGTCATTGAATCGGAAGAACACCGGGTTCCAGCAGGCTCGTTCCATCCCTGTACAGACCTTGCCGTCAGCTACCTTGCGTGGTGCTTCCCAGACGCCCTCTGAAGAGATGGATATCCAGATGGCTGTGCGCCGGTGTCCCTCATACGGCCCCCCGAAGTAGGCAACCAGCAAACGCGATTCATGAACGCAAACCGTGGCAGCATGGCACGAAGCATACAGCCCAAAGCTGGGAATGTCCTCCTGAATCGCGGGCATTACAATTCTCCGATCGTCGGCATCGCGATACCGCTAAACACTTCAACGTGAAACTGGGCGATCACTTCCAGCATCTGGCCGTGAAGTCCGGCGTGGACGCCTTCCTGAGTCTGCAGTTTCATGGCCGATCCCAAGGCCTCGCCGTCGGCGAAACAAATTTCGGCATGGTAGGGCAAGAGCTTGGACCGGGGAGGCTGGCCGTTGTTTCGGGCCAGGTGAAAGTCCACCGCCCGGGACTCTTTGCAAAGTTTGGAGAGGAAGGCGGCTACGGCCCCCAGTCCCTGTTGTTCGGGGATGTCCTCCTTGAAGCTAAACCAAACGTGATAGTGGGTCATGGGAATGGGGCCGGTACCTCGATCACAAGAAGTCGGCCTTGATGTGATCCAGGTCAAATGGGGTGATCCCTTGTTCAACCGCGAAGACGGTGTCGGCCTCCGTCAGACTTGCTGCCTGTTGCCCGCGAGCACGGATGTGCAGGTCAAACAGCGTGTGCAGATCCGGTTTGCGCAGTTGCGCAAGCGTTCGCACCATGAGGGAAACCCCGCGCAGGGAACTGTGGACGTTGTTGTAAACGGGAGGGTGTTTGGTGAGGGCAATATCCGCCCAGATGACCTTCCTATCTACGAGGTCAAAAATGGCGGGCAGGCAAATGCGAGTGTTGGCGGCGACATCCACTTTGTCCACCACGGTGGAGGGTTCAAAGATCTCGCCGGAATTGGGAGCAGAACGCGCCATCCAACCGGCAAAGCACTCCGGAAGCTCGCAGTAGGGCTGCTCTGTGAAACTGTGGAGGCTCATGACGATGTAGCGCACGCCTTTCTGGCGGCACAATTCTGGGGTGACATCAATGAACTCTGCTGCTCCGTGCGGAGCATCCACGATGTCGCCGCTATGATGTCCGCCGAAGTTCTTCAAGCTGTAGTAGCTGAGCAAGTCAACGTACTGGAATTTCTCATCGTACATTGTGGCGGACAGGTCGATGTCCACCCGGCTCCGGCCGTTCTTCCACCAGATGAAGAAGCGGAGAACCTCCCCGTCTGGCAAAGGCAGCCGGCTGCCGCGTACCAGGGTCCGGAGCGATTTGGAGGCTGATCGCAGAGCGAAGGGGACCTGGTAGTCCTTCAATCCGGGATCGAGGTAACAACGGCCCAGTGGCGGCAGTTTTGCGTAGTGCTGGAGCAGCGCTTCATCGCAGATGGCGACGAGCTTCTCCGTGATGGCTGGAGGAATGGGAGGGAGAGGCTCTGTGGTGGCAAAGACGTTCGCAAGGGTGCCCTTCGGGAAAAAAGCTCTCAGCGGGGCAGGGGAGTGGCGATGGCGGAAATGGACGAGACACTGCAGCAACACCGAGGTGGAAACCTCGTGTGCTTGCTGGCTGAACGCAGCCACCACCTCGTCTGGTGAAGAGCTGATCCGAAGCAGGTGATCCAGCCTGCGAGCAAACTCGCCCGGTCTTCTCTTGAGCAGTTGGAGGAGACCAGGAACATCACGGTGGAGCAGTCCTGCCTCCAACGCGCTGTTAAGAGTGGGGGACGGCAGATTGTTCCGTAACACATCGAACGCCTTCGCGGTTTCCGGAAAACGCTTGGCATACTCGCCGGGATGGAGGCGTTCTCCCAACCGTGTCCATCGGGGCTTCCACCGCAACATATCTTCGACCCGGTTCGGGAAGCTTTCCAGCCATGCGAGGAATTTCAATCGCAGGCGACGGCCGATTTTGCCAAATCGAACCGGCTCTGCCAACGAGACATCTCCTCCGCTCAGAGCCACCGCCAGACGCAACACATCTGTGGCGGTCTTCATCCGACTGTCGAGATAGGCGATCCCAATGGAGGTGTGTTTCACCAACTCTGAGCCGAGGTGAGCGAGGTTTTCCCGGGAGGTGACAGAGGCGGGCAGCAGTGGAAGCACGTCGTCCCGGTACTGTGACACCAGCCAGGTGATGTCCTCTTTGTCCTGCGGGGAGTACGCGACACGGGAGCGCATGAGATCTGCCATCGCCTGATTGAAATCGGCCGTATCACCCAGACGGATGACGCGAAGGGCGGGGCGGTCCTGCAGAGGAGGCCGGGGCTCGGCGGGGAGTTCCTGCCGGTCCAGCGTCCAATAGTACATGATGGCCCGGAAGTAGAGTTCTGCTTCCTCCATCTCCATGACTTGCGCAGGGAAATTGGGGTAGAAGGGCTCGAACGGACGATGGGCACCTACCAGGACTTGGAGGTCATGAGTCAGGCGGTGGTAGAAACCTTCCACCTTTGTGCGTGAGAGGTTGCCCAACCCTCGAATGACCTCTTCCGAGAGGAGATAGCCGAGAGACTCAAGATTCTTCTGTAGCGCGGCAAGGACTGGTAGGGGCGTGGTGCCGCCGTCGGATGCGGGAACCGTCACCTTGCTACGGCGCCGGATGTAGATGGAGTTCATAGCTGGCGAAAGACAGGCGCCCCGGTCGGCTGGTGTGCCGCTGGGGCGCTGAATAGGGCGGAAAGCGAAGACCCTAGGGTTTCGAAGGTTAGAAGGAAGGATCTTCAGAGCCGCCGTGAAAGGAATACTTCGCCAGCGTGGTGATTGCAAGCTTATGGCATAAACACCGGGGGATCCTGACTGGGCAGTCAGGATCAAAAAAATAGAACCCCGTGTTGCTGGGGTATAGGAAAGAACAGATGGCCCCGTGCGAGTTGAAGCGGGGGCGCAATGGCCTAGACCGCCTCAGCGAGAGCTTCCTGGAACTGACGCAGGCTGGGGCACATATCAGCCACGGGCCTGACCTCCACGGTAAGGCCGAGACGCACGCTGGGGCAGTCGCTGGCGATCTCCACCGCCTCTTCCAGGGTGTTCACCGTCAGGAGAAAGTAGCCACCGACAGCCTCGGTGGATTCCACAAAGGGGCCATCCACCGTGCGACTCCCAGACCGGGAGACTACCCGGCCTGTGCCTTCGAGCGGGTGTCCTCCCTCGAGTTTGCCCTGTGAAAACAGGCGCTGGTACCACTCGTTCCATTGCTGGAGCAGCTCCTGGCGCTGAGCCGGGGACATCTGGTGATAGGTGGCGTCGCCATCACGAAAGAGGAGCATGTACCGGGTGGGATTGGAGGGGGAGGTGGAGTTCATGAAGGAGGTAGGTGTGGAGTTCCTCTGGATGACGAACAGGAAAGCTCAGATGGGACAGATACGAATTGTTTGCATCGGATTTCTGGCTCCCCTTGAGCGTGTCTGCTGGAGTGGGAACGACCTAATTCAAATAAAATGGCGGGGACTGTCCGAAACGACCGCTCCCATTCGTCGTGACGATGAAATGCCGGAAACACCGGCTTTTCCCAACCTCACCCAACCGGGACCCTCCCGAGCAAGTCCAACGATACGTAAACCAAACCAAACCAACTTGTTATGAGCACGAGCAAAGTGGAAGCAGTACCAAGCGATATGCGCACCGTGACCCCCCACCTGATCTGTGATGGGGCTGCGGATGCGATCGAATTCTACAAAAAGGCATTCAGTGCCACCGAGATCTGCCGCATGCCCACACCCGATGGGAAAATCATGCACGCCGCGGTGAAGATAGGGGACTCCATGGTGATGCTTGTGGACCAGATGCCAGACTGGGGTTGCTTGGGCCCGGCCGCACTCAAAGGGGCGTCTGTGACGATCCACCTGCAGGTGGAGAATGCGGACGACCTCTTCAAGCAAGCGGTGGATGCTGGCGCGAAGGTGATCATGCCGATTGAGGATGCCTTCTGGGGTGACCGCTATGGCAAGGTGGAAGATCCCTTCGGTCATCATTGGTCCATCGCCACGCACATCAAGGATGTGACGCCGGAAGAGATGCAGGAGGCCATGAAATCGGCCTGTGCAGGCGGAGCCTAGGGCATCGCGTTTCTTTGGGAGATCCATCTGGCGGCACTTGGGGAACCCGGTGCCGCTATTTTGTTTTCCTCAGACCTCCAGTTCCGGCAGCAGAGTCTTCACCTCTTCCTCCATTTCATGAGAAGACTTGGCGTACACGCGGGCGCCTTTTTTCTGAATTTTCGACAGCAACTTCTCGCGTCTGTCTTCAAGCGCTGAGCGGGTTGACTCATCGACCTGTTGCGTTCGGACAAAGACATCAATGTCATGCACCTTGCCGAGCAGGGAACTGAGCCTGCGGGTGCGCCGCAATCGACGGGGGTGTCCCAGCCACACATAGAGTGCCAGTGTCTGGTAGTAGTGGTCTTTGACGACCTTTCGCCAGGAGTGCAGTGCCTCTGTGCCGGTATCCTTGTGGCTCCGTTCGGATGCCTTGTGACCTTTGCGGTAAGTCTTGGTATAGGCCTCGGCCACGGTTTCCCAAGAAAGGGAAAACAGTCGCAGTCGTCCCAGCCGGTCTGTCAAACTGGAAGCCTGCCGGGTGAGCTGTTCTAGAGTGGCCTCGGTCACCACCGGGGGACGCACGGACTTGCGCCGAAGTTTCCGGCCCTGGTCATCCTTGGGGCAGAGTCCGGCGTGGTCGAGGGACTTTAGGAGCTGATCCATCACCACTTGATCCCGCTGGGTGGCGACGGTGCGTTTGAGATTCCGGATCGCTCCCTTGAGCGTGGCAAACTGCTCGACCGACAGGGCAGGGCGGGCGAGGCGCAGCAGGGCCAGGAGTTTTTTCATGCGCTTGCGGAGCGCATGGATGGCGGTGTCCGGGTGGGCCTGGACCCGGTGGGCATCCTGCTCCGCCAGGGTGGCCATATGCACGAGAAGACGCTTCAGCCACACCGCAGCCTCAGGAGGGGCGGCATGAGCTTTTTCAGAAGTGGAGCACCGGGCAATCACGGACGTGAGCGGCTGCATTGCCGGAGCGGTGGCCCACCGGATATCGGCAGGCTAGCGCCCTTCCCGAGTCAGCAAGAACTGACGTCTCTGAATGCGGGTGGCCCGTATGTGTGCCATCTCCTGGGCTTCGGTCAACTCCCAGCGTCTGTCAGAAACGCCAACTTGCCAGTGGCAGGCGCGGATGAGAACCCGCTGACCTTGGGGGTTGAACCACTCCAACAACAGCATGTTTTTCAGTGTGGAGTTGTCGAAAACGAAACAGGGGTGGCTCGGCCGGCAACTTCTCTGCCAGAGCTGGCTGACGCGCCGGGAGGCGGACATCTCGCCAGCCGTCCCCGTCTGATGCGAATGCATCGCGAGCGTGTCTTCCAGACTGGGCTCGGGGAAGGGATTGAAGAAACTGATGCGACATCCTGCGATGTCACGGAGGAAATTACCCCGAAGCTCAACGATGACGGGTTCTGAACAACCGATCACCCACAACCGTCCCCGGATATGGTGGGGTACCTCATTGGAGAGGTAGCCATGTGATACTGGATTGTTCAGGAGGATGTCCATTATAATAACTATAACGAAACAAAGACGTGCCGCAAGGGAAACTCTTAGCACATATTTAGCTTTGCATGCAAATGCAAATGCCTTCTGACGGGTTGCATGCTCCGGAAATTTGTCGGACACATGAGTATCGAACTTTTCCGCTGAACTGGATGCCGCTCCCCCTGTCTCTTTCCATCATTTCTTGTAACGAAGAAGCCAATCTGGGCCGATGCCTGGCCAGTGCCGCGGATCTTGCTGAGGAGATCGTGCTGGTGGATTCCGGCTCCAAAGACCGGACCCGGGAGATTGCCGAGTCCTACGGAGCGCGGGTGGTGCATCAGGACTGGCTCGGGCATCGGGATCAAAAGAATGTGGCGCTTGGTTTGTGTACACGCCCTTGGGTGCTGGCGTTGGATTGCGATGAGGAGCTCTCACCCGAACTTCGGGCCAGTATTCTTGAGTTCTTCCAATCGGGTGAGGCGAGCCGCTTTGATGGAGGCGTCTGCAACCGCAAGGTATGGTTCCTGGGCCGATGGATCACGCATGGCGACTGGTACCCAGACCGCAAGCTCAGGCTGTTCAAGCGGGAAGGGGCCCGGTGGGCGGGCAGCCCAGAGCATGATTACATCGAACTGAGCGGTCCCACCGTGCAACTGAAGGGAGATCTGCACCACTTCTCCTTCCCCAACATGAGCCGCTACGTGGACAAGATCAACGGCTTCGCAGATGTGTTCCTCGAACGGCAAAAGGCCGAAGGCAAGCGCTGGTCTCTGGCATCCAATGTCTTCCGCCCCTGGTGGCGGTTTGTTCGTGCTTACATTTTGCGCAGGGGATTTCTGGATGGCTTCCCGGGCTTCTGGATCGCGGTGGCCACGTCTTTCTTTGCATTTGTGCGCTACAGCCGGAAGTATGAAGACGAGGTGGGATCGCAACCGCCACCCCGCCAATAGTTCATCATGCGCATCGCCCTCATCTATCATCAGTTTGTTCCACGTGGCGGCCTGGAGGGCTACCTCATGGAGTTTGCGCTCCGGCTGAAAGCGGCCGGGCATGAACTGGATGTGGTGACGGGGGAGATTCACCCCGCCCTCGATAAGGAGCTGGGGGCCCAGGTTCATCAGGTGCCCCTTTTGCGGGGTTCTCCATTGCTGCGCATGTGGCAGTTCGAGCGGGAGGCCTCCCGACTCGCGAGCGAACTTCCGGTTTCGGTCACGATTGGATTTGGCCGCACTACCACTCATGACTTGCATCGCGCCGGGGGCGGATGCCACGCGGTGTACTCCCGCCTGCTTCCGCCGTGGAAACGCTGGTCAGTGAAGAATCTCCTCGAACTGAAGCTGGAGCGGCAGCTGTACACTTCAGGGCGGACCCGCCAGTTTGTCGTGAACTCGGCACAGGTGGCGGGCCAGTTGCGCGAGCTCTACGGCACACCTGCGGATCAGTTCCAGGTGATCCACACGGCGGTGGACACTGCGCGCTTCCAGCCTGCGACCGACCGTGCGGCTGTGAAGGAAGCGGTCTGCAAGCAGTTGGGGAGCGATCCTGGCCGACCGGCATTTCTCTTTGTTTCCCTGAGCCATCGACGCAAAGGCCTGGATCCTCTGCTGGAGGCCTGGCGTGGGATCGATGCGGATTTGTGGATCGTGGGCAAGCCCTTGAATGCCCACTACCGGGCCTTGATCGCCAGGTATGGCCTACAGGAACGGGTGAAAACCATGGCCCCGCAGTCAAACGTGGCCCTGATTTATCAAGCGGCCGACTGGTTCATTCACCCGACGCAGTACGATGCTTGTGCCAATACGGTCTTGCAGAGTATGGCGTGCGGACTTCCAGGACTGATTTCCGTGCATGATGGGGTCATTGATCTCCTGCAGGAGGGCCGCAACGGGTTGCTCTTGGGCCAACCTGACGACTCCGTTGCCATTCGATCTGTCGTAGAGAGGGCCATGCGGCTGTCTGATGGGGAGCGCAAGGCCTTGGGAGAGGCTGCACGGGCGACCGTGGTGCCCCTCACCTGGGAGGCTCACCTGCGAAAGTGGATGCTCCTGATTGATAAATTGGGCTAGTGCCAGATGTTATCGGGGGTGACAATCTTGTCACACTCGCAGGTTTGTTGAGCTCGACGAATCCGTCACATTCAAGGGGATACCCCAACACTCCTATGTCTGACAAATCACTCATTCTCATCGCGGACGACGAAGAAGATGTTCGCGAACTCGTCGGGATGAATCTCCGACGGGCTGGATATGACACTGTCGAGGCGGCGGACGGGCTGCAGACGCTGGCCCAAGTAAGAAGACGCAAGCCAGATGCCATCGTGCTGGACGTGATGATGCCGGGCCGGGATGGCTTTGGCGTCTGCCAGGAATTGCGGGAGGACGAGAGTACCCGCCACATTCCGGTGATCATGCTCACTGCCAAGGGGCAGACTCAGGACCGCATCGCCGGTCTGGAGCGCGGGGCGGATGACTATCTGTCAAAGCCCTTCAGCCCCAAAGAGCTGGTGCTGCGGGTGCAGGCGCTGCTGCGTCGGGCCGCCACGGTGGGCTCTGGATCCGAGCTGAAAGAAGGACCCTTCGAATTCGATCTCTCTGGAGTGAAGTTGAATCTGGGGGGGCAGCCCATGGATTTGACGCTTCTGGAGTTCAAGCTGCTGCACCTGCTCGCCAGCCGGAAGGGCGAGGTGGTGGAGCGCGACTTCATTCTGCGTGAGGTGTGGGGATATACCGAGCAAGTGCGCACTCGCACGCTCGACACCCACGTAAAGCGTCTGCGTGAGAAACTGGGTGAGCATGCCGAGTGGCTGCAAACGTCTCGTGGCTTCGGCTACATCTTCAAGGAACCTTCGCCTGTGGCGGTTGCTGTTTAGTACTGGCATCGCATCGTGGCACCCCGGCCCTTACCGCTCGAATGACCGCTTTTGCCATCGGGGTGCTATTTACATTGCTGGTGTGCGGCTGGCTGTGGCTGCGGTCTCGGATTCACGTGCGTGAGCTGGAAGCAGACCTGATGAAGAAGCTGAAGGTGGAAGAGAGCTTTGTGCAGCGAAATCAACGCCGGGCGGAAATGCTTCACCAGTTGGTGGACGGCATTGACGATGGGTTGTTCATCGTTAGCCCCGAGCTCAAGGTTATTTTCGTGAACCGCGGTGCCATGCGGTTCTTTCAACCGGTGTCAGAGCCGGTGGGGCGCACTCTGCTGGAGTGCGTGCGGGATCATCGCATCGTGGAACTCGTGGCTACTGCGGCCGAGAAGGGGACGCGGATGAAGGAGGAGTTCCTGGTGGCCATGAGCGGCCACTCCAAAACGATCGAGGATCGCGTCTATTCTGTGGAAGTGCTTTCGCTGCGGGCCACCATGCCCACGGAGATGGATGGCGCACTCCTGATGGTGCTGCGGGATGAGACGGACAAACATGCGCTGGAGAAGATCCGGAAGGACTTCGTGGCAAATGCCTCGCATGAGCTGCGTACGCCCCTGTCCATCATCAACGGCTATCTCGAAAATCTGGTCGAAGGCGACATCGAAACTCCGGAAGAAGCGAAGCGCGCCTACATGGTGATGAAGAAACACGGCGACCGACTGGCTTCCACGGTGGAAGACCTGCTGGTGATCAGTCGCATGGAATCGGGTGAGCATGATGCTGTGAGAGCGGAAGAGTTCGACTTCCGTGCCTGTGCCCAAGATGTAGTGCACCGCCTCAGTCCCGTGATTCAGAGCAAGGAGGCGAGGGTGACGCTGGATATTGAGGAAGGCTCCGCGGTCATCTCCGGGGACCGGTACTATTGGGATCAGATCCTCTTTAATCTGGTGAGCAACGCGCTCAAAGAAAACCTGGCCAAAGGGCTGGATGTGGTGATCAGGCTGCGTCAGGAAGCTGAGTCGTCCGAGATTCAGGTGCGGGACAATGGCGTGGGCATTCCTCATGCCGACCTGCCTTTTGTCTTCAAACGTTTCTACCGGGTTGCCCGCCATCACTCCCAGGAGATCAAAGGCACGGGCCTTGGGCTCTCCATCGTGAAGCGGGCTGTGGAGGCCCACCGTGGCACCATCACGCTGCACAGCCGTCCCGGGATTGAGACCGTCTTCACGATCCGCATCCCGCGCAAAGGTGGAGAACTGGCGACCAGCGAAGGGGCTGGGCAGGGCGTTCCTGAGATGCTGACGGCGAACTGATGACGGTTCGAGGTTGTCGTGAACTCAGCAGCGATGCGGCCAACCGTTGGACACCCCTCTCACCAGTGAGAGACGGCGGCGCAGCGACTTGGACAATGACCGGCGCTCTGGGTTACCGTCCCTTTCCGCCCCGGATCTTTTCCCAGGCCGCGCTGGGCAGGGGAGCGTAGCCGTAGAACTCCGCAGGGCTGCCAGCTTTGGGGAGAGGGAAATCGAAGACGCTGACGCCGTTCTGGCGTTCGCCATCGAATGAGCGACCGTCGCTGGCACCGAAGATGACGGGCTTGCCGTTCCCCTTGCGTTTGCCCAGATAGATCATCACGTGGGTGACCGGAGTGGAGCGGGGGGCGTTAGACTCGTAGGTCCCAGTCCAGAAGAGCAGATCTCCGGGCTTGAGCGCGGAGAAGGCGGGGTCCTTGAGATTGCCCACATGCTCTGTCCGGTACAGCATGCTCTGGCGCATGGTCCAGTCGCAGACTTCACTGGATTGCCGGGGCACATCTGAGACACCCAGCTTGTGCAGCAGGTGATAAATCGTGCCAGAGCAGTCCATGCCCCCGGATTTGGGGTCCGAAGAGCCAAACTGGTAGCGCAGATTGAGCTTGGTGAGGGCCAGAGCCTCGGTAATGAGGGTCTGTAGCGGCGCTGGGTAGGCATCATATCCCTCGATCTCATCGGGCGAGATAGAGGTGACATGCGCCGCCTTGGCAGACACCGCAGGTTTGGCAGTCGCCGTCTCCTCCGCAGGCTCCGGAACCTTGGTCCGCGGGGCCGCAGTCGGCAGAGGGGGAATGGGAAGGGTGTTGCTGGCGGAATCCTGGGCACGCAGGACCGGAGCGGATAGCAGACCCGCCAGCAGGCATGCCAGGCAGGAGGAAGACGTCACGGGGTGCATGCGAGGATGCTACCAGACGATTTCGCAGGGCTCAAGCCGTCACTTCCTTCTGTGCAAGCAGATGGGTGAACGGATTGGGGGCTACGAGGTTGTACTGCCGGATCGCCAGCCGCCAAAACGGTGCGAGGTTCTCATCCGCCGCCGACCAGAGCTGGTAGTGCAGGTGGGTGACTGAATCCTGGTCGTAGAGCACCGCCACCAGCTCTTTGGAGCTGAGGGAATTGGGCCCCTGGGCGACCAGCTTCTGCGCCAGATAGGCGAAATACTCGCGGGAATGGTGCGGGTGCTTTCTGCGACGGAGCAGGCTCACATGCAGACCGTTGACATAGGGGTCCAGACACACCTGAATGAGGCCGTAGCGCTGCTCCATTTCGGGCTGCATCTTGGGGCGATCTTTCACTTCCTTGAGGTGTTGGTTCAAGGACTGAAGCACGGGCGGGGGGTGCAGTTCCTCAGGTGTGAGGAACAGGCCAAACCGCTGGAGGGAGCGGTTGCTGGAGGTCATGATGGCAAACGGAATGGCCACGACCAAGGCAAGCAGCACGGGGCTGATCCAGAGCAGGAAGTTTGAAGAGATGAAAAAGGCCAGGATGCCCCAGGCAACCCCAAGGAGGGAGGTGCCCCCAAAGGTGAGAATAGGCTCCCGCCAGTCGATGCCGGAGCCCAGCTTGCGTCGCTGGGCCACCCAGCTGACCCCCTGACCCAAGATGGTCTTCATCACAAACTTGCTGTGGAAGATCATCATCACGGGGGCCATGAAGGTGAACAACAGGGTATCAAGCAGGCTGCTGAATGCGGTGAGCATGCGAAGACGGAACGGCTTGAACAGGCGTCCTGTGACCACCTCGTCCATGACGATCACGGTCTTCGGCAGGAAGATGAACATGAGCGTGAGCCCCAAGAGGAGCTGACCCGCGAAACTGGCCTGCTGCCCCATCACTCCCTCACCCATGCCAGCCATGATGGTGCCCAGCACGAGGAAGATCAGCCACAGCGGGGAGCTCACGTAGCTCATGATGCCGTGGAAGAAGTTCAGCCGGCTGATCGGGTGCCAGCCACGGGCGAAGAGCAGCCAGAAGTGCTGCATGTTGCCCAAGCACCAGCGGCGGTCACGCTTGAGCATGTCAATGAGCGTCGGGGGACCTTCCTCATAGCTGCCGTGGTCGGTGGGAATGAGGCGCACGGCGTAGCCGGCCTTGCGCATGAGCGCTGCTTCCACAAAGTCGTGGCTCATGATGTGGCCACCAAAGGGCACCTTGGCCGGGAGAGGCGGCAGGGCGCAGTATTCAATGAATGGCGCGAGACGGATGATGGCGTTGTGACCCCAAAAGTTGGCCTCACCGCACTGCCAGTAGTTGAGTCCCGCTATGAAGGCCGGGCCGTAGAGCGCCTGCGCAAACTGCATGACGCGGCCCAGGAAGGTGTCTGCCCCAATCTGCTTGGGAAAGGTCTGGAGGATGCCCACGCCGGGGTTCTTCTCCATGAGGCGAACCATGTTCACCATGAGCGATCCGCTCATGACGCTGTCCGCATCAAACACGATCATGTACCGGTAACGCTTGCCCCAGCGACGGCAGAAGTCGCTGACATTGCCGCTCTTGCGATTGATGGGCGTACGGCGCTTGCGATAGAAAATGCGGCCAAAGGCATTGAGCTGGCGGCAGAGCTCCAGCCAGCCGGTTTCTTCCTCGATCCATTTGTTGGAGTCGTCGGAGTCACTCAGGATGAAAAAGTCGAAGTGCTCCAGCCTGCCGGTTTTATTCAGTGAATTGTAAACAGCGCGAAGACCCTCGAAGACGCGGGTGACGTCTTCGTTGTACACGGGGATGATGATGGCCGTGGTGGCGTGCAGCGGGGCATCGATGTCATCCTTGGTGATGGTGCGGAAGAGATCGATGGGATCCGGCTTGGCCCGGTTCATGATCCACACCCCGATCAACGCCGTCCAGAAGCCGACGTTGAGCTGGTAGTAAAGGGGGATGAAGACGATGATGATGCCCACTTCGTACCAGGCCAGGTCATCGACCTGCAGCATCAGGAAAAGCAGCCAGATACCAATGACGGTGCCCAGGAAGACGAAAGAGAAAAACGTGGCCCGACGCATCCGTGAGGTCGTGACGGAGGGCAGCCCTGCATGAGATGCAAGTTGCGCGGTGCGGCTACCCATGGGCGGGTTAACGGCGGGGGTACTCATTTGTCGATGGTCAACCGGTAAACTGCTGTAAGGACGGCGGCCACAAACAACAACAACACGAAATAGCGGACGAAAGCGAAGGGGCGACGGTCGGTCTCATCTTCCTCCTCGTCACCAAACAACCCAAGGTCGATGGGGCGGGGGGTCATCTTGGAGACCTGGAGACGGGGCCCGGAGGCCCGAATGGCAGAGCGCATGGCCTCAGCCATGTCTGGCGGAAGGTTATCCCGGTCGATAAAGAAATGGGGCCAGCGGGTGGGCCCATCGCAAAGGTGAAAGCCGAGGCGGCCTGAACCTTCGATTTGGGACTCTGTCAGCTCCATGCCCTCGTAGATCTGCCCCAGCCACTCGCGCAGCATGAGACGGGCCTGCTCGATGGCGTGAGCGGTCGGAGTCCGTTTGGGGTCTGCCTCATGGGCGTCTGCCGCACGGCGGAGAGTCTCCAGGATGAGCTGAGTCCTCCGGATGCGGTTGTGCAGCCGGAAGGACCGGAAGTAGTCAGCCAGCCGGGCGTAGGCCTCATTCCATTCCTCCTCCGAACCCGTCTTGGGCGCGAAGTGGATGGTGACGGCCTCCATGGGGAGGGCGGATTGAAGATCAGATAGCGACATGGAAGAACGGGACCGCGGGCCGGAGAGGTGATACTGACGCAAACCCGCAGCAACTTATTCTACTATCGACGCCATTGGTAGTTCCAGCGCTCGGAAATGGGATTTTTGTCGTCGAGGAGATCACAGGTGATTTCCAGCAACTTCGTGGTGGGCGGAATGTCGAGCTTGAAGAACGCACGCCAGCCACCGGTCTCGGGATTGGCCATCACGCGTTTGTCGAGCACTTTGGCCTCGCCCTGGATGTTGACTGCGACGTCTGGCACCCAGCCTTGAGGCTTGTTGGCAGGGACGGGGCCCTTCGTGAAGTCCAGGACGAACACGAAATCGTTCAGGACTTCCGTGGTGGCAACGCCCTCACCCCAGCGGCTGGCGGTCACCTTGGCGAGCGAGTGCTCATGCTCCTTCAGCCAGTTGAGCTTGTAGGCAAAGCGCAGCGGCTCGGTGGAAGTGGGGAAGATGTCGGGTTCCCAGAGGGTGACCACGTTGTCCCAGGTCTCTTCACCGGTCGGGATTTCAATCAAGTGCAGTTTGCCGCGGCCGAAACCTTCGATCGGTTCCACCCACACGGCGACGCGCTCGTGGTAGCGGGCCTCAAGGTCTTCGAAGTTCTTGAACTCGCGGTCACGCTTCTGCAGGCCAAAGCCCTTGATGCCTTCAATCGCGAAAACGCTGTGGCGAAGTTCCCGGCCGTTGTCCAAGGGGCGCCACAAGGTGGGTGCGTGAGCCTGCTCGATGAGCAAACCGTCGGAATCATGCACCTCAGGGCGGAAGTCGAGGGGTTTGGGATGGGTGTTCTCCCCATACCAGAACATGCTGGAGAAAGGAGCCAGGCCCAGAAGCTTCACGACCTTGCGGAGGAAGATGGAGCCGCTGATGCGCATGACCGTCGTTTCGCCAGGTTCGATTTCGAACTCATAGGCGCCGGTCACGCTGGGACCGTTGAGGAGGGCATAGAAGTGAAAGACCTTGTCACCCGGCTTGGGGGTGAGGAACCAAAAATGAGTGAAGTCAGGGAATTCCTCAGGTTCGCCACCAACGGTGTTGATAGCCAGGCCGCGAGCGGAGAGACCCCAGCCCTGCTTGGTGGTGACAGCTCGGAAGTAGCTGGCGCCCATGAAAACCATGAACTCAAAACGCTTGTCGAGGAGCGTGTCGGGAGCCAGGAGGCGCATGCCGCTGTAACCGTTCGGGTAGATCGCCTGGTCGGGGACCTTCAGATCACCATAATTGAAAAGCGTTTTGTCGAAAGGGATGAAGGTGGGCTGGCCGCCATCAATCTGGAAGTATTCGACGGGCTTTCTGAACATCCAACCGGGGTGGAAAAACTCCACCTTGTAGGAGTGGTCCACATCGCCGTAGAGCGCCTTTTCAGGCTTGAAGCGGATCTGGCGATGGCCGTCGTACTTCAATCCTTCGAAAAACGGGTCCAGCTTCATGGCCGGAGCCACATAGGGCTTCTGGGCCAGCTGGGAGGCATAGGCCTCCAGGTCGAGATAGGTGCGGATCGGCGGGATGCCCGCAACAGGCGATGGAGCCACCTCCACCGGGACGGCCGGAACTGGCGCTGGTGCCGGAGCGGGCGCAGGCGCGGGAGTTGGAGCCGGGCTGGGGGCGGCTTGCGGGGCGGGCGCAGGCGCTGGAGAGGGTGCCGGTGCGGGAGTTTGCGCCACGGCGGGCAGCGACAAAACCAACGAGCACAGACCTGCGAGAGTGTAACGGCGATGCATAGTGCGATGCTTCACAGAAAAAGGTGCGGAAGCGCGGCAAGAATGCCGCGAGTTCCTTTTCCGTCAAGCGTTGCGCGTGGCATGTTCAAAATGGATTTTGCCGCGCGGGTTGCGAGAGGCGGTCGTCGAGTTTAATTCCTAGACACAAGCTAATGAATCCAGTGTGCATCATGGCAGCAAACGGCAGAAGCGTCCGGGGTGAAGGAACCCGTTGCAGGGAATGAACGTGGCCACCACAGGGCGTCGGTGGGCGACGGAGTTTGTCCCGTTATTCAGGAGAATGCTCCTGGCGCTGCCGGTGGCGGTGCTGGCGGGCAGTGCGAGTGCCTTGTTTCTCCAGGCGCTGGACTGGGTGACTGCGATGCAGTGGCAGAGCCCACAGCTGTTGTGGGCTCTGCCTGTGGGAGGGTTGCTGGTGGGGCTGCTTTATCATTTTTGGGGTCGGGGTTCTGACAAGGGCAACAATCTGATCCTGGAGGAGATCCACGCCCCCGGGGGAGGGGTGCCGGCCCGCATGGCTCCATTGGTGTTGCTGGGTACCCTCGTTACCCATTTGTTTGGAGGCTCGGCAGGGCGGGAGGGGACTGCTGTGCAAATGGGAGGCAGCCTGGCGGCTCTACTTTCCCGCTGGTTGCGTGTCGGCACTGCATCGCGCCGGATGATGCTGATGTGCGGCGTTTCCGCGGGATTTGGTTCCGTTTTTGGCACGCCGCTTGCCGGTGCCGTCTTTGCCATGGAGGTGCTGGTGGTCGGCCGGGTGCAGTACGAGGCTCTGGTCCCGGTGCTGCTCGCCAGCATTGTGGGCGACGCCACCTGTTCCGCCTGGGGAGTGCATCACACCATTTACCATCTGGATGTGGCTACTGGGGCAGGCAGTCACGCTGCTTTCCATGCGGTATTGCTGGTGAAGGTGGCGGGTGCTGCGATCTGCTTTGGTCTGGCCAGCCGCCTGTTTTCAGAAGTGACTCATGGATTGCAGCGGTGTTTTGCCAGGGTGCTGCCCTTCGCCCCGCTTCGGCCCGTGTTGGGAGGGCTGCTGGTCATCGGCCTGGTCTTCCTTACGGGCACCAGGGATTTCTTGGGATTGGGGGTGCACGCGCCGCCGGGTGGGGCTGTCTCGATCATGTCTTCATTTGAACCGGGTGGGGCTTCGGGCTGGAGCTGGCTGGGCAAGCTCTTGTTTACCAGCGTGACTTTGGGCAGCGGATTCAAAGGGGGCGAGGTGACCCCGCTGTTCTATGTGGGCGCGACGCTGGGAAATGCCATTGGAGCCCTGCTTCAGGAGCCGGTTGGGCTGTTTGCGGCGCTCGGTTTCATTGCTGTCTTTGCCGGGGCTGCGAATACGCCGTTGGCGTGCACGCTCATGGGCATCGAGTTATTTGGCGCTCACTATGCGGTCTACTTTGCGGTCGCCTGTTTTGTGGCGTTCATGGCCAGCGGACATTCGGGCATCTACTTGTCGCAACGCATGGCAGCAGAAAAGGGATCGATTCAGGGGGGCTTGGGCGAGGGGAACGTGACCCTGCGTGACTGGTACAAGCGAACGGTGCAGGATGATGAACCGCCCCCGCCGAAGTCCTGAGAAACAGTGTTGCCACCGCGAACTCAGGCGATGGCCGTCAGCTGGCGAGTGCGGCAAAAAAAGCGGCCCGGTTCAAGGAACCGGGCCGAAGAGAATCATGTGGGCCGGGAGGCCGATGGGTGATCGCAAGGGCTACTTCAGTGCGGCGATGCGGCGGCAGACTTCTTCCACATTGGCGCGGCTGTTGAAGGCGCTGATGCGGAAGTAACCTTCACCGGCGCTGCCGAAGCCGCTGCCAGGAGTGATCACGACATTCGCTTCGTTGAGCATCTTGTCGAACATCTGCCAGCTCGTAAGGCCCGCAGGACAGCCCACCCACACGTAGGGGGCGTTGACACCGCCGAACACGGGTAGCCCGGCGTTCTTGCAGGCTTCAACGAGCAGGGCGGCATTGCCCATGTAGTGCTCGATGAGGGCCTTGGTCTGGGACTTGCCTTCGGCTGAGTAGAGGGCTTCTGCACCCTTCTGCACGACGTAGCTGGCTCCGTTGAACTTGGTGCTGTGGCGGCGGGACCACAACGGGTGCAGGGCCTGGGCTTCGCCGTTCTTCTTGCGGCCCATGAGAGTCTTCGGAATCACCACATACGCGCAGCGCACGCCGGTGAAGCCGCCGTTCTTGGAGAAGCTGCGGAACTCGATGGCGCAGTCGCGAGCTCCTTCGATTTCAAAGATCGAGTGGGGGATCGCGGGATCCTGGATGAAGGCTTCGTAGGCGGCGTCGTAAAGCAGCACGGAGCCATTCTCACGAGCATACTTGACCCACGCCTCAAGCTGGGCACGCGTGGCAACGGCACCGGTGGGGTTGTTGGGATAGCAGAGGTAGATCAGGTCCGCTTTCTCCTGAGGAATATCGGGCACGAAACCGTTTTCCGGGGTGCACTTCAGATACACGAGACCGGCGTAGGCTCCATTTTCATCCGCTTCGCCTGTGTTGCCGATCATGACGTTGGTGTCCACGTAAACGGGATACACGGGGTCAGTGATGGCGATGGTGTTGCCCTGGCCGAAGATGTCCAGGATATTGCCGGTGTCGCACTTGCTGCCGTCGCTGATGAAGATCTCATCTGCCTCGATCTGAAGGCCGCGGGCCTTGTAGTCGTTGTCGGCAATGGCGTTGCGCAGGAAGTCGTAGCCCTGTTCCGGACCGTAGCCCTTGAAGGTGGAGCGGTTGCCGAGTTCGTCCACCGCCTCGTGCATCGCATAGCGGACAGCCTCTGGAAGGGCCTCCGTCACGTCACCAATGCCGCAGCGGATAAGGCGCTGGGCAGCTTCTGGGTTGCCTTCGGTGAAGGCCTTGACGCGGCGTGCGATTTCCGGGAAAAGGTAGCCAGCCTTGAGCTTGAGATAGTTTTCGTTGATGAGGGCCATGACGGGAACGGGTGATAGAGGGGAGTGAGGATAGCGAAGGTTGGGGGAATGCCAAGTGATTCTAAAAAAGGGGGAAGTGGAGTTTCAAAACTTCAAAAACCAAAATTCAAACTTCAAAGGGGGAGTGCGAGAGTCAGGGCCAATTACGAGATGCGCTCGCGCGTTTCGTTGGGCGCGATTTCCTATGCGGGAGTTTAGATCTTTCTTCTTGGCTGTGCCGCCCTCAGCTTGAAGGTTGAATTTTGATTTTTGAAGTTTTGATATTCTCGGTGGCTAGCCTTCTTCTTTCATCTTCTGCACCACGCTGATTTCCCCATTGTTTTCCAGCACAGCCAGACGGACTTCAGCAGGGGAAGTGTAGCCATGGCGGCGGAGGGCGAGATCGAGTTCGTGCCGGGTGAGTTTGGCCGCGGCCATGATCGCCTCATCCACCTGACCTTTGTGAATGAGGACTTGGGGCTTGCCTTCGATGAGTGTCTCCAGTTTGCGACTCTTGAAGGTGGCCAGACCGAAGAGGTAGTTGAGTCCCACCAGGGTGGCGGCAAGAACGAGACCGCCGGTGATGGAGTTATCTCCTCCATTCATGGAGTTCTGCACGGCGTTGGAAAGGAGCAGAAGCAGGACGAGATCGAAAGGTGCGAGCTGTCCCACTTGTCGTTTTCCGGTGACGCGCAGCATCAAGAGTACCAGGACATACACCACCGCAGCGCGGACGACGAATTCCCACCAGGGGAGGGAGATGGACCACATGCTCCCAGCATGTACAGAATCTCGCCCGGAGAAAACCAAAAAAAGGCCCATCCCGCGATGGGATGGGCCAAAGGCAAAATATCGAGGGCGGGAACTTCAGATCAGGCCAACTGTGCTCCCACCTTCTTCAGGAGGGTCTCAAGCTGGCGGCCGTACTTCACGTAGCTGTCGTACTGCTCCTTGGCCTTGGCCTCAGGGGAAAGGTCGTCGGCTGCACCAGCACCGTGGAAGACGACGGCGACATGGGGCTCGATGCTGATGTAGCCTTTGTATCCGCTGGTGACCACGTCAGAAAGGATCTTCTCCACCTGAGCGTCGCCTTCACCGGGGAAGGTGTAGTCGGCATCGTTTTTCTCTTTGTTCCGGCGTCCGTCTTTGACGTGGATGTGCACCATGTGGGGCTTGATGGCCTGGTACATTTCCCACGCGTCCTGTTTCTGGCCGGGGCGGTCGCGGTCGTCGATGAAAACTGGGTTGCCGGTGTCGAACACCCACTTGATGCCGGGAACGGCTTCGTTCATGCGATTCACGTAGCTCACGCTCATGCCGCCCCAGTTCATGCAGTTCTCATGCACCACCGTCAGGCCGGCGTCGTTGAAGCGCTTGTTGATCTCACGCATGCGCTTGATGCGCTCGTCGGCCAGTTGGTCATCCAGATCCTTGCCCGCCTCGTCTTTGCGCACGGCGTAGCTCATCACCCGGATCAGCTTCGTGCCCAGCTTCTGCATGCGAGGGATGGCGCGGGCGATCTCGCCCTCGGTGATGGAGAAGTCGTCTTCGATCTTGTGGGCCCAGTTGGCGATGATCGAACCGAAACCGCTCACCTTCATATTGGCGGCAGCGAGGATTTCGCAGGCCTTTTCAAAGGTGGCCTCGGGCACCTCGTGCAGGTTGCCTTTCACGCCGTCGATCTCGATGACGCGGGATTCAATGCTGTCCCATCCCAGTTCCTGGTGGGCCTTGATTTGCACGTCGAGGGACGCGCCTGCTTCGTCTGCGATGCCGGTGAGCTTGATCATGGAACGTCAGAATTGGAACGATCCCCAACGGGGTGCAAGTACGGATTTCTCTCAATATGTGACAGGTTCTGCTGGCTGTGTGATCTTGTGGTGGGCAGATTTTAGGAGACGGTCCCATGAAGCAGAACAGAAAATGGACAAATCCCAGTATCGCCAGAGTCTCCGGTTGTTCCGCATGCTTCTTCCAAAGACGGTAGGATGGGTGGTGGCGCCAAATGTATGAAATCGCTGGTCGCGCTCACGATGTTCGCGGGAATAGCCAGTCTGGTGGTCTTCTCGGGATGCCGGAATGAACCCAGGGCGGATGGTGATCTGCCCCAGCGGGCCTACGTATGGCAGCGCGACTGGAATGCCCCGGTGGCGAGGTCGCTTCAAGAGGGAAGGGACGTGCTGGCGGGGTGCGTGGTGCTGGGGGCAGAGGTGGAATGGCGAAATGGGGCTCCAGTTCCGATCCGGCCCAAGATTGACTGGGAAGCTCTGCGGTCCTTTGGGAAACCCGTGGGTCTGGCTCTGAGGGTCGCTCCCTATCCCGGTCCCTTTAGTGGGGAGGGGAGCGTGGTGGCCAGCCTGCGGGGCGTGGCACAGGACCTTCTCAAGGAGGCCAAGTCGGCTGGTGTGGAGGTTCAGGAGTTTCAGCTCGATTTCGACTGCGCTCAGAAGAAGCTGACCGGTTATGCCCAATGGGTGAAGGCAGTGCGGGAGAGCATAGGTTCTGTTCCGTTGGTCATTACGGCTCTACCATCATGGCTGTCGGAACCGGCCTTTCCATCCCTGGCACGGGAAGCGAAGCGCTATGTCATCCAGGTACATTCCGTAGCCTCCCCACAGGGAGATGAGCAGACCCAGATCTGTGATCCCGTTCAGGCAAAGCGATGGGTGGAGCAGGCGTCGGCGCTTGGTTTGCCATTTGAGATCGCGCTGCCCACCTATCGATCCTATGTGGGATACAGTTCTGGGGGCGATCTGGTGGGGGTGGCGTCTGATTCCGTGCGCCCGTCTTGGCCGTCGGGTACCCGGGTGAAGGAGTACGGGCTGGATGCGGAAGCCATGGCTGCCATGGTGAAGGAGTGGATGGTGAACAGGCCTGCTCATGCGGAAGGCATCGTGTGGTACCGGCTCCCGGTAGCCACGGATGAGAACAACTGGCGCTGGCCGACTCTCCGTGCCGTCATGGCGGGGCGGTCGCCGCACCAGACCTGGACCGTGAGAGCGGATGGTAAAATTCCTGCTGGCAGTGACTCGCCGAACCCGGCAGATCTGGTGTTGTGCAATACCGGCGAGTCGGACGAATCGCCTGCATGCCGGGTCGAAATCCGCTGGGAAGCGGACGTGATCCCGGTCGCCGAGTCTCTTCCAGGGTGGGAGGTTCAGCGGGAGAAAAAGTCAGTCGTGTTTTTCCGTGCCGTTGGGAATGCGAGACGATTGCCGCCCGGAGAGGAGTGTGCTATCGGCTGGCTGCGCCTGGAACCCGGCGCTCCATTCCATGTTGAAGTTGTCCCTGTTCGCTAGAGTTGGGCTATTGGTCGGTATCGCAGGTGCCTCTGCACAAGTCTTTGCCACGGGGATGTGGATGCCCCGTTCATGGATCAGTGAACGAGGGGAACCCCTGGTGGCGGCACCAGAGTTTTTCTGGGAACTGGAGGTCAAGCGACTGGCGGCAGAGCAGGAAGCGCCTGAGGAACTGGTCCCAGCCCCCTATCCGGAAGACTCCACGGATCAGGAGGCCTTCGAGGGCTATCGGCAAGCCTTTACCGCCAGGGTGGATATCGAGGAGTTCGAGGCGGCAATCAAAGCCGGCTTGGTGAAGACTGCAGACCAGGCCAAAGCATTGCAAGCCCACCGGCACGCCAGACAAAAGCTGAGCGGCATCGCCAAAGGGGATGCTGAAGCGACTGCAGCGGACGAAGTGCCGGGCGAATTCTCCGATTACCATGCGGGAGCGCTCGCCATGGACAGTGACAACGCGAAGGCCAGGTCGGCGTGGGAAGCGCTGCTCCTGCGTCCGGCAGAGGAGCGCAAGTATCGCTCCACCTGGGCG
The DNA here is from genome assembly GCF_000739635.1 of Verrucomicrobium sp. BvORR034. Classification (GTDB taxonomy): domain Bacteria; phylum Verrucomicrobiota; class Verrucomicrobiia; order Verrucomicrobiales; family Verrucomicrobiaceae; genus Verrucomicrobium. The sequence goes on along the minus strand of NZ_BATQ01000130.1, from coordinate 650 downwards.
GCTTACATGCTGGGGAAGCTGGCGCTGGGTGAGAAAAAGTATGATGAGGCGGTGAAACGGTTTCAGGAAACGCGCAAGCTGGCCAAGGACGGATTCGCCGATGGTTTGGGCCTGGCGGCGGAGAGTTATGGGTGGGAAGCCCTGGCGGAGATGGAATCCGGCCATGCGGCGCAATCTGCCAGGCTATACCTGACTCAGTTGTCACTTGGCGATGTGTCCGCGGTGGTCTCGCTGAAGTATCTGGTGCCGGATCGCGATTCGTCTCCGTATTCAAATGAAGATCCGGTGAAGGTGTCTCCCGCGGTCGGAACGGCCTATGCGGTAGACTCGACAGAGGCCGCTCTGGCCAAGGCCGCCGCAGATCCCGTGCTGCGCCGTCTTGTCACCGCTCATGTTCTGGCGGTTGGCGTCGGTTCCACCTGGGACAATGACAGCGGGGTCTCCAAGCCGGACCCTGCCCGGCAGGCTCGATGGCTGACGGCCATCGCCAAGACCGGTGTAAAGTCCACACCGGATGCGGAGTACCTGGGCTGGGTGGCCTACAGCATGGGGAAGTATGAAGATGCTGGCCGTTGGTTGAAGCTCTCCGAGGGCACCAGCCCGGCCGCTCGCTGGCTCAAGGCCAAACTCGCCCGGCGTGCCGGAGACTT
>NZ_BATQ01000131.1 GCF_000739635.1 Verrucomicrobium sp. BvORR034 | reverse complement strand
CGACTCTGTCCTCGGGGCCCAGGTGCCTTCAGCGACAAGGCTTGGGAACAGATCGGACGTCGAGGTTCCCCAGCAGGCACCGAGCCCATTAGACAAGTGGAGAAGAACCGCGTGCCCAGGGGATACTGTGGTGGTGAGATTGGGGGAAACATCAAACGCCTTGCCACACCCGGCCAAGACCTCAAAGAGACACAAAAAAGCCGACCCTCTCGCGAAGGCCGGCTTTCAGACTCAATCACCTTTCAGCGAGCATCAGGCGCCGCGACCGCAGCAAGCCTTGTACTTCTTCCCACTGCCGCAGGGGCAGAGGTCATTGCGACCTACTTTGGGAATGTCGCGCTTGAGCGGGATGGTGATCTTGGGGCCTTCGTCTTCCTGCTCGGAGGACTCGGGGGCGGCCGATTGGCGTGGGGCGTTCTCTGGCCCGATCTGACGGGCGTTGTTGAGCATGCTGTTGCGCAGATGCTCCATGAACGCCTGGAGACGCTGGTGGCTGCTGAAGAGGTTGGAGACGACCTTGTTGTAGATGTTGGTCATCAGCTCCTCGAACATGATGTACGCCTCGGACTTGTATTCCACGAGGGGGTCCTTCTGGCCGTAGGAGCGCAGGCGGACGCCTTCACGAAGGCCGTCAATGGCGTACAAGTGGTTCTGCCACTGCTCATCGATCGCTTCCAACAAGATGATGCGCTCGCTCTCTTGCAAGAGCTGAGGCAACACGCCGGTGGTCTTGAGGTCGTAGGCGCGGCGGACGCGTTCGATGACAAACTGGACGATTTCGTCGAAGCTCTTCGTCTCCAGCGCGGATTCCTTTTCAGTAAGGCCCAGCGGGAAGGAGGTGTTGAGCCAGTTGAGCAGGGCCTGATAGTTCGGCTGGGTGTCGCTGCTGGCGTCCTTGGGGATGAACTCCTCAAGGCGGGTGGGGATGACCTTGTCCAGCACTTCATCCAGGAGCAGGCGGGGATCCGGGCTCTCCAGAACTTCGTTGCGGTAGGTGTACACCACCTCGCGCTGCTGGTTCATGACATCGTCATATTCCAGCACGTGTTTGCGGGACAGGTAGTTGCGCTGTTCCACACGCTTCTGGGCGGTTTCGACGGAGCGGTTCAGCCAGGGGTGTTCCAGCTCCTGGCCTTCCTCCATGCCGAAGCGTTCCATGATCTTCGTCATGCGCTCGGCCGCACCGAAGTTGCGCATGAGATCGTCTTCGAAGCTGATGAAGAACTTGCTGTTCCCTGGGTCACCCTGACGGGCGCAACGACCGCGAAGCTGGCGGTCCACGCGACGGCTTTCATGGCGCTCTGTGCCAAGCACGAAGAGTCCACCGAGCTCGGCCACGCCTTCGCCCAGTTTGATGTCCGTACCACGACCGGCCATGTTGGTGGACACGGTGACGGAACCCTTCTGACCGGCGCGGGCCACGATCTCCGCTTCCTGGCGGTGATACTTGGCGTTGAGCACGGAGTGGGGGATCTTTTGCAGCTTGAGCAGACGGGAGAGGGTCTCGGAAGACTCCACGCTCGCCGTACCGATCAGCAGAGGCTGCCCTGTGGCGTGGGTCTCGACGATGAGTTTGAGCACCGACTGGTACTTCTCACGACGCGTCTTGAAGATGCTGTCGTTGTGATCCTTCCGCTTGATGACGCGGTTGGTCGGGATGCTGAGCACGTCCAGACGATAGATGTCGTGGAACTCAGCGGCATCCGTTTCAGCGGTACCGGTCATGCCGCCCAGCTTTTGGTAGAGGCGGAAGTAGTTCTGAATGGTGATGGTCGCCAGCGTCTGGGTCTCGTGGTCGATGTGGACGCTTTCCTTGGCTTCCACGGCCTGGTGCAAACCATCGCTCCAGCGGCGGCCGGGCATCTTGCGGCCCGTCTGCTCATCCACGATGATGACCTTGTTTTCCTCGACGACATACTCCTTGTCCTTCTCGTAGAGGCAGTAGGCGCGCAGGAGCTGGTTGATGTTGTGAATGCGCTGGCCCTGGGTGTCCAACTTGGCCTGCATTTCTTCCTTCCTGGCCAGACGCTGGGCATCATTCAGCGCGGCGTCGGCATCGATGTCTGCATAGGCAGAGGCGATGTCGGGCAGCACGAACGCATCAGGTTCGTCTGGGTTCAGGAAGGTGCGGCCCATTTCGCTGAGATCCGCATCATGCGTCTTCTCATCGATGGTGTAGTAAAGTTCTTCCTTGAGTTCGAAGAGGGCGGTCTTCTGTGTGTCCTGGTAGAAGCTCAGTTCGGCCTTCTCCATGGCACGACGCTTGTCTGCGTCTTCCTGGGCGCGAAGCAACCCGCGGTTCTTGGGCTGACCCAGGCGGACCTGGAAGAGCTTGCGGCCGGCCTGCTCGTTTTCCTTCTTCTCGAAGTGCTCGTTGGCCTCCTGGATGAGGCGGTTGCACAGCGTGTTCTGGCGGCGTACGAGCTGCTCCACGAGCGGCTTGTAGCGATCGAACTGGTGCGTGCTGGTGGCCACCGGGCCACTGATGATCAGCGGCGTACGAGCTTCATCGATGAGGACGGAGTCCACTTCGTCAATGATGGCGAAGTAGTGACCGCGCTGCACCTGATGGTCCTTGCTCCGGGCCATGCCGTTGTCGCGCAGGTAGTCGAAGCCGAATTCACTGTTGGTCCCGTAGGTGATGTCGGCCACATACTGGTCGCGACGCACATCGGGAGCCTGGTCGTTCTGAATGCAACCCACCGTCAGTCCCAGGAACTTGTAGAGGGTGCCCATCCACTCGGAGTCACGACGGGCGAGGTAGTCGTTTACGGTGATGACGTGCACACCGCGGCCGGTCAGGGCGTTGAGGAAGACGGGCAGGGTGCCCACGAGCGTTTTCCCTTCACCCGTGGCCATTTCCGCGATCATACCGCGATGCAGGGCGACGCCGCCGATCAGCTGAACGTCGAAGTGCACCATTTCCCACCGCAGGGGCTGGTCACACACGAGCACTTCGCGACCGCACAGACGGCGGGCGGCATTCTTCACCACGGCGTACACTTCGGGAAGGATCTCCTCGAGGATGCTGGCTTCGATCTGGCCAAATCTGGGGGCGATTGCGGTGTAGGCTTCGCGGGCTCTGGTGATGCGATCTTTGCGGGCTTCCAGCGGCTCCTTGGCCCAGGCATCTTCGTTCACCAGGTTCACGTCCAGGCTGGAGAAGTGCGGCTTCAAACGGTTGAAGCGGTCCGCAACCATGCGGAGGCAGTGATCCACCTCCTCCTCACCTGCCACGCGCAGCCAGACGCCAGCAAGGAACTGGGGTTCATGGAAGGCACGGAAACGTTCCTGCCAGCCCGCAGTTTTTTCGCGGAGCACGTCTTCAGGTTCATTCTGAAGTTTGGCTTCAATCTGGTTGATCTGATGCACCAGAGGCCAGAGCCGCTTCACGGCGCGCTGGTTCTTTGAGCCTATAATTTTTCGAACGATCCAATCAAACATGGCAAGGGGAGGGAAAAGGGACGGTAGGATGGCTGAGGATTGACTTTGCGCAAGGTAAGTGTTGAGCAGGCCCCCGCAGGCAATCCTGAGGGGGCCCGGGTGGTGCGCTAGATCAATTTCTCGATTAAGGGATGGGCAAAATGCAGAGGCTGCGCAAAGGCAGGATCTGCCGGAAAACTGCGCCGTCCGTCACCCAGTCTAGGGTGAAGGTCAGGGAAGAGTACATTGTCTTCCCCAAGGGAGGGGCAGGGCTCCCAGGGTGCGTAGGAGGCTCAGGCCTCGATCCCGTCTGGTGCCCGGAGGCACCCCCTCATGAATTCCCAATTGTCGGTGAACCGGTATTGCTGATGGTCTGGGTACTGGGCCCGTCGCGAAGCCAGCTCCGTTTTCGCCTGCCGTTGAAGGTCTATCTGGGTGGCGAAAGGGGCCGCTGCAGGGTCGAAAGGCAGCGGCCGGTGGGTGACTTGGTCAGACTCGGACAGGGCAGGAACCGCACTCTGCCACGGCAGCGCCACTTGGACGGCGGCACGGGGGCGTTCCTGATTGCCGGTCAGAATGGCGACGAGCGCAGGCGGGGTCACCCTCAGGGGGGACGCAGGGCTGGAGGGATCCAGCGGAGTGCGCTTTTGTCTGTGAGGCTCACCGGTAGAGGGCCTGACAGACGTGGAGCGAAGTGGCAGCTTGATGGCCACCACGCCAGCCTGATCCTCCCCACCGTCACGCGCCACGCGTGGCTCGGCTGGAGACAGTCCCACCAAGCCCGCTCCCAGAAACAGGAAGGCACAGGTGGAAAGTCGGCTGGAGGTCATGGCAGAAAGAAAGGGAAAGGACACAAAGGTCGCAACGGGAGGTACGCGGCTCCCAAGGCAAAGGGAGCGGTGACCCGGCTGAAAACCGAGATGTCTGGAACGCGCAACTTCTCACAGTCTGGCCGCAGGTAAAGCAATTGCGTCTGGGCGCAGTGTAAAAGCCAGGAAGAGGGGCTGCCACGGCATCATCGTGACGGAATGGTTTCAATCACGGTCATGGCCAGCCACGGCCCTGTTTCAGGATTCCAGAACGCGGACCAGTACCAGCTGGAAACGTCGGTGTGGCACTGCGACTGCGATGAGTTGGTGATGCGTTCCCTCACTCGGTAGGACTGCCCCCGGTGTCGGGCTTCGTAGCAGCCCCACACCCGGCCATCGATGTCCTGCCAGGCGAGTTGCGACCGTATTTCATAGCCGGAGGCGCGCAGGCAGTCCGCGCTGCTGTGCAGGAGACGGGTGGCCTGGGTGACGTGACGGAGTATCACCTCGGCCTCGCCACAATGAAACCGGCCGACCTGACCCGGAAAGGACTGGGCGAATCGGGACTCGCGCTCCGATAGCGGTACGGAATGGAGGGGAACTCCGTCCCATGTGGCAGGCCAGACGAATGTGTTCGATTGGGAGCGCTCAGAGGGAAGGAAGTGCCACAGCAGGCCAAGTGCGACAAGGAAGGGTGCCGTTGCGGCCATCCAGGTGAAGCTGCGATGTGTAGGGGGCACCCGGTTTGCGCCGCTTGCCTGCCCGGCGACCAGATACACCCCTGCCAACACCAGCGCCTGACAGGCAAGGCCCACCCCTTCATGGGCCAAATGAGGCCAATGGGCGCGACCAGACTCCGGGAAGTACAATACGGTGGCTCGCAAACCATTGCCTGCGGTGACAAGGAAGGTGGCGATTCCGAGCAGGGTCAGCGTTCCTGGCAGGTGAAGGCGTCGGAGACTCGCTAGGGTGGCCCCGACAAACCAAGTGGTCCAAAGCATGCGCACGCCAGAGCAGGGTGGGTCTACCCCCACGATGCGGTCGCCATCCATCAAAAGCGTGCCCGCCCGAGTGACGGTGAGGCCGATGGTAGAAAGCGTTACGCGCGCCATCTCTGCGGCCGCCAGACGCATGGGACTGCCCGCATAAAAGTCAAGCGAGGCCATGAGCGGCAGTGAGAGGAGCAGAAGAGCAGCCAGGCCCGACTTTCCCTCACGGAGCTGCATGGATGAAAGGAGCACCGCCAGCACACCCGCAGTCATGACCATGGGGTAGGCGGAGTTGTCGGCCCAAGTCCAGGCGAGCAGCAAGCCGCTGCCCCGGATCAAAAGCGTGGGCCTCCACTCGATTTCCTGGCGTCGTGTCCAGACCAGTCCGGTGAAGACGAGAAGAGCCAAAAGTCCAAGCGGTTCATCAGACTGGTCCGAGATCCGATGGAAGTACCATCGACAGGATGGGAAGGCCGCCAGGAGAAAGAGACCCCAGCCCGCCAAGGGCCAGAGTCGAACTGGCAGCGGCAGGGCATCCCGGGTGACCAGATCCGTGGGGGACGCAGGATTCACCGGGGGCGTTGGCGGTTCATGAGCAGACTGGCGGCGGCCAGCAGGATCAAACCTGTCACCCCGGGTTCTGGTACGGCTCCTGGCGTGGCGCCCTTGGAGGATGAACTCACGACCACCACAGGCTGGCCCGCGCCTGTAGGCGGGTTGGAGGTCTGAGCCTGGGCGAGGACTTCTTTAGGAGACTCATCGACGCCAACGAAGGAGGTGTAAGGCGTCAGCAAGGCGTAGCCCACCCCCAGGTCGGTGACTGTCTTGATGGTCTTCACATCGGGCGTGATCTGGAGCTCGTAGTTGAGAGTCCGAACCCGGTCCTTGGCCCATAGGGGGCGCAGGGCAGGATTCGACAGCCCTTTGGCAGACTCCTGGGCGACATTGAAGCTGGCCTCATAGGGCGAGCCACCGGTTTTTCCGCGAACGATGATGCGTCCCTGTGGCTGGCCACGCCATTTGCCAATCAGTTCGATGGGACGGTCCGCGAACACATCCGGGATACTGGCAGGTTCGGCATCATAGGCATCAAAGCCCTCGTAGGCCACTTGTACATCCGTGAGCACCGGCCGGCTGATGTATTCCCTGAACCGTTCCGCAGCGGCTGTCGCATCCTTTTCCGAGAGCACGACGAAGGGATCTCCCTGGCCGGCATGGGCAAGACCTTCTATGAGCCAGCGGTTCACGGCGGTGCCAATCCCGAAGGTGAAGACGTTGGCATTCTGCAGTTCCTTCCTCACGAGGCGGAACGCTTCCTTTTCAATGGTCACATACCCGTCAGTGAGGATGACGATGCTTCGCGACACGCCTTCCTCTTGGGGCATGGCCAGGGCTCGCTTGAGGGCGGGCAGCAGTTCAGTGCCGCCATTGCCACGATGCCCAGAGAGGTCTTTCGTGGCGAGTTGAATGTTCTCAGGAGTCGCAGCCAGCGGCTTGGGCGAAAGCACGGCACTGTCGGATGCGAAATGCAGGATGTTAAACGTGTCTCCTTGATTCAAACCTTTGAGCAGGTCGGTCATCAGCCGTTTGGAAGTCTCTATTGGGAAGCCATTCATTGAACCGCTTACATCCAGGACGAAGAGATAGTCCCGGGGAGGGATCTGCCCGGCTTCTATCTTGGCGGGAGGCTGCACGTTGAGGAGAAAGAAGTTCTCCGCGTCAGGTCCGGCTCCGGCCGGAGCCTGATGCAACAGAAGCCCGGTGGCCACCTCGCGGCCGGAGAGCTGGTAGCGCAGGACAAAGTCGCGATTGGCGTGGTCCGCCGATGGGGAGAGCGTGAAGGAGGCGCTGCTCTTGCCGCTGAACTGCATCAGTCCCTGATGGCTTGGGGAGGCGATGGACTGCAGGGGCATGCCAGCCTGAAGTTCCAGATTCATGGCAAAGGTCGCCGCGCCGGCCGTGCCCGTGGCCACGTAGGGGTTCTCCGCCCACGCTTCGCCGCTGTCATTTCCTGAACCGCTTTGGTAGCGGGGACCTACGACCGTAGGGAAGACGAACTCGTAAACGCGGTTCGAGGGAAGCAGCTTCTCACTGTAGTGGAGGGAGACTTTCACCACCTCTCCAGGCAGGATGTTGGCCACGCTCATCTCAAACACGTTTGGCCGGTGCTCCTCCAGCAGGGAGGCGGATTTGTTCTGGCTTTTGGCCTTTTCGTAGGTGGCCTTGGCCTGGGCTTTCTCTTGAATGACGGACTTGATGACGCGTTGGCCCAGACGCATCTCCACCCCGTGTACCGCTGCTCGGGTGGAGGCTGGAAAGACATACTTGGCCTCAATGGAGGCGTCGCCGGTGTTCTGGTAAACCTGCTCCACCGTGACATCCGCGATCACTCCAGAGATCTTGGCCTGGATCTGGGTGGATCTCAGGGGCAGCACGTCTGTCTGCCTGGAGTTCGTGCTGCTGACTTGAAAGGTTGGTGCAAGCGTCTTGTCCGGCGGGCCGTCGCCGTAGGGGTGAGCTTGGGTGATGGCCAGTGCCATGGGGGTGGCACAGAGTGCCAGCAGGGCGGCTGCGAGCGGGATGAATCGCTTGTTCATAGGGGAGGGAAGGTTCCGGGTTTGCGTTCCCGAATCCTGCCCGCCCTAGATGAAGGCTTTGTGAACCGCTGGTGAAACCGGCGTGAATTGCCTGTGAAACCCACTGGCGAAAAATGCCGTCACGGGCCCAGCCTAATGACTCCGCTGGAGGGATTTCACCAGGAAGTCCCAGATATCGGCATAGCCGCTGGTCTCCTGGCCGGGATACTTCACATGGCAGGTCGCTCCTGCCTGTGTCGCGAGCTTCTGGAAGCCCAGAGCCCAGGCGGGAGAATGGACCTTGTAGTCCATCTCGGTCACGGTTGCCGGTTGGGTGAGGTCCCAGTTGTTTTCAAAGTACATGGGGGCGGCGCCCGAATGTAGCAGGTGTTCTGGAGACCACTGGCGGATCACTGGCAGAAGTTCCTCGCGGCGTTTGAGGGACTCCTCAAACCCGATGCCAAAGGCCGGGGCTCCCCACATCACTCCCGGGACCCACTCCTGCATGCGTACGGGATCGATGGAAGGCTGGCTGCGGTAGGCCGCCACGCAGGTGACCCGGCTGGACTGTCGCTCGACAGGATCGACCGAATCTGGCCGAGCCCGGTCAGCGGAGCAGCCTGCATACAGGGCAGGCAGGGCACCCTGAGAGCCGCCACCCACCGCGATGCGCGTGGGATCTAGGCCCCACTTTGAAGCTTGGGCCCGCACAAACTGCACCGCACGGCAGGCATCCTCCATGGGGTAGGCAACGGGCGGGTTGGTTTTGTCTTCAACACCATCAGTGAGTGTCCGTGACTCCACTGCCACCACGGCGATTTGGTGGGGGAGGAAACGATTGAGATCGGGTGGGTTCTTGAGCGGTTTCCAGAGCCCGCCGTACCACAGCAGAACCGGAAAGGGGGCGCCAGATGGGTTCGAGGAAGGAAGATACACATCCAGCAACTGGTGTGGATGAGGGCCATATGAGACGTCCGCATGAGAGGGGGCGGGTTTCGATGTCTTGGCGGGTGTCGGGCTGGCAGGGCTGCTGGCGACTCGATTGAGAAACTCCACCATTACCTTTGTCCGAGCCTCATCATAGAACTCCCGTCCGCCGTGCTTGCCGCCTGCCACAGGGACGAACTCCACGCTGAGTCCTGCTTTCTGGTAGGCGCGTTGAAATTCTTCGGACTGGGCAAAGGGCATCTGCGGATCAGCGTCCCCATGAATCAGCAAGAGAGGAGTATCCTGGGAGTCGAGCTGGGCGACCGGGCTCGCCAACCGCGCGAGGTCGGGTTGTCCGCCCAGCAGAAGCTCGAGAGCAGGCACCCGGACCTTCAATCCATGAGGGGTGCTTTGGGAGAGAATGGTCTGCAGGTTCGACGCCCCAAAGTGGCTGATGATGCCCTGCACATCGCTTGATGCAGACTGGGCAGAGCCCACGGTGCCTTCAAGGGCTTTGTTCCCGTTGGTCACCCCGACAATGGCGGCGAGATGCCCGCCAGCGGAGCCTCCTGCGATCACGATCTTGGAGGTGTCACTGAGACCCAGCTCTTTTCCTTTTGCACGAAGGAAACGAATCGCCGCCTTGATGTCATGGGCCTGAGCGGGGAATGGGGCGACGGTGGAAAGGCGGTAGTCCACACTGGCGACTGGGAATCCCTGCGCCACAAGGTTGCCCAGCGGCATGTCCGAGCGGGAGCCAGATCGCCAGCCACCGCCGTGCACGTACACGATGAGAGGGGACTTTGCTTTTCCTTCGGGCAGGTAGAGATCGAGTTGGAGGGGCTGTTCCCCCACCTTGGCGAACTCGATGCCTTCTTTGAGCACGGGTTCCGCATGCAAGGACCCCGTGGGGTTGATGAGCCCAGTGACCAGTGAGAGTAGCAGGGCAGTGCGATGCCAGAAGGAGGGAGGAGTCATGAGAGGAGCCGTTCGGGTTCTCTATACGTGCCGGGACGGACTCCTCTTTGATCGGGCTTTCCTTGGCGAGGGGGAGGCTATCTCGCAAGGCTCCGGTACTGCAGCACTGCGAAGGCTCCGACAATGGCAGCCTGACCCAGGATAAATGCGATGCCAAGAGTTGTGGGTTGAAACCACCGTGTGGCGACGAGCACGAGGCTGTCCACTGTCCACAGCAGGTTGATACCCACGATGGCCCAGGCCAGCCCCTGCGAGAAACGAGGGTGAAGCGACATCCAGGCGACGACGGCGGTGAAGGGGATCAAGATGTAGCTGACCCAGCGGAGCAGCCCGGTTGGGAGACCCAGCAGGGGCGAGAGCATATCAGCAAAGAAGAGCAAGCCCAGCGCCATACCTCCCGTGGCGATGGCATCGAGGAGGAAGATGGCTGGGGCTTTCTGGTTGGCGGCAGGGTGGGGGATCGTGTTCATCGATTTATAGGTTGGATTTGATCCCGGTGTGGCCGGGAGTCGCATTCGTTGGCGACAGGGGGATTCTATTGCGGCCACGCCCCTTCACGATTACCTGCGAGGTAATAAGATGAGCGTTTCCGCACTTTCTTCTGCGCCACCTTTCATGGCGTCGGGTGGCTCCTTCGGGGCCATGCTGCGTGGCTGGCGTGAGCATCGCCGCTACCGACAGATGGAACTGGCGCTGGAGGTGGAGATTTCCGCCCGACACCTGAGCTTCATCGAAAACGACCGCTCCCGTGCCAGTCGGGAGATGATCCTGCGGCTGGCAGAGTTTCTGGACATTCCGTTCCGGGAGCGGAACGATCTGCTAATAGCGGCAGGCCATGCGCCTGAGTATGGCACGCGTTCTTTGACGGATTCCTCACTCAGTGAGGTGCGGCGGGCGGTAGGGCTCATGCTCTCCAGCCTGGAGCCCTGTCCCGCCCTGGCGGTGGACCGGAGATGGAATCTCGTGGAAGCGAACCGCCCTGCCAAGGCGCTGCTGGCTGGAGTGCCTGCGGAACTTCTGCGAGGGGATGTAAACGTCCTGAGGGTGAGTCTGCATCCCCGAGGGCTGGCCTCGCAGATCCTGAACCTCTCTGAGTGGCATGCCTATGTCTTGGGCCGGCTGCGCCGTGATATCGCCATGACGGGTGACCGCGAGCTTCAGAAGCTGCTGACAGAGCTGGAATCCTACGTCTCTCCCAACTCCAAGGCCCGTGCCCCGAGCGAGCGAAAACGGAGTGGTGAATCCAATGGGGAACTGCCTGTGCTCGTGCCATTCCGTCTCCGGACCCCGGTGGGGGATTTGTCATTCGTCAGTACCACCACCGTCTTCGGCTCCGCTTTGGATGTGACGGTGTCTGAGATGGCCATCGAGTCCTTCCTGCCGGCGGACGATGCCACGGCTGAGGCTCTCAAGCACTTGATGCCTCCAGACTCCTGAGGGGCGCTCTTCTGGGAAATCTCCGCAGAGGAAGCTGGAGTTTTGGCCCGGATCGGGCTAGAGCAGGCATCATCTCATGCTTCAAATCAGCCAGTTCCGCCTGCCCATCGATCACACTGACGACGACCTGAAAAAGTCTGTCTGCAAGGCGTTGGAGACGCGTCCTGACCGGCTGGGCAGGATCAAGATCAAGCAGCGGGCGGTGGATGCCCGAAAGAAGAATGAGGTCCTGTTCTGCTACACACTGCTCGTCGAGGTACCGGAGGAAGAGCGCGTTCTCCGGCGGGTGGGCAAGCCGGGGCGCATTGAGAAGGCCCCGGACGAACGCTATTTGGAACTGGATCGACTGACGTCCGAGGCCGCCAGCGACACGGCTCCCAAGCCCAAGATCGTGGTGGTGGGCACGGGCCCATGCGGACTCTTCTGTGGCTTGCTGCTCGCACGACAGGGGTACAAGCCCATCTTGCTGGAGAGGGGCAAGGCGGCGGGACCCCGCGCAAGAGATGTGACCGGCTTCTGGCGGCGTGGGTGGGCGTTCGATCCCAACTCGAATGTGCAGTTCGGGGAGGGGGGCGCAGGCACCTTTTCCGATGGCAAGCTCTACACGCAGATCCGCGACCGGGAGAACCGCATCCCCTGGATCTTGAAGGAACTCGCCAAGGCGGGAGCTCCTGAGGACATCCTGGTGAAGAGCCGGCCACACGTCGGCACTGACCGTTTGATCAAGGTGGTGCGTACCATTCGCGAGGAGATCATCAGTCTGGGAGGTGACGTCCGATTTGAAACCCGGGTGACGGATGTGGTGCTGGAAAACGGGGTGATGCGCGCCGTCAAAACCGACTCAGGCGAGATCATCGAGGCGGAGCGGTTTGTCTTTGCCGTGGGGCACAGCTCCCGCGACACCTTTGAGGCGCTTCACAAGAGCGGGATCCCCTTTGAAGCCAAACCCTTCTCTGTGGGGGTGCGTATTGAGCATCCCCAGGATCTTTTGGACCATTCCCAGTTTGGGAAGTCGGCTGGGGACCCCAAGTTGGGTGCTGCGGCTTACAAATTTGTGGCGCATGCGCCGACCGGGCGGGCGGCCTACAGCTTCTGCATGTGTCCCGGTGGGCTGGTGGTAGCTGCCAACTCAGAGCCCGACATGGTGGTGACCAACGGGATGAGCAGCTACGCCCGTGCAGAGTCCAATGCCAATTCAGGGTTCATGGTGGATGTCCGACCAGAGGATTTCGCGGCCAAGAATGTGCTGGGTGGGATCGACTTTCAGCGGAGCCTGGAGCGTCGGGCCTTCGAAGTCGGGGGACGGAACTACCATGCTCCGGCCCAATTGCTCGGTGACTTCATGCGTGGTAAAACCAGCACGGGTCCGGGGAAGGTCAAGCCATCCTATGAGCCGGGCGTGTTCTGGACGGATCTCCGGGAAGTGTTGCCGGACTTTGTGTGTGACACGCTGAAGGAAGCGGTGCCCATGATTGAAAAAGGGCTCAAGGGATTCACGCTGGATGACGCGGTGATGACGGGTGTGGAGACCCGCAGTTCCTCGCCGGTGAGGATTCCCCGTGATTCGGAGACCTGCGAGTGCGTGGGAGTGAAGCATTTTTATCCGGCGGGTGAAGGCGCGGGGTATGCAGGTGGGATCATCTCTGCGGCCGTGGATGGCATGCGCGTGGCGGAGAAGATCATTGCGGGGATACAGGGGTAGGTTTGGGGGCTCCAGGTTGTTTGTGTACGTCAAGTGCGCGAACCCATTGACCGCTTGGCCTGACCCTCGATTTGTGTTTGTGTTTCACGACGGCGACTGAGCCGACGGGGACCGTCGGACTACTCCCGAAGCGTCGACTTGAGGGAGGAGACAAAAAAGGCGTCTCGCGCATTCACGCGGGACGCCCAGAAGAGCATTGCTGAGGCGGCGGCTTAGGGAACCACTTCGCCGGAACCCGTGTAGATCCACTTCTCGACCTTGCCGCCGAAGACACGGGCTTGGGCCTGGGTGTCGAAGTCGCCGAACATCGTCTTGGTCGTGTAGTCCACGATGATGGTCCAGTATTCCTTCTCGTCGATCTTCTCGAGCGCGGCATCGCCCCACTTCTTGATGTTGGTGGGAGTGATTTCCGTCACCTGACCGGCCTTCATGCTGGCGAGGAGGATGTCGTAGGTGCCTTCGGCGTTCTTCGCGGGCTTGTCACCACGGGTGGCGACGGCAGGGCTGGAGGCGGCCGTGGCCTTGGCGTTGCTGGCGGAGTTCTGGGCGAAGAGGAACTGGCGCTTCAGCATGGCGGTGCGGTCCACCTTCCAGCGCTCGTACACATCCGTCAGCACGGCCTTGAGGTCCGTGTCATCCATGGACACCGTGGCGCGGGCCGGCGAGGTCGGGGTGGGGGCGACGGTGAGGTGTTCACCGTTCTGGCCGATGGCGGTGGCGATGCCGCCGGCGGTCATCTTGGAGCCGAACTTGTTGCCATTGATCTCCGCCATGAACTCGACGTTCTTCATCAGCTTGATGGGACGGGGGAAGGCTGACTTCGGAATTTCCGCCCAGTTTTTCACCACCTGTTCGATCGGCGGGAAGTCAGGGGCGAGGAAGCCGTCAGCGTCGGGCTTCTTCACTTCAGCGCCCAGGCCTGCCGTCATTGGGGGCGGGGTGGGCATGGGTTCTGGCTTGGGCGGCTCCGGTTTGGGCGGCTCAGGCTTGGGTTCAACCTTCATCGGCTTGGGTGGTTCCACCGCCACCAGTTCAGGTTGCTTGACCTCCACGGTCTGGGGTTTGGGCTTTTCCAGACCAAAGTAGTCCGCCACGGGCGGATAGGCATACTGGAAGCCGACAAAGCCGACGCCGAGGAGGAGGATTAGAATGCCAAGGGCTTTCATGGGTGGGTTAGATCAGCGCACTGAGCGGATGTTGGGGGAGGGAAAAGGTACGGCTTGCTGGGAGGTTTTCAATATTCAGCCGTTGAAAAAATAGCGGAGGATATGGTAGTACAACGGGGCGGAAAAGCAGAGGGAATCGATCCGGTCCATCATGCCGCCGTGTCCCTCGATCAAAGTTCCCCAGTCTTTGATGCCTCGTTCGCGCTTGATGGCAGACATCACCAGCCCGCCAAAGAAGGCGACGAGGCAGAGCAGGAGGGAGACTCCAAACGCCTGAAGCGGAGAGAAAGGAGTGAGGCGATGCATCAGTGCCCCCAGCAGGCTAGCAGAGAGCACTCCACCAATCAGACCTTCCAGGGTCTTTTTCGGGCTCAGTGCTGACACCGGGGTCTTCCCGAGCAGCTTGCCCCACACATACTGGAGCACATCGCTGCCCTGAATGACGGCCACGAGGAAGATGATGAGTCCGGCGCTGCCCATCTTGAGAGGGGGCAGGTTGTCCAGATTCTCAAGCATGGGGATGTGGCTGATGAAGTACACGCAGACCATGAGGCCCCATTGCGTGCGCGCGTTGCGCTCCAGAAACTCCGTCACGTCCGGCGTGAGCACCGTGACGATGGGGATCAGGATGAACGCATAAACAGGGATCATGATGGCGAACATCCCGTACCACTGGGTGGCGACCAGCCAATACTGGTAGGGAAGGATGACAAAGAAGGCGGCAAACAGGCCCCAGTGGTCACCCCTGCGCGTGGGGGTGGCGGTGATGAACTCCCGCAATGCCAGAAACGAGATCAAGGCGAAGATGATAGTGGAGCCCGCTCGATTGAAGGACAGCGCGGTGAAAAGCACAATCACCATGACCCACCAGCTGTTCACGCGGGATTTCAGGTTGGCCACAGTCGCTTTACCCCCCTCGCTTTTCACCCTGAGCCCCAGGAGGAAGCTGATGGCACTGGCCAGAAAGAGCACCCCGAACACCGCAATGAAGAGATTGCGGGTGACGTCAGAGCTGTAGTTGATGGAACTGAGGAGGGGCACGGGAAGAGGCTGGAAAGGCGCTGGGTTCGAAACGGATGGGACGGGAATTCGTTAGACGGGTCCTCAGGCGGGGCTGGGGCTGCCCCCGTGGGCATGGGGCATCAAACTCAGCACCGCTTCACGAGTGCGACGAAGGAACTCGGGTTTCTTTTCCCCCTCCTCCAAACGAAGGGGGGCTCCGAATACCACCGTGCTGATGAGTGGGATGGGAAGGAGGTGGCCCTTGGGAAGGATGCGGTTGAGATTCTGCAGGTAAACTGGGATCAGTTCCGCTTCCGGCACCTTGTTCGCCAAGTGATACAGGCCAGGTTTAAACTCGGTGATGTTCCCGTCCAGGCAGCGGGTGCCTTCTGGGAAGATGATGAGAGACTGTCCGGCCCGCAGGGCATCCGCCATCTGGGAGATCGGATTCTCCGTGCGGGAAATGGCCTCCCGGGCGATGAGGAGGGAGTTGAAGATGCCGCAGGCGATCCCGCGGGTCAGGCGGGTCCGCCCCCAGTAGTCACGGGCCGCCACCGGGCGGGTGCGCTCCCGGGCGGCGGATGGCAGGGCCGCCCAGAGGGTGGCAAAGTCCAGGTGACTCCCGTGATTGGCGAAGTAGATGCGCAGTTTTTCGCACTTGGGGTCACAGCCTGCCCACACGGCGTTGGCGCCGGTGATCAGCTTGGTCAGGAAGATTGAGGCGGGTCTCAACATGGGCATCACGGGTTCGTTGGAGTATTCTTGTAAAGATCCCGCGAAATAATACACAGCCTCCTCCAGCAGGTGAAAACACAGCCCACCACGATGATGGTCAAGGCGGCGGTCATGACGATGTCCGCCTTGCCGTCAGGTCGGATCCATAGCTCTGCGATGCTGCCCAGGCAGGCAACGGTGATCACGGCCATGCGGTGTTGCTTGGCCATGGGGCCGGCAAAGGACTGATTCCCAGTGAGCGTTCCGCCCAGCACCCGGATGTAGGCTGTCATCACGGCCAGGACGGCGGCCACCCAGCCTAGAGGCATGCCCCAGAGCTTGATGATCCAGTCGCTGCTGTAGCCTGCGGCCATGAGGATCAGGGGATCAGCAATGCGGTCGGGCACCTCGTTGTAGAGTCCTCCGACCACGCTCTTTTTGCCCCCTTCGATTGCCACCATGCCGTCCAGAAGATTGCAGAGCAGACGCATCTGGATCCCCACGGCGGCACCGATCCAGAGCAACGTGGCGGCAATGGGGCAGCAGGCCTCGCTGGCAGTCATCATGCAGACCACGCTGATGAGGGCGAAGACCACGCTGAGTACGGAGATGGCGTTGGGCGTGAGGCCCCACGCGTCCACTTTGACGGCCAGACGTTGCGCCCATGGTTTCTCACGGGACTTCAAATAGCGCCGTGCTCCCATGCCTCCAGGGGTCTCTTCTTGCATGGCGCACTGTTGGCGGATTCGCCCTCCATGCAATGCGATTTGTTGAAGGTGGCAACTGGCAGCCATTGGGCATGACTTCCTGCTTCTCAGATCGCCCTTCCTGCCTATGCTGCCGGGATGCCCCAGTCTCAGCCCCAGCGCCTTTTCCTCCTGGACAGCATGGCCCTGCTGTACCGCGCCCATTTTGCCTTGATTCGGAAGCCGATTTTCACCAGCGATGGCGTGAACACCTCGGCCTTGTTCGGCTATGCCAATGCGCTGTTGGATATCCTGCAGAACCAGAAGCCGACCCATCTAGGTGCCGCCTTCGACACCAGTGCGCCCACTCCGCGCCATACGATGTTTCCCGCTTACAAGGCCCAACGGGAGGAGATGCCGGAGGATCTGAGCGTGGCCATTCCTGCTGCCAAACGCCTGCTTAAGGCCATGCGGATTCCCGTGCTGGAGGTGGATGGCTGGGAGGCGGACGACATCATCGGCACTCTGGCGCACCATGCTGAAGCCCGGGGCGGCTTTGAGACTTACATGGTGACCCCTGACAAGGATTTTGGCCAGCTCGTGACGGAGAACACGCTGATCTACAAGCCAGGCCGCCAGGGTTCGGACACGGAAATCTTGGGGGTCAAAGAGGTCTGTGAACGCTGGGGCGTGAGCAACCCTGGGCAGGTAATTGACCTCCTGGGCCTCATGGGAGATGCCAGTGACAACATTCCGGGCATTGCCGGGGTGGGTGAGAAGACGGCGGCCAAGCTCATCCAGCAGTTTGGGAGCGTGGAGGCCATGCTGGACCGGGCGGATGAAATCGAGGGGAAGCTCAAGGACAAGGTCAAAGCGGGCGCAGAGATGGCCAGGATCTCCAAACAACTGGCGACGATCATGGTGGATGCGCCGCTGACGGTGCAACTGGATGATCTGGCCGTGCAGGGATTTGATGACGAAGCTCTGAAGGCAATCTTGGTGGAGCATGAGTTCAATGCGCTGGGCCGCCGCCTCTTCGGAGACGATTTCAAGGCGGGAAGGGGGCGTCAGCTGGGAGGTGGGGCTGCACCTGCCTCTGCGCCTGCACCTTCGGTGAAGAAGTCCAAAGGCGGAGACCTGCAGGGCGATCTGTTTGGTGCGGGCACGGAGACGATTCCGGTGGCTGCGGCAGGGGATGAAGGTTCAGCGGAGGCGATGGCTGATGCCGCCGCCGCGTCTCATCTGCCTGGGTTGAAGATCATCCATGACGTGCCGCATCGCTATGAGCTGGTAAAGACGGCGGAAGAACGGAAGGCATGGCTGGAGAAACTCGCAGGCGTGGAGGCCTTCTGTTTTGACACCGAGACGGATGGACTGGATCCGCTCTCCGCCCGCATGCTGGGCATTGCCTTCAGCATCGCTCCTCATGAAGGTTGTTATTTCCATATTCCCGAGGAGCGGGATGAACATCTGGCGGTGCTGAAGGAGGTGAAGGCTTTCCTGTCCACCTCGAAGGCCGAGAAGATCGGTCACAACTTGAAGTTCGACCTGCGGGTGTTTTTGGCCCATGGCATTGAGGTGGCCGGACCCTTCTTCGACACCATGCTGGCGCATGCGCTGGTGGAGCCGGATCAGCGTCATGGCATGGACTACCTGAGTGAGCGTTATCTGGGCTACAGCCCGGTGTCGATCACGACGCTCATCGGGGAGAAAAAGGGCGCGACGCCGCAGAAGAGCATGGCGGAGGTGCCGCTGGAGCCACTGGGCGAGTACGCTGCGGAAGATGCGGATGTGACGTTGCAGCTATCCCAGAAACTGCGTCCTGAGCTGGAGCGGCTGGGATTGATGAAGGTGTTCTATGAGATCGAGGCGCCCTTGCTGCCGGTGCTTGCCCATATGGAACATGAGGGGGTGAAGGTGGATGTGCCTACGCTGGAAGACTTCGGCAAGGAGTTGCTCAACCAGGCCAATGTGCTGAAGGGACGCATCCAGGGCTATGTGGATTGGCCGTTCAACCTGAACTCGCCCAAGCAGCTCGGGGAGGTGCTCTTTGACCACCTCAAGCTGATGGAGAAGCCCAAGAAGACAGCCACAGGGCAGTACCAGACCAACGAGCAGACCCTGCTAACCTTGCAAGGGCGGCATCCCATCATCGATGACATTCTGGCTTACCGGGAATGCACGAAGCTCAAGAGCACGTATGTAGACGCCCTTCCTGCGGCGGTGAATCCTCTGACGCACCGAGTGCATACGACCTTCCACCAGCTCATGGCGGCGACCGGACGCATGGCCTCGACGGATCCCAACCTGCAAAACATCCCCATCCGCACGGATCAGGGCCGGGAGATCCGCAAAGCTTTCGTGCCCGAGAAGGAAGGCTGGGTGCTCATGAGCGCCGACTACTCCCAGATCGAGCTGCGGGTGATGGCGGAACTGAGCTCTGATCCAGCCATGCTGGAGGCGTTCCAGGAGGGGCATGACATTCACCAGGCCACGGCGGCCAAGGTGTATGGGGTGGCGCTGGATGAGGTGCTGCCGGAGATGCGGCGCACGGCCAAGATGGTGAACTTCGGCATCATCTATGGCATCAGCGCTTTTGGCCTGAGTCAGCGGTTGGGGAATACGTCCCGGTCGGACGCGGCGCAGATCATTGAGAACTACTTCAAGCAGTATCCCGGCGTGAAGCGGTACATGGAGGACATTGTCACCCAGGCCCGCACGCAAGGGTATGTGGAGACGCTCACGGGTCGGCGGCGGTATCTCCGTGATATCAACTCTTCGAATATGACGGTCCGCAGCGCCACGGAGCGGGTGGCAATGAATGCCCCCATTCAGGGGACGGCAGCGGACATGATCAAGCTGGCGATGGTGAATGTGGCGCGTTCATTGAGAGAAGGCGGATTCAAGACCCGGATGCTCCTCCAGGTGCATGATGAACTCCTCTTTGAGGTGCCGTCAGACGAGGTGGAGAAGGTGAAGCCGTTGATTGAGCAGGGGATGAGAGATGCGCTGCCGCTCAAAGTGCCTGTCCTGGTCGAGGCTGGCACCGGCAAGACCTGGCTGGAGGCGCATTGAGGAGTCGGGGTTATGAGTTATGGGGTTGAGGCTTGAAGTTTGAGTTTTGAACTTTCAAGTTTTCAGCCCCTTTTTCACAACGCCTTCGACTGTAGTTTTCGTGAGGTGATGAATGCGTAGCCAAGAGCCAGGGCGGACCAGCCGAGCAAGAGAGTCAGCAGCGTCCAGAAATAGGGGACGGCATCAAGACCGGAGAGCTTGATGACGATCAAGAGCACGCTGATGCCCATGAGGATACGGCCGGCGAAACGATGCGTCCGGTTCCAGACTTCGGGAGACTCCAGGGTCCATGGGCAACGGATGCCGATGGTATAGTTGGGGCGCAGCTTGCCGAAGTAGTTTCCCAGAAACAAGAAAAGCAGGGGAATGCCATAGAAGATGGTGCCTTTGATGACCTCCAGGTTGCCCCATGAGGCGTAAACGATGCCCACGGTGCACGAACCCAGAAAGGTGCACACGGCCAGCATTGACTTGCGCAGCACATTGCGAACCTGGGCGCGGGTGTCCGGTTCGTACTTGGCCATCTTGGGATCAAAACGGAACCAGACTAGCGTGGCCACGGTGACCAGAATGGAGGTGATCGGCAGCAGGAGCACGCCCGGCAGGCGGTTCATGAAACCATCTGGACGGAAGTGGATGTTGAAATGAACGGGCACCCGGTCAGGGATCTGTGGCCAGACGACGGCGAGATACACGAGAGGAGCGGCGAGCACCACGATCTCGGGCCAGTGTTGGATCAGTTGCTTTTTCATGGGATTTGGGTGACTCGGCAGGTTTGGATGCCGTGAGACTTAGCAGCCAGCGGACGGCGTCTTCCACCACGCTCGTGGCCAGGGAATAGATGACGAATTGCCCCTGTTTTTCGGAGGTCACGAGGCCCGCCCGTTTCAGCAGATCCAGGTGATGGGAGACGGTGGGGCGCCCCAGCTTGAAATGCTCTGCGATGGCTCCGGCGGGCAGGTCACCACCCCGCAACAGATCCAAAATAGCCCGTCGGGTGTCGTCATTCAGCGCTTGGAAGAGAGTCGTCACAGGATTGATTCGATATTTCGACAATCATCGAAATGATTGGCGATGTCAAGGAGGCCAAAAATATTTTGTCCAACGGGCAAAATATTCTGCCTTTTGTTCAACAGCCCCATCCCTTCGCACGTTAAGGTCCCGAGATTTAAGTTCGTACATACATGGTAACAACCACTTTTGACGCCCATGCCCGGTGCAGCCGACCCATCGGTTCGCAGGGAAATTCACTCCAGGGCCCGGGCAGATACGCCGGTTGGTGGAAGGGGTTCTGTGCGGCAATCTTCCTGTTGGCCACGAGCTCGGAACTTCCGGCGGCGAACATCTACTGGGGTGGCACGAGCGACGGAAACTTCCAGACTTTGGGAAACTGGTACACGAATGTGACGCAGACCACGGCGGCGTCGGCCCTCCCCGGGGCATCAGACATCGCCACCTTCAATGCCCAAGGGACGGTGACGAATGCCATCAGCACGCTCGGGCAGTCGCTTGCCCTCCAGGGGATGCTCTTTAATAGCAACGCGTCAGGCAACATCACCCTCGGTACGTTGAATGAATTCGTCGTGACGTTGGGCACGGCAGGGATCTCCGTGCAAGCTGGCAGCGGGAGCCATGCGATCAATTCGGGAGTGACGGTGGGGAGCACTCAGTCATGGACGAACAATGCGGGGAGCAACAAGGTGCTGACGGTGGCGGGAAACGTGACATTGAGTGCCAACCTGACCCTTGCGGGTGACACGGGGATCAATGTGACGGGTCCGATCACCGCCACGACCAACCGGACTCTCACGATCTCCAACACCAGCGGCGCAGTCAATTTGGGGGCGGTGAGCACGACGAACACCCAGACCTTCACTGTGCAATCAGGAGCGGTGGCGACGGTGAATGGAGTGGTGTCGGGGGCGAACTATCACAAGGATGGAGTGGGAACCCTGACCTTCGCAGCAGCGAATACCTTTACCGGCAACTTGCGCATCCTCGATGGCAAGGTGGTGGTCAAAGCCTCAAACACCGCCAATCATCAGCTAATCTTTGGCAACGCCTCAGGTGGGGCGGGCTCAAATGGATTTGGCACCTTCGAACTCGACAACACGGTGGCGGATGTGAACTACCGCATCTCCACGCTCTATGTGCATCCCACCAGCGACGGAGCGGTGATTCAATCCACGGGCGGCGCCTTCGCCGCCAACCTCTTCCTCAACGCAACTCGCGACTTCATCGTCAATGAAACGGCGTCGGACATCGATCTGCTGGTCAAGGTGGGGATTGCCAACGGTGACGGCACGGCACGCAGCCTCAACAAGCGGTCGATCGGCACCATGGTGATGCAAGGGGTGAACAGCTACACCGGCACCACCTCGATCGCACGTGGCAAACTGGTGCTGGACTACAGCGTGAACAACGGCAACAGCCGGCTGGCGGATGCCGCGGTCGTATCCATGAGCGGAGGAAATTTGGAACTGCTCGCGAATGGATCAGCCTCCTCGGCTGAGACCGTCGGTTCATTGACACTCGGTTCAGGAACCAACGGAGTCAAGCTGGTGGAGAATGGCGCCTTTGGTGTCACGCTGACAATTGCAGCGGGCATCAGCCGGGCCGCACCCAGCTCGTCCAGCGGCTCTGGCGTGGTGAACTTTGAGCTGGGTAGCGCAAGTCTGAACAAAGTGGTGTCCGTGGGGGGCTTGGGGAATGACGCCCGTGGCATTCTCGGTGCGTGGGCAACGGTGGGAGGAGATCGCTGGGCGACGAAGAACGGCAGCAATGAAATCGTGGCCCACGCGGGCACGGTACAGAGCAATCAGTCGGCCTGGGCGGCCCTGGATCATGTGGTGGTGGACTCGGTGCTGACGGGCACATTGCGGACAGCGGAGGTGTCCTCATTGGTGTTCGACGCGCCAGTCGCCAACAACCTGGTCATCAACAATGCGGCGGCAGCGCTCATGTTGGGATCTGCCGGGGTGCTCGTGAGCGACGATGTGGGGGCCAATGCCACGACGATCTCGGGAGGCCAGCTGCTGGTACGCAATGCCACTCAAGGCGCCAACGCTGAGCTGGTGCTCACCAACTATTCTACAGGCACTCTTTCAGTGACCTCGCATATCGGCGCCAGCAACACCACGCAATCGGCCACGCTCAATCTGACGCTGGCTGGCACGGGCCTGATTGAGATTGCCGGAAACAACTACTACAACGGCATAACCAACATCCAGGGCAACGTGCGGGTGAGTGGGGGCAATGCCTTCAACGACTACGCCGCACTGGTGATGGCGGCCAGCGGGCAGATGACGACCCTCGGGGCCACGTTGAACCTTAATGGCTCCACGGAAATCGTGGGGTCACTCCAAGGCGGAGCGGCCACGGATGACACCTATGCCGAGTTGGGGCGAGGTGAACTGTCGTTGGGCACCGGGGGCACATTGATTGTGAACCAGTCCTCGAGCAACTCGTTTCACGCCCGCATCAGCGGCAGTGGCACACTGGTCAAACGGGGCAGCGGTACTTTGACGCTTTCCACAAATGGCAACCACACCATGACGGGAGAGCTGCGAGTATTGGGAGGATTGTTGGATCTCACAGGAGGCAATGAAGGATTCATCAACATCAATACCATCCGCCTCCGGGGTGGCCAGCTTCGGGTGGAGCAGAATCAAGCCGCTCAAGTCAACAAGCTAAATAACAGTGCGACGCTCGTTCTGGAAGGCACGTCGGGCGACGGCTACCGCATCACGGGCAACCAGAATGCCACCCGTACGGAGACGGTGAACATCCTTGAACTCCAAGGTGGGGCGAACACCTTTACTTTGAGCCATTCTCTGACGGCGAGCGCAACGAACAACGCAGTGCTGACGACCTTCGCGTTTGGCAGTACGGCGACGGGCAACTTTGTGCGCAACAACGGGGCCACGCTCCTGGTACGAGGTGCCAACTTGGGTGGCACCGCCAGTGCCACCACCACCGCCACACGGGTGACCTTCGGCAGCTACACCAAGCTGGACAGCTTCTTGATCGGGGATGTGAGCAACAGTGGTACGAAACGCAAGATTCTGCCGTTCATCATCTCTGACAGCTCGGCCACTGGCGCTGGAAACACCTTTGTCACCCGGGACACGAATGGCCTAAGAGCACTGGATGTTGGCACCGAATACGTGGTCTCCTATGCGGGAGCAGTGGCGGGCGACAACGTATCGCTCAACAGCGCCGTGGCGACAGCGGGCACGGCGACAGTCAACGCTTTGAGATTGGATGCTAGCGCCGCAGGCTTCAGTGTGACGGGGGCAGGTGGAGGCACCAACGTCCTGACCCTGACGAGCGGCGCACTGTTGTTCACGGCAGGTGCCACCGACAATGACGTCACGATCAGCGGGTACGATCAAATTCTGGCGGGCACTGCAGACGCCGTGGGGGATGAACTGGTCGTCTTCACCACCAGCACGCATGCGACAAACCCAGCAGGGGCGACGCTCACGATTGCTTCCCAGATTGCCAACCAGGGCACGGCGGCGACCGCAATCACCAAGGCCGGGAATGGCACCCTGGTGCTGAGCCACGCAAACAATACTTACTCGGGCCCCACCACCATCAACCAGGGAGTGCTGGAGTTTGGAGCGGCGGGCAGCCTTGGCAGTGGCGGCGTTGTCATGGCGGGAGGAACGCTGCGCTGGGGTTCGGGAAACAATGCTGACATCAGCAGCGGCCGTTCGGTGGAGCTGCTGGGGACTTCCGTCTTCCTCACTCCAGCCGGTGGAGGCAACATTCTGAATGTGGGCAATGTGTTCGACGTAGGGGCAAACAACGTCAGTTTGAGTGGGGCGATTGGAAACAACGGCTACGGAGGACTGACCAAGATTGGTGCTGGAACCCTTTCACTTTCTGTGGCACCCACTTATAAGGGCGCGACGGTGGTGGCCCAGGGTGCAATGAATTTCCAGACCATCGCTGCGAACACGACGGAGGCTCTGTACCTGGTGGCGAGCAGTGGCACGGTCTCCTCCATCGTTGAGAGCGGCCTGAATGTGCAGTCGCTGATTGTGGGCGGAGTGTACGGCACGGCTCAAGGCATGACGGGGCAGCTGACCGTGAACGGTGGCACAGTGAACATCGGCGATGGCAGCAGTGATGATTTCCTCCTCATCGGCTATCGTGACGCCTCTGCATTGGGAGGCGTCGACACAACGAGCAGCACCCGAGGGGATGCGAATTTTTCGGCCGCCAGCTCGGTGAACATCAATGTGAGCCGGATTCTGATTGGGGCCTACCAAGGGATTGTGCCCACTACCAACTCCTACACGGCTACTGGGGGCCTTGTGCTGTCCAACACAGCCAACACCATCACCGCGGGCACTTTCATCATCGGCTTCGCTCCCACTGCGGTGGTCAATACAAATACCGCCTCCGCGGTGAATTTGGGAACAGGCTCCACCACCATCAACGTGGATTCCTGGGTGATAGGGGGGGAGCGGTCCAAGGCCACGGTATGGATCGGTGGCGGTGGAAGCCTGACGGTGAGAGGACAGGCTGGTGGGGAAACCGGTGCCAATCTTTTCATTGGCGACAACGATATGGTGGCGACGGGAACACCTAACATCTCATCTTTGGATCTGACAGGCGCTTCATCCGTGGACATGAAGCTGAACCTCCTGGTGCTTGGGCGCATCGGCAGTGCCAACGGGGCCAACGGCTATGGGCAGGGCAGTCTGATCTTCGGCACAGGCATCATCGAAGCCACCAGCATTCGCATGGCGGATCACGACTACTCACAAGCTGGCACCGGGGCCACCACCCCGGCCAACACCAAAGGAACGATCACGCAAAGGGGTGCCTCCACGTTCAGGTTTGGGGAAATGAGCCAGGGTACTGGTGCCGCCACCTACAACTGGGAAGCGGGCACCATTGAGAACCTACAAGGGCGGGATCAACTCAACCAGAATGTCACCATCATGCTCAATGGAAGCGGGGCTGCCACCGATGTAGGGCTGCGTACATTCTCGGTAGGCGAGAACCAGCAATCCACGTTTGAAGCTGCGGCGGAATTTGCTGGAACCGGCTCGTTCACCAAGGCCGGTCTTGGAGAGCTCATTCTGAATGGAATCAACCTGAACTCAGGTAACCTGCGCATTGTCGCGGGTCGCGTTTCCCTGTGCTCCACTGCCACCATGGATGATGTGGCCTGGGTGAATCTGGATTCGGGTGCCGCGTTCGACGTGAAGAACCGAACTGCTTCGAGCTACACCACGGACGCTGTCATTTCAGGCACGGGCGTGATCGATGCCACAGGAGGTACTTTCACTGTCGGAACGGGAGTGGGGGGAACTTCCCGGGTGGGCGTGCTGCGACCTGGGGCCTCCACTGTGGCAAACAGTGCCGCCTCCGCGAGCACCGTCGGAGATGCCACCGGTACTCTCACGGTTCTAGGAGGCCTGAATCTGGCTGGCGACGCAAGCCGGGTGGATCGGGCCATTCTGCAGGTGGGAGGCACCACTCGCAACATCGCCTCTACGTTCAGTTCCTTTGCCACGGTTGGGGAATGGGTGGATTCCATTCCCACCGCTCATGCCAGCTTCTTGGAGGACAGCGGTGGCAACCACGATTTCATCGACGTGCAGGGGGCCTTAACCCTGAATGCCAATGGTGGGATCACGGTGCAGACCACCAACGGATATACGGGAGTCTTCGGGGATGTGTTCAACCTCATCGACTGGACGGGATTCGCCAACAATGGGTTCACGGTTCCGAACCGTTATGACGACGGGACGGTGGCAGGGTTGATGCTGGATCTTCCCACGCTGAGTGCGGGCCTGACTTGGGACACATCCTTGTTCCTGAATCACGGGACGCTGGTGGTGACGCCCGAGCCGTCTCGCATGTTGTTGTTGTTGGCAGGATTGAGCGCGGCGATTTTTCGGCGTCGGAGAATCTCACGGCTTTGAGCGCTACAGGTGTGTGGTTAGTGATCGCCAACTGGGAGTGTATAGCTCTTTACTCGCCACCCGCCTTTCGACCGGGTTGGCCGGAAATCGATCAAAACCGAATGCGAATGGGGCTGCCGTGATGCATCGCGACTGGCAAGCTAAAGCTCCTTGCCAGGAATGCCTTCAGGGTAGCTTGGACGGTTTGTAGAACTCCCTTGGAGTTCCAACCTCTCTGCCAGGAACCCGGGGTGGCGACCGCTTCGCGGTCTGACCCCGGGCTCTTTTGTATCACGCCGTTGGCATGGAGCTTCTGATCTCTGAATGACTCCGGGCCTACAGCCCTCAGTCAGGCGGCATATGGACGTCGCTTGCGTGGGAACTTCTTTTCCAAGATGGCTTTGCCCTAGAGGCCCAAGTCAAGGTTGGAGCAGCCGAAGAAGAACACCGCGACGCTGAGGAACATCCCTCCGAAGAAAAGGCCGAGAGAAAGCAGAACCGGGGATTTGGTTTCAGAATCCAGTTGCAGTGCCCTGGCCAGCACGACACTGGAAATGAGTGTCAGCAGGCAGCCAACGGGCAAGACTCCCAAGACGAGTCCTTGGTCTAGATCAAGCTTGTCGATGAGGGCCTGCGCGATCAATGGATAGGCCACGACTGCTCCAAACCAGACAGTGCAGCCCATGCCAGAGCTGGTAGAGGGGCGCGATTCGAGATCTGACATAACGGCGTGACGAGTTTACGTCATGGAGTGTCAGAGTGGCAATGGGCATGAGGAGGATTTTGCCGAAAGATCGTCCCTGCACCGAAGCGTTTCCCTTGGCCTGTCTTTCCGACCAATGGGGAGACAGTGAACTCACCTGATATTCCCAATACACACACATGAAGAAACTGCTTCCTGCCCTCTTTCTGGCCGCCCTCATGACGGCCCAAGCTGAAGATAAAAAACCGGCCGCCGCCGAAGGCAAACCTTGGAAACAGTGGTTCTCAGACGGCAAGCTGGACGGCTTCACGATTGTCAGTGGAACCGCGAGCTACAAGATCGAAGACGGCGTGCTGGTGGGAACGACGACGGAAGGAAGCCCCAACTCATTCCTCATGAGCCCCAGCTTCAAGGACTTCGAGCTGGAGTTCGAAGTGAAGGTGGACGACGCCCTCAACTCTGGTGTGCAGGTGCGCAGCCATCTGGCCAAGGAAGGTGATCCAGCTCCTGAAGGGGCCAAGAAGCCTCTCCCGGCTGGTCGACTCTATGGCCCGCAGTGTGAGATTGCCGTCAACGGCACCGCCGGTGACTTCTACGACGAAGCGCGCCGCGGCACCTGGTGGAGCGAACTGACCCAGACCAAGGACGCCGTGCGCACCGAGGCGGCCAAGGCCGCCTTCAAGAAGGGCGAGTGGAACCAGTATCGCATCGTGGTGAAGGGTGACCACTACCAGAGCTTCGTGAACGGCGTGAAGGCGGCCGACTTTAAGCAGGCCAATGATCCTGAGGGCCACATCGGCTTTCAGGTCCACGGCATCAAGAAGGGCACCGGGCCGTTCAGCGTGCGCTGGAAGAATGTGAAGATCAAAGAACTGTAGTCGGATCGCTGGATCTTTGGGGGATGAGGTTTCGCTGCAGGCAATTCTGCAATAGGCGAACAACCTCATCCCCTTTTTGCGTTTGAATCCCGATGAAGCGCGAGAACTACAATCGACGTCAGGTGATGGGGACACTCTTGGGTGCGACCACCGCTACCTTGATGACACCCGCTTTTGCGCAGGAGGCGGGTCCATCAGGTGAGATAGAGATCGTGGACACCCACACGCATTTCTATGACCCCACCCGGCCGGAAGGGGTGCCCTGGCCCCAACCGGGAACGTCGCTCTACCGCAAAGTGATGCCTTCCGACTGGAAGGCTCTGGCCAATCCTCTGGGCATTCACAAGACGGTGGTCGTTGAGGCCAGCAAGAGGGTGGAGGACAATCAGTGGATCCTCGAACTTGCGGAGCGGGAGAAATGCATCGTTGGGTTTGTGGGCAACCTGGACCCGGGAACGCCGGAGTTTGGGGACCAGTTGAAGCGGTTTGCGGCCAATCCGGTGTTCCGGGGCATTCGTGTGGGCGGGTCGAGGTTGATCAAAGGGGTGGAGGAGCCGGAGTTTCTCGCGGGCATCAAGCGTCTGGTGGATCGGGATCTCTCGCTGGATGTCAACGGTGGTCCTGACCTGCTGATGGCAGTGGACAAACTTGCGGTGAAGGTCCCCGAACTGCGGATCGTTGTGGATCATGTGGGTGGGGCCGGTGATGCCGCCAATCCCAGCAGCGCCTGGAAAGAAGGGATCAAGGCTTCGGCGCGACATCCCAAAGTGTGGTGCAAGGTAAGCGGCCTGGTGGAAGGTGCGAGTGGCGGGAAGGGGAGTGCCCCCAAGGATGCTGGCTACTACGCACCGGTGCTGGACATGGTCTGGCACGCCTTTGGCGAGGACCGGCTGGTGTTCGGCAGCAACTGGCCCGTCAGCGATCGCGGGGCGCCCTTTCACGTAGTGGTGGAATTGGTCCGGCAGTACATCGAGGGCAAGGGCAAGACGGCGGCGAGGAAGTACTTCTCTGACAACGGGAAGGCAGTTTACAAGTGGATTGACCGTTCCTGATCGCCCCCTCAAACGCAAAAAGGCCGCCAGCAGAGCTGACGGCCTTTTGGTCTCGGGGGTTAAAGCGGCTCAGGAAGTTATTTCTTGGTCCACTTCACCGCATTGATGAGGATCTGTTGATAGCCTGGCAGTTCGTGGGTGCGTCCATCGTGACCGATAGTGATGCCGACGATGCGGGCCTTGTCATTCTGGGTGACCCAGACGGCAGGGTGGGGCTTCTTGTACTTGTCGCTGGGGGAGGTTTCCGCCAGGACTTCGATCGGCAGCGTGCCTTCCGGCACGGCTTCCGCATTCATGTAGTAGAGTTCGTCCTCAACTTTGAAGCTAGCCGGTACGCCCGCCATGACGGGGTGATCCTTCTTGAGCGTGTTCACATCGTACGGGTGGATCTTGTCATGGCCTCGGGAGCCACCGCCCACGATCTTCGCGTTGACCTCTGGCCAACGGGGGAAACCATACCAGGTGCCCGGATGGAGCATGATCACGCCCTTGCCTGCCTCCACGTGGTCGAAGAGGGCCTTGCGCCAGGCGGGGGTGTCAAAGAACGTGCGGTTGGTGCTGCTGATCACGACATCCGCGTTCTTGATCTCTGCCGTGGCCTGGGGGCTGTTCTCCGTGTAGTTCACGGAGAAGCCTGCGGCCTTGAGGAACTGGCTGTCATACTCCTCGAACCACTTCCGGAAGTCGTGGGAGGATCCGCCCGCGACGATGAGGACTTTGATTTTGCCGTCCTCCCACTGGATGGGGAGGGGGGCTGGCATCTCGTCTTCGGGCTTCTTGGCAGGAGCAGGGGCTGGGGCGGCTGCGGCAGCAGGCTGGCGCGGGGCGGCATTCAGCTTGGCTCCAGCCTTGCCTTCGACATCGGCGGTGATGGCCACAATCACAGGGGTGACCCCGTTGTTGTAGCTTTCCAGCTCGACCTTCGAGATCACGGAGGCCTTGGAGATGTTCAGGCTGATCAGGCGAAGCTGGCCACGGGACACGACACCCTCCGCGAAAGCGGACTTGGGCACGTCGATTTCACGATTGTAGTCGGCGAATTCCACGCCGTTTTTCATTTCATGAACCTCCGTCTGGCCGTCTGCAAAGGTCACGGTCAGCTTCAGCACTGGCCGCTCATCTTTGATGGCGGGGAAGCCCCAGCCGGCGATGCCGCTCAAGAGGTGCAGCTTCTTGGCCGCCACTCCGACCGGTGCCGCGACCTTCTGGGGGAAGGTGTGGGCGAAGGTCTTGTCACCGCCGCCCTTAAGGGTGACGACGTTCATCCCGGAGGAGGACTTGGCGGGATCCATGATGTAGAAGGGGATGCCGTCCACGGTCACGTTGCCGAACTTGGAAAGGAACACCGTGTCGCCCGTGGCTTCTTCTTTGTTGAAGAGACCGCGACGGGTGTCGGCGGTGTAAGCCTTGGCCAGGTCCACAATGCGGAATTTGGCATCGCTGCCACCGCAGATGAAGGCGAGGAGGTCGCGCATGACTTCCGGTCCGAGCGCCTCAAAGCCTTCTGGCATGAGGGAGCGGCGGGTGTTTTCGCGGTTGGCGATGTTCGCCTTAGGGATCTCCACATCGCCTGTCTGGCTGCGCAAGGTGACGCTGGCGGCGTTTTCACTGGTGATCACGCCGACCAGGGTTTCGCCCTTGGTGGTGGTGATGTTCCACTGCCAGAAGCTGGGGTCCACCTCGCGGTTGGGGTCCACAATGTGCACGAGCAGTTCCGCAGGGCCATGAGCGCCCATGCCGGTGAGCGGTGGGCCGACGTCGCGTGTCCCCACATCACCCAACTTGTGGCAGATGGCGCAGGCGGCTGTGAACATCAGCTTGCCGTTGGCCACGTTGCCGGGCTTCAGCACCTCGGGGGTGAGAGCGGCGATGGCTTCGTTCTTCTGCTTGGTCTGCGGGCTCAGGGTGTCCATCAGGGCGGCAGCCTGCTTGGCCACGGCCTTGTTCGGGTGAGTGCGCAGTCGGGCGACATTGCCGGGACCGAGGTCGGTCACCGTGATCTTGCCATCCTTCACGGAACCGAGGAAGGCGAGCGTGGCTTCCGGACGTTGCAGGATCTGGTCGAAGGCCTGAGTGCGAACGGCACCTTGCAGGGAACTGAAGGTGGACACCAAGGCAGACACATCACCGCTGTTGCCCAGCGCCTCAATGATGGCGGACAGTAGCGGTGCTGGACTGTCACTGGCCGTGAGCACGGGGACGACGGCCTTCCGGCCTTCACCACCGACGCCGATCAACGCTTTGGCGGCATTGATGCGGGACTCCACGGACTGGGCCTTGTCGGCGAGTTGGGTGGAGAACTGGCTGACCAGGGACTTCACGTCATTGGCCAGAGTGCCGGCCTGATCCCACTTCACCACGAGGGGAAGGGTGGAGGAGGCGAGGGCTGGCTGGCTGATCAGCTTCTTCAGTGTGGCGGCCAGTTCAGGAGTAAGGTTGACCTTGAGGTCGCTGGCGGAGCCGATGGATCGAAGTACGACGATCTTGAGGGCGTCGGAGGTCGCCGGGGCCTCAGCGCAGGCGCTTAGAAGTTGGGTGGCGTTCTGCGAGGGCGTGAGCGTGATGCTCTTGCCGTTGAGCTCCACTTTGACTTCGTCTCCCGTCAGTGCCTTGGCCACGAGGGGCTCCACCAGAACTGTGAGCCCTGCGGCGCGTGGATGTTGAAGGGCATCGGCAACGGCGGCCACAGGGTACGAGGAAAGGGCCGCGATCATGGCGGACCGGGTCCAGTCATCGGACGCAGCGAGGAAGTCGGCGATCCCCTTGTCGCAGATGGCCTTGGCGCCACCTTGTTGCGCCAGGAGCTGTTCATACTGCCGCAGGACCTTGCTGCCCATTTGGGGAATGTGGGCCACCTTTTCCAGCGTCTTTGCCTCGGCGCCAGCCGGGGTGCCTTCGGAAATGAGACGCCAGGCGTTCTGCTTCACCTTGGCATTGGGACTGGTATCAAGGACGGTCGTCAAACTCTTGAGATTGGTCGAATCCAGCACGGGTACCTTCAGCTTTTTGGCCTGCTTGTGCTGCACTTTCCAGATGCGGCCGAAGTAGTGGTCGCGGTCCGGACGGACGGCGGCATTGGCTGGGCCATGGAGAGGGCCGCGGGTGTCATTGTGAATGACGGCCTGGTTGTAGAAGTCCACGACATAGAGGGCACCATCGGGGCCCACGCGGTTCTCAATGGGGCGGAACCAGAGGTCCTTGCTGCGGATGAACTCGGTTTCCTCACGGCCCTTTTCCTTCTCAACGGTGTAGCTCACGCCGTCGGGCTTCACGAATTGCTGGTGCACGATGTTGAGCGTGGCCTCGGTGGTGAAGTAGCTGTAGTTCCACTTCTCAGGCCAGGCCCCACCTTCATAGACGGCACAGCCAGCGGCGGCGGTAAAGGAGCCCACCTGGTCGATCTGCACATAGGCCTGCTCCGGCCAGCTCATGAGCGGGAAGGTTTTCTGTCCGGTGATCATGCCTTTCCAAGAGTTGGTTCCAGGAACCTTGCCCTTTGCCAGCACATACTCCGGCAGCACGGTGTGGAAGAAGACGGTGCCGCTGGTGGGCTGGGTCCAGAAGACCTGACCATCCCAGGTGATGTCGAGCCCCCAGGTGTTGCCACCGCGGGAGGAGAACATCTCGATCTCAGAGCCATCCGGCTTGAAGCGCACGACGCCGGAGGCGATGCGCACGGGAGGTTTGGGTGACTTGGCTCCGAGAGAGGTCACGTCGCCGGCGGAGTAGCCATGAGTGGCATAGACCCAGCCATCGAGTCCCCAGCGGAGGTTGTTCATCACGGCATGGGTGTCGCCGTTGCCGAGACCGCTGTAGAGCTTGGTGCGCTTGTCAGCCACGTCGTCGCCGTCGGTGTCCTCAAAATACCAGATGTCCGGGGCGGCGCAGACGATGACGCCCTTCTTGTAGAAGCAGAAGCTAGTGGCCAGCTCGAGCTTGTCGGCAAAGATCTTCTTCTTGTCCATCACGCCGTCGCCATTGGTGTCGGTGAGGATGGAGATCACATCGCGGGGCTCGCGCTGGTCATAACCTTCTTTGGAGATCGAGCCGGACTCTTTCCAGGCATCGGTGTTGGGCACGCGACGACCGTTGGGATATTCTGGGGTTTCGCAGACCCAGAGACGGCCTTTCTCATCCCAGTCGACATTCATCGCCTTGTTGATGAGTGGCTCGGCAGCGACCAGGGAGATCTCAAACTCCGGGTGCACCTCGATGAGGGCTGCGGCCTTGTCTGGCCGGGTGGGGCCGCCTTCCACGTAGCGGAGGCCGTCGCCCAGTTCCTCGGGCTTGCAGAACTCATCTGCATTCTGCCTCTTCCCGGCCCAGGCGATGCCACGCAGCAGGATGGCGCGGTAGTTGGGACGGTTGAAGTTGATGTAGAGGTGGCCGGGAATGCTCACAAAGGAGCGGTAGGCGGTGCGGCCTTCCGGTGCCGTGGTTTCATAGGTCCACATCTGCGGCTGGATGTCGTAGATGGAGACCTTTTTTCCGCCACCTGTTATCTCCTCAGCCCGTTTGGCCGCCTGCGCATTTCGGGCCCCGGCTGGCTTGGGCGTGTAAGCACCGGCAAGGATGCGGGCCTCCGGCAGGATGTCCATGTCATAGTAGATCTCATCGTCCATCGCGAAGTTGGAGCAGTCCTTCGTGATCGGGTTTTCACGATCCGTGAAGTAGAGGTGCATCGGCCCCTCCAGCCACTTCGTGGTGCCCTGACGCCAGGAGCCGCCGATGATGCTCTTGAACCAGTCCGCATCCTGCGAGACCGCCCCTGCGTGCAGGGTCACCAGACCGCCGCCGCGCTTCAGAAACTCCAGGAGATTCTTGCGTTCTTCACCGATCTTGATGTTCCCCGCCTCTTGAGAGTGGAGGATCAGGACGTCGGTGTTGTCGAGCTGTTCCTTGGTCGGGAAGTCCAGCGCGCCATCGGCCTGGATGCCGCGCTCCTTGAGCAGCGGCACCCAGTCCTTCAAGAACTGGGGATAGTCATGGGCCCCCGGGGCGTGGGATTTCTGTCCCGCCCGGATGAAGACCCGCAAAGGGGCTTCCGCCGCGGCGAGCATGCTGCACGGCAGCACGGCGCATAGGGTGAGGAGGATGAGTGCTTTCATAATAAACAATGAGAATGAGAGAAAACCGCTAACTGACGCTAACAGGCGCTGACAATTTCCAACACGGGCTTTAGAGGGGCTCAAGAGTTGCCGCTGATCCGTGGACGAGCGCGAGATGCGAAATCTGTGATGACCATCCGCTTCCATTCGACTCCCTCGACTGGAGCAAAGTTCAGGAGATAGCCCACGGATTTGCGGGCAATACGCATGTAGTTGATCAACTGGGCTTCGTGCTCTGGGATGATCTCGCTGGTGGCCTTGAGTTCCACGACGATGCCATCGTGAACATAAAGATCAGGAATGTACCGCTTGCGCAGTTCACTGCCTTTGTAGAAGACGGCCAGTTCAGGTCGGCGAGCAAAAGGAATGCCGCGACGGCTCAGCTCCAACTCCAGGCATTCCTGGTAAACTTCCTCCAGAAGACCTCCACCGATGGTTCGATGAACCTCGATGGCTGCACCTACCAAGGCGTACCCTTCCTGTGAGAAGGGTTTGTCCGGGTTTGGATGTAGATCCGGGAAGCTGTTAGCGTTCATGAGCGTCCGTTAGCGGTTGCCTTTCGGGGAGCGTCTTTTTACTGGTTGAACGGCACCTTTTTGAACTCTTTGGTCAGGTTCGTCAGGCTTTCTTCCACGCCCATGCGCTCCAGGCTGCTGGCACCGACGAAGCCGTGGGCGGTGGTTTTGCCGAGGATGAACTCCACGTCCTTGGGTGTGTTGATGGGGCCGCCATGGGTCAGGAAGAAGATGTCCTTCCGCACCTGGCTGGCGGCATCGATGATTTCCTGGGTGCGGGCCACGGTGTGGTCCCAGGAGACAACGGCGCTGGTGACTCCGATGCTGCCACCAACAGTGGTGCCGACGTGGGCGATGATGCAATCCGCCCCCTGCTTGGCCATCTCCACGGCTTCCTCCGGGGTGGCCACGTAGACGATGCTGAAGAGGTCCATGCGACGGGCGAGACCGATCATCTCGAACTCCTTCTTCACACTCATGCCGGTCTCTTCCAGCACCTGGCGGAAGTGACCGTCCACGATGGTGTGGGTGGGGAAGTTGTTCACGCCGGAGAAGCCCATGTCCTTGACCTTGCCCAGCCAGTGCCACATACGGCGGCGGGGATCGCTGGCATGCACCCCGCAGACCACGGGGATCTCATTCACCACGGGGAGCACTTCGTACTCGCCGATCTCCATGGCGATCTCGTTGGCATCACCGTAGGCCATGAGACCGCAGGTGGAGCCATGCCCCATCATGCGGAAGCGGCCGCTGTTGTAGATGATGATCATGTCCGCCCCGCCGCGCTCAATGAACTTGGCGCTGATCCCGGTGCCGGCACCGGCGACGATGAGAGGCTCGCCGCGCTTCAGAGTGGCATTGAAGCGATCGACGACTTCTTGGCGGGTGTAGGGATTACCGATTCCGGTCCAGGGATTGGGCATGAGTTTGGAATTGCTGATTTTTGGTTTTGGTTTGCGGATTGGCGTTGCGACGGAACCCATTCACGCGCTTCATGTCTTTTGGACCGAATCGCAGGCGTGGATCGACGCGGATTTAGCATCTCAGAAACCAACGCCTCCTGCCCGCTTTTTTCACTTACCGTCGCATGAGCAAGACGCACCAAGACCTATCCGAAACCCACATCCTGGGGGAGGCGACCACGCAAAAGGTGGTGCGGGTGGACGTGCGAGACCGGCGGGAATGGCTGGCTAAAGCCCCTGCCTGTAGCGCCTTGGCCCAGCATCGGATCGCTCACCTCGGCATCTGCGAAGCCCAGTCTCCCTACAACATCGTGCGGATGAAGCAGAGCGGCACCTACTTCATGGCCTGCTACGGTGGGGAGGGGCGGATCCTCGTGGACGGACGCTGGCAGAGATGCCGGGCGGGCATGGCCTGCCTCCTGCCTCCCCATCTGCTCAACGCCTTTCATGCGGTGCCCAGCAAGCCCTGGAACTTTGTCTGGGTGCGCTACCAGGCGGTGCCGGAGCAGAGGCCCCTGGTTTCGGCCAGTTCGCCGGTGTTGGCCAAATTTGACCCCGAGCCCTTGCGGCTGGCGATGCTGGGGCTGCATGCGGAGTGCGTGCGCTCACAGGCTGAGTCCACCGGCGACAAGGTTCCTTCTTCCGCTCCGCCGACCCCGGCCCCGGTGGCCATGCACCACTGGGTGGAGCTCGTACAGACCTATGTGCTGAGATTTGCCCAACCCTGGCAGATGGATGACCGCCTCTCCCGACTCTGGGAGAAGATCGCCCACCGGCTGGGAGAACCGTGGACGCTGAGCCAACTGGCCCAAGAGGTGCACATGAGCGAAGAGCATCTCCGGAGACTCACCACGCAGCAACTGGGCCGGTCGCCCATGCGCCAGCTCACCTATCTGCGCATGCGGCATGCCGCAGAGCTGCTGTCCAGCACGGAGGACAAGATTGAGTCCATCGCCCTTGCGGTGGGCTATCACAATGCGTTTGTGTTTTCCACCACCTTCAAGAAATGGACGGGGTGGCGGCCCAGCGAGCATCGGGCCCGCACTCACCGTGCGTAGTCTCTGTTTTATTCCTGCTTATTCTATTCATTGAGTTCATGTCCACGCCCAAGACGATTTTCACCTGGATCATGTGGTTGCTGCTGGCCGCGCTGGTGGCATTGGCAGGATGGATCTTCTGGGCGGTGGGGAAGGTGGAGAATGCCAAGCGGGAAGGGCTGAAACCTGGGGTGGCACCCGCGACACCAGCCGCTGCTGGGCAGGCCGCAAACGCGCCCCCCTAGCCGGGGTGCTGTGTCCCTCGATCGATTTCTTGTCCAAAAGAGGGAGTCGTGGCCTTACCCTGTCATGACGTTCCAACGTTCCCTCCTCACACTTACCCTAACGGCGCTTTGCGGCGTGCCTCTGGCGGCGCAGGCGGAAAAGGAAAAGCCCAAGGTAAAAACCAAGGGCGAAGCGAAAGCTGAAGCCAAGACCGAGACTTACGACATCGTCGTCTATGGCGGCACCTCCGGTGGCATCACGGCTGGCATCCAGGCGGTCCACATGGGGAAGACTGTGGTGATCATCGAGCCAACCAAGTTCCTTGGTGGCCTGACCACTGGCGGACTGGGGGCTACGGACATCGGGAACAAGAAGGCCATCGGCGGCATGTCCCGGGAGTTCTACCACCGTGTGTGGCAGCACTATCAGCGTGACCAGTCCTGGGTGCAGCAGAAACGTGAGGAGTATGCTGCCAAGCGTCACGGCGGGAACACGCCCAACGAAGAGACGATGTGGACCTTCGAGCCGCACGTGGCTACGAAGATCTACGACGAGATGATTGCCGAAGCCAAGGTGCCGGTGGTCTATGGCGAGCGCCTGGACCTCAAGAACGGGGTCAAGAAAGATGGAACTCGTATCACGGAAATCGTCATGGAGTCGGGCCGCACGTTCGCAGGCAAGATGTTCATCGACGCCACCTATGAAGGTGACCTCTTCGCGAAGGCAGGTGTCTCGTACCATGTGGGACGCGAGGCCAACGCCAAGTACGATGAAAAACTCAACGGCGTGCAGACCGGCCATGCCCGCAGCCACCAGTTCATCAAGGACGTGGATCCCTACGTGATACCAGGCGATCCGAAGAGCGGGGTGCTGCCCGGCGTCCAGAAGGAAGCTCCTGGCGAAGAATTCGCCGGCGACCACCGGGTTCAGGCCTACAACTTCCGCATGTGCACCACCGATGTGCCGGAGAACCGTCTTCCCTGGCCCAAACCGGCCAACTACGATGAGAAAAACTTTGAACTGGCTCTGCGCAACGTGGAGGCCGGGGATGGGCGTCTTTCCTGGAATCCGGTCTGGATGCCCAATCGCAAGACGGACACGAACAACAACTTCGCCATCAGCACGGACAACATCGGCATGAACTACGACTATCCGGATGGTGACTATGCCACCCGGGATCGGATCATTCAGCAGCATCGTGACTACCAACTGGGCCTCATGTGGACCTATGCCAACCACCCGCGTGTGCCGGAGAAGATTCGTGAGCACTTCACCAAGCTAGGGCTGGCCAAGGATGAGTTCGCCGACAGCGGCCACTTTCCACGCCAGATGTATGTGCGTGAGGCCCGCCGTCTGGTGTCCGACTACGTGATGACGGAGAAGAACTGCCGCCGTCTTGAGATCGTGCCAGACTCCGTGGGCATGGGGGCCTACAACATGGACTCCCACCATGTGCAGCGCTATATCACGAAGGAAGGTTTCGTCCGCAATGAAGGCGACGTGCAGGTGGGCAGCCGCCCTTATCCGATCAGCTACCGCTCCATCGTGCCCAAGGCATCGGAGTGCACGAACGTGCTCGTGCCGGTGTGCCTGAGCTCCTCCCACATTGCCTTTGGTTCCATCCGCATGGAGCCGGTGTTCATGGTGCTGGGGCAGAGCGCCGCCACGGCCGCTTCCCTGGCCATCGATGCCAAGGTGGATCTGCAGAAGCTGGATTATGCGACACTGAAGGCCAAGCTGGATGCCGACAAGCAGGTGCTGGACTTTGAATCGCCAGCCAAGCCGATGATTGAGGCTCTCGACAAGGCCAAGCTCGGTGGCGTGGTGGTGGACGATGTTGACGCGGTGCTGACCGGCTTTGAGTCGCATGGTGCCAGTGCTGCCCCGTTCATCGGTGCTGGCTACGCCCACGATGGCAATGCAGAAAAAGGCCATCAGAAGGCGGTGTTCCGTACCCAGCTCAAGGAAGCGGGCCAGTATGAAGTGCGTCTGGCTTACCAGGCCCTGGCCAACCGTGCCAGCAATGTTCCTGTTACCATCCGCAGCGCGGAAGGTGTCAAGACCGTGAAGGTGAACCAGAAGGAGAAGGCCCCCATCGACGGCGTGCTCTATCCTCTGGGAACCTTCAAGTTTGAAGCGGGTCAGGACGCAGTCGTGGAAGTGTCCAACGAAGGCACGGATGGCCACGTGATCGTGGACGCAGTGCAGTGGATCAAGAAGTAACAGGGAGATCAGCTTTTCCCAGCTTTGATGGCCGCTTGGTGATCCCAAGCGGCCTTTTCTTTTGGCCGCATGTCCTTGTCGACTCGGGGTGGCCCATTTTCAAATGAACGAAGACGGTGAAAGCTACACATCACATGTTGATCGTGACTATGCCCAATGGCATAGGAGTACCTACCACCTTGTTCAGGTTATCCGGCAGGTGGTCAAGCCCCCTCCTTGCCAATGAACGCTCATTTTGCCACGACACGGTGGTCTCTCGTGCGTAGCGCTTCGCTTTCCCCGGAACCCCGCCGGGAAGCATTAAGCGAGCTCTACACGCTCTACTGGCGGCCTATATGCGATTATTTGCGACGGATGGGTATTTCTGAATCCGAGGTGGAAGATGTGGCCCAGGATTTTTTTATTGGTTTCTTCGAGAGCCAGTCGCTGGATCGCGCAGACAGCGAGCATGGCCGCTTTCGTGCCTATCTTGTGGGGGCGCTGCGTCATCATGTGCAAAAGCTGCGGCGCAAGGCCAGCGCGCAAAAGCGTGGGGGTGGCAATGTGGCGCTGCCTCTCGATGCGCTGGATCAGTCGGCCCCGCATGAGGCAGATCATGCAAGGTTGTTTGATCTGGAATGGGCTCAAACCATGATGGCACACAGCATGGCCCGGCTGGAAAGTGAGACGAGTGAGCAAGGCATGGATGCAGCGCAGACTTCCGCATTGATTCATGGCGATGCGACCATTCCTCAGCGGGAAATTGCGGCGCGACTCGGCATCAGCGTTACGGCCATGAAGACCCGTGTGTTTCGCTTGCGGCGGCGCTTCCGGGAGATCCTGCGCGAGGAAGTGAGCCGGACTGTGGCCAATGCTGTCGAACTTGAGGGCGAGATGGCCTATCTGTCGGAGATACTCGGGGGGCCGGTTGCATGAGCGGGGCGCCGCCGATGTCCGGGCAGGTTTGTGAGCACTGTGGGGTGCCCCTTGTTTCCGCGGAAGGTCATGCCTTTTGTGCGGCCTGCATTCTCAGATCCACCAGTTTGGCTGGCCTCGACCGTATCGGCCCCTACATCATCGATTCGCCATTGGGGGAGGGCGGCATGGGCGAAGTGTTTCTGGCCTTTCACGAAGCCACGGGCCGTGCCGTGGCTCTGAAGGTGCCAGCGGTCGGGGGAGGCTCTCAACGCGCGTCGCTGCTGAAGCGTTTTGCCCAGGAAGCGCGGATGTTGTCGTTACTGGACCACCCCGGCATCCTGCCCATCTATGAGGTGGGTGAGTTCCAAGACCGGCCGTGGTTTGCCATGAAACTGGCCGAAGGAGGCACTCTGGCCGACCGCCTGCAGGAGACAGGGGCTCAACCGCCACGCAAGGCGGCGGAGATGCTCGCCACCGTTGCCTCGGCCGTGCAGTACGCGCACGATCACGGCATCCTGCATCGTGACCTGAAGCCGCACAACATTCTGCTCGATGAGAAAGGCCAACCGATGCTGGGGGACTTTGGCCTGGCCAGGCCCGCCAGAGCCAGTGCGGAGCTAAGCCACACCCTTGCCGTTCTGGGAACACCGGGCTACGCGGCTCCGGAGGTGTCACAAGGTCGGACTCCCTCCCCGGCGGCTGATATTTTCTCCTTGGGTGCCATTCTCTATCACCTGCTAGCCGGGCGCCCGCCGTTCAAGGGAGACAGTGTCACCCAGGTACTTGAACTCGTTGCCCATGGCAGGGCCGTGCCGCTCACGCACTACGGTGTGCCGCTGGATCTATGGCGCATCTGCCGCAAGTCCCTGGAGCCTGAGTTGGAGGATCGCTATGCGTCCGCCGCCGCGCTGGAACGAGACCTCCGGGCTTGGCTGGATGGGCGTGGTGTGAGCGTGCGTCCTTTATCACCCCTGGTCCGCCTCAGCCGGCTCATCCGGCGCAACCCTCTGGTGACAGCGCTCATTCTCACCACTGCTTTTGCCATCATTGCATCGCTGGGCTCCATGCTCATCTCAATGAAGCGCGTTCAACAGGCTGACACGGTTCAACTTCAGGCGGACCAGCAAGTGAGCGCTGAACACCGCCATCTGGAGCGGCTTGGCCATGTGCGGCTTTTGCTCGACTCTCATCGGGCAGGCCACCGCCGCGAAGCGTTGGACCTGTTGCAAGCGGAATGGACATTTCGTCCCAGTGAGTTGCTGCGCAGCCTCGCAATCCGCGCCCTGGCGCATGGCGATTTTGTCACTGAGGGACCCCTTAACGAAAAGACTGGCATCTTTGCCAAGCCTCAGCGCCACAGGCGTGCATTCGCACCCGCAAGCGGGCGCAGCGCCACTGTCGGTGGTTCTCATGATCGCGAACTGCGCATTATGGATCGATCTGGCGGGACTGAAGCTGTGTTCCAACTCGAAGACAGCGTTACGGCTTTGCAGTGGAATCAGGCTGGCAACGAGCTCGCCGTGGGTTGCCTGGCTAAGAACACCTATCTCTGGAAGGTTGGCGATGCTAGTGCGGTGTCGCATGTTCACGGACGGGAGAGCGCAGCGATCGCTTTCGCCTGGCATTCTGACCAACGACTCATTGCCTGTCAGACGGAGGAGGGAGCCTTGCATCTTTGGGATCTGGAGCGCCGCGAGGATCTTGTCATGCAGCGCTGCGGTGTTCCTGTGAACCATCCTCCGCGGTGGGATGCTGCCGGCGCCCAGATCCTTTGGTCTGATGTGGACAACAATCCCTGCCGTATCGCGGTCATCCTTCCAGCCGGCGTCCGCATGCTTCGACCCGTTGGTGCTGAGGGGCATCGCGAGTCCTTCTGCACACTGGATCTGGATGCCAGGCTCGGGCGTGTTACATGGGTGACCGACGAAGGGGCGCGGTTGTGGGACCTTAAGACCGGCGCTCATCGGCTGGTCATTGCGAAGTACGGCACGGAATGGATGGGAGCCCGCTTTCTCTCCGACGGCCTCCAGTCGTGTGGCTGGTCCTCTGGTTTAAGAAGTCTTGATGGCGTGGCATTGAGTGCCGGACGACATCTGGCAGCGGAAGGTGGGCAGGCACCTTATGTGGGTGCCGTGCTTCTGGATGCGGCGGCGGAGCCTCCAGGTTGGCTCGCATTGCTGGAGCGTCCTGCCAACCGCTTCTTGCTCACCCATCCCAACACCACACGGCCAGTGAAGGTCCTGGCGCAAAAAGATCCCTTTTCCATTGCTCTCACACCGGATGCCCGGCTCGCCGCGACCAGCAGTTTTCAAGAGCGGAGCATACAGCTGTGGTCTCTGTCATCCACTTCTCCACCACGTCATCTGCCTGTTCAGGAGGCCGGGTGCAACCTGGCCTTCGCACCTGATGGCCTCACACTCGCCGTCGTCGGTCGTCATCTTGTCACCTTGTGGAATACGTCCAGTGGGCAATGTGTTCTTACTCTTGCAGCCACTGACCCCTTCCACATGGCCACCTGGTCGCCTGATGGCAGGTTGCTTGCCGTGCAAACGGCCACTCGTACACGCTTGCATCGTGTTCACGATGGGGCGGTGATCGCCGAGCTTCCCAACCCGTCCCTGGAGCCGGGCAGCCGTCCTGTTGCGCTCGCTTTTGACAAACAGGAATCGTTGCTGGGTGAGCAACGTGAAGATGGTTCCGTTATCCTCTGGAACCTCAACACGATCCAACGCGAGCTCCTCCTGCTTGGCATGGACTGGCCGGTGAATGAAGGCAGGTAACGGAGGGGGCGCTGGCTCCAGCCATGCTTTCCGCAGTACTTCATCTCACATCTTCTTCGGCAGCTTCATGAAGGAACGAGTGATGGCATCCCGCAGACGGTCACCGCCAGCGAGCTTGCCAATCCCAATCATCACCTTCGCCGCAAGAGGTGCGAGGTAACCACTCTTCGGACGGCGCGCCGTGATCGCTTCCTCAATCACATCGGCGATCACAGAAGGATCGGCGGCCATCTTCTCAAGACTCGGTCCGGTGAACAGGGAGTGCATCACACGCACAGCGCGGGCGTAGGGACCGTTGCCAGAAACAGCCAGCAGGCTGTCGGCGGCGATGCCGCTCCACTCGGTCTTGATGGCACCCGGACGAATGAGAATGGCGTCCACATCGAAAGGGGCCAGTTCCTGTCGCAAAGAAGAGGTGAGGCCTTCCACGGCAAACTTTGTGGCATGGTACCAACCACCGTAGGGGGCTGCCTGCAGACCGCCAATGGAGGTGACGTTGAGAATCTTTCCCCACCGTTGCCCGCGCATGTGGGGAATGACCAGTTGCGTAAGCCTTGCGAGGCCAAACAGGTTCACCTCGACCTGACGACGTGCGTCGGCCAGTGGCACCTCCTCAATGGAGCCATAGGAGCCGTAGCCTGCGTTGTTGACCAGGATGTCAATACCGCCGGCTTCTGCGGCAATCTGCTCCACACAGCTCTTGATGGAGGTTTCATCGGTGACATCCAGATTGATCACGCGGATGCCGTGTTGTTTGAGCGGCTCCATCTTCTCCACCCGCCGCGCCGCCGCGTAAGTGGTGATCCCCAGGGATGCCAGGCGCAGGGCCGTGGCCTCGCCGATGCCGGACGATGCGCCAGTGAC
Source organism: Verrucomicrobium sp. BvORR034 (assembly GCF_000739635.1). Lineage (GTDB taxonomy): Bacteria > Verrucomicrobiota > Verrucomicrobiia > Verrucomicrobiales > Verrucomicrobiaceae > Verrucomicrobium. The sequence continues at coordinate 2,597 of NZ_BATQ01000131.1, read as the reverse complement.
GAGCGCGGTGCGTTGATTGAGTGGTTTGTTCATGGATTTAGATTATATCTTGTGATGGTTTAGAGTGTCTAGTCAGTCAGTTCTTGGAACCGACTTGGAGTAAGAAGGATAGGGGCGATCAGCGGGCGACGCCCCGCCAGTAGACCTCAAATCCCGTGGTGATGTGGGTTTCGAGCGCCTTGCCCTTGAGACTGCGAGCCAGGGCATCGGCAATGCAAACGGTGATCAGCGCCCCCTTCATCTGCTGGATGGAATCGATGCCGAGTCCCGACATGAATTCGCCGCGCTTGACGCCCGCTTCCAGCTGCTTTCTGACCGGACGGAAGATACTCTCGGACTGCTTGAGTGCTTCTGGCGAGAGGGCGTTGGCATTCATCAGAAGGTTCATCACCTGCTGCTTGAGGGGATTGGCCAATGCCCACACCACAAAACTCTTCCAGATCAAAAAGGAAGCGTCCCGCAGGTTTGCCGCGCGCTGCGCTCCACTTTCGTTGAACAAGTCGATGATCTCGTTCTTGATGTCGAGATACAGTGAATCGACGAGATCCTGCTTGTTGGGGAAATAGTTGAAGAGAGTGCCGTTGGCCACACCCGCAACGGCGGCGATCTTCGCTGTCGGCACAGCGAGGCCATTGGCCGCGAAAAGTTCAAGGGCGGCTCGCATCAGTTGCGAGCGCTTCGGTTGGTCGGTTTTCTCTTTCACCGATGGAAGGTGTCATGAATTGACTAGTCAGTCAAGTTTTAGTTTCGACAGTCTTTTAGATGGCAGCGAGCGGGGGACACAGCTCTCTCCAGAACCAAGGTGCCATTTGGACACGCGCACTACGCTGACACAGGTGGCACATAGGCCTTGCGGGCCATTTTGATTGCTTGGTGGTGACTTTCTGCCCAACTGACCAAAGGTGCGAGATGCTCGATCAGCGAGTGGCCAAGAGGGGTAAGCGTGTATTCCACTTTCGGAGGTACGCTGGGATGCACCTGCCGGGTGACGAAGCCTTCCTGTTCTAGCGTGCGGAGGGTCTGAGCCAGCATGCGTTGCGAAATGTCGCCCACCGCCCGCTTCAGAACGGAGAAGCGCTGTGTTCCCTGGGTGAGATGGAGGAGCACCAGAAGACTCCACCGGTCGCCGATGCGGTCCAGCACATCGCGGATGGGGCAGAGCTCCGCCTGGTCGCTACCGCGTTGCACAGGGGGAAGAGACATTTTCATAGAACCAGATGCTGGGAGGCCTGGGCTGAACTGCGAAGGCGGTTACGCAGACGTAACCAGGTTACAAAAACAACCCCTCTTGCGGAAAATGGCATCTCAGTATTCATTCGTAACCAGGATTCGAAACAGAACCTAATCACAAATCAAACACTATGAAAATCGTATTTTTTGGCGCCGGCGGAACCCTCGGCAGCCGCATTCTGAATGAAGCCCTCTCCCGTGGTCACACGGTGACAGTGGTCGCCCGCAACCCCGAAAAATTCCTCCAGCAATCACGCAACACCGCCACTCCGGCCGAGGACTATGTTCCTGGGCAGCCTGTCGCGATCAACGGCAGCGTGACGGTGATCCAGGGTGATGCGCTCCATCCCGAAAGCATCGCCGCAGCAGCGGTCGGCCACGATGCGGCCATCAGTTCCATCGGTGGCGACCCGGCAGGCTTCAAGCCGACCACTGCCGCGTTGATTGAGGGCCTGACCCAGGCCGGTGTGAAGCGGCTCCTGTGCGTGGGAGGGGCCGGCTCGCTGGAGGTCGCTCCGGGCGTCCAGTTGGTGGATGCCCCCGGCTTCCCTGAAGCCTACAGAGCCACCGCAGAAGCGCATCGCGAAGTACTCGATGCCCTCAAGGCCAACACCTCGCTGGACTGGACTTACGTCAGCCCCGCCGCGGTCATTTTCCCGGGAGAACGGACGGGACAGTTCCGCCTTGGTGGCGACCAGTTGCTGACGGATGAGAAAGGTGAAAGCCGCATCTCTGCCGAGGACTATGCCATCGCCTTCATCAATGAGCTGGAGCAGCCGACGCACCTCCGCCAGAGATTTACTGTGGCCTATTGATCAGAGCGCGTCGGACTCAGGCGGGCCAAAAACAGTGGGCCTCTGCATGAGGAATACAGAGGCCCACGGCTTGGATTGCAGTTGTGAATGTTGCTGTTCCTAGAACCTCCACGTGGCACTGAGGCTCACTCTGTGGTTGGGATCTTCACGTCCCAGTTCTACATTGTAGTAGAGATTGGCATAGAACCGCGGACCCACCTGCAGACCGATCCCTGCTCCCAGGAACAGGGCATCCTTCTCATTGCGTTCCATGTCATAGAGGAAGGCCGGTCCCTGCCCGCCGTTCAGGCTGGCGTTCAACGAACCTCCATCCAGATACTCATGCTGCCAGAACGCGCGCATTTCGGGAATGAGCGTCACCCGATCATTCAGGGCGATGGTGTAGGCAACCCGGGCGCCCAGATAGCTGCGCAGGCTCTCTGAATCGGCATCCGCCAGCCGCAGGTCGAGGCTGTCCGCCCCTCGTTCGCGGAAACTATCCATGCTGACCCTGCTGTACTGCAGGCTGGCCTGGGGGCCAAAGGTCCAGTTGCCCCTGCGGAAGTCATAACC